>NZ_LZIN01000052.1 GCF_001667375.1 Mycolicibacter sinensis | reverse complement strand
GTGCGACGCGCCACCAGCTCACCGATCGCCGCCAACCGGCGCGCCGAGGCCGCAGCCTCCACCCGGGACCACCCGGCGATGGCCGCCACCAGCAGGTTGTCGTCGGCATCCTCCAACGCCTCCGGCCCCGGCAACCCATTATCGAACATGTGTTCGAGTATACATGAATCCACTGACCGTGTTGACTCACCAGAAATGCGCGCGAATGGGCGATTCGTTGCCCCATTGAAAAATGCGCGCTTAGGCCCAATTGATCGGGTTGACCTTGGCCGAGCGCAGGCGGTGACGGAGACGATCGCACCGGACATGCTGGCGAGCAAGCGCGAGACGAGTCGGATTCTGGACGAGTTGTGTGCCACGACGGGTTGACATCGCAACCATGCCCGTAAGGCGCTGAAGTCTTTTGGGGGCTTCGGACAAGTCACTTCCCGGACCTACCAGCAGCGACACTACAACCGGGCACTTGACATAGAGAGGCGCCGTCTACGCTTCGCGGCATGGATCAGCAGGTGCATTTCGTCACCGTCGCTGCAACCGACCTCGATGCCACCCGACGGTTCTACGCTGCCCTGGGCTGGAAACCGCTGCTGGACGTCGAGGGGGAGATCATCTTCTACCAGAGCGCGCCGGGGCAACTGGTGGGCTTTTTCGACGCGGACAAGTTCAACGAAGATCTGGCACTGCCCGGCGACCATCCCCGGGTCTCCGGGGTCACCCTGGCGCACAACGTCAGCAGCCCGCAGGACGTGACCGCGCTGACCGAGGCCATGGCCGCTGCGGGCGGCACCGTCCTCAAAGCGCCGCAACCGGGCCAGTTCGGTGGCGTGTTCCACGCGCATGTCCAAGACCCCAACGGTCTGATCTGGGAGATCGCACACAACCCGAACTGGCGAATCGAGCCCGACGGCACAGTAAAGCTCAGCTGACGTCGTAGGGTTGCGCGGGTAGGAGCGCGAAAGGAACGACACGACGATGCCCACTCTGCTGAGCATGGCGCTGGGCGCGGCGCCGATCTTCGGTGGAGCGCTGCTGACCGCGGCGGCCGGGCAGCTCAAGGGTCCGGATCTGCGGGGGCTGATCAAGCAGGATCTCGACCTGCTCGACCGGATCCCGGCGGAGCAGGCCACGCGGCGCGCCGAGCTGCAACGCACCATCGACGAGCGGGTCGACGACCTGGTCGCCGCGTCCGATCGGGGCCGGGCCCTGCGCGCCGCGGCGCTGTCCTATCAGGGCAACTGGCGCGACGCGGTGCTGTTCCTGTGCTCTGTGCTGTTCACCTACGTCTGGTGGCACATCAACCATGAGCGTGGCAACTGGCTGCCCATGTTCGTGGTGCTGCTCGTCGCATGCGCCACGACCGCGGTCTACGCGTTGCGCGGGACGCTGCGCAGCCTGGCCCACCGCCGTCGGAGCCGGCGATGACGGGCCGCTCATGACGAACGTCGTCGAGATTTCGCGGCAGCACAACCCTTTTCCGGTGACCGGGGTGATCCGCGACCGCACCGGCGTCCCACATTATGAGCAGCTGCCGGCCACCCTGATCGATCTGCTGGCCGAGCAGGCTGAGCGCCGGCCCGACAGTGAGGCCGTGGCGGAGCTCGGTGTCGGGTCGCTGACCTATCGGCAGCTGTGGCAGCAGGCGGCGCGGGTGGCCGGCGGGCTGCGCGCTGAGGGCCTTGGGCGCGGCGACCGGGTCGGCGTGCGCTATCCCGCTGGGCTGCACTGGGTGCTGGCGTTCTGGGGGACCGTGATGGCCGGTGGCATACCGGTGGCCGTCAACACCCGCTCGGCCGCACCGGAGGTCGATTTCGTGCTCGCCGACGCCGGGGTTCGGGTGGATCTGGCGCCGGGCATCCCGCTGCCCGACGGCCAACCCTATGTGGTCGACGGGCTCGAACCGGCCGACATCGCGGCGCTGTTCTACACCTCGGGTACCACCGGGCGGCCCAAGGGGGTGCCCACCACCCACGAGGCGTTCTTGACCAACGCCGAGAACATGATGCGCTCCATGGGCCAGACCCGGCGGCTCGGCGAGGAGATGCGCACCTTGATCTCGGTGCCGCTGTTTCACGTGACCGGATGCAACTCGCAGCTGTTGGCCGCTGCCTACGCCGGGGGTGCGGCGGTGATCATGCCGGCGCTGAGCCTTCCCGAGTTGATCGCCGCCCTTCCGTCGCAACGGATTTCGTCGATGGTGACCGTGCCTGCGGTCTACGCACTGTTGCTGCGGCATCCGGAGTTCGCCCGCGTCGACGTGACCGGGGTTCGCTGGGTCGGCTACGGAGGCGCCCCGACGGCGCCGGCCCTGGTGCGCTCGCTGCGCGAGGCGTTCGGTGCGGCAACGGTGTTCAACGGATACGGCATGACCGAAACGGCGTCGCTGATGACGGTGCTACCGGACTCCGACGCGGTCGCCCACGCGGACTCGGTCGGCTATGCGGTGCCGTCGGGAGATATCGGTGTCGTTCCGATCGGTGATGATCCGGCCACCGGCGAGCTGGTGGTGCGCGGGGCGAATGTGATGAGCGGGTACTGGAAGCGGCCCGACGCCACCGCAGCGGCCATCATCGACGGATGGCTGCACACCGGTGATGTGGTCCGTGTCGACGACGCCGGCCGGGTGCACATCATCGACCGGCTCAAAGACATCATCATCCGCGGCGGCGAGAACGTCTCGAGCGTCGAGGTGGAAGCCGCGCTGCTGTCGGCGCCCGGCGTCGCCGACGCCTGCGTGCTGGCGGTGCCCGACGAGGTGATGGGCGAGAAGGTCGGCGCCGTCCTGCTCGGAGACAATATCGATGTGGCCGCGGTGCTCGACTATTGCCGCGGCCAACTGGCGGACTTCAAGGTGCCGCAATACATCACGGTGGTGGCCGAGGAACTGCCGCGCACCGCCAGCGGCAAACTGCTCAAGGGGCAGCTGCGTGCGCAGGTGCAGTGGGGTGACCCGCTGCGGTGACGACCCCGGTCCCGGCGCCCAAGACGGTGCTGATCGCCAACCGCGGCGAGATAGCGCTGCGGATCGTTCGCACCGCAACCGAATCGGGCTATCGCACGGTGGCCGTCTACGCCGAGGACGACGCCGGCAGCCCACACGTGCACGCCGCAGATGACGCGATCGCGCTGCCCGGCGCAGGTCCCTCGTCCTACCTTGACCAGGCCGCCATCCTGGCCGCCGCAGAGAAGTCCGACGCCGAGCTGATCCATCCCGGCTACGGATTCCTTTCGGAGAATGCGGCATTCGCCCGAGCCATTGAGGCGGGGGGACGCACCTTCGTCGGGCCCGCCCCGGAACTGCTCGAGACCTTCGGCGACAAGTCCGCGGCGCGCCGCGCCGCGATCGGCGCCGGCCTGCCGGTGCCGGCGGCCACCGACGGGGCCGCCGGCACCGAGCAGATCCGGGAGTTATTCCGCGCCCATCCCGGTGGAATCATGGTGAAAGCCTTGGCCGGAGGCGGGGGCCGGGGGATACGCACCGTCCGCGCTGCCGACCAGATCGAGGACGCCTTTCGGTGGTGCGCCGCCGAGGCGCGAGCCGGGTTCGGCGCGCCGACAGTGTTCGCCGAAGAACTCATCGAGGGTGCCCGCCACATCGAGGTGCAGATCGTCGCCGACGGCGTGCGGGCATCGGCGGTGGGTGATCGCGACTGCAGCATCCAGCGCCGCTATCAGAAGCTGATCGAGATCGCACCCGCACCGGGGATCTCCGCCGAATTGCGTACCGAGCTACACCGGGCAGCCGCGCGGCTGTGCTCAACAGTCGGGTACCGGGGGCTGGCGACGGTGGAATTCCTGGTCACCGGAGACGATTTCGTCTTCCTCGAAGTCAACCCGCGCATTCAGGTGGAGCACCCGGTCACCGAGGCCGTCACGGGGCTGGACCTGGTGGCGGTCCAATTCCGGATCGCCGGGGGAGCGACAGTCGACGACTTGGAGCTGCCGGCCGGCGCGCACGGGATCGCGATCGAATGCCGGGTCAACGCCGAAACGGTCGCCGCCGACGGCACGGTGCAACCCTGCGTCGGCACCGTGACGGCGTTCACCCCGCCGAGCGGGCCCGGGATCCGGGTCGACACCTACGCCCGGCCGGGCCTGACCATCGGCCCGCGCTATGACTCGCTGCTGGCCAAGGTGATCACCCACGTGCCCGGCGACTCGTTCGTAGCGGCGTTGCGCAAGGCGCGTACCGCACTGGCGGAGTTGGCCATCGTCGGCGTCGGTACCAATGTGGGGTTGCTGGACGCGGTGTTGGCCGACGAGGCGCTGCGCGACGGCGTCGTGACGACCGGTTGGCTGGACCGCCGACTGCCCGCGCTGGTGGCGGACTTGGCGCCAAGACCCGACGAGCGTCGGCCGCACACAACGGTTCTCGGCGCGGGCGAACAGGTGCTGTACGCGCCGATGGCCGGCACCGTTGTCGAGGTGGCGCCCGACGTCGTGCTGGAGGCGATGAAGATGCAGCACGTGCTTGCTGCTCCCGGCGCGACGGTGCGCGCCCTGGTCACCGTCGGGCAGGTCGTCGGCGCCGGAGACCCGCTGCTGGTGTTCGTTTCGGCAGGTGACCACGACACTGACGGCCCCGATGCCGGCCCAGAGCTGGATTCCCGACGCGGTGATCTCGATGAGGTCATCGAGCGGCACCGGCTCACCCGTGACGAAGGTCGCCCGGAGGCCGTCGCGAAACGGCACCGGCAGGGCCGTCGCACCGCGCGGGAGAACATCGCCGATCTGGTCGATCCCGGCAGCTTCGTCGAATACGGGGCGCTGGCGGTGGCGGCGCAGCGCAGCCGGCGCTCGGAGGAGGACCTGATCACCAACACGCCGGCCGACGGACTGGTCGCCGGGTTGGCGACGATCGGCGCGGCGCCGGTGGCGGTGGCCTCGTACGACTACACCGTGCTGGCCGGTACCCAGGGCATGCGCAACCACGCCAAGACCGACCGGCTCTTCGAAGTGGCTGCCCGCCGGGGACTTCCGGTGGTGCTGTTCGCCGAGGGCGGCGGCGGACGTCCCGGCGACACCGATGTCGCGGGCATGGCCGGGCTGGACCTCATGACGTTTCGCGCGCTGGCCGCGCTGAACGGCCAGGTGCCCCTGGTGGCGGTCGTCTCCGGCCGCTGTTTTGCCGGCAACGCCGCGTTGGCCGGGGTGTGCGACGTGATCATCGCGACTCCGGACGCCAACATCGGCATGGGCGGCCCGGCGATGATCGAAGGCGGTGGGCTGGGCGTGTACCGGCCCGAGCAGATCGGGCCGATCGAGGTGCAGCGCCGCAACGGGGTGGTTGCGCTGGCGGCACGCGATGAGCCGGACGCGGTGGCGCTGGCCAAACGCTACCTGTCCTACTTCGGTGAGGCGGTGACCGACTGGGCCGAACCCGATCCGAGGCTGGCCCGGCACGTGGTGCCGCAGAACCGATTACGCGCCTACGACGTGCGCCGAGCGATCGAGGCGATCGTCGACGCCGATTCAGTGCTGGAACTGCGACCGGATTACGGGGTCGGGGTCGTGACGGCGCTGGTGCGGGTGCACGGCGTGGCCCACGGGCTGGTGGCCAACAACAGCCATCACCTCGGCGGCGCGATCGACGCGGAAGCCGCCGACAAAACCGCCGATTTCTTTGCGCTCTGCGAATCGTTCCGGTTGCCGGTGGTGACGTTGTGCGACACACCGGGATTCATGGTCGGACCGGATGCCGAACGGGAGGCCACCGTGCGCCGGTTCAGCCGGATGTTCATCGCCGGAGCGCGGCTGACGGTGCCGATGGGAATGATCGTGCTGCGCAAGGGCTACGGCTTGGGTGCGATGGCGATGGCGGGCGGGTCGTTTCACGCCCCGCAGTTCACCGTCGCCTGGCCGACCGGTGAGATCGGCGGGATGGGACTGGAAGGGGCGGTGCGGCTGGGGTTCCGCAAGGAACTTGCCCACGTCGCCGATCCCGACCAGCGCCAACAGCTCTTCGACCAGCTGGTGGAGGCGGCCTACCGGCGTGGGCGGGCACTGAGCGCGGCGATGACCTTCGAACTCGACGATGTGATCGACCCGGCGCAATCCCGGGCGTGGATCGCGAGGCTGTCCGACGGCTGAATGTCGGTGCCCCGCGCTACCGTGCGGCCATGGACACGGCCCTGTTGATCCTCCTGACGTCACTCGCGTTGCTGGCGGTGATCCTGCAGGTCGTAGCGCTGCTGCGTCCCGGCGGGGCGATCGCGCCCGAGCAACTCTCCGCGCTGCGCGGCGACAGTGAGCGGGTGGAGCGAACGCTCCGCGAGGAGCAACATGCCGGGCGGGCCGAACTCGCCCAGGCCTTCCACCATTGGCAGACGACGCTGCACCGGTTCGGTGCGGCCCAGCAGGACACCCTGGAGAAGCTGGGCTCCACCCTGGATCGGCAGCTCAAGAGCCTGCAGACCGACAACAGTGCGCAACTGGAGAAGATGCGCGCGACGGTGGACGAGAAGCTGCAGGCGACCCTGGAAACCCGGCTTGCTCAATCGTTCACGCAGATCTCGGAACGCCTGGAAGCCGTGCAGCGCGGTCTCGGTGAGATGCAGACGCTGGCCACCGGGGTGGGCGATTTGAAGCGGGTGCTGACCAACGTCAAGACCCGTGGCATCTTCGGGGAGGCGCAACTGGCCGCGCTGCTGGCCGAGACGCTGACACCCGAGCAGTACGCCACCAACGTGGCCACGGCGCCGGGATCGACTGCGCGGGTGGAGTTCGCGATCCGGTTGCCCGGTGGGACCGGTGCCGGCGAGGTGCTGTTGCCGATCGACGCCAAGTTCCCGCGTGAGGACTTCGAGCGCCTGCTCGACGCGCAGGAGAACGCCGACGCCGCTGGGGAGGCGGCCGCGCGGCAGGCGTTGGTCCGGCGGATCGAGGCCGAAGCCGGAGACATCTGCGACAAATACCTCGCGCCGCCGCACACCACCGACTTCGCGATCCTGTTCCTGGCCACCGAGAGCCTCTACGCCGAAGTGCTGCGCCAGCCGGGGCTGTTCGAGCGGATTCAGGCCAAGTACAACGTCACCCTGGCCGGGCCCACGACGCTGGCGGCCCTGCTCAACAGCCTGCGGATGGGCTTTCGCACGCTGGCGATCGAGCAGCGCAGCAGCGAGGTGTGGCAAGTGCTCGGCGCCGTCAAGACCGAGTTCGGCAAGTTCGCGGCCGTACTGGAGAAGACCCGCAAGCAACTCGACACCGCCCGCAACACCATCGACACCGCCGGCGTCCGTACCCGAGCCATCGAGCGCAAGCTGCGCGGAGTGGAATCACTACCCGAACCGGAGGCCGACGCCATGCTGGCGGACCTCGCCGACTGCGCCGGCCCAATGGACGAACTTGACGTCGGATTCAGTTAGGATCTTCCGATGGACGCCGTTCCGATCGCCCCGGCCCGCCAGCTGCCGGCGACGGTGCGCGGGGCGCGCACGCGGGCGGCACTGGTCGCGGCGGCGCGCAAGGTTTTCGAGCGGGACGGCTATCTCGACGCCAAATTGATCGACATCACCAAAGCGGCCGGCTGCGCCACCGGGTCGTTTTACACCTACTTCGCCAACAAGGAAGAGATCTTCGCCGCCGTCCTCGAGCAGGCGCAGCAGGACATGATGCATCCGGGCATGGGCCGGGTGAGCGGAGCCGATGATCCCTACGCGGTACTCGAGGCGAGCAATCGGGCGTATCTGGAGGCATATCGGCGCAACGCGAGGCTGATGGGGCTGCTGGAGCAGGTGGCTCAGATCGATCCGAAGTTCCGCGCCTTCCGGTCCCAGCGCGCCGATGCGTTCATTCAGCGCAATGCCGCCGGAATCGCCGACCTGCAAGAGCGCGGGTTCGCCGCCGCCGACGTCGATCCGCTGCTGGCATCCCGGGCGCTCTCGGCGATGGTCAGCCGGCTGGCGTACAGCGTCTTCGTGCTCGAGGAGGCCACCGAGGGCGCCGGTGCGGACTTCGAGGTGCTGGTCACCACCGTCACCCGGCTGTGGGCGAATGCCCTGCAGTTCCGCTCGAACAGCAATTGAGTATGAGGCCGGATTCAACTAGGGTCACTGTCGCTGCGAACCCCAAGAGCAAGGATTGCCCATGAAGGTTGCGGAACGGGTCGCCATCGTCACCGGCGGCGGCGGCGGCATCGGCGGCGCGCTGGCGGCGGCGCTCGCCAAGGCCGGGGCGCGGGTGGTGGTGGCCGACCTGGATGCCGATGCCGCGACCGCGGTGGCAGAGGCGATCAACACCGAGCAGCCGGGCGCGGCGGTGGGTTGCGGCGGCGACGTCGCCGACACCGACGTGATCCGGGAGCTGATCGCCACGGCCGAGGGCCACTACGGGCCGGTCGATATGTACTTCGCCAACGCCGGCATCACCGGCGCGCCTGGTCTGGATGCCGGCGAAGCCGACTGGGACCAGGCCATCGACGTCAATCTGCGCGCCCACATCCGCGCCGCGCAGTTGTTGGTTCCCGGTTGGGTGCAGCGCGGTGAGGGGTACTTCGTGTCCACCGCATCGGCGGCCGGTCTGCTCACCCAGCTGGGCGCGGCCGCCTACGCCGTCACCAAGCATGCGGCCGTCGGATTCGCCGAATGGCTCAACATCACCTACGGCGACCAGGGGGTGCGGGTCAGCTGCCTGTGCCCGATGGGCGTCAACACCAAGCTGCTCTACGCCGGTGAGCAATCCGGCGAGGCGCTGGGCGATCTGGCCACCCGCGCGGTCACCGCGGCCGGCGAGGTTCTCGAACCGGCCGCCGTCGCCGACGAGGTGCTCGCCGCCCTCGACGATGAGCGCTTCCTGATCCTGCCGCATCCGGCGGTGCTGGAGATGTACCGGTTCAAGGGAACCGATTACGACCGCTGGCTGCGCGGCATGCGCCGCTACCAGAGCGGCCTGCTCAATACGTAAGTGTCCTAGGTGAGGAGTCGGCATGTCCCTGTTCGATGTCTCGGAGCGCGCAGCCAAATACCGGTCCGATCTGCTGGAGTTCATGAACTCCGCGGTGTATCCGGCCGAGTCGGTCTACGAGACGCAGATGGCCGAGGCCGGCGACCCGCACTTTCAGCCACCCATCCTGGAGGAGCTGAAGGCGCAGGCGCGCGAACGCGGTCTGTGGAATCTGTTTCATCCCCATCCGGAATGGGGGCCGGGGCTGACCAACCTCGAATACGCTCCGCTGGCCGAGATCATGGGCCGCAGTCCGCATCTGGCGCCGGAAGCCTGCAACTGCAGCGCTCCCGACACCGGCAACATGGAGGTGTTCACCCTCTTCGGCAGTGACGAGCACAAGGAGAAGTACCTCAAGCCGTTGCTGGAGGGCACCATCCGGTCGGCGTTCGTGATGACCGAACCGCAGGTGGCCAGCTCGGACGCCACCAACGTGCAGATGTCGATGGCCAAAGAGGGCGATGAGTATATCCTCAATGGCCGTAAGTGGTTCGCCTCCAACGCATTGCACGCCCATTGCAAAGTCATGATCGTGATGGGCAAGACCGACCCCGACACCGCGACCCATCGGCAGCAGTCGATGATGGTGGTGCCCATCGACGCCCCGGGCGTCACCATCATGCGGGGTCTGCCGGTCTTCGGCTACCAGGACCGGGAGGGCCACGCCGAGATCGACTTCCGTGATGTTCGGGTGCCGGCCAAAGACGTGCTCAAGGGCGAAGGCGAGGGGTTCGCGATCGCCCAGGCCCGGCTCGGGCCGGGCCGCATCCACCACTGCATGCGGGCCATCGGCATGGCCGAGCGGGCACTGGAGCTGCTGTGCAAGCGCGCCCAGTCCCGGGTCACCTTCGGCAAGCCGATCTCCGACAACGCCAACATCCGCGACTGGATCGCCGAGGCGCGCATCGACATCGAGATGATTCGCCTGCTCACCCTCAAGGCCGCCTACCTGATGGACACCGTCGGCAACAAGGCGGCGCAGGTCGAGATCGCGGCGATCAAGGTCGCCGCACCCGAAATCGCGCTGAAGATCGTCGACCGGGCCATCCAGGTACACGGTGCCGGCGGCGTCACCGACGACTTCCCGCTGGCAGCCTTCTGGGCGCACCTGCGGACCCTGCGGCTCGCCGACGGCCCCGACGAGGTGCACAAGCGCGCCATTGCCCGCCAGGAACTGGCCAAGTACAAGGAGGCACGATGACCACACCGGACCTGCGGGGACGCACCGCGATCATCACCGGCGGGTCCCGCGGCATCGGTCTGGCGATCGGCCAGCGCCTGGCCGAGGCGGGCGCCAACGTGGTGCTGACCTCACGCGATCAGGACAGCGCCGACGCGGCGGCGGCCCAGGTCGACGGCAACGCGCTCGGGGTGGCCGCGCACGTCGCCCAAGACGATGCCGCGCAGCGCTGCATCGATCTCACCCTGGAGCGGTTCGGCAGCATCGACATCCTGGTCAACAACGCCGGCACCAATCCCGCGTTCGGTCCATTGCTCGACCAGGACCACGCCCGGTTCGCCAAGATCTTCGACATCAACCTATGGGGTCCGCTGCTGTGGACGTCGTGCGCGGTCAAGGCGTGGATGGGGGAGCACGGCGGCGCTGTGGTCAACACCGCCTCCATCGGCGGGCTGAGCTTCGCCCCGCTGATGGGCATGTACAACGCCACCAAGGCCGCGCTGATCCACGTCACCAAGCAATTGGCACTGGAACTCTCACCGAAGGTGCGGGTCAACGCGATCTGCCCCGGAGTGGTGCGCACCAGGCTGGCAGAGGTGCTCTGGAAGGAGCATGAGCAGGCACTGTCCACGGCGATACCGCTGGGCCGGATCGGCGAGCCCGTCGATGTGGCCGACACGGTCGCGTTCTTGGTGTCCGACGCCGCGAGCTGGATCACCGGGCAGACGCTGGTGATGGACGGCGGCCAGATCCTCGGTGACGCAACCGGGTACCGGGCGGGCTCCGGTGGCTGAGGTTGTCGGTGTCGACCCGGCGATGGTGGCGCGCTGGATCGCGCAACTGGGCATTCCGGTCACCCGCCCGCTGAAATTCGAGCGGATCGGGATCGGGCAGTCGAATCTGACCTACCTGGTTTCCGACGCCGCCGATCACCGCTGGGTGCTGCGCCGCCCGCCGCTGGGCAAACTGCTGGCCTCGGCCCACGACGTCGCCCGGGAGGCGCGGATCCTGTCCGCCCTGGAGGACACCGACGTGCCCACCCCGCGGGTGTACGGGCTGATGCGCGATCCGGAAGATACGCCGCTGCTGTTGATGGAGTTCGTCGACGGCGTGGTGGCCGACCGGATGTCGGTGGCCGAGTCGCTGACACCGCAGCGGCGCCGGGAGATCGGGCTGTCAATGCCCAAGACCCTGGCCAAGATTCACGCCGTGGAGATCGACGCCGTCGGCCTCGCTGATCTGGCCAGCCACAAGCCGTACGCCCAGCGTCAGCTCAAGCGCTGGTCCGGTCAGTGGGAGAAATCCAAGACGCGGGAGCTGCCGGCACTCGACGACCTGACCCGGCGGCTGGTCGCGGCGGCCCCGCCGCAGCAGGAACTGACCTTGGTGCACGGCGACTTTCACCTGCGTAACGTGATCACCTCACCGCAGAGCGGGAAGGTCGTCGCCGTGCTGGACTGGGAGCTGTCCACCCTCGGCGAACCGCTGGCCGACATGGGCAGCCTGCTGGCGTACTGGCCGCAGCCCGGCGAGGAGCACATCGCCGGGGAGTTCGTCATCAGCACGCTGGACGGCTTCCCGGACCGCGCCGAGCTGGCCCGGGTGTACTTGGAGCAGACCGGGCGCGACGCGGCGACCCTGCAGTACTGGCATGCTCTGGGACTGTGGAAGGTCGCGATCATCGCCGAGGGGATCGTCCGTCGGGTGCTGGACAACCCGGAGAACAAAGCCGCTGCGGGTACCCCGATCACCGCGTGGATCGATGCGCTTGTGGACAAGGCCCGCGAGGTGGCCGAGCAAGCGGGCATCTGAAAGCGGAGTCCGACCTCGTCGACGGGGTGCCGCGCCGCCGGATCGCGGTGGCGTCGCTGGTCGGCACCACCATTGAGTTCTACGACTTCTACGTCTATGCCGCCGCGGCCGTCACCGTCTTCCCGCACCTGTTCTTCCCGTCGGGAAACGCCCGCGCGGCACTGCTGGCGTCGCTGGCGACGTTCGGACTGGCATTCGTGGCCCGGCCGGTGGGGTCGGTCCTGTTCGGCCACTTCGGCGATCGGCGCGGCCGCAAGACCACGCTGGTCGCCTCCCTGCTGGTCATGGGCGTGGCCACCTTCCTGATCGGGCTGCTGCCGACCTATCACCACATCGGCCTGGTGGCACCGGTGTTGCTGGCCGCCCTGCGGTTCTGCCAGGGGCTGGCCCTCGGTGGGGAATGGAGCGGTGCGGCGTTGCTGGCCACCGAGACCGCCAAACCGGGCCGACGGGCCTCGGCGGGAATCTGGCCGCAACTGGGTGCACCGTTGGGCTTTCTGCTCGCGACCGCGATCTTCCTCTTTCTGCTGCGATGGCCGGAGCAGTTCCTCACCTGGGGGTGGCGGATTCCGTTCCTGCTGAGCGCCGTGATGGTGGTCGTCGGGCTGTATGTCCGGGTACGGCTTACCGAGACCCCGGTTTTCGCGCAAGCCATCGAAACCGGCCAGCGGGTCGTTGCGCCGATCGCCGAGGTGATTCGCGGCAGCTGGCGCCAGCTGATCATCGGCACGCTGGTGATGGTGGCGACCTACACGCTGTTCTACACCGTGACCACCTGGACGCTGAGCTACGGCACCGGCCGGCGCCCGCCCGAGGGCACCGGGCTGGGCTACAGCTACGCCGACTTCCTGGGACTGCAACTGATCGCGGTGCTCTTCTTCGTGGGCGTGCTGCCGCTGTCGGGGGTGCTGGCCGACCGCTTCGGCCGCCGCCCGGTGCTGCTGGTCTTCACCGCGGGAATCATGCTGTACGGAACCACTTTCGGTGCTTTTTTGGCTCCGCACCGATCCGCGGGGGCGATACTGACGTTCCTGATCATCGGGATGACCTTGATGGGGTTGGCATTCGGCCCGATGAGTGCGGTGCTGCCGGAGTTGTTCCCGACCAACGTCCGCTATACCGGCTCCGGTGTCTCCTACAACGCGGCGAGCATTCTGGGGGCGGCGGTGGCGCCGTTCATCGCCACCTGGCTGGCCACCGAACATGGCGTGCGTTGGGTCGGCGGGTATCTGTCGGCCGCGGCCGCGCTGTCCTTCGCTGCGCTGCTGGTGATGCGCGAGACGCGCGACACCGCGCTGGATGGTGTCAATATCGCCGACCACGTCGGGGACGCCCTGCATCCCGGCTGATCCGGTACTGATGTCAGCGGCGTGGCGCGCCGAACCACCTCGCCAACGCGGCCTCCAGTACTGGCTGCTGCCCAGCATCGAAAGCATCTGTCGCCCAAGCAATGTAGCCGTCGGGCCGGATCAGGAGGGCCGCTGCGGGCGGCTCCGGCAGCGCAGCGCGGATGGCGTCGACTCGGCCGGCCCACGGGCGTGCCACGGTTGCCGCGGTGCCGTCGGCCAGGTCGAGCAGCACCGCGCGCCCACGGTGCAACAGCGCGGCGACCCGGCGGCCGTCGTCGAACGTAAGGTCCGGCACCTGCCACCCGGACAGTCGGTGGTCGTCGCCGACGTGGTAGCGGATATCGGTGCCGGCGAGCAGTTCGGCGATGTGCGCCGACACCTGTGGGATGGCGATCAGCTCACCGAAGAGCTCGCGCAGCGCGCCGACCTGGGGCCCGGGCGAGATCAGCGCGGTCTGGGCCATGGAGTGCATCATCACCCGCTGTCCCAGCGGCTGGCGTTCCGACTCATAGGTGTCCAGCAGTCCCTCGGGTGCCCAGCCGTTGATCTGGGCAGCCAACTTCCAGCCGAGGTTGACGGTGTCCTGCAACCCCAGATTCAGCCCCGGCCCGCCCATCGCGCTGTGGACATGAGCCGCGTCGCCGAGCAGCAACACCCGTCCGGCGCGGTAGCGCTCGGCTTGCCGGCTGTTCTGCCCGTCGATTCGGCGGAGCGCATGCGGGCCCGGACCCAACGGTTCGCCCACCGCGATATCGACGTCGAGGATGCGCTGCAGGCTTTCTCGCAGTTCGGTGATCGTCATCGGGCCGCTGTCGGTCGTCGGGCCGAACTCCAGCGTGGCCAACAGTGCCCGGCCGGGCTCGAATTCACCGAACAGCACCATGCCGCGGTCGAACCGGTTGTGGCCATGAGCTATCCGGCCGACACCGGGTATCGCCAGGCTGCGGTCGGCGGCGCGCAGGCTTTCCGGAATCTGCACGTGCGCCAGCCGGGCGACGGTCGGTGCCGTCGTACCCGGAAACGCGATCCCGGCTGTCTTGCGCACTATGCTGCGGCCGCCATCGGCGCCCACCAGATAATCGGTAGCCACCTCGTAGTCGCCGTGCGCGGAGGTGACCGTGGCCAGCACCGTGTCGTCCCGCGCGTCCAGACCGGTGAGCCGGTGGCCCCAGCGCACGGCCACGCCGAGCTCGGCGGCCCGCTCGACAAGCAGCCGCACCAACTGCGGCTGGGCCACCGGCAGCACGTACATCGGATTGGCCCGCGCGTCGCTGAAGCTGAGCGACAGATCCAGTGCCATCCCGGAGAACATCCACGCCGGAACCGGCTGTGGGGGTCCCGCCACGCCACTGAACCTGTTGTAGAGCCCCCGCAGATCGAGCGTCCGAACCACTTGCCCGACAAGGCCGTTGGCCTTCGGCTCAGAGCTGGGTCCGGGCAACCCGTCGAGCACCACTGGCCGGACACCGGCCAGCGCCAGTTCGCACGCCAGCATCAGCCCGTTGGGGCCGGCGCCCGCGATGACGACGGGGGCGTCTGCGGCCATGCTCAGACCTTTCGCCCGACCGGCGGGGGAAGCCCGGCGGCGACGTCGGCGAACGCGGAGCGCAGCAACCGCGGGTAGGCGACCGGCGGATCCAGCGTGGCGTAGGTGTCCATGGTGGCCTCGACGACTGCGTGCAGGACTGCGGCGGCCAGACGCGGAAAGGAGTCGCGGTGCGGATCAGTACCGGTGCGTTCGGCGATCACCGCGACGAACTCGTCAAACAGGGCGCGGGGGAACGCGCCACGAATATCGCTGTTCATCAGGACCTTGCGAACTTCGGCAAGCTCAGCGCGGGTCGGCGTGCTGTTCTCATCGGCTTCCGCGGCGGCGAAGTCGTCTTCGATGGGCCCGAGCACCGCCTCGGTGATCGACGTCCATAGCGCCTCGTCCCCGGGACGCTCACGCAGCAGGGCGATGCTACGTCGCAGACGTTCGGTCTGCCGGTAGGCCAGCGCCTCATACTTGGTGGAGAAGTAATTGCTGAAGGTCCGCAGCGACACCCCCGCGAGGTCAGCGATGTCTTCTCGGGTGACGTTGTCCAAACCGCGTTCGAAGGTCAGTTGCAATGCGGCGTCGGATAGCGCGCGGCGGGTATCGGCCTTCTTGCGCTCTCGCAACCCGGACATGGCGCCACGGTACAGAAATATTGCCTAATAGGCAATAATGCCTAGTGGGCAATTAGGCGCCGGGCCTAGAGCCGCCCAGCGCGTTGCCGAACACCTGCCGCATTGCCGCCCAGTGCCGGGCCGCGGCGTCGGCGTCATAGGGCGCATTGTCGGGGACGGCGAAGCCGTGCGCGGCGGGATAGAACTCGACGGTGTGCTCCACACCGGCGGCGGCCAGCGCGTCGGCCAGCGTCGCGGCGTGGGCCTTGGTGAACGAGGCGTCGTTCTCGGCGCCGGCCACATAGATGGTGGCGCGCATCCGATCGGCCGCCAGGTGCGGGCTGTCCGGGGTGTCGGTGACCAGGCCGCCGCCGTGGAACGACGCCGCCGCTGCCACCCGATCGGGAAGGCGCCCGGCCACCACCACCGAGGTGCGCCCACCCATGCAGTAGCCGCAGACCCCGAACTTCTCACCGCGCACTTCGGGCCGGCCGGCCAGATAGTCGAAGAACGCCGCCGCATCGGTCGCCATCCGGTCGAAGGTGACGCTGCCCAGCATCGACATGAGCCGGCCCCGCTCCTTGGCGTCGCTGAACGCCGTGGCCATGTCGAACGGCGCCCACTCGCCGTGCCGGTAGTACATATCCGGCAGCAACACGGCGTAGCCGGAACCGGCCAGCTCGGCGGCCATCTCGGCGAAGGTCTGCCGCACCCCGCCGGCGTCGGGATACATCACCACGCCGGGCCAGGGGCCGGGGCCCTCCGGGGTGAACAGCTGCACCGGGCAGCGCCCGTCGGGTGTGGTGATGAGGTCGGTTGTTGTGGGCATGGCTTCCGTTGTACTACGTCGCCGCGGCGCTAGGCTGGGCGGCGTGTCGATCGCCACACCCTATGAGGATCTCCTGGCCCTGGTGCTCGAGCGTGGGACCCCGAAGGCCGATCGCACCGGCACCGGCACCCGCAGCCTGTTCGGCCACCAGCTGCGCTACGACCTGTCGGCGGGCTTCCCGCTGATCACCACCAAGAAGGTGCACGTGCGCTCGGTGGTCTACGAGCTGCTGTGGTTTCTGCGCGGCGACTCCAACATCGCCTGGCTGAACGAACACGGCGTCACCATCTGGGACGAATGGGCTTCGGTGACCGGCGATCTCGGGCCGGTGTACGGGGTGCAGTGGCGCTCCTGGCCGGCCCCGAGCGGGGAGCACATCGACCAGATCGCGCGCGCGGTCGAGTTGTTGCGCACCGATCCGAATTCGCGCCGCATCATCGTCTCGGCGTGGAACGTCAGCGAACTGGACAAGATGGCGCTGGCACCGTGCCACGCCCTGTTCCAGTTCTACGTCGCCGACGGGCGGCTGTCCTGCCAGCTGTATCAGCGCAGCGCCGACCTGTTCCTCGGGGTGCCGTTCAACATCGCCAGCTATGCGCTGCTCACCCACATGATGGCCGCCCAGGCCGGGCTGGACGTCGGGGAGTTCGTCTGGACCGGCGGGGACTGCCACATCTACGACAACCACGTCGAGCAGGTGCGCCAGCAGCTGTCCCGAGAAGCCCGCGCCTATCCGAAACTGGTGTTGGCGCATCGGGATTCGATCTTCGACTACACCTTCGACGACATCGGGATCGTCGACTACGATCCGCATCCGGCGATCAAAGCACCCGTGGCGGTATGAGCGCGCTCGCGTTGATCTGGGCGCAGTCGGTGTCCGGAGTCATCGGCCGTGCCGGCGGCATCCCCTGGCGGTTGCCCGAGGACCAAGCGCGCTTTAAGGAACTCACGCTGGGGCATCGGGTGGTGATGGGCAGGCTGACCTGGGAATCCCTACCGGCCTCGGTGCGGCCCCTGCCGGGACGCACCAACGTGGTGGTGACCCGCGACCCGGACTACCGCGCCGACGGCGCCGAGGTGGTCGGCACGATCGACGCTGCCCTGGCCGATGCCGAGACCTGGGTGATCGGCGGCGCACAGATCTACGCGCTGACGCTGCCGCTGGCCACCCGCTGCGAGGTGACCGAGGTCGAGATCGAGCTACCCCGCCAGGACGCGGACGCCGTCGCGCCGGTTCTCGACGAATCCTGGCGGGGCACCTCGGGGCCGTGGCTCAGCAGCGACAGCGGCTTGCGCTACCGGTACCACAGCTACCGTCGCTGATGGCGGTGTCCCGCGCTGGGCTCACGGCTTTGCAGGCGCGCCGGATCGCCGTCGCCGCACAGGGATTCGCGGCGTTGAAGCCGCAAGACGCTGTCACCCGGGCGCACCTGAAGCGACTGATCTCCCGCATCCAGGTGCTGCAACTGGACTCGGTGTCGGTCGCGGTGCGTGCGCACTACGCCCCGGTGTTCAGCCGGCTGGGTCCCTATGACCGCGGCGTGCTGGATCGGGCCGCGTGGAGCCACAGCGCGCGGTCCCCGCGGCTGCTGGTCGAATACTGGGCGCACGAGGCGGCGCTGATGGCCGTCGACGACTGGCCTCTGATGCGCTGGCGGATGGCGCAATACACCCACGGCCGGTGGGGCAACGTAGCGCCCAACCCGGAGCTGGCCGACGATATCGTCGCCGCCATCGCCGAGCTGGGCCCGAGCACCGCCGGGCGGCTCGAGGACCACCTGGCCGCCAGGCCCAAAGGCAGCAAAGGAACCTGGTGGAATCGCAGCGACACCAAGTGGGTGGCCGAGGCGCTGTTCGCCGCCGGCGTGCTGACCACCGCCACCCGGATCGGGTTCGCCCGCCACTACGACCTGGCGCAGAACGTGCTCCCGCCCGATGTGCTCGCCCGCCAGGTCGACGACGACGAGGCGGTGCGGGAGCTGGTGCTGCGGGCGGCAACAGCACTGGGCGTGGGCACCGAGGCCGATCTGCGCGACTACTTCCGGCTCTCAGCCGCCCAGGCCAAACCGGCGATCGCGACGCTGGTGGCTACCGGTGAGCTGGAGCCGGTGGCGGTGACCGGTTGGGATGCGCCGGCCTATCTTCGTGCCGGGCAGACGATTCCGCGGACCGATCGGGGTAGCGCGCTGCTGTGCCCGTTTGACCCGCTGATCTTCTTCCGGCCCCGGGTGCAGCGACTGTTCGGCTTTCATTATCGACTGGAGATCTACACCCCGGCGCACAAGCGCCGATTCGGCTACTACGTGTGGCCGTTCTTGCTGGACGGGGAACTGGTCGCCCGGGTGGACCTCAAAGCCGACCGGACCCGCGACGCCCTGCACGTCGTTGCGGCGTTCGCCGAAGACGGCCGGGACCGGGAGCGGGTGGCGATCGCGCTGCGCGCAGAGCTGGAGTCGATGGCCTCCTGGCTGGGGCTGAACGATATCAGCGTGGGCGAGCGCGGCGATCTGGTCGCCGAGCTACGCCGAACCCGACCACGGCGGTAGACCGCAGCACCGGCTCAGCGGTGCAGGCGCCGGCGGGCGGTTTCGGCCAGCGTGGTGGCGTTTTCGCGGGCCGCGTGCACCCATTCGGTGCCGCGGTCGGCGGCGACTTCGGCGAGCTGCGAGCCCCGCTCGCCGGCCGCCTCCAGTAACGGTCCGGCCTTCTCGCCGACCCGCTCGGCGAGTTCGCGGCCGTGTTCGGCGCCGGACTGCAAGCCGGCGCTGACCCTTTCGCCGACCGTTTCAAGCACCGCATCACCGGAGGTGGTGGGTAGCGCCGTGGCCGCCCGTTCGTAGGCGTGCCGGGCGGCACGCCGGGCCCGCCAGCCCAGCGAGGGTTTTCCTTCGGTGTCCGAGGCCGCGATCATCAACCCGCCGATCAGGCTGACGTCGGTCAGTAATGCTTGGCGCTGTTGGGCCCTGCGCTGCGGGTCGGGCTCCGCCCAGAACATGTGGCCGCCTGCGCTGCCCGGAATGACCGTGCATGCCAGCGCCGCCGCCGCAATCCGCGGCATCCTGCCGCTGGCCAGTAGAAGGCCACCACCGATCTGCACCAGTGCGTTGACTCTGGCGAAAGTTTCGACGTCGGAGGGCACCTTGGCGGCTACCTCGTCCGGTAACTGCTTGAGTCCGTCGAACGCCGGGCGGGCCGTCTGGCCGGCTTGCTGCGGCCGGCGCAACGCCTCCACACCTTGACCGACAAACGCTGCCGCGAGCAGCGGACGAGCGATCCTACGCATCAACACAGGGCCTCCTGGGGAACGCAGTTCCGGCGCCTTTGCTGCGACGCCGGCGAGTCGAAACTCGCCGGCGCCGCATCGCCGGTGGGATTACTGCTCGGCACGCTGGCGCGCCTCTTCGGCTTCGGCCTTGGCCCGAGCCTTCTCGGCCTCGGCCTCTTTGGTCGCGACCTCACGTTGAGCCTCGGCCTTGTCCTGCTGCGCTTGGCCTTCCCGCTTGAGCGAGTCGTCACCGGTCACCGTCCCGGCAGCCTCTTTCACCTTGCCCTTGACGTCTTCGACGACGCCCTTGATGCCGGCTTCGGGTCCACTGTCCTTGTCACTCATGTGGTGCGCCTCTCCTCTCGGTAAAGCCTGAGCGGACGCTGTCGCAGTGCTGGCCGTCCACCCAGCAGGCGGCCCGGTGGCCGCCGATACGCCCGAATACCCGCCGGACTTACGACGTAAACTTGCGCGCCGCCGGATCGCCTCGCCTCGGGTAGTGCGCCCCGGCACCGGATTTCGCTAACCTGGCCGTTAACTGATCGGTGACGCCCTCAACTGGCGTGCGGATCCCAATGGTCGGAAACACGGGATGTGATCGCGTGCGGGGTTCGGTGTCATTGGTTTTCGGTGTTGTCGGTTGCATTCTGGTCGCCGGCTGCGGCAGTAGCGGAGGTGCGGCCAAGCCCGCCGCCAGCGCGCCGACCACGACCACCACGACCGTCACCGTCGCACCGGTGGCCGAAGAAGGCCTGCGGGCACTGTTGCTCAATCCCGACGAGATCAGCCCGGTCATGGGCGTCACCGAGATGAAGGCACACGCTCCGCACGATGTACTGCCCGACGACAGCACCACGATGGAGCCGCGGGAGTGCCTGGCCGTCGACGGAGTCGCGCAGGAACAGGTGTACGCGGGCAGCGGTTTCAGCGCGGTGCGTGAGCAGAGTGTCAGCGACGGCGAAGACAACGCCCATTTTGTCGACCAGGCGGTGGTGCTGTTCCCGACCGCCAAGCAGGCCATGGCGTTTTTCGAGGCCTCCGCCAAGCAGTGGCCACAATGCCACGAGTACACCCACACCCAGAGCGGTTCGGAGTGGAGCGCCGGGCGAATCTCGAACGCCGAGGGCGTGCTGAGCACCGTCGCGACCCAGCAGAACGCCGGCGAATCGGCGTGGCAGGCCTGCGGGCGGGCGCTGGCCGTGGCCAACAACGTCATCGTCGACGTCAACACCTGCAGCACCGACCCGAAGGACTCCGCGGTCGTCATCGCCCGGAAAATCGCCGCGAAAGTGCCGAAGGGCTGACCCCGGGCCCGCACGCCTTAAGGTGAGTGCCGTGGCCGACACAGCGCCGCTGCGCGTGCAACTGATTGCCAGGACCGAGTTCCTCCCACCGCCGGACGTGCCATGGAGCACCGACGCCGACGGCGGGCCGGCGCTGGTCGAGTTCGCCGGCCGGGCCTGCTACCAGAGCTGGTCCAAGCCCAATCCGCGAACCGCCACCAACGCCGCCTACCTGCGCCACATCATCGACGTCGGGCATTTCTCGGTGCTCGAACACGCCGGCGTGAGCTTCTACATCACCGGAATCTCCCGGTCAGCCACCCACGAACTGATCCGGCACCGGCATCTCTCGTTCTCCCAGCTGTCGCAGCGCTACGTCCCCGAACCGGACGCGCGGATCGTGGTGCCCCCCGGCATGGAAGACGACCCGGAACTGCAGCAGATCCTGGCGCAGGCCGCCGACGCCAGCCGGGCCGCCTACACCGCGCTGCTGGATCGGCTGGAAGCCAAATTCGCTGGTCAAAGCAACGCTGTATTGCGGCGCAAACAGGCCCGGCAGGCCGCCCGCGCCGTGCTGCCCAACGCCACCGAAACCCGCATCGTGGTGACCGGCAACTATCGGGCGTGGCGGCATTTCATTGCGATGCGCGCCAGCGAGCACGCCGACGTCGAGATCCGCCGGTTGGCCGTGGAGTGCCTGCGACAGCTCACCGGTGTGGCCCCGGCGGCATTCGGGGACTTCCAGATCAGCGCCCTGGCCGACGGCACCGAAGTCGCGACCAGTCCGCTCGCCACCGAGGTCTGAGCACCTCCGCGGCGCCAGGTAATCTTAGGGCCGTGAGCAGCAGCGGATTCGATGCCAAGGCGCAGCTGGGCACCGTGCTGACCGCCATGGTGACCCCGTTCAGTGCGGACGGTTCGGTGGACACCGACGCCGCTGTACGGCTGGCGAACCGCCTCGTCGACGCCGGCTGCGACGGCCTGGTCCTTTCCGGGACCACCGGCGAGTCGCCGACCACGGCCGACTACGAGAAGCTCACCCTGCTGCGCGCCGTGGTCGAAGCGGTCGGCGACCGGGCCCGCATCATTGCCGGGGCCGGCAGCAATGACACCGAGCACAGTGTCCGGCTGGCCGAGGCCTGCGCCGGGGTGGGCGCCGACGGCCTGCTGGTGGTCACCCCGTACTACTCGCGGCCCTCGCAATCCGGGCTGCTGGCCCACTTCACCGCCGTCGCCGACGCCAGCCCGCTGCCGGTGATGCTGTATGACATCCCGGCCCGCTCGGTGGTGCCGATCGCCCCGGACACCATCTTCGAACTGGCGGAGCACCCGAACATCGTCGCGATCAAGGACGCCAAGGGGGATCTGCACGCCGGAGCGCAGATCATGGCCGAGACCGGACTGGCCTACTACTCCGGCGATGACGCCCTGAACCTGCCGTGGCTGGCGATGGGCGCCACCGGGTTCGTCAGCGTGATCTCGCACTTCGCGGCCGCCCAGTTGCGCGACATGCTGGCCGCCTACGCCGCCGGCGACGTCGAGACCGCCCGCAAGATCAACGTCGCGATCGCGCCGCTGTCCAACGCGATGGCCCGCACCGGCGGGGTGACCTTCGTCAAGGCCGGTCTGCGGCTGCAGGGCTTCGACGCCGGCGAGCCCCGCCTGCCGATGGTGCCCGCGACCGCGGCCGAGATCGACGAACTGGCCCTCGACATGCGCACCGCGTCGGTCCTCGGGTGAGCACGGGTGAATGAGGACCTCAAGCCGCCGGGCCCGCTGACCGCCGGTGGTCTGCGCGTCACGGCGCTCGGCGGCATCAGCGAAATCGGCCGCAACATGACCGTGTTCGAGCACCTCGGCCGGTTGCTGATCATCGACTGCGGCGTGCTGTTCCCGGGCCACGACGAGCCCGGCGTCGACCTGATCCTGCCCGACATCCGGCACATCGTCGACCGGCTCGACGACGTCGAGGCACTGGTGCTCACGCACGCCCACGAGGACCACATCGGGGCAATTCCGTTCCTGCTCAAACTGCGGGCCGACATCCCGGTGGTCGGATCGAAGTTCACCTGCGCGCTGGTCGCCGCCAAGTGCCGCGAACACCGCATCAAGCCGGTGTTCGTCCAGGTCGCCGAGGGGCAGCGCAGCACCCACGGGGTATTCGAGTGCGAATACTTCGCGGTGAACCACTCCATCCCGGATGCGCTGGCGATCGCGGTGCACACCGGCGCCGGCACGGTGCTGCACACCGGCGACATCAAGCTCGACCAGCTGCCGCCGGACGGGCGCCCCACCGACCTGCCCGGTATGTCGCGGCTGGGCGACAAGGGCGTGGACCTGTTCCTGTGCGACTCGACCAACGCCGAGATACCCGGCGTCGGGCCGAGCGAGAGCGAGGTCGGTCCCACCCTGCACCGGCTGATCCGCGGCGCCGAGGGCCGGGTGATCGTGGCGTGCTTCGCCTCGAATGTGGACCGGGTGCAACAGATCGTCGATGCCGCGGTCGCGCTGGGCCGCCGGGTGTCGTTCGTCGGCCGGTCGATGGTCCGCAACATGGGCATCGCCAAGGATCTGGGCTTTTTGCGGGTGGAAGACTCCGATCTGGTCGATATTGGGGCTGCCGAGTTGATGCCCCCGGAGAAGGTGGTGCTGGTCACCACCGGGACCCAGGGCGAGCCGCTGTCGGCGCTGTCGCGGATGTCGCGGGGCGAGCACCGGTCCATCACGCTGACCGCAGGCGATCTGGTGGTGCTGTCGTCGTCGCTGATTCCGGGTAATGAAGAGGCGGTCTACGGCGTGATGGACGCGCTGGCCAAGATCGGTGCCCGGGTGATCACCAACGCCGCGGCGCGGGTCCACGTCTCCGGGCACGCCTACGCCGGCGAACTGCTGTTCCTCTACAACGGGATACGGCCCCGCAACGTGATGCCGGTGCATGGCACCTGGCGGATGCTGCGCGCCAACGCCGCGCTGGCCGAGCGCACCGGGGTGCCGCGCGAGTCGATCCTGTTGGCCGAGAACGGCGTCAGCGTCGACCTGGTCGGCGGGCAGGCGAGCATCGCCGGCGCGGTCCCGGTCGGCAAGGTGTTCGTCGACGGGTTGGTCGACGGCGACGTCGGCGACGCGACGCTGGGGGAGCGGCTGATCCTGTCGTCGGGTTTCGTCGCGATCACCGTGGTGGTGCGCCGCGGCACGGGCAAGGCCGTGGCGCCGCCGCATCTGCATTCGCGAGGCTTCTCCGAAGACCCCAAGGCGTTGGAGTCGGCGGCCCGCAAGGTCGAGGCGGAGTTGGAATCCCTTGCTGCCGAGCGGGTTACCGACCCGGCCCGGATCGCCCAAGCGGTGCGCCGCACGGTGGGCAAGTGGGTCGGGGAGGTCTACCGGCGGCAGCCGATGATCGTGCCGACCGTCATCGAGATCTGAGCTACCTCTTGTTGACGTAGCCGGCGTCCACCGGCAGCGTCACGCCGGTGATGTAGCGGGCCGCATCGGACACCAGCCAGAATGCGGCGTTGGCGACGTCCTCCGGCTGCAGTACCTGCACCGGCAACGCGTTGCCCATGTCCGGTCCGCCCTGGGTGTCGATGCCCTCCAGCCACTTCCGGGTGAACTCGTTGTCGATCATGGGGGTCTGCACACCGGCGGGGTGCAGGGAGTTGACCCGAATGCTGTGTGGCGCAAGTAAGTTGGCGTACACCCGCATCAGTCCGACGATGCCGTGCTTGGCGGCGGCGTAACCCAGGGATCCCGCCGCAGGAGCGGCCAGACCGACCAGCCCGGCCACCGAGCTGACCAGCACGATCGACCCGCCGTCACCGTGGGCGATCATCGGCTTCATCGCCACATCGACGGTGTGGTAGATACCGGTGAGATTGACGTCGATCACGTCCTGCCAGGCGTCCTCGCCGGCCATCGGCGCAATTCCGGCGTTGGCGATCACGAAATCGAGCCGCCCGAGTTCGTCGAGGCCGGCCTGCAGGGCGGTGCCCAGCGCGGCGCGATCCCGGACGTCGGCTTCCCTCGCCACGATGCGCGCACCGGTCTCTTCGACCAGTTTGACCGTCTCCGCCAGATCGTCGGCGGTGGCCAGCGGATACGGCACGCTGGAGATCTGTTGGCACAGGTCGACCGCGATGATGTCGGCGCCTTCGCCGGCCAACCGCAGCGCGTGGGCCCGGCCCTGGCCGCGGGCGGCGCCGGTGATGAACGCGACTTTGCCGTCCAGGGCTCCCATCACTGGCCCCGGAGCTGGCCCTTGGCCGGGTCGCCGGCCGGCAGCGGCTGCAGCATCTTGATGTCGGGCGCCCCGGCCAGGTGCTCCTTGAGGTTGCCGAACATCTCGGCGACCGCCGGCGCGGCCGAGTGCGTCTGCAATGCCTCGGCGTCCGCCCACTGCTCGATGAACACGAACGAGCCGTCGCCCTCGTGCACCGAGTACAGCTGGCAACCCGGCTCCTCGTGCACCGGCCCGGCTGCTTTCGTGCAGATCTCCCGGGCGATGTCCATCGACTCCGGCTTCATGGGGAAGGTGGCGACGACGATTACCGGCATGAAGGTCTCCTTAGACAGGCTTATGTGTGGCCCTGTCACCGTACGCAGGCGCCGTGTGATTGCTGCCACGCGGGTGACCGCGGCGCGCGGCCTCGCTCGTGACCAGTGTGGCAGATGGTGCGAATGAGGGTATTGCGGTTAGGCTTGCGGCTATGGCTAGTAAGACGGCTAGTGGGACCGGAGCTCGATCGGGAACGCGAACTAGCAGGTCAAAGGCTGGTTCGCGGGCCAACTCCCGGCCGGCCCGCGCTGCGGCCGCGCGTCGCAAACCGGCACCGCGTCGGCAACGCTCGGGACTGGCCGGGGCCGGGCTGGCCTGCGGCCGGGCCGCCCGGGCGGGCTGGCTGATGGTCGCCAAGGCGGCCGGCGGCACTGCGCGATCCGTCGGCCGCGCCCACGACATCGACCCGGGCCATCGCCGGGACGGCATTGCCCTGGCCCTGTTGGGCCTGGCCGTGGTGACCGCCGCCAGTTGCTGGCTGGACGCCGCACGGCCGGTCGGGGCCTGGATCGACACCGGGCTGCGCGTCGTGGTCGGCGGGGCGGTGGTGTTGCTTCCGGTGCTCGCCGGCGTCGGCGCCGTGCTGTTGATGCGCACCGAACCCGACCCGGAGAACCGGCCCCGGCTGATCCTCGGTTCGGCGATGGTGGCCCTGCCGATCCTGGGCCTGTGGCATCTGTGGTCCGGCTCCCCGCCGACCCCGGAAGGCCGGCTGCACGGCGCCGGTTTCGTCGGATTCGCCATCGGCGGGCCGCTGGCCGACGGGCTGACCGCCTTCATCGCCGCGCCGCTGCTGTGCATCGCCGTGCTGTTCGGGGTGCTGTTGTTGACCGGCACCACCCTGCGCGAGGCGCCCGAGGCGTTGCGCGATCTGTTCACCGCGCGCGGGTATTCCGACGACGACTACTACGACGAAGATGATTATGACGACGGCTACGATAACGACGACGCCGCCGTCGCCGAGGATGACGATGGGGCGCTCGCCGACGACGCCCCGGACTGGCAGTCGCGCACCCCGCTGGACAACTACCCGCTCTCCGAAACGGACGTAGCGCCCGCCGATGTACCCAAGCCCGCCCGCCGTAAGCCCAAGCCCAAGACGGCCAAACCGACCGACACCACCGTCGTGCTGGACCGGGTGGTGGAGGGGCCCTACACGCTGCCGCCGCTGAGCCTGTTGATCGCCGGCGATCCGCCGAAGACCCGCACCGCCGCCAACGAGGCGATGACCGACGCGATCACGTCGGTGCTCGAGCAGTTCAAGGTCGACGCCGCGGTCACCGGCTGCACCCGCGGCCCCACCGTCACCCGCTACGAGGTGGAGCTGGGGCCCGGGGTCAAGGTCGAGAAGATCACCGCCCTGCAGCGCAACATCGCCTACGCGGTGGCCACCGAAAGCGTGCGGATGCTCGCACCGATCCCGGGTAAGTCCGCGGTCGGCATCGAGGTGCCCAATACCGACCGGGAGATGGTGCGGCTGGCCGACGTGCTGACCGCGCCGTCCACCCGCCGCGACCACCACCCGCTGGTGATCGGCCTGGGCAAGGACATCGAGGGCGATTTCATCAGCGCCAACCTGGCCAAGATGCCGCACCTACTGGTGGCCGGCTCCACCGGCTCGGGCAAGTCCAGCTTCGTCAACTCGATGCTGGTGTCGCTGTTGGCGCGGGCCACCCCCGAAGAGGTCAGGATGATCCTGATCGACCCGAAGATGGTGGAACTCACGCCGTATGAAGGCATTCCGCACCTGATCACCCCGATCATCACCTCGCCGAAGAAGGCGGCGGCCGCGCTGGCCTGGCTGGTCGAGGAGATGGAGCAGCGCTACCAGGACATGCAGGCATCCCGGGTGCGCCACATCGACGTCTTCAACGAGAAGGTGCGCTCCGGGGAGATCACTACTCCGCTGGGCAGCGAACGGGTCTACCGGCCCTACCCCTACATCCTCGCGATCGTCGACGAGCTCGCCGACCTGATGATGACCGCGCCACGCGACGTCGAGGACGCCATCGTGCGGATCACGCAGAAGGCCCGCGCCGCCGGCATTCACCTGGTGCTGGCCACCCAGCGGCCGTCGGTGGACGTCGTCACCGGCCTGATCAAGACCAACGTGCCGTCCCGGCTGGCGTTCGCCACCTCGTCGCTGACCGACTCGCGGGTCATCCTCGACCAGGCCGGCGCGGAGAAGCTGATCGGAATGGGCGACGGACTGTTTTTGCCGATGGGCGCCAACAAGCCGGTCCGGCTGCAGGGCGCGTTCATCACCGACGAGGAGATCCACGCCGTCGTCACCGCGGCCAAGGACCAGGCCGAGCCGGAGTACACCGAGGGCGTCACCACCGCCAAGTCGACGGGGGAGCGCACCGACGTCGACCCCGACATCGGCGACGACATGGACGTCTTCCTGCAGGCCGTCGAGCTGGTGGTGTCCAGCCAGTTCGGCTCCACCTCGATGCTGCAGCGCAAGCTGCGGGTCGGCTTCGCCAAGGCGGGCCGGCTGATGGACCTGATGGAGACCCGCAGCATTGTCGGCCCGTCCGAGGGCTCCAAGGCCCGCCAGGTGCTGGTCAAACCCGACGAGCTGGCCGCGACCCTGATGGCCATCCGCGGCGGCGGCGAATTAGACGACGACGCCGATGACGCCGACGATTAGACGTTGACCACCAGCGCCAACCCGTGCCGGTCCCGGCCCGACCGCCTGGGCCGCTTGCTGCGAACCAGTAGGCGCCTCACCGCGGCTTCGATGCCGCGCGCGAGTTCGTCGGCGTCGGCGACGGCGTCGTAGTCGGCCAGGATGCCGAAGAACAGCTCATCGGCGTACCGCAGAATCGCCGCGCCGGTGCGCAACTGCAGCGCAATCGGCGGGATCGGAAAGACCGCGGACACGGTGCGTCCCATGATCTGCAGCGGCAGCTCCGGGCCGGCGACCGGGGCCGCCAGCGCCACCACGCTGCGTTGCGGCAACCGGGACACCAGGTTGGTCGCCCACGCGGTCATCGGGGCCGGGACCGCGCGCGCCGCCGCTCGCATCAAGTTGCTGCGCTCGGCGGCGACGGTGGCCTCGGCCAGCCGGGCATGCACTAGCCGTAACCGGACCACCGGGTTGTCCTCGTCGACCGGCAGCCGGGGCAGCAGCACCGCCTGCCGAGTCGGCACCAGGGTCCGCAGCGAACCGGGCTGCGGGCGCCGGCCGCGGCGGATCAAGATGTTGCGGTAACTCTCGGTGATCGCCGCCAGTGCCACCTCGTCGACGGTCACATCGAAGGTGCGGCAGATCTGGTCTACCTCGGCGGCGCGGACCCGAGCCGCGGTGTAGCGCCGCCGGCTCGTCAGCGGGCCGTTGAGCGGGCCGACCGGCCGCAGCAGCCCGGTCGCCACTTCCGCAGCGCCGCGCAGCATTTGCTCGGCCTGCGCGACGCCCATCATCGCGTCGACGGCGATCGAGGCCGCGGTCGACAGCGCGCCGTGCCATCCGGTGCGCGGTCCGGCGCTCTCGGCGGAATTCGCTGCGCCGGGCCGGCTGCCGTGCGCCACCCCCTCATCGGACAGTCCGGCCAGGATGTGGACGGTGGCGACCGCGTCGGCGACGCACGGGTGAACTTTGACCAGCAGCGCCCAGCGGCCGCCGGACAGGCCCTCGATCGCCCAGATCTCCCACAGCGGCCGGTCCCGGTCCAGCCGCCAGGACATCAATTCGGCCACGACGGCGAACAACTCGTCGTCGCTGCCGGGGCTCGGAACCGCGACGCGGCAGACATGGCGGGCCAGGCTGAAGTTGCCGTCGTGCACCCACTCGGGCGCGCCCAGGTCGAAGACCCGGCGCCGCAAGCGCTGGGCGAACCGGGGGCAGGCCGAGATCCGCTCGCCCAGTGTCGATATCAGCGACTCGTGATCGGGGATCGGCCCGTCCAGAACCGCCAGCGCGCCCATGCCCAGATGCGTGTGCCGGTCGGCGTCTTCCACGTGCAGCAAACTCGTGTCCAGCGGCCTTAGGTGCTCGGTCATGGCTGCCTCCGGGTGTGTGCAACTGTCAGTACCACTATCTCGTGTGCGCGATGCCGGCGGCAGGGCCGGAAGTCCCTGGTTCGCGGCGCCGGCCTCGCCAGACACGCCCCGGACACGGACCGGACACGGACCAGACACCAGAGCTTTTCCGCAACCGGCAGGGGCGTAATCTCGCCACGTGGACTGGGCACGGCTTTTCGCTTTCGACACACCGCCTTCGGAGATCATCGTCCGCGGAACCGTTATCTACATAGCGATTTACGCGTTGCTGCGGGTGGTGTTGAAACGTGAGGCGGGCACCAACGGCATCACCGATCTGATCGTTGTGGTGCTGATCGCCGATGCGGCGCAGAACGGGATGGCCGGCGGTTACCGGTCGGTCAGCGACGGCATCCTGCTGGTCGGGGTGATCATCGGCTGGTCGTACCTGCTGAACTGGATGGGTCATCGCTGGCCCGGGGTGGCCCGGGTACTGCGTCCGGGGCCGCTGCTGGTGATTCATGACGGTGTGCTGCTGCACGAGAACATGCGCAAAGAGATGATCACCGAGGCGCAGGTCCGCGAGCAGGCCCGCAAACAGGGGATTGCCGACCTCGTCGTCGTCCGCGAGGGCCGGATGGAATCCGACGGGCAGTTCAGCTTCCTGATCGGCGCGCCGCGCCGGGCCGCCGGTGTGAGCGTGGATTAAAGGACCCGCAGCATCCGGGTGTTGCCCAAAGTGTTCGGCTTGACGTAGCTCAGGTCGAGGAATTCGGCCACACCGACGTCGTAGGAGCGTTGCATCTCCTCGAACACCTCGGCGGTGACCGGGGTGCCGTCGATCTCGGTGAAGCCGTGGCGCGCGAAGAACGCCGTCTCGAAGGTCAGCACGAACACTCGCTGCAACTGCAGCTCGCGGGCGACCTGCAGAAGGCGGTCGACGAGCGCGTACCCGATACCGCGACCGGTCTGGGCCGGATCCACCGCGATGGTGCGCACTTCACCGAGGTCCGACCACAACACGTGCAAAGCACCGCAGCCCACCACGCCCTGCTCGGCGTCCTCGGCCACCCAGAACTCCTGGACCGCCTCGTACAGCGTCACCAGGTTCTTCTCCAGCAGGATTTTGCCGGCGTAGATATCCACCAGCTTCTTGATCGCCGGGACGTCGGATGCCCGCGCACGCCGGATCAGGGGCCGCTGGACCGGTAGATCACCCGCGTGGTGCACAGCTGCACAGTATCGGTTTCTCACTTCTGGCTGAGTAACGGATATTCTGTCTGCCGTGTCGGGGCAACCTCAAACCGGTCCGGCGGTGACGCGTGTCCCCGTGATCAATCTCGCCAACGCGTTGACCGTCATGCGAATGCTGTTGGTCCCCGTCTTTCTGCTGGCGCTGTTCGCCGAAGACGGCCATGACGCCAAGACCCGCATCGCAGCCTTCGTGATCTTCGTGGTGGCCATTGTCACCGACCGGCTCGACGGTGCCCTGGCCCGCAACTACGGGATGGTCACCGACTTCGGCACCTTGGCCGATCCGATCGCCGACAAGGCATTGATCGGTGCGGCGTTGATCGGCCTGTCGATGCTCGGCGACCTGTGGTGGTGGGTGACGGTGCTGGTGCTGGTCCGCGAGATCGGGATCACCGTGCTGCGGTTCGCGGTGCTGCATCGCGGCGTGATCCCGGCCAGTCGCGGCGGGAAACTCAAGACGCTGGTGCAGGCGGTCGGGATCGGGCTGCTCGTTCTGCCGCTGACCGGTCCCTGGCTGGTGACGGCCTGGGTGGTGATGGCCGCCGCCGTGGTGCTGACGGTGGTCACCGGCGTGGACTACCTCAGGTCGGCGCTCGCCGATCTCGGCGAAACCGACCGCAGCTGAGCGGAGACGAAGCCGGGACCGCCGAATCAAACCGGCGATCCGGGAACCCGCAGGGGCGTCGCGGGCGTTGACCTTGGTGACTGTCGGTTTTGCAGGGTTGACCTGATTGAGGAGTACACGATGACGGCTTTGCTGCGGGAATCGGTCGGCGAGGTGTTGCGCCAGGCCCGGATGGCGCAGGGGCGCACACTGCGCGAGGTGTCGGATTCGGCGCGGGTCAGCCTGGGGTACCTCTCCGAGGTCGAGCGCGGCCGCAAGGAGGCGTCCAGCGAGCTGCTCAACGCGATCTGCGCGGCGTTGCGGATCCCGTTGTCGGCCGTGCTCTTCGATGCCGGCAACCGGATGGCGCGGGCCGAGCGGGCCGAGCGGAACGTCGGGGTCAGCCGCATCGATGCCGGTACCAAGGTGGTCATCCCCCCGATCCGGGCGATGGCCTCTGCGTGACGTGTCGAAGCTTCACCCGGGTACCACCGAACCGATAAGTTGGCGGCAGACCGCATCGCAAACAACCAGACGGAGCTGACTGATGGCCAACCCGTTCGTCAAGGCGTGGAAGTACGTGATGGCGCTGTTCAACGCCAAGATCGACGAGCACGCCGATCCGAAGGTGCAGATCCAGCAGGCGATCGAAGAGGCGCAGCGGCAGCACCAGGCGCTCACCCAGCAGGCCGCCCAGGTGATCGGCAACCAGCGGCAGCTGGAGATGCGGCTGAACCGGCAGCTGGCCGACATCGAGAAGCTTCAGGTCAACGTGCGTCAGGCGCTGACGCTGGCCGACCAGGCCACCGCGTCCGGAGACAGCGCCAAGGCCACCGAATACAACAACGCCGCCGAGGCGTTCGCGGCTCAGCTGGTCACCGCCGAACAGAGCGTGGAAGACCTCAAGGCGCTGCATGACCAAGCGCTGACCGCTGCCGGTCAGGCCAAGAAGGCCGTCGAGCAGAACGCGATGGTGTTGCAGCAGAAGATCGCCGAGCGCACCAAGCTGCTCAGCCAGCTCGAACAGGCCAAGATGCAGGAGCAGGTCAGCGCGTCGCTGCGGTCGATGAGTGAGATCGCCGCGCCCGGCACCACCCCCAGTCTCGATGAGGTGCGCGACAAGATCGAGCGGCGTTACGCCAACGCACTCGGCGAAGCGGAACTGGCGCGAGGGTCGGTGCAGGGCCGGATGCTCGAGGTGGAACAGGCCGGGGTGCAGATGGCCGGCCACTCCCGGTTGGAGCAGATCCGCGCGTCGATGCGCGGTGAGTCACTACCGGCCGGCGGCACCGCCGCCGCACCGGCCCCACCCACCCCGGCGGCTCCGCAGTCGGGCGCCGACCTCACTCCCGAGAATCCGCTGGACCGGTAGTCGATGGCCGTGAGAGTCGGAGGGCTTAAAGGCCGGAGCCGGGGCGCCTTACTTCAGCGCGCCGTCGACCGTGCCAGCGAAGCCGCCGACATCCTGGCCGACAAGCTGGGTGCGATCGCCGATCCGCGGGCCAGATTGCTGCGCAAGCGTCGGTGGTCGCTGCGTTTGGGAGTGCTCTTCGCTGCCGCCTGCGGGTTCTGGTTGGCTGTGACGGCTGTCCTGGCGTCCTGGGCCACCCCGTGGTGGGTGCTGCTGATCACCGGGCTGGTCGCCGCGGGCGCGGCCGCCCCGGCAACGCTGCTGTTGCTGCGGTACCGCTGGCTGCGCTCGGTGCCGCTGCCCGCGGCGCGCACCGTCACCGCGCGGCGCCTGCCGCCGCCCGGGTCGGCGGCGCGACCGGCGATGTATGCGCTGGGCGCCTCCGAGCGCGGCATGGTGTCGCTGCTGGGCGTACTGGAGCGCGGCCGGCTGCTGCCCGCCGGTGAGATCACCGAACTGACCGCCGCCGTCAACGGGGCCGCGTCGACGATGGCGGCCACCGCCGCCCAGGTGGTGTCGATGGAGCGCGCCGTGCAACACAGCGCGCAGTCGCGGGAATACCTGGTGCCGACGATCAACGCGTTCACCGCTCAGTTGAGTGCCGGCGTTCGTCAGTACAACGAAATGGTGACCGCCGCAGCGCAGCTGGTCGCCTCGGCGAACGACAGCTCATCCACGCCGTCCGGCGATCCGATGAATTCGCCGATGTCCCAGCAGCGTTACCGCGAGGAGCTGACCACCGCGACCGACCGCATGCTGGGTTGGGCGCAGGCGTTCGACGAACTCGCCGAGCTGCCCCGGATCTAGATGTCGTCGCTTCGCTGATCGACTGATTCGGGCCGCGCGCCGTAGCGTTCGGCGTAGGACCGGTGGATGTGGGCGTCGCGCTCGCGCTTGCGTGCGTCGGCGAGTTCCGGGTCGAGCCCGTGCATCCGCAGCATGTGCTTGCGCCACACCTTGTTGAGCGCATGCGAGAACAGGATCGCCATGAACCAGATCGGAAACGTCATGCTCACGTGCGTCAGGAAGTCGGTCGGCAACAGCCAAAACGGGATCAGGATCAGCGTCGTCGGCACGACGGCGCGCATGATCATCCGGGTGGTGGCGCCGGGGCCGGCCAGGTCGTTGCGGACCCAGTCCCGCATCTCCGGCGGCAGCGGGCGGCCGTAGCAGTACCGGAGATATTGGATCGCGCTGGGTCGTCGGCGGGTGGTCAATACGGCCTACCAGCTCGGGCGTAGCGCGGGAAAGACGGTCGCCGCCACCGCCCGCAGCGTCGCCTTGAACATATCGAAGAAGTCAAAGTAGTCGCGCCACAACGTGATACGCCCGTTGTGGACCTCGAACACCCCGCACACCCAGAATTGCAGCCGAAGCGGACCGAAGGTCAGCGCATCGGTGCGCTCGGTGAGCACCGCCGCGCCCTCAGCGGCGACGCGGTGGATTTTCACATCGAAGGCCGCCCGGCCCGCCATCCGGCGGAACACCCCGATGGTGGCGCTGCGGCCGTAGATGGTCGGCAACCCGACGTTCTGATACACCACGTCCTCGGCGAGTGCCGCCGCCGCGGTGTCGAGATCATCGTCGGCGAGGGCATCGAGGAACGTCTCCACCGTGCGGACGTTGTCGGCCGTCGCGGTCTGCTGGACACTCGGTTCGGTCATGCCTGCCAGCCTAGGCCCGCCGGGCTGTGGCACGGTAGGCCGATGCGCATCGTGGTAGTCGCCGGGCCCGACCCCGGCCACGCGTTCCCGGCGATCGCGTTGTGCCGGCGCTTCGTCGCGGCTGGGGACGCGCCGACGCTGCTGACCGGGGTGCAGTGGCTCGACACCGCGCGCGCCGCCGGGGTGGACGCCGCCGAGCTGCTCGGCCTCGATGCCACCGTCGCCGACGACGACACCGACGACGGGGAGAAGCTGCACCGGCGGGCGGCCCGCATGGCGCAGCAGAACCGCGAGCAGCTGCGGGCGCTGGCACCGGACCTGGTGGTCTCCGACGTGATCACCGCCTGCGGCGGAATGGCCGCCGAACTGCTCGGCATCCCGTGGGTGGAACTCAGCCCGCATCCGCTCTACCTGCCGTCCAAGGGGTTGCCGCCGATCGGCAGCGGGCTGGCCCCCGGCCGCGGGGCGCGGGGCCGGCTGCGCGACGCGGTGATGCGGTCGCTGACCGCACGATCGGTGCGAACCGGTCTGCGGCAGCGCGCCGAGGCCCGGGCGGGTATCGGCCTGCCGGAGCGCGACCCCGGGCCGGTGCGGCGCCTGATCGCCACGCTGCCGGCCCTCGAGGTGCCGCGGCCGGACTGGCCCGCCGAGGCAGTCGTCGTCGGGCCGCTGCACTTCGAGCCGACCGAAGAGCTGCTCACGGTGCCGCCGGGCTCTGGCCCGCTGGTGGTGGTGGCGCCGTCCACGGCGGCGACCGGGGCTGCCGGGCTGGCCGAGCTGGCGGTGCAGCATCTGGTGCCCGGCGACGCGCTGCCGGTGGACGCCCGGATCGCGGTGTCGCGGCTGAACGGCCCCGAGTTGCCCCTGCCGCCGTGGGCCGTCGCCGGTCTGGGACGCCAGGACGAACTGCTGTCCCGCGCCGATCTGGTGATCTGTGGCGGCGGGCACGGCATGGTGGCCAAGTCGCTGTTGGCCGGCCTGCCGCTGGTGGTGGTGCCGGGCGGGGGCGACCAATGGGAGATCGCCAACCGCATCGTGCGCCAGGGCAGCGGCCGGCTGATCCGGCCACTGACCCCGGCCGCGCTGACCGAGGCGGTGCGCGCCGTGCTGGCCTCACCTGGTTACCGCGACGCCGCACGACGGGCCGCCGACGGGGCCGCCGAGGTGGCCGACCCGGTGCAGGTGTGTCACGAGGTACTTGCGCGCGCTGAGTAGGTTGGGACGCGTGCGCCTGACCGAATTTCACGAGCGGGTAACGCTGCGTTTCGGTGCGGCCTACGGCGCCACGGTGCTGACCGACCACGTGCTGGCCGCGGTAGGTGGCCGGACCGCCGCGCAGGCGATCGAGGACGGGGTGGAGCCCCGCGACGTGTGGTGGGCGCTGTGCGCGGACTTCGACGTGCCGCGCGATCAGTGGTGAGAGTGGTCGTGCGGGGCCACGATGCTGCGGACCAGGGCCACAGACAGGTCCGAGCACACGGCAGCCAGTTCGGCGGGGGACTCGACGGGGTCGGCCAGCCAGGCTTCGATGATCTGGTTGACGCCGCCGACGATGAACAAGGCGCCGCGGCGTAACTCCGCCGGCGGCGGAGGTTCGCCGTCGAGGACGCCGGGCGCGTGCTCGACGATCGAGTCGGTGATCAGGTCCAGGATGTGGGCGCGGTGCTCGTTGAGTCCGGGGACGGCGGACAAATCGCTGGTGGCGATGCGGTGAATGTAGGGGTCCGCGGCGATGAGGTCGAGAAAGGCCGTCAGCGCCGAGCGCAGCTTGTCGGTGAGCGTGCCGGGATCACCGACGCCGGCGGTGACCATCGCTTCGAGCAACTGGTCGCGGACGTCGTCGGAGACGGCGAACAGCAACGCGTCCCGGTTACTGAATTGTTCGTAGAAGTAGCGCGGGATCAGCCCCGCGGCGGTACAGACGCCGCGGACGGTGACCTCGCTCAGGCCGGATTCACCCCAGATTCGGCGGCCCGCGGCCAGCAGCTTGCCCCGGCGTTCGGCACGGCGGTCGACCGCGCTGATGCCGCCGTAGTCGCGCACCACTCCCGGGCGTTTCATTGACATCACCCTACCTGCGGCTTAGATTTGGAACACAGCTGTTATCCAAAGTGTGCGCAGGAGGCTTATCCGATGAACTCGCCGGTTCCCGCCCGTCACCCGGATGCCCCGGGTGCGGTCCCGTTCGGCATTCGGGTGTTTGCCGGTCTGCTCCGAATCGCCGAACCGACCCCGCAGCGCTGGGACGAGATCGGTGCGGGACTCAACGTCGGCGACGAACCAATGCAGCGGCTGGTCGAGTGGATGTCCGGCGTCAAGGAGGCGCGGCCGATCTTCGAGACGATCCTGACCCACGGCCTGGCCGCCGTGCCGGATGCCCCGGAGCCGTTGCGGGAGTTCTTCGAGGAGTTCGAGCCGATCCCGGACTGGGTCGACCTCACGCTGGTGCGCCGTGGGCAACGGGCATTGCGCCGCGGCGGCGCTGACGGGACCTACATCGCCCGCGACGTCTCGTTGCTGGGCGGCTACCAGTTCTCCTCGTTCAACAAGACCCTGCTGCGCACCGGTGTGCTGGAGAAGGGCTCGAACAAGCGGTTCGCCGAGACGCTGCAGTGGGCGATGGACGTCAGCTCCGAGGGCGGCCTGGAGCCCCTCGGCGTCGGTTACCAGGCCACCATCCGGGTGCGATTGATCCACGAGTACGTCCGGCGGCACGTGGCGGCGCTGCCGGACTGGTGCAGCGAGGAGTGGGGACTGCCGGTCAACCAGACCGACATGGCCGCCACCCTGGTGGGTGCGCTGATCGCCCCGCCGGCGGGCGGGCTGGGGATGGGACTCGTGCTGCCCCCTGCCGAGCTCGATGCCATCGCGCACCTGACCCGCTACGTCGGCTGGCTGATGGGGGTGCACGACGAGTGGCTGCCCCGTAGCTTCCGCGACGCCATCCGGGTGCTCTACCACACCCTCGGCGCATTGTCGGCGCCCGATGAATCCACCAGGCAGCTGGCGGTCCCGATGGCCGACGATCCGCTGCAGTGGCACTACCGCGGTATGAGCGGCGTGCGGCGTCGTATCGCCCGGGCGCAACACCTGTCGGTGACCAGCGGCTTCCTGGGGCCGCGGGCGATGCGGGAACTGGGGCTGCCGGCCTATGTGCTGCCGTGGTATCCGGTATTGCGTCTGCCGGTCAACCTGGCTCGCAGTCTTGCGGCGCTGATCCTGCCCGGTGGGCTGGACCGGGCGGCTTTGCGCGGCCGACGCGAGCAGGAGCAGTTCATGGCCACCATGATGGGCACCGAGAACACCGCCATCGGGGCTTCGGCGCATGTGATGCGGGTGGCGTAAGCGGGCCTGTCTGCGGCCGAAAATTCGACACGCCGACACGCCGCGTGTCGGACTTGATTCGAACACCCGTTCGCCTACTGTGGATGAAGTTCGCCGGGTTGTCGGACCCTATCGCTAGCGTCACGGCCAACCGACCGAGAACCGGTCAACCGAACACGAACCACAGGAGAGACATCATGGCGCAAGCACCTGACCGCGAGAAGGCACTCGAACTGGCGATGGCCCAGATCGACAAGAATTTCGGCAAAGGCTCGGTGATGCGCCTCGGCGACGAAGTGCGTCAGCCGATCTCGGTCATCCCGACCGGGTCGATCGCCCTGGACGTGGCGCTGGGTATCGGCGGTCTGCCCCGCGGTCGGGTCGTCGAGATCTACGGGCCGGAGTCCTCCGGTAAGACCACGGTGGCGCTGCACGCGGTGGCCAACGCTCAGGCGGCCGGCGGGATCGCGGCGTTCATCGACGCCGAGCACGCGCTGGACCCCGAGTACGCCAAGAAGCTCGGTGTGGACACCGATTCACTGCTGGTGTCTCAGCCCGACACCGGTGAGCAGGCGCTGGAGATCGCCGACACGCTGATCCGCTCGGGCGCACTGGACATCCTGGTCATCGACTCGGTGGCCGCCCTGGTGCCGCGCGCCGAGATCGAGGGCGAGATGGGGGACAGTCACGTCGGCCTGCAGGCCCGGCTGATGAGCCAGGCGCTGCGGAAGATGACTGGCGCGCTGAACAATTCGGGCACCACCGCGATCTTCATCAACCAGCTGCGGGAAAAAATCGGTGTGATGTTCGGGTGCATGAACTATTCCACCCGCGTGACGCTTGCCGACGGCAGTACCGAGAAGATCGGCAAGATCGTCAACAACAAGATGGACGTCGAGGTGTTGTCTTACGACCCCATCGCAGACCAGTTGGTGCCGCGCAAGATCGTGAACTGGTTCGACAACGGGCCCGCCGAGAAGTTCCTGCAGTTCACCGTCGAGAAGTCCGGCGGTAACGGCAAATCGCAGTTCGCCGCGACGCCCAACCACCTGATTCGGACCCCGGGCGGCTGGACCGAGGCCGGTGAACTGATCGCCGGCGACCGAGTACTGGCTGCTGAACCGCACCTGCTCAGCGACCAGCAATTCCAGGTCGTCCTCGGTTCACTGATGGGTGACGGAAACCTCTCGCCCAATCGGTGTGACCGCAACGGCGTCCGGTTCCGGTTGGGGCACGGCGCCAACCAGGTGGAGTACCTGCAGTGGAAGACCGCGCTGATGGGCAACATCGGTCACTCGAAACGGGAGAACGCTGCGGGGTCGCACTTCGTCGATTTCACTCCGCTTCCCGAACTGGGCGAACTGCAGCGCGCGGTGTACCTCGGAGACGGTAAGAAGTTCTTCTCCGAGGACTACCTCAAAGCACTCACCCCGTTGGCATTGGCCATCTGGTACATGGATGACGGCTCGTTCACGCTGCGCTCCAAGGGATTGCAGGAACGGACCGCCGGCGGTAGCGGGCGCCTCGAGATCTGCGTGGAGGCGATGTCGGAAGGCACCCGGACCCGGTTGTGCGATTACCTGCGGGACACCCACGGGCTGGATGTGCGTCTGCGACTGTCCGGCACGGCCGGCAAGGCGGTGTTGGTGTTCTCCACAGCCGCAACGGCCAAGTTCCAGGAATTGGTGGCGCCCTACATGGCACCGTCGATGGAGTACAAGCTGTTGCCGCGGTTCCGTGGCCACGGCGCCGTGACGCCTCAGTTCGCCGAACCCGCCCAGCACTTGGTGCCGGCCCGGGTACTTGATGTCCACGTCAAGCCGCCGACTCGGTCGATGCACCGCTTCGACATCGAGGTGGAAGGCAACCACAACTACTTCGTCGACGGCGTGATGGTGCATAATTCGCCCGAAACAACCACCGGCGGAAAGGCTTTGAAGTTTTATTCCTCAGTTCGGCTGGACGTCCGGCGGATTGAGACGCTCAAAGACGGTACGGACGCGGTCGGCAACCGCACCCGGGTCAAGGTGGTCAAGAACAAGGTCAGTCCGCCGTTCAAGCAGGCTGAGTTCGACATCCTGTATGGCCGCGGCATCAGCCGCGAGGGATCGCTGATCGACATGGGCGTGGACCAGGGCTTCATCCGCAAGTCCGGCTCCTGGTTCACCTACGACGGTGAGCAGCTCGGACAAGGCAAGGAGAACGCCCGTAACTACCTGCTGGAGAACGTCGACGTGGCCAACGAGATCGAGAAGAAGATCAAAGAGAAGCTCGGCATCGGTGCCGTGCTGACCGATGGTTTGGTTGATGACGTCCTGCCCGCTCCCGTCGACTTCTGAGTCGTCCGAGCCTGCCGAACCCAAGCGCGAGGAGCAGGCGAAGTCACTGTGCCTTCGCCTGCTCACCGCTCGGGCTCGTACCCGCGCCGAGCTCGCCGGGCAGCTGACCAAACGGGGCTACCCCGACGACGTCAGCGCCCGGGTGCTCGATCGGCTGGCCAAAGCCGGCCTGATCGATGACGCTGATTTCGCCGAGCAGTGGGTGCGCTCCCGGCGCGAACACGCGGGCAAGGGCAAAAAGGTGCTGGCTGCCGAACTGCGCACCAAGGGCATCGCCGAAGACGTCATCGCCGGGGCGCTGGCCGATATCGACGCCAGCGCCGAACGCGCCCGGGCCGAACAGCTGGTGGTTGGCAAACTTCGTCGCGAGACCCTCGGTGAGGACGACACCCGCGTTACCCGGCGGCTGGTGGCCATGCTGGCCCGCCGGGGCTACAGCCCGTCGATGGCCTACGACGTGGTCCGTGACGAGCTGGCAGCCGAACGGGAGCGGCGCCGGGTTTGAGTCCGGTGGGTGCACGCGGGCTGTACTGCAGACCGCTCCCTTAGACGGCGGCCGGTGACAACCAGGCCGTGCCCGACGCAGGCGCTACGGTACCCGGTATGGCGAAGGATGGCTGGGAGATCTGGAAGGTGATGACGGCCGGCGGTGAGCTGGAGTGGCTGGGGTTGACGCGCCCTGGCGCGCGAGCGGTGATCGACCGGGAGAAGGTTTGGACGTTGGTGCCGAAGCTGCGGGTGTTCATCGCCAACTGGTTCATCACCGAGGACTTCGTCCACCAGGAGGGCCCGTGGGTCTACGAGAATGTCGAGCCGGCGAGGCGCGCGCCCTTGTCGGTGACGTTCCCGACCCTACTGCTGAAGACCTCAGGAGAATCACTCGGCCGGAACAGGTGCTGACACTGGGCCAGATCGACAGGCATACGGTGCTGAAGGTACTGGGGACGAGGGCGGATAGCGCGTTGGATCGACGGAGTTAGGTAATGGAGTCCGGCAACAGCGCAAGCACTCAGTAATATGTGCCCGTGCCGTTGGCTCCCGGATCAACCTTCGCTGGGTATGCGGTCGTGCGGCTACTCGGTTCCGGTGGAATGGGCGAAGTTTACCTAGTAGAGCATCCTCGTCTGCCACGCCATGACGCGCTCAAAGTCCTACCAGCCGATATCTCGTCGGATCCCGAATACCGGGAGCGGTTCAGTCGTGAAGCTGATCTGGCGGCCGGCTTGTGGCACCCCAACATCGTCGGTGTACGCGATCGTGGTGAACACGAGGGCCAACTGTGGATCACGATGGAGTATGTCCCAGGCATCAATGCCGGCGACCTGCTTCAACAGCGCTACGCCGCCGGTATGCCAATAGCTGAGGTCAGAAAGATTGTCGGCGCGATAGGTCGTGCATTGGACTACGCGCACGACATGGGGCTACTGCACCGCGACGTCAAGCCTGCCAACATCATGATTAGCGAACCTGATGGACGGGAACAGCGGGTCATGTTGGCCGATTTTGGGATCGCCCGCACAATGGGCGAAATCAGTGGTTTGACGGCCACCAATATGACGGTGGGCACCGTCGCCTACGCAGCACCCGAACAATTGATGGGAGAACACCTGGACGGTCGTGCCGACCAGTACGCACTTGCGGCGACCGCATATCACTTGTTGACGGGTTCGCGGCTATTCCCAGATACAAATCCCGCAGTAGTCATCGCACGCCACCTGAACGCGCCACCCCCATTAGTCGGGAGTTCGCGTCCCGAACTCGCAGCAGTAAGCCATGTCTTAGCAACCGCTTTGGCTAAGAGCCCCGAAGGTCGTTACGATCGCTGCAGTGAATTCAGTGCAGAGTTCCAGGCGTCTGAATCAAGCGCCGACACGGTTCAAGCCACGACATCAGTGGCGACTTCCGTACCTCGATCAAAGCAGCGTAGTCTTCCCCGGAAGTGGCGGGCACTCGCTGGCGTGGTGCTAGTCGCTGCCATATTGTCCGTGATCGGCCTTTTGATATTTCAGGCATCAAAAAACCAAAGTACTTCGGCTCAGGCACCCACTATTGACACCCCCGTAGCTGCTCCAGTTTCGCAGCCAATGTTGGCATCATCTCCCACCGCGTCCATCACCACGAGCGCCGTCCCAGAACATCCCGCCGCAACGCAGCTGGCGATGGTCGTGGCGGTTAACGAAGCCGGAGAACGGGTTAACGGCTTCCAGGAAGAACCGCCGGATTCTACAAACACAGTGTCCTACTGTTCTACGCAACCATCTCCTGGCATAACTCACGGCGTATATGATTGTTCGCCGAATGCTGCCGATGCGCACGTGTGTTGGCCGGCATCTGCAGGAACTATGCTTTGCCTGGTTAATGAAGACCCTTGGAAGAAGATGCTTCGCCGCTACACGATAGACATAGATAGGCAGTACGGGCCGTCAAATCCGCTGACGACATATGATTCAGGCTTCGAACCCTGGCCTATCGCATTAACTCTCGACGACGGTACACGGTGCGGGCGCGGTGCTCGTAGAAGATATCCGTCGCGCGATGACGGCTATTTCCCGGCATTCGATTGCGGGCCGGCAGGGGCCGTGCTTGCCTTGGCGGAAGGGCAGGATAATGGTGTTGACCGGTCAAGCCCTTCCTGGACAGTAGCGGTCGGATTTGTTGGTGATGCATGTGGCCCGCTGCTGGACCGTGTTTGTTCGCATTTTCCGCCGCCAAAGGTTCATACGGTCGCAACGGCATTTTTCCCCGGCATTGAGAGATGACGTCTATTGACAGTCAGCTGATTTTTTAGCCGTATCACTTTCCGGCCGGCAACAGCTCGCTCGGCTTCCCGACGTACACCACCACCAACTCATCCCGCGCCCGGGTCGCGGCAACATAGAGCAGGGAACGCTCCCGGCGTTTCGCGTCGGCGCGGTCTTCCTCGGGAAGCGATTCGACGAGATACCCACGCGGAAGGGCCTTGTCGCTGACCCCGACTAGAACCACCTTGGCGAATTCCATGCCCTTGGCACGGTGCATGGTCATCACGATCGGGGTCTTGGCCGGCCCGGCGCTGTCGCGGTCGACGAAGGCGACGGTCACGCCGCGATCGCCGAGCGCACGCGGCAGGCTTTCGCCCTCCTTGCGGGTCGGTACCAGCAGGCCGATGCTTTCCGGTGCGGTCCCGGCGTCGATCCAATCGCGAACCAGATCTCGTACCTTGCCGTACTGCTCGGTCAGCGAACCGACCGCAACCACCTTCGGGCTGGGTCCGCGCCGCGAGGAGCGATAGCCGGCGGTGGTGTCCTCCTGTTCATCCAGGTCGGTGAACTGTTCCCCGGACAGGATTCCCAGTGCGTAGTGCAGGTTCTGCTGAGTTGTTCGGTAGTTCAACGTCAACCGCCGGGATCTGCCGACGATGTCGATGCCGTAGCGGCTCAAGACGATCCGCTGACCGTAAATGCGCTGGTGGGAGTCCTCGGCCAGGAACAAGTCGTTCGGCCCGTGCTCGGCCAGCGCCCGGACCAGTTGGAGTCGGCAGGGGCTCAGGTCTTGGCCCTCATCGACCAGCACGTGATCGGCGGGACGCTCCCCGCCGCCGTTCAACACGGAGGCGGCGATCGCCGCCTTCTCATCGAAGTCGGTGGCGCCTTCGGCGGCTGCACCGGCCCGGTAGGTCTCGATGATGTTCCACACCGCGTTGCGTCGGGACCGGTTAAGCGCCACCCCGCGGCCGGTGCGGCGCGCCTTGAGGTACTCCTCGCGTGTGGTGATGTGATTCGGCAGCACCACGGTTGCGTACTCGGCTTCCAGAAATGCTGCCGAACATAAGTTTTCGGGTAGCTCACCGGCGTGGGCGTCGGCTGCGGTCGCCCAGGCTTGGGAACCGGTCAGTTTGAGTACCTGTGCGGTCCGCGCGCCGAGCACCTGGCTGACGGCGCCGGGCTGCCCGTCGGTGCCGGCGAGGGTCTGCGGTGCGGTCGCCAGGATGCGGTGGGCGATGGCGTCCACCCCGGCCACATAGATCCCGGATTCACCCAGGTCGGAGGCCAGCTGCACCGAGGGATCGAGTGTCTTGAGCTGGTGGCTCAGCGCATCGGCCAGCGTGCGGTTGAAGGTGGTCAACACGATGCGGGCGTTCGGGTTGCGGCGGTGGAGGTTTCGTGCCCGATGCAGCAGCACCACGGTCTTGCCGGTGCCGGCCCCGCCGGTGAGCCGGAAGGAGTCTTTGAAGTCGCGGGTGGTGTATTTGCGCTGTTCGGGATGGAGAAAGATCCGCCAGGCGGTGATGTCGGGGTTCTCGATGGCGGCGCGCAGTTCTTCGTCGTCTTCGATGAACGCGAACTGCATCCGCGCCGCCGGGTGCTGCATCGCTTCCAGGACGGCGTCGTCGTCGTTGGCATCCACTGTCGCCGGTTCGCTCAGCTGGTATTTGGCCCGGATCTCATCGAAGGACTCGCCGGTGTAGAGATCCAACAGGGCGCTACCCTGCCACGCCGCCGGGGCCGACGCCGCATAGTCCAGCAGAGCGTCTTCTCCCACCAGGTCCAGGGCGCCGGCGGCGAAGGCGGCGTCGATGCCCAGGGTGGTCAGATCCTCGACGGTGTACTCGCGGGCCCGCAGGCTGCGCTCACTGTCGGCCCCACTCGCTGGGGCGGGAATCTGTTGCGGTGCAACGGTGGGAGTCGCAGGAGCCACGTCGTCGACCGGGATCAGTTCGGCGATGCCGTTGCGCGGGTTGATGTCGAGCTTGCGGGTTTTGGCGATCGCAATCGCCTCGTCGTGCGGATAGGTGCCGGCGAACACGTAGGACGCCTCGTGCTGGCGGCCCTGCAGCTTGAACAGCACCGCGCGATAGGACAAGTCCACCCGGCCGGTGCGGGCCCGCGAATCGACCGAGTTCTTGATCGGTTCGATGTGCAGGCCGCCGCCGGTGTCGTCCTTGGCCAGCTTGGCCAGGAAGCTGAACGTGAGCTTCTGTAGGCTGCCGTCGAGCTTGTCGAGGCCGGGTCCGAGGATGATCTGCGGCACTTACGTCACTTCCTGTTCCAGGGCGGTCTTAATGATGTCGGGTTGCGGCTCGCACACGGTCCAGCCGGCGGCGTCGAGTTCCTGACGCTCGTCGTCGTCCAACCCGACGGCGACGGCGATCTTGTAACGCGGCCAGGAGATCTCGATTGGAATGCCGTCGACCTCTTCGCCGACGTCGGGCACCGGGAGGTCCGTCTGGGCCAGGGCCTCGATCAATTCCCGGCCGTCACCGATCACCTGCTCGTACGCATCCCGCCACCCCCCGGCCAATTCCACCGTGCCAGCCGTATTCGCCGCGGGTACCGGGGCGGCCGACTCCGCCGCGTGCCGCCGGGTGGTGATGACGGTCGGCAGCATCCGGAAGTTGAGCAGATTCGACCAGCGCAGCCACTCCCGCCAGCCGTCTTTGGCATCGGCAGACAATGCGGCGTCATCGTCGTCGAGCACCACCGTGATCTCGGTGGACTCCGGCCCGCCCGGCATCCGCACCGCGAAGCCGAACCCGCCGAAGTGCCAGACGAAGGTGTTGCCGGTTGGCTCGGGTGTCAGGGTGCCGTCGATGCCGGCCAGCGCGAGTTCGTCCAGCGGCCCGGCGCCGGCGCGGATACCGGCCGCTGGCCAGATGCTGATCAATCCCAGCGCCGGCAGCCAGTCCGACAATCGTTGGCGGGCATCACGGGAGGGAGACTGAATCCAAGCCACCAGCAGGTCGATGGCGGTGCCGAAGACTAGATCCAGGGTGCTCTTGCCCAGCCGGTCACCAGCGAGCTTGAGCACCTGGCCTTCGGCGTCGGTCCGCAGCGCCGGTGACGCCACCGGGATCTCCTCGACGTCTTGGTGGGTGACGGCGATGACCTGGTATCCGGCGTCGCGCAGGTTGCGGCGTTTCTCGGCGTCATCGGCCAACCGATTATGGACGGTCGAGGCATGAAAGAGCCAGCCGTCGGTGAAGATCGCGGTGGGCGGGATTCCGCCGCGTGCAGACGCCAGGATGAAATCCGGCCGGCTGCCCCGCACGTACTCCTGCGGCCGCAGCGTCCACCGGTTGGCCGAGCCCAGCGTGATGTCCCAGGCGATCCCGAGGTCGGTGGGTTTTTCGATGACCGTCGCGCCGAGCGCTTCCAGCCGGCTGCGCAACACGACCCGAAATCGCTTCTCCAGCTGGGATTCCGGGTCGACGACGCCGGGCTCCTCCTGGGTGACCACCCACCCCATCGTGTCGGGAACGACAAGGTCCTCGCCGGGCCGAAACTCGCGTCCGGCCAGCAGCCCGGCCAGGTGCCGGGCGGCAACCGACCGGGAGGTGTGGCCGACCAAACCGGGGGGAGTGAACGGCAGCAGGCAGCGTTCGCACGCCAGCCGGCCGTCATCGGCGCAGTCGCAGGTGCTGACCACCAGCCAGGCGCGGTGCAGCAGATCCCAGACGGTGGCCGGGTCGGTGAACTCGGTGAGATAGCCGGTGCCGCCGGGCACGGTGTCGTGCAGCAGCAGGGCGTGGTCGGTGCGCCCGTCCGGGGAGGGATCGACGATGGTGGTGATCTGAAGGTGGTCGGGGTCACCGCCAAGCTGCTCGCGCAGCCCGAGCAGCACCGCCGCCGACAGTGACGGGGTGGCGAAGTTGTCGCCGAGGGTGATCCACGACGGCAGCCGCAATACCAGGCCCTCGGTGATCAGCGAGCGGGCCAGCGCCAGGCTCGTGGTGGTCTCGTCGACCGCGTCACGCAGCGAACACCAGGGCCGATGCTCGCTGCGGCGGTTTGCGCCGCTGTGAGTGTCGAGCTTGCCGCATTCCGAGCAGACCCGAAACAGGGCCGAGTCGATCTCGTCGCCGGCCAGCAGACGCTTGTGACCGCCGATTCCGCTGCGGCCCAGGTTGATCCAGCGAAGCGACAGATTGCGCAGGTGCTTGGCCCCGAAGCCGGCCGACTCGACGAACCAGCGGGCGGTGACGTTGTCGGGGTCGATGTCGGCCAGCGGTGCCACGGTGAAGCGTTCCCGGGTGCGCTCATCGGTGCTGTCGTCGATGGTGGCTTCTTCGCGGCGGATGATCGCCGAGACGTTCGCCAGCTCGGCGACCGGCAGTCGTTGGCTGGTGTCGGTGATGGCGTGTGACCCGCAGCGTGGACACCCGGTGGGGGCGCCGCCCGTACCGTCGAGCGGTGCGACGTAGCCGCAGCGCGGACAGCACACCCAGGTGCGGACCTCTTCGCCGTCGGGGCCGAGGTCGATCGCGTCGATGCCGATCGCAAAGGCGTTGGAGTAGAACGTCGATCCTGGCGCGAAGTCGCGCAGTGCCTGCGCCGAGGCGCGGCTGAGTTCGAACTCGGAGTGTTCGTACTGTTGACTCTCGGGGTTGATCCAGTTCACCGACACCGCCAGCGTTACTGAATCGTCGAGCAGGGTGTAGTTGGGCAGCAGACCGAACGACTCCAGTGCGCTGATCCAGTATTCGGAACGCAGTTCGGCCAACTGCTTGCCGAGCAACCTGACCGCGGCCTGGGCGGTGCGCAGTTCGCGTTTGTCGTCAGCGGAGTCGGTGGTGGCCGCGCGTTTCTCCAGATCGGGCAGCACCTGTTCGGCCGCGGCCTTGCGGTGGGTGAGGGTCTCCAGGCGGTGATTCCAGCGTTGTGAAGCCTGGTGGCAGCGGGTGGCGAACTCACTGGTGCCGGCGGTGTCGGCTTTCGCAAATGCGCGGAGCCGGTCGGTGACGCCGGCGTCGAGGCCGGCGAAGCCGGACAGGAACGCGTCGACAAGTTCGTCGGCGCGGGTCTCGGCTTCGCTGATCAGCGCGCCCAGGTAGCTGTCGGGGCCGGTGGAACGCAACGCCTGCGGGGTGGTGCGCGGGTGCGGGGCATCGGGCCGGCGGGCCAGCACGTCGGCTACCGATGCGGTGAACTGGCGGCGCAGGATCTCCTCGGCGTCCAGATAGGTTGCCGGAGGACGGACTTCGCCGTTGATGGTGCGGTCGGGCTGCGCGAAGCGGGGCAGTTGATCGCCGCGTCCGGTCACGTACGCCAATGCGAGGGCGTTGCCGGTGAGCCGGCCGGCGCGGCCCACCCGCTGCAAGTAGGAGGCCACCGATTTGGGCAGCGACGACAGCAGCACCGCCGACAGGTCGCCGATGTCGATGCCCATCTCCAGGGTGGGGGTGGCGACCAGTACGTTGGGGGCATCCGGTGGAGGATCGGGCTTTTTGAATTCGGATTCGTAGGCCAGTCGGGTTTCGGCGGGCAGCAGGCTGGTGTGCTCGCGGGCCACCACCCGGCGAATGTCGGTGGCGCCGTACATCTGCCGGTAGAAGTTGTCTTCGATCTGATGCCGGCGCAGCCGGCCACGGCAGCGGGCCACCAGGCACGGCGCGTCGTCGAGTTGGTCGATGCCGGCCGGGTAGCTGTGCACGGTGTTGCGGCAGGTGTCGCAGACCAACGCGATCGACGACGACGCCAACTCGGCATCGGTGACCACCCTGGCCACGATCGAGGTGGCCGGCAGGTGGAAGGTCTGCCCGCCGCTGACGGTGGTGACCTCGCCGAGCACATCGCGTTGGCGCAGCCGGGTGAACAACAGCCGCGACAGCACCGCCGCCTCGCCGGCGGGCAACCCGAGCACCTTTTTCGTCCACAGGGCGTACCAGCCGCGCGCCGAGCCGACCGGCTCCAGGTCGGTGACGCGCGCGCCGCCACCGGAGACCGCGAAGCCGGGAGCCGAGTTGCCTTTGCCGAAGCCGGGCATGCCTTCGCCGCGGCGGCGCCCCCCGGTGACCCACCACCGGTTGCCATCTTCACGGCGGAACTTGTCGAACCATTCGTGCTCGATCGCGCCGCGGGTTCGCAAATGTTCCAGCACGCCGCGCACCCACGCCACCAGCCGACCGTCGGGCAGCCCGCCCAGGATTTGCTGAGCGCCGGCGTCCTCGATCGCTTCGGCTGCGGCAGCGCGCAGTACCGCGGGGGAGACGTCGACATTGACCAGCGCCGCACCGGTGGTCTCCAGGGTGCGCCCGACCGCGGAGCGCAACCCGAATTCCAATTCGATGTCCAGCAGCAGGCGGCGACGCACGAAGTTGCGGGCCTTCGCCGAAACCCTGGGCTGACGCCAGAACTCGGCGAACGCCGCCCGCTCGGCCAGCTCCGGGGGCAGCAGACGATAGCGGGCCGCCGGGTCGGCGCCGGCGAGTTCGATCATCCGATGCGACAGCGACTCCAGGTCGGTCTCCCCAGCATCGAGAGCCTGGCGGACCAGGGTGCGGAGGGTCAGTGCGTGTGAGCGGGACTGCACGAACCCGGCCCGGTGCGCGGCGTCTTGGACGCTGTCGGTGAATACCAGCGCCCGCTTCTCCCGGGCGTCGAGTTCTTCGGTGCCGAACACCGTCGACAGCGACACCGAGAGCATGGTGGCGATCGCCGAACCCAGAAAGCGGATGCCGTCGGTCTGCCGGCACGACGGGCAGGTGTCGTTGGTCGAATCGGCGCCCGCCGAATCGCCGCAGTGCACCAGCACCGGCAGTGCGGCGCCCTCGGCCAGCTCCTGCTCCGACGGTGTCTCGAAGGTGATCCGCCGCTCGGGCACCAGCAGCCAGCCCAGCTTCGACGGCGCATCGGCGTCGCTGTCCTGGTCGCCGTCGGCGGCGTAGGCCGCCTCGACAGGGGCATGAATCAAGGCGCGGAATCGGTCATCGCCGCGCAGCCGGCGCCGGCGGATGGCGGTGTCATCGACATCGAGCTCCCAGCCGGTGGGTGCAAGCGCCACCGCCCAACCAGACCGGTTGCAATGTCGGCAATACAACGCCGGTAGATAGCTGACGGCCGGGGCATCGGGGCCGCCGACGCGCACACCGTCGTCTTCCCAGATGAAATGCGGGGCACCGGTGGCCGCCCGATCCAGCCGGGTCAGTTCACGAATCCACAGGTGCGCCTCCACCGATGCCGCACCCCGGCCTTGGCGGGCGCGGACATGGCTCAGCGTGTCGATGAACGCGGCTAGGACTGCGCGCTGTTGCGCTGCGCTGTCGGGGCCGGTGGCTTTGACGCCGGCGAACACCTTGGCAGCGAGTGGGTCCAGCCCCGTTGCGGCAGTGGCCGACTCGATCAGCGTGGCGAACACGCCGTGGGCCTTGACCAGATCCAGCACCAGCGCGTCGTCGGTGACCATCGCGGTGGTCAGCGCGGCGTCGTCGCCACCGTCGTACAGGCCGCGCAGCACGGCAAGCGCTCGCGAGGCCGGCTCGGTCTGATCCCTGACCGCAGCGGCGATGTCCGCGATGCGGGCGTCATCCATCTCAGGGATCCGCCAGCCCGCCGCCTCGACCCGGGCCTTCGCATCGCCGGCCCACTCGGTGATGTTCAGCCGGGATTCGGTGATGACCGCGTCGGCGGCGAACGGTTCCCCGAAGACGGTAGCGGCGAAATTCAGCATCGCCGAGGGGTTTCCGCCGTCGCCCAGCGTCGCCGAGGTCGCCACCGGGGTGATCCGGCCCAGGGGCCGTTCCCGGTCGGCGGTGCTGAACGCTGGATCATCGGGTGCCCAATGGCTTTTCAGGGTCAAACCGAGCCGGCGCAGCAGCATCGACACGTCGGTGCCCTGCGCGCCGTCGTAGGTGTGAAACTCATCGAGCACCAGGTACTGGAGGCTGGCCGCGCTCTGGCGCCACAAGTCGGCGTCGGCCGGGCGCAGCAGCAACTGGTCGAGCATCTTGTAGTTGGTCAGCAGGATGTCGGGGGCGGTGTCGCGGATGACCTCGCGGTCGGTGATCAGCCCCTCATCGGTGACCGTGGTGCGTTGCGGGCCGGCGTCGCCGGTGTAGAGCGCCGCGGTGATCCCGGCCAACTCGCCGTGCTCGGTGAGCAGGTGCGCGAGCCGGCCTGCCTGGTCGTTGGCCAGCGCGTTCATCGGATAGAGGATCAGCGCCTTCATCCCGGTCACGCCTGCTCGTTTGGCCCGGCGCACATGGTCGAGGATCGGGTACAGAAACGCCTCGGTCTTGCCCGATCCGGTGCCGGTGGTCACCAGGGTCGGCTGCGGGCGTTGACCGTCGCTGAGTTGGTAGGTGCTCAGCCGGGCGAACGCCGCGGCCTGATGCCCGTACGGGACGTGGCCTTCGTAGAAATCCAGGTGCTCGCGCCAGCCCTCGTCGGCGGGCCGAAACGGCAGCCGCACCCGCACATAGGGGCCGCGGAACATCCCGGTGTCCGGGTGGGAGAGGAAGCCGTCGAGCACGGCGCGGGCATCGGGGTCGGCCAGCGCGAACGTGGTGCCCAGGTAGTCCAGCAGGCTGCGGGTGATCGCGGTGGCCTGCGACAGGGGGAGTAGCTCAGCCATGGCTACCAGCCGGCCGGCTTGAAGAAACGCCCGACGGGATTCGGCAACTGATGCTGCCGGTAGTCCTGGGCAGACAGCTTCCGCCACCAGTGCCGACCAGGCCCGTCATCACGATCGCCCTTCAATGCACCGGCAAGTTGCTTGGTTCCTGGGTTGACGGTCCCGACGGGCACGACTGATCGGGCAATTGATAGCGGCAACGCAAGGTCTGAGTCATTGGACACGACGATCGCGGCATCAACCTCCCGGCGAAACACGTCAGCGAGGAGATGTGTCGCCACATTGACGTCGGAACCCTTCTCCTCTCTGTTCCTGACCGTGGCCATGAACATCCCACCGTTGGGACCGGACACCCGTGATATCGGTAGCCCCTGCCAGGACTCAAACCCCGTCGGCTGGATCACCTCGGCGCCGCCGGTTCCCACCTTGCGCGCCAATGGCAGGTTCTTCGGCCACGCAACGTAGCGCCCCAGCTGTAGGACATCAATTGACTGATGCTCACGTAGTGCCTTGATATACAAGGCCTGGTCCCTATGGGCACCTTGGTTGTCCGCTGGGTCCACGTAGGCGGTGCAGTACACGATGCGCTCTATAGTCGACCCACTCCACCCGGCAAGGTCGTTCGTCAGACTTCTGATGTCGAGCCATCGCCATCCCGCGGTGCCTCGACCACAGTGATCACGCATCCCGTAGTACAGGTTGAACGCATCGATGTAGACGCCTACTCGCACGAGGGTTTACGTTAGCGGGTCCCCGCGACAAAGTGCCTCAACGAAAAGACCCAGCCCTGCGAAAAGGACTGGGTGGATGTCCCCAAGTTAGTTGCGTGCCAGCATCAAGTCAAGTCACACGCGCCCCATCAGCAACATTTTGTTGGCTGAGGTCGGCGGCAGTCCGTACTGGCCACCGACGGCGGCCGAGCACCGCCGGCAGCGGGTACGCCAGCTCGACGACATCCGCCACTGCAGTAATCGCGGCATCGCAATGGTCCGGCGCCGATCGCGCAGCCCTCGTGGACGGCGTCGTTGCGTCTGGCTGCAAGGAGGGGCGGCGCCTGCGGCCGGGGTAGCGGACCGTACGGGACGCCGCAGCGTGCGCTGCGGCTGGCGAGGTCAGGTTGATTCGCTACAGCAGCCCAACCCGATTGGCGCTATGCGCTGCCGGCCGCCGCGGCGAGCAGGTCGTCGGGATTCCAAATCAGCTTGGCTATCTCCCGGTAGAGGTCTCCGCGTTCGACGATGTCCGCCGCCTTGAACTCGTCATATGCCTTGAACGGCAACCCGCTGTCTTTGATGAATCGCGTGAAGCCGGGATTCTTGACGTAGCTCTGCGAGTTGAGGCTCGAGGCGAGGAGGTTTTCCTTGTAGTAGTGCGACAGCTTCTTCTTGTAGGTGCCGTCGCCATAGCTGGCATTGAACTGCTTGGGCAGCAGGAGAAGATCACCGATCCGGTTGCGCTGACGGGCGAAATCGGCTTCATGGCTGAACTCGTCCTTGTGGCGTTCGGGGCGATCGGCCCAGATGTGCTCGACCTCGTACTTCACCTTGCCGCCGTTGGTCAGCGCGATGTAGCGCGACGCCTGACCGGATTCGACGGTGATGTAGTCGGTGATCCGGGCGAGAATCCGATGAAGTTGCCCGCGGTTCTGCTGGTGCACGTACAGGTCGTCGTTGCTGTCGAACGTCTCCTCAACCTTCTTGAGGTAGTCGCGCAGCGTCGTGGCGAGGGCATCGGCATCGCAACCGCGGATGTCCCGCATGACATTGAACATGGCGTACTGCATCGTCGAGTAGGCCGTCGATCGGAAGTTCCAGATCCGCCAGGCCAGGAGAATGTCGGCGAACCTTCCGACGATCTCCAGCTTCTGGTCAATCACCGCCTGACCGTCCTCGACCCGTAGCGGCGCCAGGAGGAGCTGGTTCTGCAGGGTGAACCCGAAGTCGGCGTTGTAGCGGATGAATCGCAGTGGACTGTCCGGATCGAACTTCCCGGTCGTTGCTTCGAGGATGCGTCCGTACTGGCGGCTGTAGAAGTCGAAGTCGCGGATGACGAAGCGGTAGAAATCTTCGCTCCTGTCGAGACCGACAGCGGTGTGTTCAGCGCGCAGCCAGCGGTGGAACTCGGTACCGATCCGATCCCAGTCCTCGGGGCGGGCGCCCTTCTTCCGCTCCCGGATCTTCTTGGCGTACTGGCTGCGCAGCCAGGTTTTGAGGAAATCCGATCCGGCGTCATCCGCCTGCTCGTTGAGGACACGCAGCCGCTTGCGCCACAGTTCGTTGGCTTTGGTGCGCGGGCCACCGTCGTCCATGTTGGCCAGCAGGTAACCCTTGAGCATGTCGGCCGAGGTGAGCTTGAGGCCGCGATCGTTCATCGTCTCGAAGATCGCATAGGCGTCATCGTCGGTGTAGGCGGTGATCTGGACGAGTTGGACGCGGTCTTTGAGCCAGTCGATGAAGTACGGCAATGCCGTCTCCTTCAACTCCTCGGGGAACCGCTCATCGAGTTCTGCGTACCGATCCACGAGGGTGTACACGGACTCGGGTGCATCGTCTGGTGGCTCGTACTCGCCGGATTCGAAGAGGGCGGCCATGCAGTCGTTGCGGTCGGGAACGTCGAGGTTGAATGATTTCTCCCCGAATTTCACCGACAAGATCAGCTCGTCGATGTCCACGACATCGTCCCGTTCGAGTTGCAGCCGTCGCAGGTAGGCCAGAAACAAGGTGAGGCTGGTGAGGCGTTGTTGCCCGTCGACGATGAAGGGCTGGCTGCCCTTCTGGGAGATGATGATCGACCCGAGGTAGTAGCCGGGATACTTGGCGACGTCTTTGCGGGCGTGGTTGGGTTCGTATATCTCAAGGAATCTCGTGGTCAGGTCCGTCACGAGGTCGGCGAGTTGCTTGGACTGCCACTTGTATTCGCGCTGGTAGTAGTCGATCGAGTACTTCTTCTTCTCCAGGATCTCGGCCACGGTCTTGGCGACAGCGTCGATGGCGCGGTTGGCATCCTTCACGTCAGGCTCCTTCTTGGTTGAGCCGCCGCGCGAATTCGGCGTAGGCGGTGCGCATGTCGGCTTCGCGGTCAAGGAACCGGAACGGCAGTTCGTAGGTGTAGGTGTTGCCGGCGGCGTTGGTGGCGGTGCGTTCCTCGGCGGTCAAGTCGTCGCCTTTCTTGCGCCACACCGACAGCACCTCGTAGGGGACCAGGCGGCCGTTGATGTCATAGAGGTAGGTGTTGCGGTCGTAGCCGTAGAGCACCGGGAACTGGGTGCGGTACACCGTGCACAACTCGTCGGCGGTCAACCCGAGGCCCAGTGCCACGAGGGCGTCGATCTCCACCAGGGCTTGACGACGGTCGGCGGCGATGCGCAGCGGGGTGTCGTGGGCCCAGTCCGGTTCGATGGCTCCGAGGGGTTGGCGACGGGTGTGATTGAAGCCGCCGGCCCAGTCGTCGGATTGCATTGCCGGGTCGAAGCATTCGCGCCACAGGTCGGTGTAGGCGTTGGTGACGCAGTTGAGGCGGAGGGCGCGGAGGATGAGCAATGGCTGTATGCAAGGGTTCCTCGCCAGCGGAAGACGGCTAACGGTGCTGAAGCGGATGCTGGATTTTGGAGCGGCACGCACAGCGAAGTCCGCTACAAGTGACGACAGCATAGCGGCCGCGATCATCAGGTCGGACTGGCTCGACGCGGCCACCGAATATATTGATTGCCTCACGTGCACTGGTCCGGGTGGGATAACCGCCGAAATGAGCGTTCGTTCGTTGGTGTTTGCTGCCATGCTCCGCCATGCCACACGGTACTGGTCGCGGGCGCGGATCGGCTGACCATTAATTTCCCATGACATATAACCGCTGCGGAACGCGGACGTCGTGCGAACCGGTTTGTAGGTGGTGGCCGGGATCGCATCAACAGCTGAGGCTTCGAAGTCAGTAGGTGACCAGTCTCGATTTGATTTCATGGTGCGGTTCGGCGACTTGTTGAGTGGGGTAGCTACATACAAGTGCGGGCCCTGCAGGATGACGTTGTCCCACGCACTCGGGATCTCCCATCGAGCATCGAATAGGCCTGCCTCTCGGTCAGTTGTTTCGTCCCATCCCCGAAAGAACAGAAGTTCACGCTCGCCGAGGCGCGGAGCGTTCGCCAATTGCGTCAACACCCGTGCTACGGAACGGTTGACCGTGTAGACCATACGGCTGCGCTGCGGCGGAACCTCCGGCGTTTCAAGCAAGTCTTTCCAGACGGCCAGAACTTGGTCATCGACGGTGATGATCCGGCCTGCATGTGGTCGCAAATCCCAGTTTCCGTCGAGATCTTTAACGCCGGGTTCTGCTCCAGAATTATCGTGGACGAGCGAGCGCACGACCGTATCGGGGTGATACAACGACGAGGCATTGAGGAACAATGGCTCTCGCGCTAGCCCATACACATGCACGCCGTACTCGACCAGGTTGTGAATCTCAAACAGCTTGAGTTGGTTAATGAATTGCCAGTGCTGCCGTAGCCGTTGATACGCACCCTCCCGCAGCAGGCCGGCCTTCTCGTCGGTGAAGTGGGTCTCGGGGTGGATCAACGACACCGTGCCGCGTGGAGACATGTTGCGCCAGGTCTGCCCCATGAAGCAGCGATAAAGGTCCGGCTGCAAGCCCTTCAGCAGTGGGTACTGGCGTTCATCACCGACAAAGGCGGCGAGCGCGGCGATCTCGGCGGTGCCATCGACTACTAGATCGCGGATGCCGGGCAGTGCCAGAGTGGTTGCTTGCTTAGCTCGCACCTCGGCCTGCGTTGGTTTGAGTGCGAGTTGGAACCATGGATCACCCTCAGAAAGAAGTGCAGCCACGTCAGAGCGCGGCCGCACCCATGGCGGGTTCCCGACCTGCAGATCAAACCCCCCACGCCCGAACACCGGCCCGAAATCAAGCTCCCAGTGGAAGAACCCGTGCCGTCCGGCCAGCCGTTCGCAGACCACTAACCAGCGATGCGCGGCCAGCACTGCGTCAACATTCTTGGCTTGGGCGAACGTCAAATCGTTGTCTTCGGCAACGCCGAGGTCGTCCCAGTCGTCGATGTCGGCGAAGCTGTATTGCTGCTCGTCGCGGCGGCTGACTTTCAATTCCTGGCCGAGCAGTTGCTCCAGCCCGTCGATCCACGCGTTGACGCTCGGCGGGGACACCAGTTCGCCGTTCACGGTGGCTAACTCGTCGGTGAGCGGCCAGAACCACAGGGCGCACCAGGCGTCCATCACTCGGCGCAGCCGTTGATGCGCCCCGGCGGGGTCGGCCAGGGCTGCCTCGATGGCTTCGCGGGGGACCGCTCCGCCGGCGTCGGGCAGATCGTCAGCGCCCCAGACCGGGATGGCGCGACGGATCTGGGCTTCGGCGATCTGCAGCCGACGCAGCGCGAGGGCCCAGAGCCGTTCGGTGCGCCGGGCTAGCGACGACAGATTTGCGATCTGGGTTTTGGACAGCTTGGGGCGCAGCGATTTCCGCCAGTCCTTGAGCCGTTCCAGCGCGTCGGGGGCGAGTTCCTTGGCTTCCTTGGCGTCGACGGTGGCGCCCCAGCCGTCGACCGGCAGCAGGAAGTGGTGCACCCCGCCGCGCAGATCATCACCCAGCGTCGACAGCGGTGCATCGGTGGGAGTGGCCTGCAGCCAACCCTTTTCCCGCAGCGATGCCGCCGGGATGATCGAGTGACGTGCCCCCACCAGCGAGTTGCCGCGGCGCAGGTGCAGCCCGAACCAGGGGGCGGCCAAGCCTTCGCCCATGGTGGCCAGCCACAGCGAGATCTCGGCGAACTCCACCGCGGTGGCGTTCAGGTCCACCCCGTAGGTCTGATGCAGCGCGATGTAGGCCTTGACCTTCTGCAACTCGGCGGCATACGCGTCGGGGTCGATGCGCTGGTCGAGTTCGTCTTGTCGCCGACGCAGATATTCTTCGGCAAGCTGCTGGACGGCTTCGATGGCGAACGCCCCAGAGCCCAGGGCGGGTTCGCAGATGCTCAGGTCCAAAATGGCACGGGCGGGCGTGGTTTCGCCGTTCGGGTCGAGCAGTTCGGCCAGCGCCTGCCCGACCACGAAGCGGGTCAGCACCTCCGGGGAGTAGTAGGAGGCCGACTGCTGGCGTTCCCGCCCGGAGAGGCGATAGACGAACGTGCCGCGGTGGTGCAGCACCGGTTTGCGCTCCCCGGTGTCAAGGTCTTCGGCGGTGACGAAGTCGGATCGGGCGATGCCGTCGCTGCGGGTGGTTGGCACCACCCACGAGCCTTTGGACGCGTCGCCGTTCTTGGCGACCTCGAAGAGGTCTTCGGCGGCGAAGAAGCCGGTGTAGCTCATCAGTCCTTCGTAGACCGCGCCGAGCTGGTTGATGCCCAGTTGGGCATAGGAGATGAAGCCGCGGTCGCGGCCCTTGGCCTGCTTGCTGAGCAGCAGGTGGCGGAACACCTTCTGTAGTTCGGCGTTGCCGAGCTTGACCTCATCGATCAACGCGATGGCGCCGGGTTTGAACAGGTCGGCGCGCAGCGGCTGAAACACCAGGCCCTCGGCGGCGGCCGGATCATCGCCGCTGCCGTCGTGGCCGCGATCGACCAGATCGAACAGCACCGCCAGCGATTCATACAGGTGCGTGCCGGACCGGGCGCGGGGGCTGACCAGTTCTGTCAGGGTGAGCTCGCGCAGCCGGTCGATGGAGTAGCCGCGCTCGTAGGCGGGCTCACCGACCGGCAGCACCGCCAGCTCGGGGGAGGCTTCGGCATAGAGCAGGAACAGGATTCGGTACAAAAACCGCAGCGCGTCGCGGGCCAGCGGCTGGGCCTGCTCCGGCGGCAGCGGCGCCAGGCCGAGGGCTTTGCGGCGCGCGACCACCTCGTTGGCGATGATCTCGATCGACAGCCGCACCCCTTCGCGCAGATCCTCCGACACCCCGACGGTGTGCTTGATCGACTCCTCGATCACGCTCGACCACCAGATGGCGCCCTCGGCGTCCGGGGCCAACGAGTCAGCGTCCAGACAAGCCAGCGCGCGGTCGATCTCACCGCCGCGTTTGGTGTCGGCGCGCTCACCGACCAACTGCAGATCCACCGCCAAGTAGCGGCCTTCGGGCCAGCGTTCCCGCTCGGTGACCAGCGCCCGTCCACCAGCGAGTACCAGGGCGAACTGCGGGCCGTCGGCGGCGACGAACAGATGCGACAGCAGCCGGGCCACCGAGGTGATCGGCTTGCCGTCGGCCACCTCGTCGGTGAGATAGCCGCGCAGCAGCGACTTCTCGTCCTTGGCCAGCAGATCCTCCAGTGCCAGAGCGCCGCGGGCCTCCACGATCGCCAGCGGTGCCGGGCCGGCAAGCCCGCGGGCTCGCAGTGCCAGCACCGGGCCGGGCTGCCCGTCGACGCCGCCGAGGCGTTCGATGTCGAACCGGACCGGGTTGTCGAAGCCGAGGATGTCGCGCAGTTGCGTGTACAGCGCATCGACGGTGTCGGCGTCGGCGGTTTCGGCCAGGCCCAGAAACGCCTGCGCCAGCTCGCGCCGGTGCGCGGTGTAGCGGGACCGAGTGGTGGGCTGGTTCTCGTCGTGGGCTGGATCATGAGCCGAGTCCCACTGCTTGCGGCGCTCCAGCACTTTGGCTTGGAACGACTGCGATTTGGCGTCGGTGGTGAAGTAGTGCTCGGACAGGAAGTCGTCGGCGAGCAGCAGTGCATCTGATGTCGGCATCGCGGATTCCTACCTGTTTCCCTGCGGTTGCGGCACGACGACCACCAGGGGGCGCACCAGCCGCCGGTCCGGGTTCATGTCCTGTGCCAGTGATTGTTCGTCGTCGATCCGCCGGGTGCGCGCGACGAGGGTCTCCCGCCTGGCCAGCTCGCCGGCCTGCTGTTTCCAGGTCTGGGTGCGCTGCGTCCACGCGGCGATGCGGGCTTGCGTTTCGGCGCGGATCGCCTCGGCGTGCTGATCGGCGGCGGCATTCGCGGCCCGCGCCGCGGCGGCGACCAGTGGCTGCAAACCGGTCACGTCGGTGAGGTCGCCGGGGTTGACGGTGGCCAGGTTCAGCGCGTCGATCGCGAGGTGCGGATGGCTGTAGGCCGTGGCCATCCCTACCTCGGGTTGGCCGGGGTCGGGGAACACCACCGTGTAGTAGGACGCGGCCACCACCTGGCCGCGCCGATTGGACTGGGTCACCAACACCAGCACCGTTGGGAAATCCACCGTGCCGTGTACCGCGAAGATCTCATCGCGACTCAACTCCGCCAGCGCCCGATCGGCAGCCCACTCGACCACCGGGTGCAGCGGCGCCAGGAAATGCGCCTCCGGCCACGTCGTCGTCGAATCCCCGGAACGCGCCGCCTCCAACTCGGCCTGCCCGCGCGCCGGCGTCAACGCCAGCTTGAACGACTCGATCACCTTGCGGTCAGCCAGATAGGACTGCGGCAGCACCTGCAGCCGCTGCCGCAGATCCGCCGGCGGCACCAGTGAGGCGATCGAATGATGCTGGTGCACCTGCCATTTGATGCCGTTCGGCGGCGCCTGCGCCGGGGTGGTGATGAACTCATCGACCGCGTCGGAGACGAAAGCGAACTCGCTGGCGTACACCCCGGTCCTGGGCCGCGCGCTGGCGGTTGCGCCGGCCCCGGCCTGCGGGATCTCTCCGGTGGCCAGGTCGGCGAAGAACGCATCCAACCCGCCGCCGGCACGAGCCTCGTCGACGGTCTTGACCTCGGCGTCGAATTCGGCCTTTCCGGCCAGCACCTCACGGATGGCGTCTTCTTCGGCGGCGACGTCATAGCTGCCCATCAGCGACGCGACGTCGCCGAGGGCGGTGTGGGCTTCGTGTTCGCGCTCCACCAGCCGGGTCAGCACCTTGATGTCGCCGCTGAACCGGCCGGCGGATGGGGTGAGCAGCAGCGTGGTGATCTGCGGGCGGTGCCGCTGCCCGTAGCGGTCGATGCGCCCGTTGCGCTGCTCGATGCGGATCAGGCTCCACGGAATGTCGTAGTGCACCAGGTGATGGCAGTGGCTGTGCAGGTTCACCCCCTCCGAGGCGATGTCTCCGGTGACCAGCACCCGGATCGGTGAGGACGCCAGCTTGAAGGACTCCACGATGTCCTGCTGCTCTTTGTCGGACAGCCCGCCGTGCAGCATCGCCACCTGATCTCCGCCGAGTTTGAGATCGGCGGTGATGGATTTGCGCAGCCACTCCAAGGTGGCGACCCGTTCGGCGAAGATCACCACCCGGCGTTCGGCGCTGGGCGAGATACCGATCGCTTTGAGGTGTGCCAGCAGCCCGTTGTACTTGGCCGAGCCGGTGTGGCGGGCCTTAGCGGTCAGCTCGGCCAGCCGGGTCAAGGCTGTGCGTTCGACGGTCGCCTTGGCGCTGTCGTCAAGGCGGCGCAGCCGTTCGGTGATGGTGTCGACCAGCGCGGCGGGGGAGGACAGGAACGCCTTGGCCAGCACCCACGGGAACAGGGCGGCGGTCTTGCCCGAATACGGTGAGGCGCCCGACTCCGGCCACAACCAGACCTCTTCGAGTTCGCGGGCGATCTCGTCTTCGGCCGGCGATGCGGTGATGGTGATGTGCTGCGGTGGTTGGCGTTCGGCCCAGTCCGCGCCGACCTCGGCGGCCACATCGGGGTGGTGACGGTGCCGGCGAATCACGAGCTTGGCGACCTGGTCGAAGTCCGGTTTCCCGGCGGGGCTGACCGCGCTCGGGTCGAGCATGCGCACCAGCTCGGCGAACGACTCGGGTTTGCCGTTGTGCGGGGTGGCCGAAGCCAGGATCAACGCGTCGGTGCGATCGGCCAGCAGCCGCACCAGCCGGTTGTTCTGCGAGGCGGTGTTGGTGACGTTGTGCGACTCGTCGACCACCACGGCGTCCCACCACTGCTTTTGCAGGTGGGCGATGTAGCGGTCGCTTTTGAGGGTGTCGATGGAGATGATCACCCGCTTGTAGTAGGTGAACGGGTTGCGGTTGGCCGGCAGAATCTGCCGAATGCGTTGAATGCCGGTGGAATCCAGTCGCACGAACGGCAGCGCGTAGCGGCTCCACAACTCCATCTGCATCTGCTCCAGCACATGCTTGGGCGTGACGATCAGAATCCGCTCCCCGCGGCCGCGGCGCACCAACTCCGAGAGGATCATGCCGATCTCAATGGTCTTGCCCAGTCCCACCGCGTCGGCCAGCAGAATTCGCGGCCGCAGCTTGTCCGGGTCCAGCGCCTTTTGCACCGCCTTGAATTGGTAATCGAGGTGGGTGGCCAGACCGCGGTGCGCGATGGTCAGATCCGGGTCGGTGATGGCCGCCGGCGTCTTGCGCAGCGTGGCCTCCAGCCACAGCCGGGCCCGCCGGAACCCGGGGGAGTCATCCGCGGTAACCCGGACCTTGGTCGGGTCGACCTCGACGACGGTGTCGATCGCGGTGGAGAACGTCGCGGTGGTGTCGCGCACCAACTCCGACAGGCCGATCACGTGCACGAAGAAGCCGTCGGTGGCCTCTTCGACCGCGGTGACCAGCCATTCGGCGTCGCGCACCAGCACCACCGAGCCGGGGGCCGCGGTGAACGGTGTCGTGGTCGGCTTGTCTGCCGTGGTAGTCACTGGGGCTCCGGTCAGGGGTTTCGGGTGTTCTGTCGGGCGCGTCTGCGGTGCCGGCTGGTCGGGGGGTTCATCGGGTTGTGGTTCAACCTCGCCGAGAGCGATGAATGCATTGAGCACGATCTCACGCAGGGTCTTCGCGTTGCGCAGCCCATGCAGATACGTCATCTGGTCGCGATGCTTGGCCAAGTGGCCGTCCTCATGGCGGACCTCGCGCAGCGCGGCCACGATCGCGTCCCTCGCCGGCGTGTCGTGGGAGACCCAGTGCTTCAGCAGGGTGGGCCATGCATCGTGGACGAAGTCGTCTTTCGGGCGGGCGCCATACCAGCTGTGCAGTGCCTCGGCGGGGTCGTCGGGATCGGCGAAGCCCAGATCTGCGTAGAGCGCGTCAAGCAGTGGTCGGGGCAGGTTCGCCCAGTGAAACTTGTATCTAGGCACGGTCGATCCCGTGCTGCGGTGCTGCGGTGATTTTCACGCTGGCCGGCCGCTCGTCTCGGATTCGCATGACCGAGTGAATCTAACGCGCGAGACCGACAGGCTCGGCGGTGAGAGGTGGGTCGACGTTTGCGACGTTGCCGCCGACACGGTCGGCCCGATTCGTCCTACAACCATCTACACCCTGCACGTACTCGAAATCTCCTACGACAGCCGACTGTAGTGCGACGCCTTGATCCCGACCGAACTTTGGTTCGGTTAGTCGCACGCGCCGCAGATGCCGGTGAGCGGCAACTGCACGTAGCAGGTGGTGCAGAGCCTGGCCGCCTCGCGTCGGATGTCGCGAGCCCGATCGCTGCCATGGCGCACCTGATTCGTTGGATGCGCCACGTACCAGGTTCCCTTCCGTGAACTGGGACCACGGTCGGCGCCGCTGCCCGCGACTCGAACGACTTCGTCTTCGGAGACGAACCCGGTGGTGTACCCGTAGTGGATGCGCAGATCGGGCAGGCCATCCTGTCGCCGGGCTCGGACGTAGGGTTTGTCGACGCTGACCACCGCCTGATATTCGGCGATGCCGACGGCCATGGTTAGACGTTCGATGAAGCCGTGGTTTTCCACTGGAATCCGGGCCTTGCTCAGTGCCCCAAGCAGGGAGTCGGACTGATCGTCTGTTGTCGTCATCGTTGCTCGAGGATAGGGCCGAACATCGCAAGTTCGGCCGCCTTTGGGACGGGGCTGTAAGAGTGGCGAAGCCCGCCGGGTCTGAAACTCAGACCTCGTCGATCTCGCCTGCTTCTTCTCGGTCGCTGAAGACCTCCTTGGTCCGCTCGACCGCGTGCGTGGCGATCTCCATGGAATCCTGGACGATCGCGCTGACGCCGCCGGAGACGTCCCCGCGGATGATATCGCCGGCGTCCTCGACGATGTCGGAGGCCTTCTCGACAGCGTGGGTGGCGATGTCGCGGGCGGCGTTGAAGGCGTCCTTGGGGGTGAGAGCCATCAGAGTCTCCTGTCGCTAGCTGTTGAGTCCGACTCTAGACGCCGGACTGCGGCTGCGCAGTGCCTAGACGACCTGGGCTCCGGGGGTGCCCTCCGGCTCGATCGTGGCCGCCGCCAACGGGTTGTGGCGCGAGCGGCGCAGCCGGCGCTCCAGTGCAATGGCGCCGGCCGACAGCGCCAGGTTTGCGGTGATCATCAGCGCCGCGATCACCAACAGCGCCGGGAGGTAATTGCTGTACTGAGAACCGACCACCGTGCCCTGGCGCACCATCTCCACGAACGTGATCTGGTAGCCGATCGCGGTGTCTTTGAGCGCCACCACCAGTTGTGAGACCAGCACCGGCAGCATGGCGGTGACGGCCTGGGGCAACAGCACCAGTCGCATCGAGCGGCCCCAACTCATCCCCAGCGCGGCGGCCGCCTCGGATTGCCCGGCCGGTAGGGCGCGTACCCCCGCCCGCACGATCTCGGCGATCACAGCGCCGTTGTAGAGCGTCAGGCCGGTGACCACACCGGCCAGGGCGAGCTGCTGCGGCGGGAACACGTCCAGCACGCCGTAGACGAAGTAGGCGAAGATCATCATGATCAGCACCGGGATCGCCCGGAAGAACTCCACCATCACCGCACAACTCCAGCGGAGCGGCCGCACCCCCGACAGTCGGCCGACCCCGAGGCCGACGCCCAGGATCAGCGCCAGCCCGATCGACCAGGCCGCTGCGGTCAGCGTGCCCGAGACCCCCGGCAGCACGTAGGTTCGCCACAGGTCGGCGGTCAAAAACGGGGCCCACTTCTCGGCGGTCAGCTGGCCCTTGGCGGACAGTCGCGAATACACCAGCCAGCCCAGCGACGCCGCGGCCAGCACCGTCGCCACCGACACGGCGCGGTGGCGGGCCCGGGCGCGCGGCCCGGGTGCGTCGAACAGCACCGTGGACGACCCCGCGGCGCTCATCGCGTCACCGCCCAGCGCCGGCCCAGGTACCCGAACAGCAGGCCCAGCGGCAAGGTCAGCACGAGGAATCCGGCCGCGAAGATGGCGCCCACCGCGATCAGCGCCGCGGTGTTCTCGGTCATCGACTTCATCAGCAGTGCCGCTTCGGCAACCCCGATCGCCGAGGCCAGCGTGGTGTTCTTCGTCAACGCGATCAGCACCGAGCCCAGCGGGATGATCACCGCCCGAAACGCCTGGGGCAGCAGAATTATTCGCAGGTTCTGGCCGAAGCTCAGCCCGAGTGACCGGGCCGCCTCGGCCTGTCCGATCCCGACGGTGTTGACGCCGGAACGTAGCGCCACGCTCACGAACGACGCCGTGTACATCCCCAGTCCGAGCACCGCGAGCCGGAAGTTGCTGTCATCAATCGACGTCGGCGAGCGCGGATTGCTCAGGGTCACGCCCAGCGTCTGGGCCAGGCCGAACGAGCACAGCAGCAACAGCAGCGTCAGCGGGGTGCTGCGCACCAGGTGGACGTAGCCGGCGCCGAGCCACCGCAGCGCCGGCACCGGAGACAGCCGCATCGCGGCCAACCCGGTGCCCAGGATCAGGGCGAAGACCCCGGACAGCACCGCCAACTCGACGGTGACGGTGAAGGCCTGAAAAATCTGGCCGCGATACTCGGCGAACATCATCGCTCGATCGGCGGGGGATCGGGCACCGCGAACCCGGCGGCGCCGAAGTTGTCGACGAACGCCGTCCGCCAGGATCCGTCGCGTTCCATCTGCTCGAGCGCGTCGTTGATCCGCTGCCGCAGAACGTCGTTGCCCTTGCCCACGCCGATCCCGTACTTCTCTTCCGAGAACCGTCCACCGACCAGCTTGAAGGCGCCGGGGCTCTGGGCGGCGTACCCGGCCAGGATCACGTCATCGGTGGTCACCGCGTCGATGGCATTGTTGCGCAACGCCTCCACGCACGCCGAGTAGGTGTCGTAGCGCTGCAACTGCACGCCGGGATAGCGGTCCTTGATCAGTTGGGCGGGCGTGGACCCGGACACCGAACACAGCTTCTTGTGCTGCTGCAGCGATGCTGTGCCGGTGATGTCGGTGTTGTCGGCGCGCACCAGCAGGGACTGCCCGGCCAGCAGGTAGGGGCCGGCGAAGTCGACCTTTTGCCGTCGCGATTCGGTGATCGAATAGGTGGCCACCACATAGTCGACCTGTCCGTTGCGCAGCAGCATCTCGCGTTGGCCGGACGGGGCTTCCAGCCAGGCGATGCGCTGCGGCGGGTAACCCAAGGCGCCCGCGACGTAGCGGGCCACATCGACGTCGAATCCGCCGAGCGTGCCGTCCGGCTTCTTGACGCTCAACCCGGGCTGGTCGAACTTGACACCGATGGTGATCTTGCCGCTGTCGTGGGCGGTGCACGCGACCGACGCCACCGCCACCGCCACAGCGGCGGCCAGCACATGCAACAGCCGCGGTGCGCGCATCAGTGGTCGAGGACCCGGGAGAGAAAGTCTTTGGCCCGCGCGGACTTCGGGTCGGAGAAGAACTCCGCCGGCGCGGCGTCCTCGACGATGGTGCCGTCGGCCATGAACACCACACGGTCGGCGGCGCGGCGGGCGAAACCCATCTCGTGGGTCACCACCACCATCGTCATCCCGTCCGCGGCCAGTGAGCTCATCACCGCCAGCACCTCGCTGATCATCTCCGGGTCCAGCGCACTGGTCGGCTCGTCGAACAGCATCACCTTGGGGTTCATCGCCAGCGAGCGGGCGATCGCCACCCGCTGCTGCTGGCCGCCGGACAACTGGGCGGGGTGTTTGCCGGCCTGATCGGCCACGCCGACCCGTTCCAGCAGTGCCATCGCCTGGCGCTGGGCCTCGGCCCGCGGGGTCTTGTGCACCTTCATCGGTGCCAGTGTGACGTTGTCGAGGATGGTCTTGTGCGGAAACAGATTGAACGCCTGGAACACCATCCCGACCTGCGCGCGCAGCCGGGCCAGGGCGGCGCCTTCGGCCGGCAACGGTTGACCGTCGATGGTGATGGTGCCCGAATCCACGGTCTCGAGTCGGTTGATGGTGCGGCACAGCGTGGACTTGCCCGATCCCGACGGGCCCAGGATCGCCACCACCTCGCCACCGGCGACGTCGAGATTGACGTCCTTGAGCACATGCAGGCTGCCGAAGTACTTGTTGACGTCCCGGATGGCGATCATGGGCACCGGATCCGATCCGCCGCTGGTCATGGGTTATGAGCCTAACCAGCAGCGCCGTACCATGGCCGGGTGACTTCGCCGGTGATTTCCGAACAGCTGCGCACCTATGAGGTGCGTACCTACGGCTGTCAGATGAATGTTCACGACTCCGAACGCATCGCCGGCATGCTCGAACAGGCCGGTTACCGCCGCGCCGCCGCGGGCTCCGACGCCGACGTGGTGGTCTTCAACACCTGCGCGGTGCGCGAGAACGCCGACAACAAGCTGTACGGCAACTTGAGCCACCTGGCGCCGAACAAGCGCAGCAACCCGGACATGCAGATCGCGGTCGGGGGCTGCCTGGCCCAAAAAGACAAGGACGGCGTGCTCAACCGGGCGCCGTGGGTGGACGTGGTGTTCGGCACCCACAACCTGGGCTCACTGCCGGTGCTGCTGGAGCGGGCCCGGCACAACCGGCAAGCCCAGGTCGAGATCATCGACTCACTGCGCGAGTTCCCGTCGTCGCTGCCGGCGGCACGGGAATCGGCTTACGCGGCCTGGGTTTCCATCTCGGTGGGCTGCAACAACAGCTGCACCTTCTGCATCGTGCCGTCGTTGCGGGGCCGCGAAGTGGACCGCAGCCCCGACGACGTGCTCGCCGAGGTCGCCGCACTGGCCGACCAGGGCGTTCTCGAGGTGACGCTGCTGGGCCAGAACGTCAACGCCTACGGTGTCTCGTTCGCCGACCGGGCGATACCCCGCGACCGCGGGGCGTTCGCGTCGCTGCTGCGGGCCTGCGGCGACATCGAGGGCTTGGAGCGGGTCCGGTTTACCTCCCCACACCCGGCCGAGTTCACCGACGACGTCATCGAGGCGATGGCGCAGACCCGCAACGTCTGTCCCACGCTGCACATGCCGCTGCAATCCGGCTCGGATGCGGTGCTGCGGGCGATGCGCCGCTCCTACCGTGCCGAGCGCTACCTGGGCATCCTCGACCGGGTCCGGGCCGCCATTCCGGATGCAGCGATCACCACCGATCTGATCGTCGGATTCCCGGGCGAGACCGAGCAGGACTTCGCCGAGACCCTCGAGGTGGTGGCCGCGGCCCGATTCTCCGCCGCGTACACCTTCCAGTACTCCAAGCGTCCCGGCACACCGGCCGCCGAGCTGCCGGATCAGCTCCCCAAAGAGGTTGTCCAGCAACGCTACGACCGGCTGATCGAACTGCAGGAGCAGATCTCGCTGGAAGAGAACCAGGCGCAGATCGGCCGCACCGTCGAGCTGCTGGTGGCGGTCGGGGAGGGGCGCAAGGACGCTCAGACGGCGCGGATGAGCGGCCGGGCCCGCGACGGCCGGCTGGTGCACTTCGTCCCGGGCGGCGCGCAGGTGCGTCCCGGTGACGTGGTGACCACGACCGTGACCGGCGCGGCACCGCATCACCTGCTGGCCGACGGGAATCTGCTGAGCCACCGCCGCACCAAGGCGGGCGATATCGCGGCCGGCCCCCCGCCCGGGGTCGGGCTGGGCATGCCGAAGATGCCGGGGGCCGCGCGATGAACGGCCGAGCCGACAACGCCGGGGAGCACGGGGACTTCGAGGCCTACCGGGCCGACATCGAAGCCGCGGAGCGCCGGGTGGCCAGCGAAATCGACCCCGGCGGTAGGGGCCTGGTCGTCGCGATCGGCGTGTTCGTGCTGCTGGGATCGTTCCTGCTGCCCCACACCGGAGCGGTGCGGGGCTGGGACGTGCTGTTCGCCACCAACGGCGCCGACGAGGCCCTGGTGACGCTGCCTTCGCGCCTGTTCATGTGGCTGGCGCTGGTGTTCGGCGCCGGGTTCTCGATGCTGGCCCTGCTGACCCGCCGCTGGACGGTGGCGTGGGTGGCGCTGGCGGGCTCCGCGGTGGGCAGCGTGGCCGGCCTGCTGGCCGTGTGGTCCCGGCAGACCGTGGCACAAGGCCATCCGGGCCCCGGGTTCGGGCTCATCCTGGCCTGGATCACGCTGATCGTGCTGACGTTTCATTGGGCCCGGGTGGTGTGGTCGCGTACCGCGTTGCAGCTGGCCGCCGAAGAGGAGCGCCGCCGCAACACCGCGCAGCGCCAGGTCCTCGGCCTGCTCGACGAGCTCAAGCCTCCCGAGGACCAGCCGCCGAGCGAGTAGCCGCCGGCCCGTTTCTGCCGTCACGGCTGCCGCGATAGGCCTGGGCCCGCAGTTCCGCGAGCCACCGGGGCCGCAGGTGCACCCCCGGTGCGGTGTTGATAACCGGATCGAACGACACGTCCTCGCCGTCATCGAGGCCGGTGAGCACCAAGCGGGCCAGCGGACGAAAGTCCGCGGTGCCGCGGGCCTGGTCGAGTTCGAAACAGACCCGGTCCCGCTCGATCTGATCGCCGATGCTGCCCAGCGCCACCCCGAAGCCACCGACCGGCGTGCTCAGCCGTGCCCGCAACCACCATGTGCCGTCGCGGTAGCCCAACGGCATGAGCGTGGTCATCGTCAGACCCGCCCACGACACGGCGGGCCGCAACCCGACTGCCCGGCCCACCGCCCCGGACCCCGCCGACACAAGCAGGATGTCCCAGGGACCCGGCGCCCGCAGCGCCAGCCCGATCGCATCCGGCAGCGGCCCCGGGGTGCCCGCGCCCTTGGAGATCCGAGCGACGACCTCCGACGAAACCAGCGGAAGGCCCTCGTCGGCGGGTGCGATCCGCTCGAGAAAACCGGTCGCCAACACCCCGGCGGGATGAAACACCCGCCGGGAGCGCGCCACGGCGCCCCAGCGAAACACCTGCGCGGTCGGGTCCATCAGCGTCGCGGCACGTCTCCGCGCCACGAGCCGGTTTCGGCGGGCACGTTCTCGATGAAGTCCTTGAACCGCTTGAGATCCGCGTGGACACGGTGATCGAGGATGTTCAGCTTCTCGGCGACGTGCTCCACGACCCCGTCCGGGTCGATGTCCATCTGGGTGGTCACCCGGGTGGTGTCCTCGTCGATCTTGTGGAACGTGACCACGCCACCGTGCCGGGGGCCGCTGTCGGATCGCCAGGCCACCCGTTCTTCGGGGTGCTGTTCGGTGATCGTCGCGTCGAACTCGCGGGTCGCGGGCCCCACCTTGATGGTCCAGTGCAGGTGGGTGTCGTCGCGCTGTTGGATCCGCTCAACGCCCTCCATGAACAGCGGGAACGACTCGAACTGGGTCCATTGGTTATAGACCGTGCGGATCGGTCGCTTGACGTCGAGTGCGGCGGTGATATTGCTGGCCATAGTTACCCCCAACTGAGATGCGTCGCCAGTGAGACGGTTGTTGTCACTGTGGGGTTAGCCCGGTGCACCCGAGCGCCAAACATCGCCGGGTCAGCGCCGGTTGAGCGCCCGCTCGGCGGCCTGCGCCCATTGCCGCCACTGCTCGGCGCTGGCGGTGGCCTCCGCGGCCTCCTTGTCCCGGCCGGCGGCCTGGGCCTTTTGCGCCTGGCGTTCGAATTGTTCGGCGCGGGTACGAAATTGGGCAGCGCGGGCCTCGGCCTCGGGATCCACCACGGACGCCTCGGCGGCGGCGCCGGCATCCCGCACCTTCTTCTCCACCGCCCGCAACCGCCGCTCCAGCTCGGCGGAGCGCTCCCGGGGCACCTTGCCGGTCGCGTCCCACTTGGTGACGATCGACCGCAGCGCGGCACGCGCCGCATTCTGGTTGGCCGGGTCGATCCGCTCGGCCTCGGCCAGCAGCGCCTCTTTCGCCGCGGCATTGGCCACCAGCTCGGCGTCGCGTTCGGCGTTGGCGGCATTGCGCGCGCTGAAGAACGTGTCCTGGGCGGCCTTGAACCGCTGCCACAGCGCCTCGTCGAGATCCTTGCTGGCCCGCCCGACCGCCTTCCAGGTGTTGAGCAGCTCCCGGAACGCGGCACTGGTGGCCGCCCAGTCGGTCGAGCCGGCCAGCTCCTCGGCGCGCTTGCACAACCGTTCCTTCTCCTCGCGCGCCCCGGCACGTCCGCGGTCGAGGTCGGCGAAGTGCGACCCGCGTCGCCGGTTGAAGGCGTCCCGGGCCGCCGAGTAGCGCTTCCACAGCGCGTCGTCAGTCTTGCGGTCCAAGCCGGTGATCGTGCGCCACTCTTCGAGGATGGCGCGCAGCCGGTCGCCGGCGGCTTTCCACTGCGTCGAATTCGCGGCCAGCTCCTCGGCCTCGGCGGCCAGTGCCTCCTTGCGGGCGGTCGCGGCGGCCCGCTGCTCATCACGCTGCGCCCGGGCGGCAGCAACGGCGGCGCCGGCACGCTCGCTGACCGTGGCGATGCGGGCCGCCAGCGCGTCCACGTCACCGAGAACACTTGCCGTCGGCAATGTCTCGGCCAGCGCCGCCGCGGACGCCTTGATCTTGCGGGCGTCGCCGCTTCCGGAGGCCAGCCGCTCTTCAAGCAGGGTCACCTCGGTGCCCAGGTCGTCGAAGCGCCGACCGAAGTGCGCGAACGCGGCCTCGGGATCGCCGGCCTGCCACGAGCCGATCTGCCGCTCACCAGACGAGGTGATCAGCCACACCGTGCCGTCGGCGTCGACCCGTCCGAAGCGGTGCGGATCGCTGGCCGGCGGGCCGGCGATCACCGGGCCGGGGCGGGCACCCGGCTTGGGACCGGGACGCGGGCCCGGGCGCGGACCCGGGCGAGGAGCCGGGGCGGGGGAACCGCTGTCGACGTTCATCGCTGTAGTCACCTCACCCTTCGCGGGAGACCCGCGCATCTGCCGCGCACCGCGGCGCCTTGCCTCTAGGAGTATCCAAGCGTATTCAAGCAGCTACCCGCCACGGTGTGCCGCTAAGTCGGTGGTTCAGCGAGGCTCGACGGAGGAGAGGCGAAGCTGGGGCCGCCGTATGGGCCGGGCGGTAACCTGTTCGATCGCCGCCGGGTGTCACTGGGATACCACAGGCTTTGAGGAGTCCGCCAGTGGCGAAAGAGACCGTCGTCGTCTTGCTCGCACTCGGCGCGGCGCTCTTCGTCGCGATCAGTGATGTGATCCACCAGCGCAGCGCCCACCGGGTCGCCGACGAGTCGATCGGCCACCTTGCGCTGTTCGCTCGCTTGCTGGCCGACCGGCGCTGGTGGGTGGGCAGTGGGGTGGCCGTCGTGGGTTTCGTCCTGCAGGCCGCTGCGCTCGGGCTGGGCTCGGTGCTGCTGGTGGAGTCGCTGCTGGTGGTCTCGTTGCTGTTCGCTCTGCCGCTCAGTGCGCGGCAGTCCGGCCGGCGGCTGGGCCGGTCGGTCTGGATGTGGGCGGCGCTGCTGGTCGCCGCCGAAACCGTCATCATCACCGTCGGTAATCCCACCGCAGGGCAGGCCCGCGCCTCGTTCGACACCTGGATCTGGGTGATCACAGTGCTGGGTCCGGCGGTAGTGCTGTGCCTGGTGGGGGCGCGCCTGCGGCCCGGGCGGGTCGAGGCGGTGCTGCTCGCGGCGGCGTCGGCCATCTCCTGGGGCGTCGTCGCCGTGCTGACCAAGGGACTCGTCGAGTTGATCGGCGACGGACTGCGGCCGCTGGTGAGCTCACCGGAGCTCTACGCGTGGGCGGCGCTCGCGGTGGCAGGTACCGTGTTTCAACAGTCGTCGTTTCGCGCCGGAGCACTGACCGCCTCGTTGCCGACGATGACGGTGCTGGAGCCGACGGTGGCTGCGGCGCTGGGCGTGGCGTTGCTGGGTGAGGTGGTCCGGCCCGGCCGCAGCGGCGGGTTCTTGCTGGCCGCGGCGCTGGTCGTGCTGGTAGTCGCGGTCGCGGTGTTGTCGCGGAGCGAGGCAGTGGTCGACGACGATGCGGCTGCCTCCGCGGCGTAGCGTTGTCCGGTTGCCCCGCCGCCAGCCGGTATTCTTGCGCGATTGTAGGGAGGGTCATGTCGACAGGGAATGTCATCGCGGCGCTGCTCGCACTGTGCGCCGCGCTGGCGTCCGCCACCGGCGACGTGATCCGCCAGCGGTCCGCCCAGGAGATCACCGACCAGCAGGTCGGTCACCTGAAGCTGTTCTGGCTGTCGCTGCGCGACCCGAAATGGTGGGGCGGCGGCGCGGCGGCGGTGGCCAACTACGCCCTGCAAGCGGCGGCCTTGGCCGTGGGTTCGGTGATGCTGGTGACCGGGCTGCAGGTGACCGCGCTGCTGTTCGCGCTGCCGATGTATGCCTGGTTGACCCACCGCCGGGTGACCAACTGGGAATGGATGTGGGCGATCGTGCTGGCCGCGGCGCTGGCCGTGGTGGTGATCGTTGGGGATCCGACCGAGGGCAAACAACATGCCCCGGCGGCTGCCTGGATCACGGTGTCCGTGGTGGTGATCACGCTGTTGCTGGCCTGCGCGGTGGCCGCCCGCCGACTCCGGGGCCGGCCTGCCGCCGCGGTGCTGCTGGCCGTGGTGGCGGGTACCTCGCTGGCGGTGTTCGCGTTGCTGACGAAAGTGCTCGTGGAGCTGATCAAGGCCGAAGGTCTGGAAGACGCGCTGGAGTCGCCCGTGGTGGTGCCCTGGCTGATAGCGACGCTGGCCGGCATGATCTTCCAGCAGTCGGCGTTCCGGGCCGGCGCACTGACCGCCTCGATGCCGACGATGATCGTGGCCAAACCGCTGGTGGCCAGCGCACTGGGCGTGCTGCTGCTCAACGAGCACATCCAGGCCGGCGGGGTCGAGGACGCCGCCGTGATCATCGGGGTGGTGCTGATCGTCATCGCGACGGCGGCCTTGGCCAGGGGTGAAGCCGCCACCATCGTCGCCGACGCCGGAGGCGCCGACCGGGCCACACCGGTGGCGTCACCGACGAGCTAGCCGGGGTCTCGTGCTGGGACCGATAGCGATTGTGCCGTCGGCGCCGGTGCTGGTGCCCGAACTGGCCGGTACCGCCCCCGAGGCGGCCCAGCTGCGGGCCGCGGCGCTGGCCGCAGCCGCAACGCTGCCGCCGCGCTGGGTGGCGTTGGGCGCCGGAGCCGACGGCGTATTCGGCCCGGACAGTGCCGGCAGTTTCGCCGGATTCGGCGCCGACGTGGCGGTGCGCCTGGCCCCGGGGAGCGAGCGACCGGCCGACCTGCCGTTGTGTGCCCTGGTCGCCGGCTGGGTGCGCGGGCAGCTGCGGCCGGATGCCTCGGTGCTGGTCCACGCCCGCACCGACCCGGCCGCCGCGCTGGCCGCCGGCAGGCGACTGCGGGCCCGGATCGAGCAGTCACCAGAGCCGATCGGGGTGCTGGTGCTGGCCGACGGCGCCAACACCTTGACCCCGACCGCACCCGGCGGGCACCACCCCGAAGACGTCGGCGTTCAGCGCGCCCTCGACGACGCCTTGGCCGCCGGCGACGTCGCCGCACTGGCCGACTTGCCGCCGCAGATCGTCGGGAGGGCGGCATTCGCCGCGCTGGCCGGCCTGGCTGAAACCCCGCCGCGCACCGCCACCCAGCTCTACCGCGACGCCCCCTACGGCGTCGGCTACTTCGTTGGGGTCTGGGAGCCGTGAGGCCGATCGCGGTCGTGGGGCCCACCGGCACCGGCAAGTCGCAGCTCGCGCTGGACCTGGCCGAACGGCTCGGCGCGGAGATCGTGAACGCCGACGCCATGCAGCTTTACCGCGGCATGGACATCGGCACCGCCAAGCTGTCGCCGACGGAACGACGGGGCATCGCGCACCACCAACTCGACGTCCTCGACGTCACCCAGACCGCGACCGTTGCCCGCTACCAGCAGGCCGCAGCCGAGGACGTCGAGGCGATCGCGGGCCGCGGCGCGGTCCCGATCATCGTCGGCGGGTCGATGCTCTACCTGCAGGCGCTGCTCGACGACTGGTCGTTTCCGGCCACCGACCCGGCGGTGCGGGCCCGCTACGAGCAGCGACTGACCGAGGCCGGCGTGGCGGCGTTGCATGCCGAGCTGGCCGTCGCCGACCCGGCCGCGGCGGCGGCGATCCTGCCCACCGACCGCCGGCGCATCGTGCGGGCGCTGGAGGTGGTGGAGCTGACCGGGCGGCCGTTCGCCGCTTCGGCGCCCACCATCGGCGACCCCCGCTGGGACACGGTGATCATCGGATTGGACTGCGACACCGGCCTTCTCGATGAACGGCTGGCCGCCCGGACCGACACGATGTTCGACCGGGGACTGGTCACCGAGGTCGCGACGCTGCTGGCGGCCGGGTTGCGCGACGGGGTCACCGCCGCCCGGGCCCTGGGCTATGCCCAGGTGATTGCCGACCTCGATGCGGGCGGTGACGGTTCCGGCGCCCGAGAGCCGACCTTCATCGGCACCCGCCGCTACGTGCGCCGCCAGCGGTCCTGGTTTCGCCGCGATCACCGCATCACCTGGCTGGACAGTGCCGCCGGCGGTCTGCTCGACGCGGCACTGGCCGCGTGGCGGCACGTATCCTGAGCACATGCTTTTCGCCAAGGGCCACGGCACCCAGAACGACTTCGTCGTATTGCCGGACCTGGGCGCGGAACTGGATCTGAAGGCTGCCGCGGTGGCCGCGCTGTGTGACCGGCGCCGCGGCCTGGGCGCCGACGGCCTGCTGCGGGTGACCACGGCCGGGGCCGCCGTGGGCGCCGGGGTGCTGCAGCACCTGCCCGAAGGGGTGGCCGCCGAGGACTGGTTCATGGACTACCGCAACGCCGACGGGTCAGTCGCCGAGATGTGCGGCAACGGGGTCCGGGTGTTCGCCCACTACCTAAGGGCCACCGGCCTGGAATCCCGCGACGAGTTCGTCGTCGGCTCGCTGGCCGGGCCGCGTCCGGTGACCGTGCACCATGCCGACGCGGTGCGGGCCGAGGTCACCGTCGACATGGGCAAGCCGAACCGGCTCGGCAGCGGAGGGCCGGCTTTCGACGCCGTCGTGGGCGGGCGGCGCTTCGCCGGGCTGGGCGTCGACGTCGGCAACCCGCACCTGGCGTGTGTGGACCCGGGGTTGTCGGCCCCCGAACTGGCTGCCCTGGACGTGGCCGCACCGGTGTCCTTCGACCCCGCCCAGTTCCCCGACGGCGTCAACGTGGAGATCCTGACCGCCGCCCGCGACGGCGCGGTGTCGATGCGGGTGCACGAACGCGGGGTGGGGGAGACCCGGTCCTGCGGCACCGGGACGGTGGCCGCCGCGGTGGCCGCGTTGGCCCACGGCGGCGCGTCAACCGGCACGCTGCGCGTCGACATCCCCGGCGGACAAGTCAGCGTCACCATCACCGAGGCCACCAGCTATCTGCGCGGCCCGTCGGAACTGGTGGCGCGCGGTGACATCGCACCGAGCTGGTGGGCGGCGCTGTGAGCTATCCGGAGGTCCCCAGCACCGGTGAACTGGCCCTCGACGACCGCTCGGCGCTGCGCCGGGTTGCGGGGCTGTCCACCGAGCTCGCCGACGTTTCCGAGGTCGAATACCGCCAACTGCGCCTGGAGCGGGTGGTGTTGGTCGGGGTGTGGACCGAGGGCAGCGCCGCCGAAGCCGACGCCAGCATGGTGGAACTGGCGGCGCTGGCCGAAACCGCCGGTTCCGAGGTGCTCGAGGGGCTGATCCAGCGCCGTGAACGGCCCGACCCGTCGACCTACATCGGCTCGGGGAAGGCCGTCGAGTTGCGTGAGGTGGTGCTGGCCACCGGCGCCGACACCGTCATCTGCGATGGCGAGCTGTCCCCGGCGCAGCTGACCGCGCTGGAGAAGGCGGTCAAGGTCAAGGTGATCGACCGCACCGCGCTGATCCTGGACATCTTCGCCCAGCACGCCACCAGCGCCGAAGGCAAGGCGCAGGTGGCGTTGGCGCAGATGCAGTACATGCTGCCGCGGCTGCGTGGTTGGGGCGAGTCGATGTCGCGGCAGGCCGGTGGCCGGGCCGGTGGCAGCGGCGGCGGGGTGGGGCTGCGCGGCCCCGGTGAGACCAAGATCGAAACCGACCGGCGCCGGATCCGGGAGCGGATGGCCAAGCTGCGCCGCGAGATCAAGGCGATGAAGCAGGTGCGCGACACCCAGCGCAGCCGCCGCCTGCACAGCGACGTCCCGTCGGTGGCGATCGTCGGCTACACCAACGCCGGCAAGTCCAGCCTGCTCAACGCGCTGACCGGCGCCGGGGTGCTGGTTCAAGACGCACTGTTCGCCACGCTGGAACCCACCACGCGCCGTGGGTTTTTCGAGGACGATCGGCCTTTCGTGCTGACCGACACCGTCGGTTTCGTTCGCCATCTGCCCACCCAGTTGGTGGAAGCCTTCCGTTCCACGCTGGAGGAGGTCGCCGACGCCGAGCTGTTGGTGCATGTCGTCGACGGTTCCGATCCGGCACCGCTGAGCCAGATCAGTGCGGTTCGTCAGGTGATTTCCGAGGTGATCGCCGAGCGGGACGGCCAGCCGGCCCCGGAACTGCTGGTGGTCAACAAGATTGACGCCGCTGGGGACCTGGCATTGGCGCAGCTGCGCCGGGCGTTGCCCGACGCGGTGTTCGTTTCGGCGCGCACCGGCGACGGCATCGACGCGCTGCGCCGCCGGATGGGGGAGCTGGTGTCACCGGTCGATACCGCGGTGGATGTCGTCATCCCTTATGGCCGTGGTGATTTGGTGGCCCGAGTACACGAACACGGCCGGGTGCAGCAGGCCGAGCATGGTGACGGCGGGACTCGGATTCGCGCGCGGGTCCCCGCCGCGCTGGCCGCCAGCCTGCGCGAATTCGGCCAGGCGTAGCAGCCGTTCGCGGCGTGTGATCGGTCACAGCAGTTTCGGGCTGCGCGCACCGGTGCGCTAGGCTCACAATCAACGCTGGTGTCAAAGGACGCCGGTACGTCGTGGAACGCTTACTCACCACCGATATCCGGTGGATGGTGCGTCCAGCACAAGCTCTTCTCGCGGCGATCGATTTTGCCCACCGGCAATCTCGCCCACCCACCGATGCCGGAAAGGCACCGCATTCATGACTAAATCTTTTGCTGACCTCGGCGTGCCCGCACCACTGGTGGCGGCGCTGCACGACAACGAGATCACCGCGCCGTTTCCGATCCAGATCAGTACCCTGCCCGACACCCTGGCCGGGCGCGACGTGCTGGGCCGCGGAAAGACGGGCAGCGGCAAGACGCTGGCGTTCTCAATTCCGTTGGTAGCCAGGCTGGCCGACACCAGACGACGCCCGAACCGGCCGTCGGGCCTGGTGCTCGCGCCCACCCGGGAACTGGCCACTCAGATCACCGCGGCGGTCGAACCCCTTGCGGCGGCTTACGGCTTGAAGGTCACCACCATCTTCGGCGGGGTGGCGCAGAGCCGGCAGGAGACGGCGCTGCGCGGCGGCGTCGACATCGTGGTGGCCTGCCCGGGGCGCCTCGAAGACCTGATGAAGCAGAAGCTGATCAGCCTGGACGCCGTACAGGTCACCGTGCTCGACGAAGCCGACCACATGGCCGACCTCGGCTTCCTGCCGGGCGTCACGCGGATTCTGGCCGCTACGCCGGCCACCGGTCAGCGGCTGCTGTTCTCGGCGACCCTGGACAACGGGGTGGACAAATTGGTGCGGCGGTTCCTGCACGACCCGGTATCGCATTCGGTCGATGACATCGCAGCGCCGCCGCCGGCCATGACCCATCACGTGTTCCATGTTGCCGGGGCGCAGGACAAGAAAGATCTGGTGCACCGGTTGGCGTCCGGCACCGGCCGGCGAATCCTGTTCATGCGCACCAAACATCAGGCCCGCAAGCTCGCCAAGCAACTGACCGAGGCCGGCATCCCGTCAGTGGACCTGCACGGCAACCTGTCTCAGCCCGCGCGCGACCGCAACCTTGCCGCGTTCAGCACCGGGGCGGCTCGGGTGCTGGTGGCCACCGACATCGCTGCGCGCGGCGTGCACGTCGATGAGGTGCAGCTGGTGGTCCACGTCGACCCGCCGGCCGAACACAAGGCCTACCTGCACCGCTCGGGCCGCACCGCACGCGCCGGCAGCGCCGGCGACGTGGTCACCGTGGTGCTGCCCGAACAGCGCGGGGACACCCAGGTGCTGCTGCGCCGGGCCGGGATCACCGTGGCCGCGCAACAGGTCAGCGTCGACTCGATGCCAGTCCAAGCGTTGGTCGGCGTGGTCGCCCCGTTGCAGATGCCTGCCCCCAAGGCGGCCCTACCGCCGCGTCCCGCGTCGCCGAAGAACCGCGGATCGGGCAGCGGCCGGCGGCGTCGTGCCGCGGCGCCGGGAGCCCCGCAGCGACCGGCACGGCGGGGCGGTCCGCGCCGGGCCGGGGCGGACGCGCGGTAATCCGCATCGGAGACGTCCAAGTGAAGTAGCCGGCTACCCTAGTGCCGCCGTCTTCGGCAGTGGTTTGCTCGAGGGATGTCTGCACCCACCAGGTTGCCGCCGCCCCGGCTGGTCCGCGCCGTTGAGCGGGTCCGCGACCGGCTCTACCGGCTCCATCAGCGGCTTGCGCCGGCGCCGGCGGTGATGATGGAGATGATCCTCACCGCCTGGATGTCCCAGGCGATCACCGTGGCCGCCGAACTCGGCGTCGCCGACGTACTCGCTGACGGCCCGCAGCCCATCGAAGAATTGGCGAGCCGAGTCGGCGCGGACCCCGACGCACTGGCCCGGCTGCTGCGGGCACTGATCAGTCGCGGCGTGTTTCGCCGCCGCCGCGACGGCCGCTATGAACTGAACGCGCTGGCCGACACCCTGCGCCGCGACGGTTTCCCGTCGATGGCCGGCATGGCACGGTTCGTCGGGTCACCGCAGCATCGCGAACATTGGAGCCTGCTGGCCGACGCGGTCCGGACCGGTAAAGCCGTCGTCCCGCAGTTGCGCGGTATGCCCGCCTTCGACTACCTGGCGCAGGAGCCCGACCTTGCCGAGGTGTTCAACCAGGCGATGACCAGCGGCTCGGAGTGGGCGGTGGCACCGCTGGTGTCGGCCTACGACTTCAGTGGCTATCCGACGATCGTCGACGTCGGGGGTGGGCACGGCCGGCTGCTGGCCGCTGTCCTGGCGGCCACCCCCAAGGCCCGCGGGGTCCTCTATGACCTGCCGCACGTCGTCGCGGGTGCCCCGGCGCTACTGGCCGAGCACCGGGTGACAGACCGGGTTCGCGTCGTCGAGGGATCGTTCTTCGAGCAGGTTCCCAGCGGCGGGGACGCCTACCTGCTCAAGAACGTCATCCACGATTGGCCGGATGAGCAGGCCGTCCAGATTCTGCAGAACGTGCGGGCGGCGGCCCGGCCCGGCGCAGTGGCGTTGTTGGTCGAACTGGTGATTCCCGAGCACGACAGGGAGTTCCTGGGCAAGTGGGCGGACCTGGAGATGCTGGTAGGCGCGGCGGCCCGCGAGCGTACCGCCGCGCAATACCGCGGTCTTGTCGAGCAGGCCGGGTTTGCGATGACCCGGGTGGTGCCGACCGCGTCGCCTTTCAGTGTGGTGGAGGCGCGGGCGGTGTGACCACTTCGGCGGTCAACGCGGGCCTCTGCCCTCCCAACCATCCGGTTGGTCTATTGTCGTCGGAAAGATTCCGTCGATCCCGGAGGGCAGGCGATGAGCGCCGCAATCAAGTACCAGCGAACCCTGTTCGAGCCTGAGCACGAGCTGTTCCGGGAGTCCTACCGGGCGTTTTTGGACCGCCACGTCGCGCCGCACCACGAGGAGTGGGAGAAGGCCAAGATCGTCGACCGCGGCGTCTGGCTCGAAGCCGGCAAGCAGGGCTTTTTGGGCATGGCGGTGCCCGAGGAGTACGGCGGCGGCGGCAATCCGGACTTCCGTTACAACACGATCATCACCGAGGAGACCACCGCGGGCCGCTACAGCGGCATCGGGTTCAGTCTGCACAACGATGTCTGTGCGCCCTACCTGCTGGAACTGTGCAACGACGAGCAGAAGCAGCGCTGGCTGCCCAAGTTCTGCACCGGTGAACTGATCACCGCGATCGCGATGACCGAGCCTGGAACCGGCAGCGACCTGCAGGGCATCAAGACCCGGGCGGTCAAACAGGGCGACCACTACGTGCTGAACGGGTCGAAGACGTTCATCACCAACGGCATCCACTCCGACCTGGTCATCGTCGTCGCCCAGACCGACCCGGAGAAGGGCGCGCAGGGCTTCAGCCTGCTGGTGGTGGAGCGCGGCATGGAGGGCTTTGAGCGCGGACGCCACCTGGACAAGATCGGGCTGGACGCCCAGGACACCGCCGAGCTGTCGTTCACCGACGTGCACGTGCCGGTCGAGAACCTGCTCGGCCAGGAGGGCATGGGCTTCATCTACCTGATGCAGAACCTGCCCCAGGAACGGATCTCGATCGCGATCATGGCCGCCGCGGCGATGGAGGCCACCCTCGAGCAGACCATCACCTATACCAAGGAACGCAAGGCGTTCGGCAAGCCGATCGGCAGCTTCCAGAACAGCCGTTTCCTGCTGGCCGAGCTGGCCACCGAGGCCACCGTGGTGCGGATGATGGTCGACGAGTTCATCCGGCTGCACCTGGACAAGCAGCTGACCGTGGAGCAGGCCGCGATGGCCAAGTGGTACAGCACCGAGAAGCAGGTCCACCTGATCGACCGCTGCCTGCAGCTGCACGGCGGCTACGGCTACATGCGCGAATACCCGATCGCCCGGGCCTACCTGGATGCCCGGGTGCAGACGATCTATGGCGGCACCACCGAGATCATGAAGGAGATCATCGGCCGCAGCCTGGGTGTCTAGCCCCTTGGTGATCAGTGGCCTGAGCTGCGCATTCGGCGCTATCGGGCGCTCGCTGGCGGGTGGTGGCGTCGGCATCGATTCGGCATCGGCTAGGTATCTGTTTCCGCAATATCGATGACTTCGCTTCGCAATACGGGTCGATTGCGGGAAAGTTTATGCCGGAAACATTTGCGTCGAGTGCGGTGCCTGGGAGGGCCTGGTGACTAGTCGGAAAGATCGGTTCGGCAAGACGGCGGTGCGCATTGCGCTCGGCCTCGCGACGACGGTCACCGTGCTGCTGTCGGTGCAGACCGCGGCGGCGACACCCGACAGCGACGCCCGCGACGCCATCACCGCGGCATGGCAGGCCGCCGGCGGCGATGGCTCACCGCTGGGCCCGCCCAAGGGCGACGTGCACCCGGCCGGGGCCGGATTCGCCCAGGACTTCGCTGGCGGCACGATGTTCTTCACCCCCGAAACCGGTGCCAAGGCGCTCTATGGGGCCATCCTCGACAAGTACGAGGCCCTGGGCGGGGCGGCCACCAACGACCTCGGGTTTCCCAACATCGACGAAGTGCCGGGTCTGGTCCCGGGCAGCCGTGTGGCGATCTTCTCCGGTCGCGACAACCCGGTGATCTTCTGGACGCCCGAGCACGGCGCCCACGTGGTCCGCGGCCCGATCAACGCCGGCTGGGACAAATTGGGCAGCTCCACCGGCCCGCTCGGGGTGCCGGTCGAGGACGAGAACTACGACGGCGCGGTGGTGACCCAGAAGTTCAGCGCCGGCGCGCTGTCCTTCGACGGGGCGACCAAGACGTTCACCACGGTGCCGCCGGAGCTGGCCGCCCAGCTGGCCGACCTGCAGGTTCAGCTCGACCCGACCGCGGCCATCGACCAGGCGTGGCGCACCGCCGGCGGCCCCTCGGGCGCGCTCGGCGCCAAGCAGGGCGACGAGTACGTGGTCGGCAGCGACGGCGTGGGCCAGGATTTCGCGCACGGCAAGGTCTACTTCTCGCCGGCCACCGGAGCCAACGCGGTCGAAGGCGACGTGTTGGCCAAATACGAGTCGCTGGGCGGTCCGGCCGGCAGCGATCTGGGCTTCCCCATCACCAGTACGGCCGACGGTTCCATCCCCGGAAGCAAGTTCAATTCCTTTGCCGCCGACGACGATCCGGTGATCTTCTTCAGCCCGGACAACGGCGCCTTTGTGGTGCGCAGCGCGATGAAGGCCGCCTGGGACAAGCTCGACGGCGCGTCCGGGAAGCTGGGCGCCCCGGTGGGCGATCAAGCCCTCGACGGTGACGTGGTTACGCAGAAGTTCACCGGTGGGGCGATCTCCTGGAACCAGACGACCAACACCTTCAGCGCCGAACCGGCCGAACTGGCGCACGCCTTGTCGGGCTTGCAGATTCCGGGGATGAACCTGCCCAACAGCAGCACGTCCACGGCGCCCGGCACCGCCAAGGAGTCGCACTGGAACTGGCTGTGGGTGCTGATCCCGGTCGCGGTGCTGGTGGTGCTGGGGGCGCTGGCAGCCGCGGCGATGTGGTGGCAGCGCCGCCGGCCGGCCGCGGCACCCGAGGAGCGGGCGCCGGTCGCGGTGCCCGCCCCGGTCCGCGACGACTACGACGACGATGACGAGGCGTGGGCCCACCAGGAGCAGCAGGACCACGAGGGCACGGTTCGACTGCCGAGCCGGTACGGCCGCTCGTCGTTCGGTGCGGCACCCGAGGAGTCATCGGATCAGTCGATTCCGGATGCGCCCTGGCTGCACTACGGCGAACCCGAGGCCGGCGACGAACCCGACGACGAGGACGAGGCGGACACCGCGCCGACGCGGGTGGTGACCGAGGAGGATCTGGGCGGTACCGGCCGGCACGCCGTGGGGCACGGGGCTTCGGGCAGCGAATCGCGCGCTTTCGGCTCGGGGGCACAACCTCGGACATTCGGCGCGGGCCGGCGCAGCTTGGGCGCCGACGAGTCGGTCCATCCGGTGATGCACCTGCCGCTGGATGACCCCTACCAGCAGCCGGACGGCTACCCGATCAAGGCGAACATCGGCTCGGGGCTCTACTACACGCCGCAGAACGCCCTGTACGACGACACGCTCGCCGAGATCTGGTTCGCCTCCGAGGATGCCGCCCGGCTCAACGGATTCACCAGGGCGGGCTGATCACCGCAGGGGCAGCGAATTTCGTTCGCTGTCCGGGCGGGACCCGAAGATCCGGCGCTGATCTTCGGTGATGGCGACGTCGTCGATGCTGGACTCGCGGCGGCTCATCCGGCCGTCGTCGGCGAACTCCCACAGCTCGTTGCCGTAGCTGCGCCACCACTGACCGTCGGCGTCCCGGCTTTCGTACTGGTAGCGCACCGCGATCCGATTGCCGTGATAACACCACAGCTCTTTACGCAGTGCGTAGTCGCGCTCACGCTCCCACTTGCGTCGCAGGAACGCCGCGATTTCGGCGCGCCCGCTGATGAACTCGTCGCGATTACGCCAGACCGAGTCGTCGGTGTAGGCCTGCGCCACCCGGTCGGGGTCGCGGGTGTTCCAGGCGTCCTCGGCGGCGGCGACCTTACGCTGCGCCGACTCCTCGTCGAACGGCGGGCACGGGTCGAACATGCTGGCCTCCCTTGGTATCACGGCGTCAACTGTGCCAGCGCTTCGGCGGCCGGAACGATGTCGTGGATGCGGTGAATCGTCTCGCCGGCGTAGAGCGCCGATCGGTCGACGACGGCCGCGTCCATCCCGGCCAGCGGCAGCGCGGGGGTATACAGCGGCACCGTGGGCCGCTGGAGGGCAAGGATCGCGCCCTGGGCGCTCACCGGCATCAGCCGGCTCAGCCGCGCACCGGCCCGATTGAATGCCCGCACCGCCGGTGGCCCGAGTTCGTCGCGCGCACACCAGCGTTCGGTGGCCGCATTCGGGATGACCCGGTGCGCCAGCGGCCAGCCCATGCCGAACAACATCGTGCGGATGGTTCGCCGGGCGCTGAGCACCTTGTGCTTGTAGGCCGGATGTGCACGCGACTCCTCGGTGAGCAGAAAGCGGGTCCCGGCAATCGCCCCGGCGGCCCCGGCGGCCAGCAGTGCCCGGACGTCGTCGGCGTCGGCGACCCCGCCGGCGGCCAGCACCGGGGCTCCGCCCGCGGCCTCAAGCACCTCGGGCAAGGTCACCGCCAGCGGCCGGTCGGCCACCAGGTGGCCGCCGGCCTCGACGCCCTGGGCCACCAGTCCGTCAGCGCCGGCGGCCAGCGCCCGGCGGGCTTGCGCGGCGTCACCGGCGGTGCACAACACCGGGATTCGCGCCGCCCGCAGTGCCGCGATCGCGCGTGCCGGAGCGCCGTCGTGAAACACCACCAGGGCGGCGCCGGCCGTGATGCAGGCATCGATGTGGGCACGGCGGGCGAACGGCACCAACAGATTGGCCGCCACCGGGCGCCCACCGGCCAGCGTCACGGCGCGACGCAGCTCCGCGGCGAAGCGGCGCGGATCGCTCAGCCCGACGGTGCCCAGGCCGCCGGCCGCCGATACCGCACCGGCCAACTCCGCACCGGCCACGCCGCCGCCCATCCCGGCCTGCATGATCGGGGCGCTCAACCCCAGCGACTCCAGCAGGCTCATCGGTGCGGCCCGACCTGTTCGAGGGCACGGACCGTAACGCAGCACCGCCGCTCGCATGGAGTCAGCGCCGCGCGCTGCGGCGGTTCGCCGGCGCCCTCCAGCATGCCCCGGATCAGCTGCAGATTGAGCCCGCACACCTCTTCGGTGTACTGGCGCGCCAGGCGTTCGAACGGGCAGTTGCGCAGCTCGATATCGCCATCGCCGGTGACCGCAGGCTCATAGCCGTACTCGCAGAGCGCGTCGAAGACGTCGTGTTCGGCTGCCCCGGTCCGCCCGGCCCGGCGGGCCGCCGCCGCGATCGCCGAGCGCACGGTGCCGGCATCATCGGCGACCATGGCGGCGACTAACAGATCGGCCAGCAAAGCGTAGTTGCGCGGCGGCACGCTGACCGAAAGCTCGGCTCGGGTGCGCGAGTAACGCTTGGCGGGGCGCCCGGCACCGGGCCCGGAGCGGCCGGCAGGCCGGGCGTAGCTCACCGAGAGAATCCCCGCCTCGGCCAGTTTGTCCAGGTGGTAGGCCGCCAGGGTGCGGCTGATACCGACGGCGCTCGCGGCGTCCTCGCGGGCCACCGGCTCGTCGCGGGACGCGATGTACTGATAGAGCCGCTGCCGCACCGGATCGTCCAGAGCGCTCAATCCGGCTAACGGATCCAGACCGCCGCAGGGTGGGGTGCTCATCAACCCAATGTAACACCAAAAAATGTTGACAAATAGGGCCGAGTGCGGTCAATCTGAACGGATCGCTGACACGTGGGATGGGGGAGATTGAGATGTCGGTAGCCGTCTACGCCGACCTGCGGGTGGTCGATGGGCCGGTCCCGGACCTGGACGCCGCCGAGCAGGCCGCCGCGGCGTTTCTACACGCCCTGGGCGTCTCCACCGACGATGAGGCGCTTGCGGGCACGCCGCGCCGGATGGCGCGGGCCTACGCCGAGATGTTCACCCCGAAGCCGTTCGAGGCCACCACTTTTCCCAACGACGAGGGATACGACGAATTGGTGCTGGTGCGCGACATCCCGTTCCGTTCGGTCTGCGAGCATCATCTGCTGCCGTTCACCGGAACCGCCTGTGTCGCTTATTTGCCCGGCGATCGCATCCTCGGCCTGTCCAAGCTGGCCCGGGTCGTGGACTACTTCGCCTGCCGGCCGCAGGTGCAGGAACGCCTCACCAAGCAGGTGGCCGACTGGCTCACCGAGCACCTGCGCCCGCGCGCCGTCGGGGTGGTAATCCGCGCCGAGCACACCTGCATGACGTTGCGCGGCGTACACGCCACCGGGTCGACCACCGTGACCTCGACCCTGCTGGGCACGCTGCGAACCGACGCGCGCTCCCGCCAGGAGTTCTTCTCCCTGGTCGGCCTCGGTGGTAGCCGGTAGCCGCCGAATCGCCGGTCAGATCTTGCGGATGACGGTCACGACCTTGCCCAGCACCACCGCGTCGTTGCCCGGAATGGGGTCGAAAACCGGGTTGTGCGGCATCAGCCAGACCTGACCGCCGGCCCGTTTGAAGGTCTTGACGGTGGCCTCGCCATCGATCATCGCGGCCACGATGTCGCCGTTGTCGGCGACGTTCTGCTGGCGCACCACCACCCAGTCGCCGTCGCAGATCGCGGCGTCCACCATCGACTCACCGACCACCTTGAGCAGGAACAGCTCGCCTTCGCCCACCAGTTCGCGGGGGAGCGGGAAGACGTCCTCGACCGCTTCCTCGGCCAGGATCGGCCCGCCGGCCGCGATCCGGCCCAGCACCGGAACGAAGGTGGGTTCGGGCAGCGCATCGGATCCGGCCAACTCCGTCCGTGGAGCCGAGCCGGAGGCCAGGTTCGTTTCGTCCGGGCCGCGGACGTCGACGGCGCGGGGCCGGTTGGGGTCGCGACGCAGGTAACCCTTGCGTTCCAGCGTGCGCAGCTGGTGGGCGACCGAGGACGTCGAGGTCAGTCCGACAGCGTCGCCGATCTCCCGGATGCTCGGCGGGTAGCCCCGTTCGTTCACCGAGGCGCGGATGACGTCGAGGATGGTGCGCTGCCGGGCGGTCAGCGGTGAATCGGGCACAGATGCCAGTCCCGGGCCGGTGGTCTTGCTGCTGTCGCTCATAGCGGCGAATGTAGTCCTCTGATCGCGATTAATCAAACATGTGTTCGAGGTGTGTCGTGCGGGCGTTCGAAGCCGGCCCGAGGATGTCGGTGGTGGTCGCTAATGTATTCGACAACGAATCGATCACATGTTCGGATATCGAACATACAATCGATTATGATTCGAACAGTCGAGCGAATAGGGTCGCCGACGCCGAGTGAGGGAGAACCGCACATGATGCTGATCGACACGAGCGCTCCGACGTTCGACCAGGTCGGGCCCGACCGGTTCGGGACCCGTCGCGGTCCCGGTGCCGCGCGGCGCGCGTGCGCGGTGCAGACTCGGCCGCCGCGGCTGGCGCGGACCCGTCCGGGCGGCGCGCCGCTTGAGCACCGGGGCAGCGGCGTGCTGATGTCGCGCACCGCGCACCGGCCGCAACCGGTCAAGCCCATCACTCCGGCGACCACCGTGGTGCTGGCTTTGATCGCCGCAGGCATCACGGTGTGGCTCGGGCTGGTCGCCCAATTCGGTGCGTCGATGGCCGGCGGTGGCGCGCCCGCAGTGCCCGAGCAGTTGGGCGTGGTCCGGGTTCAAAGCGGCGAGAGCCTGCAGCGCTTGGCGGCCCGGGTCGCACCCGACGCGCCGACCGCGCAGGTTGTCGATCGGATCCGCGAGCTCAACAATCTGGAATCGGCGGCCCTGGACGCCGGCCAGCCGCTGATCGCGCCGATCGGCTGAACGTCGATGTCCGGCCGGCCGCGGCCCGCGCCCACTGCGGCGCGCCGCCCGGCACCCGCGCAGGTACGCTCACTGGTGTCCCAGTGGTCCGGGCCGCCTCAGCTCGTGCAGGTGTCCGGCTCTCGGCACGGCGAAGGAGCGGCCATGCATTGCCCGTTTTGTCGCCATCCAGACTCCCGGGTGGTGGATTCCCGCGAAACCGACGAAGGCCAGACCATTCGCCGCCGTCGGTCCTGCCCGGAATGCGGTCGTCGCTTCTCTACGGTGGAGACGGCGGTGTTGGCCGTGGTGAAACGCAGCGGCGTCACCGAGCCGTTCAGCCGGGAGAAGGTCATCAGCGGGGTGCGTCGGGCATGTCAGGGCAGGGACGTCGACGATGACGCGCTCAACCTGCTGGCCCAACAGGTCGAAGACGTGGTACGGGCGGCCGGCTCACCCGAGATCCCCAGCCACGAGGTGGGTTTGGCGATTCTGGGCCCCCTGCGCGAACTCGACGAAGTCGCCTACCTGCGATTCGCCTCGGTGTATCGCTCGTTCTCATCGGCGGCCGACTTCGAGCGGGAGATCGAGGCACTGCGCGAGCACCGCCAGGTACCCAGCACCGGTTGAGCTCGCCGCGCACTACGCTGGCTCCATGGCACCCGATCTGCACCCGAATCTGGTGGAGTTGGCCCCGCTGTTGGGCACCTGGTCCGGCCGGGGCTCGGGGGTATATCCCACGATCACGTCGTTCGACTACCTCGAAGAGGTGAGCTTCGCGCACGTCGGCAAACCGTTTCTGATCTACGGCCAGAAGACCAAGTCGGCCGCCGACGGCCTGCCGCTGCACGCCGAGACCGGATACCTACGCGTCCCGGAACCGGGCCGGATCGAGTGGGTGCTGGCCCATCCGAGCGGGATCACCGAGATCGAGGTGGGCGGCTACCAGGTGACCGCCGACGGCATCGATCTCGAGATGACGGCGCCGACGATCGGCCTGGCACCCACCGCCAAGAAGGTGACAGCGCTGCGCCGCCACTACTGCCTGGCCGGCGATGAGTTGTCCTACACGCTGGATATGGGCGCGGTGGGTCAGCCGGCGCAGAACCACCTGACCGCCAGCCTGCGCCGAACCGGGTAGGCCCGGTCAGTCGTCGCCGCGGTCCTTCTTGGCTTCCTGGGCCAGGAAGCGTTCGAATTCGGCACCCAGTTCGTCGGCGCTCGGCAGATCCTCGTCGCGCGCCAGCAGCGAACGGTTCTCCTGGGCAGCGATGAACGCGTCGTACTGGCGTTCCAGTGCCGCCACCACCTGGGCCACCTCGGCGCTCGCCTCCACCTGCTCGTCGATCTTGGCTCGGATCTCGGCCGCGGCCACACCGAGTTCGCCCAGCGGCAACTGCAGTGAACCGGACTGGGCGGCCTGCCGCAGCAGAGCCTCGGCCGCCTCCGGGTAGTCGGTCTGCGACACGTAATGCGGCACGTGCACGGTGAACCCGACCACCTCGTGGCCGTGCTGGGCCATTCGATACTCCAGCAGGTTGGAGGCGCTGCCCGGGACCTGGACCTCGGCGATCCACGGGGTGAAATCGGTGATCAGCTCCCGGTTGTTGGAGTGCGCGGTCAGTGTCACCGGCCGGGTGTGCGGGACCGCCATCGGGATGGTGCCCAGCCCGATGGTCCGCCGGACCCCGAGCCGCTCGGCCAGCAGCCGTACCGCGGTGATGAACCGCTCCCACTTGAGGTCCGGCTCCATGCCCGCCAACAGCAGAAACGGCGTCCCCGCCGTGTCGCGTAGCGCGTAGAGGCTGAGCTCGGGTTCGGCGTAATGGGTGAAGTGGTCGGTCTTGAAGGTCATCACCGGCCGGCGAGACCGGTAGTCGAGGAGGTCGTCGATCGCGAACGACGCGACCAGCTCACTGTCGAGGCTGGTCTTGAGGTGGCCGGCGGCCAGCCGGATCGCGTGGCCTGCGTCGGAGAAGCCCTCCAACGCGTGGATCAGGACCGGACCCGCGCCGTCCGGCGACGTCAGCTGAGGCGCCGGGACCTCCAGCTCGTACATGCCGCCTTGCTCGGCCTGATAATGCCGGTCCGGGGTGGGACCGGTGTCCGGTTGATCGGCCATTGCCTCTGCCTCCTCATCGATCTCGGTGCGGATTGCACCGCCTAGTTTCCCCCACTTCGGGCCGCATCGGAAAACGATGCGCACTTGCGACCGACAACGCGCGGGTGCGTCGACCGCATTCCCCGATGGGTTCCCGTTCGCTTAGCGATGAAATCCCCTTCGATACGCGCGCGCTCACAGTTGCGGGTTCATCCACAAAGTGGCCGCCTACCGCACGCGGTCGCGCCCCCGATGACGGTGGGCGTCGTCAACGTTGCTGCCATGACGACGAAGCAACCCGAATTCACCTTGAATCGGCCCGGAGCGCTGATCGCGGCGCTGCCGGCCATCCTCGGCTTTGTGCCGGAGAAATCATTGATCCTGGTCGCGATCGACGGCGGCGAACTGGGCTCGGTGCTGCGGGTCGACCTCTCCGACGAACTGGCCGATACCGTCGGCCACCTCGCCGACGTCGCCGCGGCCGCAGCTCCGGCGGCGGCGATCGCGGTGATCGTCGACGCCGACGGAGCGCATTGCCCGGTCTGCAACGACCAGCATCGCCGGCTGGTCGACGCCCTGTCGCTGGAGTTGTCGCGCCACGACATTGAGCTGCTCACCGTGCACTTGGTGGACCGGGTGGCAGTCGGGGGCCGGTGGCACTGCGCCGATGGCTGCGGCGCCGGCGGGCCGGTCGACGACCCGGCGTCTTCTCCGCTGGCTGCGGCCGCGGTGCTGGAGGGCAGGCGCCTCTATCCGCGCCGAGCGGACCTACAGGCGGTGATCGCCCCCGACGACGCGGCGCGCCGTGCCGCGGTGGGGGCCGTGATCGATGACCTTGCGGCCGACCGGGCGGCCGCGGTCAAGGCCGGGGGACAGGACCGGGCCCGCCGCGACGTCGAAGCGATGCTGCAGGCCGTGATCGCGCTGGCCGCCGGCGGGGAGCCGAGCGAGGCGGATCTGGCGCGGCTCGGATGTTCGCTGACCGATGTGCTGGTCCGCGACACCCTGTGTGCGTTGGCGGTCGGCGAACACGCCGGCGACGCGGAGATGCTGTGGGCGCTGCTGGCCCGTGCCCTGCCCGAGCCGTGGCGGGCCGAGGCGCTGGTGCTGCTGGCGTTCGGCGCCTACGCGCGCGGAGACGGACCGCTGGCCGGGGTATCGCTGGAGGCCGCGTTGCGGAGCATGCCGGAGCACCGGATGGCGGGCCTGCTCGACACGGCGCTGCAGTCGGGATTGCGGCCGGACCGCATCCGCGGGCTGGCCGACACCGGATATCGGCTTGCCCGACAACTCGGGGTGCGGTTGCCGCAGCGGCGGGGCTGCGGTCAGCGGGCAGGCTGAGCCCGCCGGTTCAGCGAGGTTCGACGGAGGAGAAGCGAAGCTGGGACCGCCGCATGGACCCGGCGGTTTAGACCTTCTGGACCTTGACGGCGTGCGCCATCTGGTAGGGCAGGCTGACGTCGGTGTGCCCGGGCATCACGATGGTCACGCCGTCGTCTGCGTCGGCCTCGACGGTCACCCGGGCGTTCGGCACCACACCGGCCTCCTTCAGCCGGGTGATCAAGTCGATGTCGCCTTGGACGTGCTCGGTGAGCTGGCGCACCACCACCGCCACCGGCGAGCCCGCCGGCAACTCGGTCAACCGGACCAGGTCGGCGTCCCAGGACCCGGAGTCCGCGCCGAAACCGAGATCCAGCAGACCCGGGATCGGGTTGCCGAACGGTGACGTGGTGGGGTTGTCGAGCACCTGCACCAGACGACGCTCGACGTCCTCGCTCATCACGTGCTCCCAACGGCAGGCCTCGGCGTGCACGTCTTCCAGGGGCAGCCCGATGATGTCGACGAGCAGCCGCTCGGCCAGCCGGTGCTTGCGCATCACCGACACCGCCAGCGCGCGGCCCTTCTCGGTGAGTTCCAGGTGCCGGTCACCGGCGACCCTCAGCAGGCCGTCGCGCTCCATGCGGGACACCGTCTGGCTGACGGTCGGCCCGCTTTGTTCCAGCCGCTCGGCGATCCGAGCACGCAGCGGGGTGACACCCTCTTCCTCAAGGTCATAGATCGTCCTGAGGTACATCTCGGTGGTATCAACCAACTCATTCATTGCGCGCCTTCCGTCCCCGCTGAGTCTACTTCGGCAGGCCAGACCGCGGTGAACGAGCGACGCCGAGGGCGGCCCGGCGGCAGCGATGGCCGCCGGGCCGTCGCACTGCTGCGGCGGCCCGGCGGGACGGTGTCAGCTGGCGTAGGAGCGTAAGCGGTCGGCGCGCTCGCCGTTCCGCAGCTTGGCCATCACCTCGCGCTCGATCTGGCGGACCCGTTCGCGGGACAGGCCGAACAGCTTGCCGATCTGATCCAGCGTGCGGGGCTGCCCGTCGTCGAGGCCGAACCGCAGCCGAATCACCTGGTGCTCACGCTCGTCCAGGGTCGCCAGGACGCTGCGGATGTCGGTGTGCAGCAGCTCGGAGATCACCGCGTTCTCCGCGGACATCGCCTCGGAGTCCTCGATGAAGTCGCCCAGCGGAGCTTCCTCGTCCGAGCCGACCGGCATGTCCAGGCTGACCGGGTCGCGGCTGTGCTCCAGCAGGTCGTTGATCTTCTCCGCCGGAATACCGGATTCGGCGGCGAGCTCCTCATCGGTGGCCTCGCGTCCGAGCTGCTGATGCATCTCACGCTTGATCCGGGCCAGCTTGTTGACCTGCTCGACCAGGTGCACCGGCAGCCGGATGGTGCGGCTCTGATCGGCCATCCCGCGGGTGATGGCCTGGCGAATCCACCAGGTGGCGTAGGTGGAGAACTTGAAGCCCTTTGCGTAGTCGAACTTCTCCATCGCCCGGATCAGCCCGAGGTTGCCTTCCTGAATCAGGTCCAGCAACGGCATCCCGCGACCGGTGTAGCGCTTGGCCAGTGAGACCACCAGGCGCAGGTTGGCTTCCAGCAGATGCCGGCGGGCGTCCGCGCCGTCGCGGACCACCGCCGCCAGCTCGCGCTTGCGCTTCTCGCCGAAGCGCTTGCGGGTGTCCAGCAGGTGCTGTGCATAAAGCCCGGCCTCGATGCGTTTGGCGAGCTCCACCTCGTCGGCGGCGTTGAGCAGTGCGGTCTTGCCGATACCGTTGAGGTACACCCGCACCAAATCCGCGGCTGGACTCTGCGCGTCCAGGTCACCGTCGATCCGACTGATGGTGGCATCTGCCCTTGCCATTACGGCCTCCCGTTGATCGGCTTCAGCTGTCACACGTGTCAACGTCTGACACGGGTGCAGAGTTCCCGCCTGATCGCTTTTCCACACCACTTGACGTGCGGGAATACCGGGATGTCTTTGAGAATGTGCTAAGAACCGGTGCCGTGCGGCGGTTCGCCGGCCCCGCCGCCACCGGACTCGCGCGACTCGGACCCCGGCTCGTCGGTAGGCGATTGAGGCCCGGACTCGAAAGGCTGCGGCTGCTCCAGCGCCCGGCGCCCGGCGGTGGGAAACAACGGCGTACGTGCCGGAGCGGCGTCGTATCGGCGCGGCTCGTCGGCGCTGCGCGGCGGCCGGTCGTTGGCGATCAGCACCGCTATCCACGGCAGCGGTATCGAGGCGACCAGGATCAGCAGGGAGATCAAGCCGTTGTGCCAAATCCCGTAGGCGATCGCGGCCAGCACCAGTGCCGGCACCCGGAACGCCATCAGCGTCAGGTACTTGCGTACCCGTTCACGGTGCTGCTGTTCGAAGGACGGAGCGGCAGCAGTGATGAGCACCGGCCGACCGTCGTCGTCGAAACCCAGCTCGGGGCCGTGCTTCATCACTCCACTGTCCCACACCGACCGGTGTCGCGGCACCAGGGGTTTTACGATCCGTTGAGTTCTGGGCACAATGGGCAGATGGGCATACAGACCGACACTCTCGAGCGCACCGATGCCGAGGAACGCGTCGATGACGGGACCGGCGACGACACCCCGAAGTTCTTCCACTACGTCAAGAAGGACAAGATCGCCGAGAGTGCGGTCATGGGCACCCACGTGGTGGCGCTGTGCGGTGAGGTGTTCCCGGTGACCAAGTCGGCGAAGCCGGGATCGCCGGTCTGCCCGGACTGCAAGCGGATCTACGCGACCCTCAAGAAGGCGTGAGCGGATCGTCGCAGCCGCGATCGTTCCGGGTCGTGCGAGTCGCCATCCACTCGCGCAATCGGCGCAGGTGGGTGGACTCCGCCGGCCACTCCTCCTGAACGGCGGCGTTCAGCTCGGCGCCCAGCATGATGGCGAAGCCGAGTAGAAACGCGAACAGCAGGAACGCGATCGGGGTTGCCAGCGCACCGTAGGTGTAGCCGGTGCTGGTGATGTAGCGCAGGTAGACCCGCAGCCCCAGCGTCGCGACGACGAACACCGTGGTGGCCAGCACCGCACCCATCACCAGCCGGTGCGAGGGCAGGGGCTTGGGCAGCGAAACCCGGTAGAGCACGGTCACGGCCACCAGCAGCCCCAGCACCAACGCCGGGTAGTAGCCGAACCGCAGCAGATCCGTCCACCGGGCGGGCAGGTGTTCGGCCACCGCGTGGGGGCCCAGCGCAGCGAACGGGGCCCCGGCGACCGCGATCACCAGCATCGCCACATACAGGCCCAGCGCGAAGAACCGTTGCCGCACCGGATGACGCAGCGCGGTCTGATCATGTGCCTCGACCACCGAGTCGACGAACGCCGAGATCGCCGAGGAACCGGCCCACAGCGAAATCACGAAGCCGAGCGAGACCACCTCGCCCCGAGCGTTGGAAACGATGTCCCGCACGGTGGGCTCGATGATTTCCACCACCACGTTCTTCGAGAAGAAGCTGCTTGCCATGCCGATCAGCCGGTCCTGGATGGTCGCCAATGTGTCCGGGCCGAACAACGGTGCTATGTAGGACAGGCTGCCCAGCATCCCCAGCAGCAGCGGCGGCAGCGACAGCACCGACCAGAAGCCCGCCTGCGCCGACTCGGCGAAGATCGAGTCGTCCCAGCTCTTGGCCAAGGTGCGGCGGGCGATGCGCAGCAGGTGGTGTCGGGAAGGTCGGGGAATCTGGTCAGTCATGACCAGCCCAGCATTCCTGACAAGTGGTGCTACTGCACAACTCCCGCTGCCGCGGGCGTGTTGCGTGGCTTGAGGTTAGGCCTCGTCTGAAGCGCTGACCTGAATCACGGCCGCCAGCTCGATCAGCTTGGCTTCGTGCTCGTTGGCGTGGTGCTGGCAGAAGAGAAGTTCGGCACCGGAGGGCAGCGTGGCTCGCACCCGGGCGGCAGCACCGCACCGGTCGCATCGATCAGCCCGAGTCAGTTCGGGACTGGTCAGAGTCGCGTTCATGGGCTCCTCCGTTCTCGCGGTTGCTCACAAGTGTGTCAGACGCTCGGGCGTTCGGCGTTGTTCCCGGCTTCGGCTGTGTCGTGTCTCACCCCGAGGCGGCGCTAGGGCAGGATCGACGACGATGAACGCTTCCGGCATCCTTGTGCATCTGTGCAGCGCCGCGGAATGGGCGAGCGCGCAGACGTCGGGTGCGCTGCGCCCCGAGTCGTTGGACAGGGTGGGTTTCGTGCACCTGTCGACGCCGCAGCAGGTTCATCTGCCCGCCAATCGGCTCTACCGAGGCCGCACCGATCTGGTGTTGTTGCAGGTGGACCCGGCCAAGGCGCAGGCACCGGTGCATTGGGAGCCCGGCGTGCCGGGCGATCCGGAATCGATGCTCTTCCCGCACCTGTACGGGCCGTTGCCCGTCGGCGCGGTGATCGGTGTCACGCAGTATCGGCCGGGCCCGGACGGTGCGTTCGCCGCGGCGGATTGAGGTTGATCGGGGTGGTCGGTTTGGCCGCTGACTTCCGGGTGAGTTCGCTACGGGCGAACACGTTTTGAGCCTTGTTGATCAACGCGGCGGGCACCCGCGGCCACGCGGCGGCGACGGCGTTGACCGCCGAGAGCACGGCAGGATCCAGGCTGGCCTCGGCCGGCACCGGATGGCCGTGGGCCACCGCGCGCTTGAGCAGGGCGGTGAAGGTCTGCGACGACTCGCCATCGGTGGACATTGACGGCGATCCTACGCGCGGGCGCTTCCGGCCGGGCGGTTAAACCGGCCGGGCCTCGATGATCGACATCGGGCTCGCCGTGGGGATCACCCGCTGCAGCCGGAATCCCGACTGCGACAGCAACGCGGCGTACTGCCGCCGGGTGCGTTCCTGTCCGCCGGCGGCGACCAGCATCTCCAAATCGAGCACCAGACCCAGGTGGGCGGGCGCGCCCTCGGGCAGCACCATCTCGAACAGCAACACCTTGCCGCCGGGCGCGATCGCCCTGCGGACATTGCGCAGAATTTCCAGCGACCGGTCGTCGTCCCAGTCGTGAATGACGGTCTTGAGCAGATAGGTGTCGCCGCCGGAGGGGACCGATTCGAAGAACGACCCACCCGCGCGATCGCAGCGCGAGGCCACCCCGGCGGCGGCCATCGTCGCGTCGGCTCCGGCCACCACCTGGGGCAGGTCGAACAGCACCCCGCGCGCATCCGGCGCCTGACGCAACACCGCGGCCAGCAGCGCGCCGTGGCCCCCGCCCACATCCACGATCAGGTTGCTGGTGCTGAAGTCATATGCGGGAACGGCGGTTTCGATCGCGACGGCGGACGCTCCGGTCATCGCGTCGTTGAAAACCTGCGCCAGTTCGGGATCGGTGTCGGTGTACTCGAAGAAGGACATGCCGCGCACTTTGCTGACGGCGGTCTCGCCGGTCCGCACCGAGTGTTCCAGGTTCGACCAGTGCTCGCCACGAAACGCGTTGAGGACGGCGAGCAGCGCCGCCGGTGGTGCTGTGGTCGCGTGGGTCGCCTAGTCCAGGTAGTCGCGCAGGACCTGAGACCGACTGGGGTGCCGCAACTTCGACATGGTCTTCGACTCGATCTGGCGGATCCGCTCGCGGGTGACCCCGTAGACCTGGCCGATCTCGTCGAGGGTGCGCGGCTGGCCGTCGGTCAGGCCGAACCGCAGCCGCACCACGCCGGCTTCGCGTTCCGAGAGCGTCTCGAGCACCGACTGCAGCTGATCCTGCAGCAGGGTGAACGAGACGGCATCTACGGCTACTACCGCCTCGGAGTCCTCGATGAAATCGCCGAGCTGGGAGTCGCCCTCGTCGCCGATCGTCTGGTCCAGCGAGATCGGTTCCCGGGCGTACTGCTGGATCTCCAGCACCTTCTCCGGGGTGATGTCCATCTCCCGGGCGAGTTCCTCGGGGGTGGGCTCGCGGCCCAGGTCTTGCAGCAGCTCACGCTGGATGCGGCCGAGCTTGTTGATCACCTCGACCATGTGCACCGGGATGCGGATAGTGCGCGCCTGGTCGGCCATGGCGCGGGTGATGGCCTGGCGGATCCACCAGGTGGCGTAGGTGGAGAACTTGTAGCCCTTGGTGTAGTCGAACTTCTCCACGGCGCGGATCAGACCGAGGTTGCCCTCCTGGATCAGGTCCAGAAACGCCATTCCGCGGCCGGTGTAACGCTTGGCCAATGACACGACCAGCCGCAGGTTGGCCTCCAGCAGGTGGTTCTTGGCGCGGTCGCCGTCCCGGCAGATCCAGGCCATGTCACGCCGGTAGGCGACGGCCAGCTTCTCGCCCTTCTCGGTGTGCTCGGCCATCTTCTGGGTGGCGAACAGACCGGCCTCGATGCGCTTGGCCAGCTCGACTTCCTCTTCGGCGTTGAGCAGCGCCACTTTGCCGATCTGCTTGAGGTAGGCGCGCACCGAGTCGGCCGAGGCGGTGAGCTCGGCGTCCTTGCGGGCCTGGCGCAGGGCTTCGGACTCCTCTTCGTCCCAGACGAAATCGCCTGAGGCCTTATCTTTTTCGGAGGGTTCGGCGATCTCGTCGTCGTCATCGCCGGCCTCATTGGTGGCCACGGCGGTGGTGGCCGCGGCAGTGTTGTCGCCCGCGGCTTCGTCGTCGGAGGCGGCGTCGTCCTCGAGTTCGTCCAGGCTCAGGTCGGCGTCGTCGATGTCGTCCTCGCCGGGCTCGCCGTCCAGTTCGGCGTCGGTGTCCAGATCCTCGGCCACGAGGTCGACGTCTGCGTTCTTGGCGCCCTTGGCGGCCGCGGCTTTCTTGGCCGGACCCCGGGTCGACCGGGTCTTGGGCTTGGTGGCGTCGTCGGTGGCGTCGCCGTTCTTGGCGGCGGCGCTCTTGGTCGCCGGGCGCGCTGTCGTCTTGGTGGCCTTCTTGGCCGGGGCGGCCTTGGCGGCCTTCGCCGCGGTGCGCTTGGCCGGGGTCTTGGTGGCGGCCTTGGCAGGCGGCTTGGCGGGCGCCTTGGCGGCACTGCGCTTCTTCGGCTCCTCAGTCGCCGGCTTTGCCTTGCTCGCTGCCACGTCCACCCCTTCGGTCGGACTGACTTTCGGTTCGCAGGGCCGTGCGCAACCGAAAGTGTCGGGTTATGTCGAATGTCGGCTCTATTTCAGTTGGGTGATCAACTGGGATAGTCGCCGCTATCGGTTAGGCGGCCGCCGTCGACCATTGTAACGACAGTCGCGGGCGACAATCGCTGAGCGGGCGGAAATCACCGGGTGACGTCGGTGGCAGACGCCATCGCGGCTCCGACGATTCCCGCGGAGTTCTGCAGTGTCGCGGCGACCACCGGGGTCCGGTTGCCCAGCAGTGGCACCCACTGGTCGGCCTTGCGGCTGATGCCGCCGCCGACGATGATCAGGTCGGGGCAGAGGGCGTTCTCGATGGCCACCAGCACCTTGGTCACCTGCTTCGACCACTTCTTCATGCTCCAGTTCTTACGCTCCTTGACCGACGCGGCGGCCCGGTGCTCGGCTTCCTTGCCGTCCACATCGATGTGCCCGAGTTCGGTGTTGGGCAGCAATTTTCCGTTGTGGATCACCGCCGATCCGATCCCGGTCCCGAAGGTGAGCAACACGACCACGCCGGTGTTGTCCTTGCCCGCTCCGAAGCGCTCTTCGGCCAGTCCGGCGGCGTCGGCGTCGTTGAGGATGACGACGGGCTGGCCGTCGAGTGCGGCGGCGACCGCCGCTTGGGCGTTCACCCCGATCCAGGATTTGTCGACATTGGCGGCGGTCCGCACCACACCGTCGACCACCACGCCGGGATAGGTGACCCCCAGCGGGCCGGTCCAGCCGAAGTGCCGGACCACCGCGGCGACGGTCTCGGCGACCGCGGCCGGTGTCGCGGGGCTGGGCGTGGGCAGCTTGTAGCGTTCGCCGACCAGCGTGCCGGTCTCGAGATCGACGATGCCGCCTTTGATGCCGCTGCCGCCGACGTCGACGCCGAACGCCTGTCGTTGCGGCCCGGTGCCGCCGGTGGTCGCAGCAGGCGACGCGGTGGTGGAATCGGTCGAGTCGGTGCCGGTCATCCCTCTCCTCTCACGGGGTCGCTGGTCAGCAGGTGCCGGAGTGGACCTTGGTCAGCAGCGCCGGGTCGGGCAGTCCGGTGGCATCCGGACGCAAGCCCGCCAGCGCCGCTTCGATGTCGTCGCTGTGGGCCAGGCTGACGAAGTCGCTTCCAACCGCCAGGTCGACGGAGTCGTCGGGACGGTCGTCGCGGAACAGCTCGGTGCACGGAGCCACCAGCCACAGCGCCGCCGCGGCGGCCTGTCCCGCCTCGCCGAAGCGGATCTGGCCCTGGCAATCCAGCCGGTCGTTGGCATAGACCGGGTCGTTGGCGGCGGTCGGCTGGGCGAAACCGTCGTCGCGCAGCGCGTCGGCGACATCGGCGGCCTGCCCGGCCCGGCCGCTGGCGTTGAGCACGCGGGCCTTGACGTCGGCCAGCTTGGCCGGGGTGGCGGTCATCATCGCGGCACGCGGCACCTGGGTGCCGAGCCGCGGCTGGCCGGGCTCGGTGGGCGCCGGCGGAGGGTTGCACACCGCGGCCTCGTGCATGTCGGCCGGCCGGGTCAGCGCCACGGTCCACGCCACGGCGGTCAAAAGTGACAGCGCGGCCAAGGCGTAGGCGGCGGGTCGATAGTTGCGCCGCCGGAAGGGCAGACCATGCTTGTCGAACTCGGTGCCGGAAGTGATTTGCGCGACCACGTACGCACTCTAGAGGGCGCGCGAGGCAGCGATCACCGTGGTCAGCAATATAATGTGATGCAAATCACAGTTGATCTGGACGCGAACCGGGCACGAATCATTTGGTGGATGCGTTCGACGCTGGTACAAAGCTCGCGCAGGGTTACGAGGGGACGAGGGAAGAAGACCATGGCTACCGACTACGACGCCCCGCGTCGCACCGAGACCGACGACGTTTCCGAGGATTCACTCGAGGAACTCAAGGCTCGGCGGAACGAAGCGCAATCCGCCGTGGTCGACGTCGACGAATCCGAATCCGCCGAATCCTTCGAGCTGCCCGGCGCGGACCTGTCCGGAGAAGAGCTGTCGGTGCGCGTCGTCCCCAAGCAAGCCGACGAATTCACCTGTTCGAGCTGCTTTTTGGTGCAGCACCGCAGCCGTTTGGCCAGTGAGAAGAACGGCGTGATGATCTGTACCGACTGCGCGGCCTGACCCCGTCGCTCAGCTCTGCAGGGCCTCCAGCACTCGCTGCGGATGACGGCAGCTGATCAGCCAGTACGGCGTCGGGTCATCGGGATCATCGAGTACGACCAGCACCATCGGCCCCACCCAGCCACGATGCACCACATAGGCCGCCGGATCGAGCTGGCGGCCCAGTGCCGCCGACTTGGCCGACTGCGGCACCTCGGCCGCGCGGGCGATGACGCTCACCGGTAGGTGCGCCTCGCCGACCCACAGCTCACGCTGGTCGGAGGTCTCGACGACGAGCACCTGGATGCGTCCCAGCCACAGCAGGGCGGCCACGGTGATCGCGAAGAACACGGCGAACGGCAGCCAGCCCGGCAGGCTGCGCAGGCCCAACCGGACTTCGTAGGCCATCAGGCCGTTGCCCACGAACCCCAGCGGCCACCACCACCAGGGCACCCACAGTTGCTCGCGGTAACGCACGGTTTGCGGTGCTTGGTGGTTCAGACGCGATCCCGACATCCGGCTAAGAGTAGTCTTGCGGCTCGTGTCGCCCAGTCTTGCGGTTGTCCGCCTCGATCCTGATCTGCCGTTGCCGCGCCGCGCCCATGCCGGCGACGCCGGGGTCGACCTCTACAGTGCGGTCGACGTCGAGCTGGGACCGGGCCAGCGTGCCCTGGTGCCCACCGGTATCGCGGTGGCGATTCCGTTCGGCATGGTCGGCTTGGTGCACCCCCGATCGGGTTTGGCTGCGCGGGTGGGGCTTTCAATCGTCAACAGTCCGGGAACGATCGACGCAGGTTATCGCGGCGAGGTTAAGGTGGCATTGATCAACCTGGACCCGGCGACGCCGATCGAGATCCATCGGGGGGACCGGATCGCCCAGCTGGTGGTACAGCGGGTCGAGCTGCCCGAACTGATCGAGGTCACCTCGTTCGATGAGGCAGGGCTGGCCGGGACCACCCGTGGCGGTGACGGGCACGGCTCGTCGGGCGGACACGCGAGTTTGTGAGAAGCGAAGTGACGAAGATGGGCGGCAGTGATGGCATTCGGTAGGGGCAAGCGCAAGACCGGCGGCGACGAGCCGACGCGCGCCGAGCCGCAACCCGAGGACTCCGAGGACTCCGAAGACGTGGACTCGGGCGAGGAGCTCGACGGCCCGTTCGACATCGAAGATTTCGACGACCCCGCCGCGGCGACGACGGCCCGACTGGATCTGGGTTCGGTCCTGGTGCCGATGCCCGCCGGCGCCCAGGTCCAGGTCGAACTGAGCGAGGCCGGCGTGCCCAGCGCGGTATGGCTGGTGACGCCCAACGGGCGGTTCAACATCGCCGCCTACGCCGCGCCCAAGTCGGCGGGACTGTGGCGCGAGGTGGCCGCCGAGCTGGCCGACGCGCTGCGCCGGGACTCCGCGAGCGTCAGCGTCATCGACGGCCCATGGGGCCGGGAGGTGGCCGGATCGGCGACTGGCGCGGTCCGGTTCATCGGGGTCGATGGCTACCGCTGGATGGTGCGCTGCGTGGTCAACGGCCCGCACGAGACGATGGACGCGCTGACCGAGCAGGCCCGGGAAGCCTTGGCGGACACGGTGGTCCGTCGCGGCGACACCCCGTTGCCGGTGCGTACCCCGTTGCCGGTGCGGCTGCCCGAGCCGATGGCTGAGCAGTTGCGGGCCGCGGCCGCTGCCCAGGCCGCCGCCCGGGGCCAGGCGCCGGCCGGCCAGCAGCCGGCCGGGGGAGCCGCGCCCGACGCCGGCGGCGATGTGCCACCGCCCGCGCCGACTGCTCGCCGCAGCGCGGAGGGATCCGCGATGCAGCAGTTGCGCACTATCACCGGCGGTTAGTGACTAATAGGTTTCGCCCAGCGCCGTCAGGCAGGCGGTGCCCAACGCGGACGGGTCGGCGCCGATCTGTTCGAGGGTCACGGTGCACAGCGCCGCCCGCGGGGCGACGGCCACCCATTCCGTGGCGGCCTGCAACGGGTGCACCGCGTCGTCGACGGCTGCGGTGACCCCCATCGGCGCCGCCAGGGTGGCCAGCTCGGCGCGGGTCGGGGCGACATAGGCCGCCGCCTGCTCCAGGGCGTCGGGCAGCAGCGGCCACTGAGCGGTCCAGGAGCGGGTCAGCTCGTCGGCGAGCCAGGCCGGGCTGGTCGCCCGCAGCTCGGCCACCACCGCCGGCAGCCCGTCACGGCGCAGCTGCTCGGCGCTGTAGCGGGCGGCATGGGCGGCCGGCGCGGCGCCGGGCGAGCCGGTCCAGGCGGGCAGTGCGGCCAACACCGCGACCACCTGCCCCGGATGGCGCAGCGCCCACGCGGTGGCCACCGCCGCGCCGATCGACACGCCCCCGACGACGATCGGGCCGGATCGGGCCGCGGCGTCCAGCGCCGCGAGATAACCCTCGACGAGACGGTCCGGTTGCGGACGGTGCGCAATCAATTCGGCGCCCACCTGCTGCAACGGCGCCTCGAACGCCCGGCGGACGTAGTCCTCGTCGGATCCGGTTCCCGGCAGCAGGACGGCCGTCACACCGTGCAAATCAAATGCCACCCCTTGATCCTGCCGGGTCGTGTGGCATTGGGTAATCAACAGGTCTACCCTAGCGGACGCACACACTTGAGGGAGAGGGCATGGCTGCGCCGAAGGGTTACCTGCGCCGGCTGACTCGGAGACTGACGGAAGATCCTGAGCTGCGCGACGTCGAGGAGTTGTCCGACGAGGCGCTCAGCACCGGCGCCCAGCGTGCCATCGACTGCGAACGCGGCCAAGAGGTCACCATGGTCGGCGTGCTGCGCAGCGTGGAAGCCAACGCCAAGGGGTGCGTGGGCGGGGTCCGCGCCGAGCTGTTCGACGGGACCGACACGGTGACGCTGGTGTGGCTGGGGCAGCGCCGCATTCCCGGAATCGACTCGGGCCGCACCCTGCGGGTGCACGGCCGGGTCGGAAAACTCGAAAGCGGCTCCAAGGCCATCTACAACCCGCACTACGAAATTCAGCAGTGAGCGCCGGGGATTATCGGCCCGCAGCAGTGATGACCGACGACTTCGGCCCCCAGGGGCCACAGCGGCTGCTGGACCAGATCGGCGGGGCGGCCGGCGTGATCTACTCGTCGTTGCCGATCGTGGTGTTCGTGCCGGCCTCCAGCCTCTTCGGGCTGCGGATTGCCGTCATGGCGGCGCTGGGCACCGCTGCGGCGGTGCTGGCGTGGCGACTGATCCGCCGGGAATCCACCCAGCCGGCCGTCTCGGGATTCTTCGGGGTGGCCGTGTGCGCCCTGATCGCATATCTGATGGGTGACTCCAAGGGCTACTTCCTGCTCGGGATCTGGACATCGCTGGTGTGGGCGGTGGTGTTCGCCGGCTCCATCCTGATCCGCCGCCCGGTGGTCGGCTACATCTGGAGTTGGGCCAGCGGCCAGGGCCTGGCCTGGCGAGAGCTGCGGGCGGCGATCTACGCCTACGACGCGGCGACGCTGACCTGGGTGCTGGTGTTCGGGTCCCGCTTTGTGGTGCAGCGGTTGCTCTACAACGCCGACCAGACCGGCTGGCTGGGGGTGGCGCGCATCGCGATGGGTTGGCCGCTGACCGCGCTGGCTGCCCTAGTGACCTATCTGGCGGTCAAATACGTGCAGCGGGCGCTGGATTCGCGGTCCGACGCCGACGCGGCAGACGGCCGCGAACCGCGGTCAGTGCGCGGGTAACAGCAGCTGGCGCAGCTCGTCCTCGACCCCGCTCGACGCGACGAACAGCAACTCGTCGCCGCCCTCGAGGGGCTCGTCGTCCTGGGGCACGATCACCCGCGGCCCGCGCAGGATCGTCACCAGTGCAGCGTCGCGAGGCAGCGACAGCTTGCGTACCGGCTTGCCGCCCCACGGGGTGTCGTCGGGCAGCGTGATCTCCAGCAGGCTGGCCTGGCCCTTGCGGAACTCCATGAGCTGCACCAGATCCCCGACCGCGACGGCTTCCTCGACCAGCGAGGCCAGCATCCGCGGCGTGGACACCGCCACGTCCACCCCCCAGGCGTCGGTGAACAGCCACTCGTTGCGGGGGTCGTTGACCCGGGCGACCACCCGGGGCACCGCGAACTCGGTCTTGGCCAGCAGCGAGAGCACCACATTGGCCTTGTCGTCGCCGGTGGCGGCGATTACGACGTCGAAGTCCTCCAGGTGCACCGACTCCAGCAGGGTCAGCTCGCAGGCGTCCCCCAGATGCCACTGGGCATCGGCGATGTCCTCGACGTCGATGTGCTCCGGGTTGCGCTCGATCAGCGTCACCTGGTGGTCACTGTCGAGCAGTTCCCGGGCGATCGACCGGCCGACGGCCCCGGCCCCGGCCACCGCGACTTTCATTGGCGCCGCTCCTCAACCCTGGCTCCGCAGGCTCCGCCAGCGTCTTCGTCGACGACGCGTTTCATTGGTCCAGGTCCTCGCTGGGCGGCAGCGCGGCGATCGGGATCGCCTCGGCGACACGGCCCGACACCGCGACGATGTACACCTGGTCGCTGGCCTGGATGACGGTCTTGGACTCGGGCAGGATGCCGGTGCCGAACCGGATCAAGAACGCCACGCGGGCGTTGACGGCGGCCTCCAGGTCGGTGACCGGGCGGCCGATCCAGGCCTCGTGCAGCACGACCTCGGCCACCGCGACGGTGCCGGTCGGGTCGCGCCACTTGGTGGTCTCGCTCTCGCGGGTCAGGGCGTCGAGCAGTCGGTCGGTGGTCCAGGGCACGGTGGCGATGGTGGGAATGCCGAGCCGTTCGTAGACCGCGGCCCGCTTGGCGTCATAGATACGTGCGACCACCCGGGCCACACCGAACGTCTCGCGCGCCAGTCGCGCGGCGATGATGTTGGAGTTGTCACCCGAGGACACCGCGGCGAACGCCCCAGCCTCCTCGATGCCGGCGCGCAGCAGCACGTCGCGGTCGAAGCCCATGCCCAGCACCCGCTCGCCGCTGAACTCCGGGCTGAGCCGGTTGAACGCGGTGGTGTCACGGTCGATGATGGCGACCTCGTGGCCGATCCGGGACAGCCCGTCTGCAACCGAGGCCCCCACCCGGCCGCACCCCATCACAACTACCCGCACCTGCACGGTCCTTTCGGCTGGTTTCGGCTGGCTGTCGCCCGCAGTAGTGCCCGTATTCGGTGAACGCTACCGCCAGAGCCGCCCTGGCTTACCCTTGGCTCTCGTGTCGAATTTTTCCACCGCTGCTCGGCGGCTGCTTCTGGGCCGGCCGTTTCGCAGCGATCGGCTCAGTCACACGCTGTTGCCCAAACGCGTCGCGCTGCCGGTGTTCGCCTCCGACGCGCTGTCCTCGGTGGCCTACGGCCCCGAAGAGGTCTTCCTGGTCTTGTCGGTGGCGGGCATCGCGGCCTACCGGTTGACGCCGTGGGTCGGCCTGGCGGTGGCGTTCGTGTTCATCACGGTGGTGGCCTCCTACCGCCAGAACGTGCACGCCTACCCCTCCGGCGGCGGCGACTACGAAGTGGTCACCACCAACCTGGGGGGCACGGCGGGCCTGACCGTGGCAAGCGCGCTGATGGTGGATTATGTTCTGACCGTCGCAGTCTCGATCTCAGCGGGAGTCGCCAACATCGGTTCGGCGATTCCGTTCATCGCCGATCACAAGGTGGCGTTCGCGGTGGGGACCGTCGCCGTGGTGGCCGCGACCAACCTGCGCGGCATCCGCGAATCCGGCACCGCGTTCGCGGTCCCTACGTACGCGTTCATGATCGGAGTCTTCGCGATGCTGGGCTGGGGGCTGTTCCAGATCTTCGTGCTGGACCATCCGCTGCAAGCCGAATCGGCAGCGTTCAAGATCCACTCGGCGCACGGTGAGGTGGTCGGCGTGGCCCTGGTGTTCCTGGTGGCGAAGTCGTTCTCGTCGGGCTGTGCGGCGCTGACCGGGGTGGAGGCGATCAGCAACGGTGTGCCGGCGTTCCGCAAACCCAAGTCGCGCAATGCGGCCACCACGCTGTTGATGCTGGGCGTCATCGCGGTGTCCATGATGATGGGCATCATCGTGCTGGCGAGGGAGACCGGGGTGAAGATCGCCGCGCGCCCGCACGAACAACTGATCGGGGCGCCGGCCGACTACGACCAGAAGACGCTGTTGGCGCAACTGGCCGAGACGGTGTTCCGCGGCTTCCCGCCCGGATTGTGGATCATCGCCGGCGTAACCGCGCTGATTCTGGCGCTGGCCGCCAACACCGCGTTCAACGGCTTCCCGGTGCTGGGTTCGATACTGGCGCAGGACCGGTATCTGCCACGTCAGCTGCACACCCGCGGCGACCGGCTGGCGTTCTCCAACGGAATCGTGTTCCTGGCGGTGGTGGCCATCGCCTTCATCGTGGCGTTCGGCGCCGAGGTCACCGCACTGATCCAGCTCTACATCGTCGGGGTGTTCGTCTCGTTCACGCTGAGCCAGATCGGCATGGTCCGGCACTGGAACCGATTGCTGCGCACCGAAAACGACCGTGCGGCGCGGGTCAAGATGATGCGCTCCCGAGTGGTCAACACCATCGGCTTCTTGGCCACCGGGACGGTGTTGATCGTGGTGGTCGTCACCAAGTTCGCGGCCGGCGCCTGGATCGCGATCGTGGCGATGTCGGTGCTGTTCGCCATGATGAAGATGATCCGCCGCCACTACGACGCCGTCGCCCAGGAGCTGGCCGAACAGTCTGCCGCCCTTGACGATCAGGCGGTGCTGCCCAGCCGCAACCACGCCTTGGTGCTGGTCTCCAAGCTGCACCTGCCCACCCGCCGCGCGCTGGCCTACGCGCGGGCGACGCGCCCGGACACCCTGGAGGCGATCACCGTCAACGTCGACGACATCGAGACCCGCGCTTTGGTCCGCGAATGGGAGGACAGTGATATCACCGTGCCGCTCAAGGTGATCGCCTCGCCCTACCGTGAGGTCACCCGGCCGGTGCTCGACTATGTCAGACGCATCAACAAGGAGTCGCCGCGCACCGTGGTGACCGTCTACATCCCCGAATATGTGGTGGGGCACTGGTGGGAACAGGTGCTGCACAACCAGAGTGCGTTACGGCTCAAGACCCGGCTGCTGTTCATGCCGCAGGTGATGGTGACCTCGGTGCCCTGGCAGCTCAACTCCTCGGAACGGCGCAAGGTGCTGGCGCCGCACCACGCCCCCGGTGATACCCGGCGAGGATTTCTGGAGTGAGCGACCAGGAGCTGACCCTCGTCACCGACGCGCCCGCGAATGGCGGCAGTTGTGTGGCCCGCCATGACGGCCGGGTGGTCTTCGTGCGTTACGCCCTGCCCGGCGAGCGGGTGCGGGCGCGGATCACCGCGGAGCGCGGATCGTACTGGCACGCCGAATGTGTCGAGGTGCTCGAACCGGCGGACGGCCGGGTCGCCTCCCTGTGCCCGATCGCCGGCGTCGACGGTGCCGGCTGTTGCGACCTGGCGTTCGCCGATCCGGCCGCGGCCCGTGCGCTCAAGGGCGAAGTGGTCTCCAACCAGTTGGCACGGCTCGGCGGCTACGACTGGCAGGGCGAGGCCGAACCGGTGGGCGAGGGCGGTCCGACTGGCTGGCGCAGCCGGGTCCGGCTGGAGGTCGGCGCCGACGGGCGGGCCGGGTTTCACCGGTATCACAGCGAGGAGTTGGTCACCGATCTGCGGTGCGGCCAGTTGCCCGCCGGGATGATCACGGGACTGGCCGAGCAGAGCTGGCGGCCCGGCGACCACGTCCATGTGGTGGCCGACGACGACGGCGTGCGGCACGTGGTGAGCACCGGCCGGGGTCATCGCCCGCAGGTGCACGAGGGCGACTATCACGCCACCCAGTGGGTCGGCCGGCGGCGCTGGCAGATCCCGGTGACCGCGTTCTGGCAGGCGCACCGGCACGCGGCCGCGCTCTACAGCGCGCTGATCGCCGACTGGGCAGCGCCGGAGGTCGGCATGACCGCCTGGGACCTCTACGGCGGGGCCGGGATCTTCGCCGCGGCACTGGCTGAGGAGGTGGGGGAGTCCGGCCGGGTGATCAGCGTCGACACCTCGCGGGCGGCCACCGGCGCCGCCCGGGCCGCGCTGGCCGATCTGCCGCAGGTGTCGGTGCGGACCGATTCGGTGCGCCGGGTGTTGGGTGCGCAGCGGACCGCTGCCGACGTCGCGGTGCTGGACCCGCCGCGCGCCGGCGCCGGACGCGAGGTGATCGAGGCGCTGGCGGCCGCGGGCGTACCGCGCCTGGTGCACATCGGTTGTGAGGCAGCGTCTTTCGCCCGGGACATCGGTCTGTACCGCAAGCATGGCTATGCCGTGCAGCAGATCCGGGTGTTCGACGCGTTTCCGCTGACTCACCACGTGGAGTGCGTGGCGCTGTTGGTGCGCTAGCCGTCAACCGGGCGCCTCGTCAACCGAACACGAAGTAGCGCAACCACAGATACGGCGCCGCCAGTGCTATCGAGACCACCGTGACCACGATGCCCTTGCGGGTGAACTCCCAGAACGTGATCGGATTCCCGGCGCGGCGGGCGATGCCGAGCATCACCACATTGGCGCTGGCTCCCACTGCGGTCAGGTTGCCGCCGAAGTCGGCGCCGAGCGCCAGCGCCCACCACAGGGCATCGGGGTGCAGATCGTTGGGCAGCGTGGTGCTCAGCTCGGCCACGATCGGTGTCATGGTGGCCACGTAGGGGATGTTGTCGATGATGCCGGAGACCGGCGCGGACACCCCCAGGATTCCCATCGTGGTCAGCAGGGCGTTGCCGCCGGTGAGTTCGGTGGCGCCCTTGGCCAGGGCGGCGATCGCCCCGGTGTCCACCAGGGCGCCCACCATCACGAACAGGCCGGCGAAGAACAGCAGGGTCTCCCACTCGACGCCGGACAGATAATCCGAGCGCTCCATCTTCGAGATCACGATCAGCACCCCGGCACCGAGCAGCGCCACCACGGAGGGCTCCAGGTTCAGTGCGGAGTGTCCGATGAACCCGGCGAACACCCCGGCCAGCACCAGGCCGCACTTGATCAACAGGCGGCGGTCCTGGATCGCCTCGTGCTCCTCGAGCGCCATCACGTCGGCGACCCGGTCGGGGTCGACAGTGAACGATCCCGGGAACAGCCGCGGCAGCATCAGGATGAAGACGACCAGGACGATGGCCACGATCGGCGCCATGTGCACAAGAAAGGCGTTGAACGACAAGCCCGCTCGGCTGGCGATGATGATGTTGGGCGGATCGCCGACCAGCGTGGCGGCGCCGCCGATGTTGGACGCGAACACCTCGGCCATCAGAAACGGTGCGGCGTTGATCTCCAGTCGGTCGCAGACCAACAGGGTGACCGGGGCGATCAGCAGCACCGTGGTGACGTTGTCCAGCAGTGCTGACGCAACAGCCGTCACCAGCACCAGCAGGATCATGATACGCAGCGGGGAACCCTTGGCCCGCTTGGCCGACCAGATCGCGACGTACTCGAACACGCCGGTCTGGCGCAGCACGCTGACGATGATCATCATGCCCAGCAACAGGAAGATGACGTCCCAGTCGATGCCGGTTTTGCGGGAGTAGAAGATGTCGTCGGAGGAGATGACGGGCAGGATGACCACCGCGGCCGCCCCGGTCAGCGCCACCACGGTCTTGTTGATCCGGTCGGCGGCGATGAACCCATAGGCGATCACGAAGACCGCGACCGCGAAGTAGATCATCGGGGCAGTCCCGCACAGCGGCCGGCCGCGACCCCCACCATGCACCCCCTGGATACGGAATCATTGACGCCGACCAGGCTTGCCGGTACACCGCATGAAAATGGATACGTTATCAGCCGCGCCGATCAGGTTTGAGCGCTGCCGCGAGCAGTCGCGAGGCGGTGATCACGCCGAGCAGTTTACCGTCCTTGACGACGGCCACCAGCGGGCTGCGCAGCTGGGCCATGGTGGAGGCGACTTCGATGAGGGTGTGGGCGGGCCCGGCGGTCGGCAGTTCGGGCAGGTGTTCGGGCAGCACGTCGCGCACCGTCTTGCCGTGCAGTTTCTCCGCGGCGCGATCGGCCGCGCTCTCGCTGAGCACTCCGGCCAGCGACGGGTCGTCCTGGACGTAGCCGGGAAGGATGAACCGCACGACCTGTGAGGCCGGCAGCACCGCGTGCGGCTTGCCGGCGGGGTCGATAACCACGATTCCGGGCAGTCGGTGTTCGGCCAATAATCGGGCCGCGTCCACGGCGTCGGAGTCGATGGACACCACCGGGAACTCCTCAGCGATCTCCTCGGCGCGCATACGACGACCATACGGTGGTCACCCGTCGCCATGCGTAGACTGGCCGGATGCTTGAAGGGATCCGCGGCCCCGCCGATCTGCAGCACCTCTCGCAGGCTCAGTTGGCCGATCTGGCGGCGGAGATCCGGGAGTTCCTGATCCACAAGGTTGCCGCGACAGGCGGGCACCTGGGCCCCAATCTGGGCGTGGTGGAGCTGACACTGGCGCTGCACCGGGTGTTCGACTCTCCGCACGATCCGATCATCTTCGACACCGGCCATCAGGCCTACGTGCACAAAATGCTGACCGGACGCAACCGTGACTTCGGCAGCCTTCGCAAGAAGGGCGGGCTGTCGGGGTACCCGTCGCGCGCCGAGAGCGAGCACGACTGGGTGGAGTCCAGCCACGCCAGTGCTGCGCTGTCGTACGCCGATGGGCTGGCCAAGGCCTTTGAGCTGACCGGGCATCGCAACCGGCACGTGGTGGCCGTCGTCGGCGACGGTGCGCTGACCGGCGGCATGTGCTGGGAGGCGCTGAACAACATCGCCGCCGGCAACCGGCCGGTGGTGATCGTGGTCAACGACAACGGCCGCAGCTACGCGCCGACCATCGGCGGCTTCGCCGACCACCTGGCCGCGTTGCGACTGCAGCCCGTCTACGAGCGGCTGCTGGAGCGCGGCCGCGGGCCGGGGGGGGGGGGGGGGGGGGGGGGGGGGGGGGGGGGGGGGGGGGGGGCGCGCGGGGGGGGCGGGGGGGGAGGCGCGGGGGCGG
>NZ_LZIN01000051.1 GCF_001667375.1 Mycolicibacter sinensis | reverse complement strand
GGGGGGGGGGCGGGGGGGGGGGTCCACCGGGGTGAAGCGCGGCCGCCGGGCCTGGACGTGGCCGCGGGCCCGATGGGCGACCTGACGCCGCGGGGGGGGGCGATGCCCCCCCCGCGGCGGCGATCTCGTCGTAGTCGAACCCGAACACCTCGCGCAGCACGAACACCGCGCGTTCGTCGGGGCTGAGTGTCTCCAGCACCACCAGCATTGCCATCGACACCGATTCGGCGAGCACCATGTCGGCCGCCGGGTCGTGTTCGTCCAGCAGCAGCGGCTCGGGCAGCCACGGGCCGACGTACTCTTCGCGGCGCCGGGCACCCGCTCGCAGCGCATTGAGCGCCTGGCGGGTGACCAGCTGGGCCAGATACGACTTGGCGTCGCGGACCTGCGCCAGATCCACCTCCGCCCACCGCAGGTAGCTGTCCTGCAGCACGTCGTCGGATTCGGTTGCCGACCCGAGGATTTCGTAGGCGATGGTGAACAGCAGCGGCCGCAGTTCGGTGAATCGCTGGGTTTGATCAGCGCCCATCACACCGCCGCCTCCTGTGGCGTCGAGGCCGGCCGGGTGCCGCCCTTGAGCCAACGGTACGAGCCGGGCTTGGCCCCCTCGCGGCGAATCCCCCACACGGTGGCTTTGCAGATGGCCTCCTTGATCACCGCGGCCAACCGGCCGCCGACGAATGCCTTGACCGGGGTGTCGTCGCGACGGGCCAGCTGGATGGTGGCCGATTGGCGGCCGACGCTGATGCACTGCCCGGTGAACGCCTGATCCAGGGCAGTGGCCGGGGTGCCGGCGATGCGGGCCAGCACGGTGTCGGCGGCCTGGGCACCCAGCGGAATCGCGGCCTGGCAGCTCATCCGCAGCGGCCGGCACGCCGGTGCCACCGCATCCCCGGCCGCCACGATCCACGGATTGTCGATGCTGATCAGCGTCTCATCGGTGAGTAGGCGGCCCAGTGCGTCGGTGGCCAGCCCGCTGCGGGCGGCCAGGTCCGGGACGCCGAAGCCGGCCGTCCACACCGTCGCTGCGCTGGGCAGCACAGCGGCATCCTGCAGCACCACGGCACCGGCGCGCACCTCGGCGACGGTGGCGGCTTCCAGGACCGTGACGCCCAGCTTGCGCAGCGCCTTGGCCACCGAGCGGCGGCCCGGGGCGCCCAGTGAGGGACCCAGGATTCCGCCGCAGACCAGGGTGACCGACCGGCCCTGCCCGGCAAACTCGGAGGCTGCCTCGATTCCGGTCAGGCCGCCGCCGACCACGGTCACCGGGGCGTCCGGCGGCAGTTCGTCGAGGCGCGTCAGCAGGCGTTGGGCGGACTCGAATTCGCTGATGGCATAGCCGTATTCGGCGGCGCCGCGCACCGCGGTGCTGATTGCACCGGTACTGCCCACCGCGTAGATGAGGTAGTCGTAGCGCAGCGTGGTGCCGGAGGCCAGCCGAACGCGGCGGTCGGCAGCGTCGATCCGGTCGGCGGTGTCGACCATCAGCCGGACGCCGTCGCCGAGCAGGTCGCTGTATTGCCGGTCGGCCCGGTAGGTGCCGGCCACGTGCTGGTGCAACCGGATCCGTTCGACGAACGCCGGGCGCGAATTGACCAGAGTGACGTCGATGTCGGGTTGGGCCAGCAGGCGGTTGGCAGCCATGGTGCCGGCGTAGCCTCCGCCGATGATGACGACGCGGGTGCGGGTCATGAGGTGCTCCTGTCTCTCGTGGTTATGCCCTCAAGACACCGCAGCCGTTCCAGTTGTGACGCACTGTGAGCTGTTTCACCGGCGAGCAGACATATAGGCCCCCAATTCAGGCCTGAAAAGGGGGCTTTCGCTGGGGGTACCTCCCGCTTGCGGGGGACTGCTCGCGCTCAATTCTGGTAGCGCGGGAACACCCCGGACGGCGCCGGCAGCGTCAGGCCCGGCGTCAGCCGCTCGGCCACCGCGGTGAACATCCGCTGCGCGCCCGGCTGGCCCAGCAGGTCCAGCAGCTTGCCCGCCGATTCGGGCATCACCGGCTGCACCAGCAGCGCCGCGATGCGCACCACTTCGAGCGTGGTGTACAAAACGGTGCCGAAACGGGCCTGATCGGATGCCGCCTCGCTCTTGGCCAGCTTCCACGGCTCGTTGGCGGAGAAATACCGGTTGGCCGCGCCCAGCATCAACCAGATCGCTTCCAGCCCCAGGTGCATGGCCTGGGCGCCGAACGCCGCCCGCACTTTCTCCAGTAGCCCGTCGGCCAGCGCCAACAGTTCGTTGTCCTCGGCGGTTGGCGCCACCGGCGAGGGCACCACCCCGCCGAGGTTCTTGGCCACCATCGACAGCGACCGCTGCGCCAGGTTGCCCAGCTCGTTGGCCAGGTCCGCGTTGACGCGGCTGATCATCGCGTCCTCGGAGATGCTGCCGTCCTGGCCGAACGGGATCTCCCGCAGCAGGAAATACCGCACCTGATCGACGCCGAACCGGTCCACGAACTCGACCGGGTCGATCACGTTGCCCACCGACTTGCTCATCTTCTCGCCGCTGTTGAGCAGGAAGCCGTGCGCGAAAACCTTGCGCGGCAGCTCAATTCCGGCCGACATCAGAAACGCCGGCCAGTACACGGCGTGGAACCGGATGATGTCCTTGCCGATCATGTGCAGATCGGCCGGCCAGTACCGGCGGAAGGACTCGGAGTCGGTGTCGGGGTAGCCGACCCCGGTCAAGTAGTTGGTCAGGGCGTCCACCCAGACGTACATCACGTGATCGGGGTGGCCGGGCACCGGCACGCCCCAGTCGAACGAGGTCCGCGAGATCGACAGGTCGCGCAGCCCGCCCGAGACGAAGCTGACCACCTCGTTGCGGCGCACCTCCGGAGCGATGAACCCCGGGTTGGCCTCATAGTGCGCCAGCAGCCGCTCGGTGTAGGCCGACAGCCGGAAGAAGTAGGTCTGCTCCTCGGTCCAGGTCAGCGGCGCCCCGGTCTCGGCCGCCACCCGCACGCCGTCGTCAGCCACCCGGGTTTCGCCATCGGTGAAGAACCGCTCGTCGCGCACCGAGTACCAGCCGCTGTAGGTGTCCAGATAGATGTCGCCGGCGTCGACCATGCGCTGCCAGATCGCCTTGGACGCCTCCAGGTGATCGGGGTCGGTGGTGCGGATGAACCGGTCGAAGGAGATGTTGAGCTTGCGCTGCAGGCGCTGAAACACATCGGAGTTGCGCCGTGCCAGCTCCGCCGTCGGGATCCCTTCGGCCGCGGCGGTCTCGGCCATCTTCAGCCCGTGCTCGTCGGTTCCGGTCAGATACCGCACGTCGAACCCGTCGAGCCGGTGGAACCGGGCGATCGCGTCGGTGGCGATGTACTCGTAGGCGTGGCCGATGTGCGGGTCACCGTTGGGGTAGGTGATCGCGGTGGTGACGTAGAAGGGCTTCATCACGCACCACCTTATGGTGTGCTGGTGAGCTCCAAACGGTCAGCCGAACGCCAAGCGCCGCCCGCGCCGGAACCGCTGACACCGCTGGTCGACGCGCATACCCACCTGGATGCGTGCGGCGCCGACGATGACGCCGGCCTGCGCGCGATCATGGACCGGGCCGCCGCGGCCGGCGTGCAGGCGGCGGTGACCGTCGCCGACGACCTGGACTCGGCGCGCTGGGTGACCCGGGCCGCCGACGCCGACGAGCGGGTCTACGCTGCCGTGGCGCTGCACCCCACCCGTGCGGACACGCTCACCGAAGCCGCCCGCGCCGAGATCGAGGCGCTGGCCGCCCACCCGCGGGTGGTGGCGATCGGCGAGACCGGCATGGACCTGTACTGGCCGGGCCGCCTGCAGGGCTGCGCCGATCCCGCGACGCAGAAAGACGCCTTCGCCTGGCACATCGACCTGGCCAAGCGCACCGGCAAACCGCTGATGATCCACAATCGCGACGCCGACGCCGCCGTGCTGGACGTATTGCGCGCCGAGGGCGCGCCCGAGACGGTGATCTTCCACTGTTTCTCGTCCGGTCCGGAGATGGCTCACACCTGCGTCGAAGCCGGCTGGATGCTGAGCCTGTCTGGCACGGTCAGCTTCAAAAATGCCCGTGACCTGCGCGAAGCGGTTCCGCTGATCCCGGCAGAGCAGCTGCTGGTGGAGACCGATGCGCCGTTTCTGACCCCGCACCCCTACCGCGGCGCTCCCAACGAGCCCTACTGCCTGCCATACACTGTCCGAGCGCTGGCTGAGCTGCTGGAAGTGTCGGCAGCTGAACTGGCGCAGGCCACGAGCCGCAACGCCCGTCGGGTGTACGACTTGCGCTGAAACGTCGTGCAGGTCACATTCGGTTGCCCGACGCTGGTGGGTTCGTTACCGTCTCGTTATAAATCGGGGCACCGCAAGGGCCCCTTTGCCATGTCTTCAGCGTCGTGAGGTTTTTGTTCCTTGAACTCTTTGACCAGGCTGCATCAGGCCCCCTCGCCGATGCTGCGGATGCTGGTCGGCGCGCTCTTGCTGGTGCTGACCTTCGCCGGCGGCTTCGCAGTCGCCAGTACCAAGACCGTGACCCTGGACGTCGACGGCACTCCGGTGACCGTGACCACGATGCGGGCGCGGGTGATCGACGTCGTCGCCGAGAACGGGTTCGACCTGGGCGAGCGTGACGCCGTGACCCCGGCGCGCGATGCCCGGGTGCAGAACGCCGACACCATTGTGGTGCGGCGCAGCCGGCCGCTGCAGCTGTCCCTGGACGGCCGCGAGCCCCAGCAGGTCTGGACGACGGCGTTGTCCGTCGACGAGGCGCTGGCGCAGCTGTCGATGACCGACACCGCACCGGCCGCGGCGTCGCGCGGCAGCCGCGTGCCGCTGGCGGGAATGGCGCTGCCGGTGCTGAGCGCCAAGAACGTCCGGATCAACGACGGCGGTGTGGTGCGCACGGTGCGCCTGGCCGCGCGCAATGTCGGCGAGCTGCTGGCCGCCGACGGCGCCCCGCTGGAACAGGCCGACAAGGTCAGCCCCGCGGCCTCGACCCCGGTCACCGAGGGCATGGAGATCCAGGTGACCCGCATCCGCGTCACCCACGTCACCGAGCGAGTGCCGCTGCCCCCGACCGCGCGGCGCGTCGAAGACCCGGCGATGAACATCAGCCGGCAGGTCGTGGAGGACCCCGGCACCCCGGGCACCCAGGACGTGACCTACTCGGTGGCCACTGTCAACGGCGCCGAGACCGGCCGGCTGCCGGTGTCCAACGCCGTGGTGGCTCCGGCCCGCGACTCGGTGCTGCGAGTCGGCGCGAAGCCGGGAACCGAGGTACCGGAGTCGGTGTACGGCGCAGCGTGGGACCGCATCGCCAACTGTGAGTCACACGGCAACTGGGCGATCAACACCGGCAACGGCTTCTACGGCGGGGTGCAGTTCGACTACGGCACCTGGATCGCCAACGGCGGGCTGAAGTATGCCCCGCGCGCCGACATGGCCACCCGCGAGGAGCAGATCGCGATCGCCGAGGTTACCCAGGCGCGGCAGGGCTGGGGCGCCTGGCCGGTGTGCAGCGGGAGACGCTGACCATCGGGCTGCTCGGGGCCGGTGACATCAGAGCCCTGGCGTCCGAACTCGGCCTGCGGCCCCGTAAAGCGCTGGGCCAGAACTTCGTTCACGACGCCAACACCGTGCGCCGGATCGTCGCCGGCGCCGGTATCACACCGGCCGACCACGTTCTGGAAGTCGGGCCCGGACTCGGATCGCTGACCCTGGCCCTGCTCGAGCACGGTCCGTCGGTCATCGCTGTCGAGAAGGATCCGGCGCTGGCCCAGCGGCTGCCGGCGACCGTCGCCGAGCACGCACCCTCAGACGCCGACCGCCTGGCGGTGCTGGGCCGCGACGTGTTGACCTTGCGCCGCGACGAGTTGGCCACCGCACCGACCGCGGTGGTGGCGAACCTGCCTTATAACGTCGCCGTTCCGGCGCTGCTGCACCTGCTGGCCGAATTCGCCTCCATCCGCACCGTGATGGTGATGGTGCAGTTGGAGGTGGCCGAGCGGCTCGCCGCCGAGCCGGGCGGCAAGGACTACGGGGTGCCCAGCGCCAAGGCGCGGTTCTTCGGAGACGTCCGCCGGTGCGGCACGGTGCCGCCGAGCGTGTTCTGGCCGGTGCCGCGGGTGAACTCCGGACTGGTGCGCATCGACCGGTACGACGCCGCGCCGTGGCCGGTCGACGACGCGTTCCGCCGGCAGGTCTTCACGCTGATCGACATCGCATTCGCCCAGCGCCGCAAGACCATTCGCAACGCGTTGGCCGAGTGGGCGGGATCGGGTGCGCAGTCCGCGCAGCTCCTGGAGGAGGCCGGGATCGACCCGGCACGGCGCGGTGAGACTCTGACGATCGCCGATTTCGTGCGTCTGCTTCAGGTTTCGGGACCCGGCGGCGTGGCCAGCACCCGGGACAGCTGACCGACGAACTCGGTGCAGGAGTTATAGCGCCGCGCCGGCAGTTTCGCCATCGCCCGTTCGACGACCACGTCGAGGGCCCGGCCGGCCGGGCCGAACGCCGCCGAGACGGGCGGCGGTAGCCGCCGTAGGTGCGCATCCACCAGTTCGGCCGCGTTGTCCGCGGGGAAGGGCGGCGCGCCGGTGAGCAACTCGACCGCGGTGCAGGCCAGCGCATATTCGTCGGTGGCGGCCGAGGGGGCTTTGCCGCACAGGATCTCTGGCGCAGTGTAGGGCAGTGAAACCTCGGGACTGCCCGGTCTCCGGGGCCGTGACCAGACGTCCTCGACGACGGCATGGGCCGAGCCGAAGTCGGTTAGCACCACCCCGGTACGCGGGAAATCCGCGGGAACCAGGATATTGGCGGGTTTGACGTCGCAGTGCACGATGCCGCGGTGGTGGGCGTAGTCGAGGGCGTCGGCGATCTGGGCCAGCGCGGCCAGTTGATCCGGCAATGTCTGCAGGCCGGTCGACTTGCCGCCGTCGACGAACTGCATCGCCAGCCAGCACGGCCCGTGGCGGTAGACCGTGACGACGTTCGGGTGGTCCAAAACGCGCGCGAACTCGAACTCGCGATCCAGCCGGGCCTGCTCCACGGGGGTGCGGTGCGATTCGTCGAGGATCTTCAGCGCCACCGGCGTGCCCGGGTCGTCCTCGGGATGATGAGCCCGATACACGGTGGCGTGCCCGCCGCGCCCGACCGCCCGGCCGATCAGGTAGCCGCCGAAGTCCCCGCCGGCCTCACCCATGTGCACCAGATTATGGCGACGGCACCGGCTTGGGCTTCGAAGCACCCCGATCGACCCCTGAACGCATAAAACTAAGAAGAAGATGATCGGAAAGCCATAAATAAATGACATTTTGCTGGTACTGAGTGATAATCATCCCGTCGTCAACCTGGGGAGGTTCGCCATGACCACGCTGTCCCGGCCCGACCTGCGCGCGCTGGGCGCCGTGCCGCTGGCCGTCGCCGGCATCCTCGCGCTCGGGGCAGCGCCCGCGGTGGCGCCCGGAGTGGCCGCGAATGCGAGAACCGTGGTGGCCCAGGCAACCTTGCTGGACACCGAGTCCTGGATCATGGGCGGGAGCGGTCTGCCGATCCCGCCGCCGCAATACCTGACGGCCCTCACCGAGCGGTTCCTGGACCCGGCGACGCCCAAGTTCGCCGGCCAGCCGCTGTTCCCGGTGGACCGCACCAACCCGCTGTTCACCCCGGAAGGTCTCTACCCGCTCACCGGTGTGAAGTCGCTGCCCCTGGACACCTCGCTGGACCAGGGTGTCCAGATCCTGCACCAGAAGATCATGGAAGAGACCGCCGCCGGCAATAACCTTGTGGTGCTGGGTTATTCGCAGAGTGGTGTCATCAACGCGCTGGAGATCAAGCAGCTGCTGAGCCTGCCCGAGGATCAGCGGCCGGGCGCCGACCAACTGTCCTTCGTGATGCTGGGCAGCCCCAGCACCCCCGATGGCGGGCTGCTGTCCCGCTTCGACCTGACCAGCATCAACCCGAACCTGCCGGAGCTGTCGCTGCCCAGCCTGGGCGTCACGTTCAGCGGCGGCACCCCGGCCGACACCCCCTGGGAGACCGCGTTTTACACCCAGGAGTACGACGGCTTCGCAGACTTCCCCAAGTACCCGCTGAACTTCATCTCGGACCTCAACGCCTTCATGGGCATCATGTATGTGCACGGCACCTACCCGACGCTGACCGACGCCCAGCTGGCGTCGGCCATCGAGCTGCCGGTCAGCGACGACTACGCCGGCAACACGCGGTACTTCATGATCCCCACCGAGGATCTGCCGCTGCTGCAGCCGTTGCGTGGCAGCGGATTCGGCAACGCGATCGCCGACCTGCTGCAGCCGAGCCTGCGGGTGCTGGTCAACCTCGGTTACGGGGACATCGAGCACGGCTGGTCGCAGGGGCCGGCCGATGTGTCCACCCCGTTCGGGGTGTTCCCCGACGTCAGCATTCAAGACGTGTTCACCGCCCTGGTCAACGGCGCGCAGCAGGGGTGGACCGACTTCACCGAGGACCTGCAGAACCTCTCGTCGGGCAGTGCGGCGGACTTGTGGGATTTGGGCACGGGCAATGCGGAGTTTGTCATGCCCAGCCTGACCGACATCGTCAACGCGTTCACCAGTGCCAGCGCGACCTTGTACAGCACGCTGCTGCCGACCGCCGACATTATCAACTCCTTGGTCACCACCCTGCCGGCCTACGCCGCGACGCTGTTCGCCCAAGAGCTGGCCTCCGGTGACCTGCTCAACGCGATCGGGCTGCCGCTGGCGGCCAGCACCGGGTTGGTCACCATGGCCGCCGGCTTCGAGTTCATGGTGATGAGCAGTGCGCTGAGCTCGATCCAGGCCGACTTCGCCGACCTGTTCGGATAGCCGACCACCCGGATGCACCCGCTAGTCTCATCGGCGTGACCGCATCCGACGGAAACGCCGCCACCGAGTGGTCCCCGACCGGGTCGGTCACCGTGCGCGTGCCGGGCAAGCTCAACCTCTACCTGGCCGTCGGCGACCGCCGCGATGACGGCTACCACGAGCTGACCACCGTGTTCCACGCCGTTTCGCTGGTCGACGAGGTGACCGTGCGCGACGCCGACGTGCTGTCGCTGCGGATCACCGGCGAGGGCGCTGACGTGCTGCCTACCGATGAGCGCAACCTGGCCTGGCAGGCCGCTGAGCTGATGGCCGAGCACGTCGGCCGGGCCCCCGATGTGGCGATCACCATCGACAAATCCATCCCGGTGGCCGGCGGCATGGCCGGTGGCAGCGCCGACGCCGCGGCGGTGCTGGTCGGGATGAACGTGCTCTGGGAGCTGGGCGTGCCGCGACGCGACCTGCACGCGCTGGCCGCCCGGCTGGGCAGCGATGTGCCGTTCGCTCTGCACGGCGGCACCGCCCTGGGCACCGGCCGCGGCGAGGAACTGGCCACGGTGCTCACCCGGGAGACGTTCCACTGGGTACTGGTCTTCGCCGACGCCGGCCTGTCCACGCCCGCCGTCTTCGCCGAACTGGACCGACTGCGCGACACCGGGCGGACCCTGCCGGAGCTGGGCGAGTCCGAGCCGGTGCTGGCGGCGTTGGCCGCCGGCGATCCGCAGCGGCTGGCCGGACTGCTCGGCAATGACCTGCAGGCGCCGGCGGTCAGCCTCAATCCCGCGTTGCGGCGTACGCTGCGTGCCGGCGTGGAGGCCGGTGCGCTGTCGGGCATCGTGACCGGATCCGGGCCGACGTGCGCGTTCCTGTGCGCCTCGGGCGCCTCGGCGGCCGACGTGGCCGTCGAACTGGCCGCGCTCGGTGCGGGCCGCGCGGTACGGGTGGCCAACGGCCCGGTCTACGGGGCCCGGGTGGTGCCCTCGTCGGTGACCGGAGTGTGACGGCGGCCCCAATCCGGCGCCAGGATTTGCCCCTCGATTAAGAGGAGTTTAAGATACAGCGCGGTGACTAGTTGCGGTCAGGACATCCCTGCCAACCAGAGGCCCGCCGATCTGGTGGGCCGCCCATTACGGTTTCGAGATGCAAACGCCACCGATTTGTGTGCGCGCGCCTCTCGCGAAGTGGTCTCCAGCAGGTGGAACATGAAATTTCAGCCCGTTGGCAAAGTACCGGTGCCGGCTAGGAGGCCGTCGTGAGCAGGTTTACCGACAACATGTTCCGCAGCGCACGCGAATCCACCAAGGGCATGGTCACCGGTGAACCGCACGAGCCGGTCCGGCACACCTGGGCCGAAGTTCACGAGCGCGCCCGTCGCATCGCCGGTGGACTGGCCGCGGCCGGCGTCGGACCGGGCGATGCGGTCGGAGTGCTGGCCGGCGCCCCTGTCGAAATCGCCCCCACCGCGCAGGGCGTGTGGATCCGCGCCGCCAGCCTGACCATGCTGCACCAGCCCACCCCGCGCACCGACCTGGCGGTCTGGGCCGAAGACACCATGACCGTCGTCGACATGATCGACGCCAAGGCGGTGATCATCTCCGAGCCGTTCCTGGCCGCGATGCCGGTGCTGCAGGAGAAGGGCCTGAAGGTCCTGACCGTCGCCGAGCTGCTGGCCGCCGACCCGATCGATCCGGAAGAAGCCGGTGAGGACGATCTGGCGCTGATGCAGCTGACATCGGGTTCGACGGGTTCGCCCAAAGCCGTGCAGATCACCCACCGCAACATCTACTCCAACGCCGAGGCGATGTTCATCAGCGCCGAGTACGACGTCGAGAAGGACGTCATGGTCAGCTGGCTGCCGTGCTTCCACGACATGGGCATGATCGGCTTCCTGACCGTGCCGATGTACTTCGGTGCCGAGCTGGTCAAGATCACCCCGATGGACTTCCTGCGCGACACGCTGCTGTGGGCCAAGCTGATCGACAAGTACAAGGGCACCATGACCGCGGCCCCCAACTTCGCCTATGCGCTGTTCGCCAAGCGGCTGCGCAAGCAGGCCACGCCGGGACAGTTCGACCTGTCCACGCTGCGGTTCGCGCTGTCGGGCGCCGAGCCGGTCGAGCCCGCCGACGTTGAGGACCTGATCGACGCCGGTAAGCCGTTCGGCTTGAAGCCGGAGGCCATCCTGCCGGCCTACGGCATGGCCGAAACGGTGCTGGCGGTGTCGTTTTCCAAGTGCGGCGCGGGCCTGGTGGTCGACGAGATCGACGCCGACCTGCTGGCCGCGCTGCGCCGCGCGGTGCCGGCCACCAAGGGCAACACCCGGCGGCTGGCCTCACTGGGGCCGCTGCTGAAGGGCATCGAGATCCGGATCGTCGACGAGCACGGCAACTCGCTGCCGCCGCGCGGGGTCGGCGTGATCCAGCTGCGCGGTGAGCCGGTGACCCCGGGTTACCTGACCATGGCGGGCTTCCTGCCGGCACAGGACGAGCACGGCTGGTACGACACCGGCGACCTGGGCTACCAGATGGAGAACGGCCACGTGGTGGTCTGCGGCCGGGTCAAGGACGTCATCATCATGGCCGGCCGCAACATCTACCCGACCGACATCGAGCGGGCCGCCGGCCGGGTCGATGGCGTGCGCCCGGGCTGCGCGGTAGCGGTGCGCCTGGACGCCGGGCACTCCCGCGAGACGTTCGCGGTCGCGGTGGAATCCAACGCCTGGCAGGATCCCGCTGAGGTGCGTCGGATCGAACATCAGGTGGCCCACGAGGTGGTCACCGAGGTCGACATGCGGCCCCGCAATGTAGTGGTGCTGGGGCCGGGCAGTATCCCCAAGACCCCGTCGGGCAAGTTGCGCCGGGCCAACTCCGTCGCCCTGGTCACCTAGGGGCTTTTTCCCGCGAGAAGGGTTTTTGTACGCGACGCGCCGGTCTTTTGCGTACCGACACGCACCCCGCCGGAGCAAGCTGGGCCAGCCACTAACCCCAGGCGTGCACGACGTTCTGTGCCGGCTCCAAGCCCAATTGGATCAATAACTCGGTGGCGTCGGCGGCCTGCTCACAGATCGTCGGCACCTCCTCGCGCTCACGGGAACCGAACGCCTGCAGCACGAACGCCGCCGGGTCCTGGCGCCCGGGCGGCCGGCCGATTCCCCAGCGAACCCGCTGAAAGTCCTTGCTGCCCAACACCGTTGCGATGGAACGCAGCCCGTTGTGGCCGCCTTCGCCGCCGCCTTGCTTGAGCCGGATCCGGCCGAAGTCCAAGTCCAGATCGTCGTGGATCACCACCAGGCCGGCCGGCGGCACCGAGTAGAACTTGGCCAGCGGACCGACCTGGCGGCCCGACTCGTTCATGTAGCAGCGCGGGCGGGCCAGCACCACCGGGCGTCCGCTCAGACGCCCGGTCGCCACCTCGGCACCGGAGCGCTTGTGCAGCTTGAACCCCGAGCCGATCCGCTCGGCGAGCAGGTCGACGACCATGAAGCCCACGTTGTGCCGGGTGCGGGCGTAGGTCGGCCCCGGGTTGCCCAGGCCGACCACCAGTACCGGCGGTGACTCGGCCACGTCGTGCTCGGCCTAGTCGGCCTCGGGGGCCGGTGCCGCGCCGCCCTCGGCGACAGCTTCCGCACCCGCCTCTTCCTCCGACGGCTCCTCGACAACCCTGGGCTCGACCACGTTGACCAGCAGCAGCTCGGGGTCCGAGATCAGGGTCACGCCCTTGGGCAGCTCGAGCTCGCCGGCGGTGACCTGGGTGCCGGCCTCGGCGCCCTCGATCGAGATGGTCAGCTGCTCGGGAATCGACAGCGCCTCGGCCTCGATCTCCACCACGGTGGCGTCCGAAGTGACCAGAGTGCCGGGGAACGATTCTCCCTCGAGAACCACGTTGACCTCGACGATGACCTTCTCGCCACGCTTGACGACCAGCAGGTCGGCGTGCTGAATGGTGCGACGGATCGGGTGGATGTCCAGCGCCTTGGTCAGCGCCAGCTGCTCCTTGCCGTCGATATCGAGGACGAGCACCGCGTTGGTGCCGGCGTTCCGCAGCACGGCCGCGTAGTCGTGGGCGGGCAGCTCCAGGTGCTGCGGGTCGGTGCCGTGGCCGTAGAGCACCGCGGGAACCTTGCCGTCACGGCGTGCCCGGCGAGATGCGCCCTTGCCGGTCTCGGAACGCACCGCGACGGTGAGCTGGTTGGTGATCGGGGCCTTGGCCATCGTTACTCCTGTGGTTGCTGCGGCGTGCATGGGGCACGGCCAGATCGCGACAACCACCTAGGAGGTCCTCGCCGATAACGGCGGCCGAACCGGCCGCCCTCGCCGTGACGCCTGGTCAGGCTAGCGCACCAGCACCTCAGAGCGGAAATTGCGCCCCGGTGAGCTGGGCGGACAGCTCCCACAGCCCGGCGGCGGTGGAGCCGCGCTTGGCGAGCAGGCTGCGGCCCACCGAGCCGGTGCGGCCGAGGAAGGCGAAACGCGGCCCGACAAAGGTGTTACCGGACAGATCCTGGGAGGCCGCGTACAGGGTCTGGCGCGCGCCGAAATCGGGGCTGGTGGCCAACAGCCCGTTGCCGATCGTGCGCATCAGCGCATCGCCGATCCGATTGCCGGTGTGGCCTTGCAGGTTGGTGCTCGAATACCCGGGGTGGGCGGCCAGCGCCAGCAGCGGCGAGCCGGCCGCCACCAGCCGGCGCTGCAGCTCGCTGGTGAACAACAGATTGGCCAGCTTGGATTGGCCGTAGGCCAGCCAGGCTGAATACCGCCGCGACTCCCAGTTCAGGTCTTTAAGGCTCACGTAGCCCATCCGGTGCATGAACGACGACACCGTCACCACCCGATCGGTGAGCTTGGGCAACAGCAGGTTGGTCAGCGCGAAGTGGCCCAGATGGTTGGTGCCGATCTGGCTTTCGAACCCGTCGACCGTGGTGGCGTAGGGCACCGCCATGATCCCGGCGTTGTTGATCAGCACGTCGACCGCCGGCGTCTCGTCGGCGAAGCGCCGCACCGAGGACAGGTCCGCCAGATCGAGGGCCCGCACCGTCATCGTCACCGGTGCCAACAGCGGACTGGGCGCCGTGACCGCCCGCGAGCTGGCCCGGGCGGGAGCCGGCGTCACCCTGGCGGTCCGCGACACCGCCAAAGGTCAGGCCGCTGCGGCGGCGCAGATCCGGCGGGGCATCACTGCCCCAGCAGGGGGGAATCGGTCTCGGGCAGTCCGCAGCGGCTGCGGAAATCGACCAGCGGCCGGCGGATGCCGAGCAAGTCGGCGTGGGCCTGCGGATTGTTGTCGAAGTAATCGCGAACGGCGTCGGGCACCTCCTCACCGGGCCGGTCGTGCAGGCCGGTGTAGAACGCGTTGACGTCGGGATGGGCGAACAGGTAACCGGAGGTCGACGCGGCGACGCCGGCGGCCACGTCGGCGAGGTCAGCGGCGGTGCACCCGGGCGGCGGGTCGGCCATCGCCGCCGACGGCGCCCATAGGCCTACGGCGAGTGCGGACACGCCGACACCACACGTCCAACGGATGGGGGCACGGGCCATGGCAAAACTCCCTTTCAGCCGGCCTGCTGCACGTTAGCAGCCGCAGACGCCGTGGGGGTCACTTCGCGGCGACGGTGAACCCGTTCATGATCGCCTCGACGTCGGCGGCCTGTTTGGGCGCCTCCTCGTGAAGGCCGGTGATCGCCAACTGCACCAGGTAGCGCTGGTTGGCCGGTGCCGAGCCGGTGGCCATCACCATCCGGAACCAGCTGTGCAGGCGCTGACCGTTCATCTCGTAGGTGCCCTGCACCATCGACGACGGGAAGCCCTGGTAGTCCTCGTTGGAGGCGTCCAGCAGCCGGAACTTCGGCGACAGTTGGGCGTCGACCACACCATGCTTGATGGCCTCGTGCGCATCGAAGTTGCCGTCGAGCTTGACCGCGCTCAGGATCGCCCGCGGAAACGTCTCGCCCTTGCCGATGACCAGCGTGGTCTTCGGCAACGTGGGGCTCTCCTTCTTGGTCCAGCCCGGTGGCGTCGGGATCGCCACGGTCAGGTCGCTCAGTGCGTTGGGGGTCACCGCCTCGGCGGCGACCCCCTGGTCCTCCAGGTAACGTCCGACCGTCACCGGGGCCTGCGGTTCCTCCGACGTGGTGGTGGTGCCGTTGTCCCAAATCGATTGGTAGTCCGGCGTTTTAGTACCGCAACCGGCCGCCGCTGCCAGTGCCGCGCACGCCAGCGCTGCGGTGCACGCCAGGGCCGCCCGGCGGGTCACAGGATCTCGCGGACCGCGTCAATCGGGCGGGCTAGCCGGGTCCCGTTGTCGGTGACGACGAACGGCCGCTGGATCAGAATGGGGTGAGCGGCCATCGCGTCGAGCAGTTCGTCGTCAGAGGCATCAGCCAGGTTCAATTCGGCATACACCGCCTCGCCGGTGCGCACCGCGTCGCGCACACCGATGCCCGCGGCGCTGATCATCTCCGCCAGCTCTGCACGGGACGGCGGGTTCTTCAGGTACTCCACGATCGTCGGCTCAATGCCGTTGTCGCGCAGCAGTTCCAGCGTCTTGCGTGACGTGGAGCAGCGTGGGTTGTGGTAGATGGTCCCGTCGGTCATTCAGGCGTCTCCGTTGAAAAGTCCGGTCACCGAGCCGTTTTCGAACACCGCCCGGATCGTACTGGCCAGCAGCGGGGCGATCGAAAGCACGGTCAGCTGCGGAAACACCTTGTCCGCGGTGATCGGCAAGGTGTTGGTGACGATCACCTCGCAGGCACCGGAGTCCGCCAGCCGCTCGGCGGCCGGCTCGGACAGCACCCCGTGGGTGGCCGCGATGACGACGTCCTTGGCGCCGTCCTCATGCAGCAGCTTCACCGCCGCCGCGATGGTGCCGCCGGTGTCGATCATGTCGTCGATCAGCACGCAGGTCTTCCCTTGCACCTCACCGACGACGCGGTTGGACTTCACCCGGTTGGGTACCAGCGGGTCGCGGGTCTTATGGATGAAAGCAAGTGGAACGCCACCTAGCGAGTCCGCCCACTTCTCGGCGATGCGCACCCGGCCGGAGTCGGGGGAGACCACCACCATGTCGGAGTCGCTGTAGTTCTCCCTGATGTAGCCGATCAGCAGCGGCTGGGCGCGCATGTGGTCGACCGGGCCGTCGAAAAAACCCTGGATCTGGTCGGTGTGCAGGTCCACGGTGACGATCCGGTCGGCGCCGGCGGTCTTGAGCAGGTCGGCCACCAGGCGAGCCGAGATCGGCTCGCGGCCCCGGTGCTTCTTGTCCTGGCGGGCATAGGGGTAGAACGGCAGGATCGCGGTGATCCGCTTGGCGCTGCCCCGCTTGAGCGCGTCGATCATGATCAGCTGTTCCATCAGCCACTGGTTCAGCGGCGCCGGATGGGACTGCAGCACGAAGGCGTCGCAGCCGCGAACCGACTCCTCGAACCGCACGAAGATCTCGCCGTTGGCAAAGTCGCGGGCGGTCTGCGCGGTGACCGGGACGTCCAGCTCTTTGGCGACCTGATCAGCCAACTCCGGGTGCGAGCGACCAGCGAAGAGCATCAGGTTCTTGCGGTTGTCTGTCCACTCGTGGCTCACGCGCTGCCCCCGCCGTTGGAGATCTGGGAAATTGGTCGAGTTAACTCGGGCCCTATGGTACGTAGCCCGGCGTCTGATTTCGCCTCGGGTTGCCCCAACGCGACCAACCTCACGCTGAACCGCCGGCTTGGTCGCCGCGCGCCTGGGCCTTCTCGGCCGCCTCGGCGGCGGGGCTGCCGGGGCGCTTGTGCTGCACCCAGTTCTCGATGTTGCGCTGCGGGCCGGCCGAGACCGCCAACGCGCCCGGCGGCACGTCGTCGCGCACCACGGTGCCTGCGCCGGTGTAGGCGCCGTCGCCGATGCTGACCGGCGCGACGAACATGGTGTCCGAGCCGGTGCGCACGTGGGAGCCGACCGTGGTCCGCCGCTTGTTCTGGCCGTCGTAGTTGACGAACACGCTGGACGCGCCGATGTTGGAGTGCTCGCCGATGTCGGCGTCGCCGACGTAGGTCAGGTGCGGGACCTTGGTCCCGGTGCCGATGGTGGAGTTCTTGGTCTCGACGAACGCCCCCAGCTTGGCGTCGGAGCCCAGTGCGGTACCGGGCCGCAGATAGCTGAACGGTCCGACCGTCGCCCCGGCTCCGATCGACGAGGAGGCGGCGTGGCTGCGGCTCACCGAGGCGCCGTCGCCCACCGTGACGTCGGTCAGGGTGGTGTCCGGCCCGATCTCGCAGTGCGCCCCGATCCCGGTGGTGCCGAGCAGCTGGGTTCCGGGTGCGACGGTGGTGTCACGTCCGATGGTCACCTCCACGTCGATCCAGGTGGTGGCGGGGTCGACGACCGTGACACCGGCGCGTTGATGGGCGGCGATGAGCCGGCGGTTGAGTTCGGCGGCCACCGCGGCCAGCTGCACCCGGTCGTTGACGCCGGCGACCAGGGCGGCGTCGTCGACGTGCCGGGCGTGCACTGCCTGGCCGTCCCCGCGCACGATGCCGATCACGTCGGTCAGGTACAGCTCGTGCTGGGCGTTGTCCGAGCGCAGCCGGCCCAGCGCCGAACGCAGTGGCGTGATGTCGAAGGCGTACACCCCGGCGTTGACCTCGCGGATCTCGCGCTGCGATTCGGTGGCGTCGGACTGTTCGACGATCGCGGTCACCCCACCGCCGTCCGGATTTCGCAGGATGCGCCCGTAACCGGTGGGGTCGGCCATTGTGGTGGTCAGTACGGTGACCGCGGCTCGGGCACTGTGGTGGGTGTCGACCAGCGTCGCCAAAGTGGCGGTGTCCAGCAGCGGGATGTCGGCGGAGGTCACGACGACGGTGCCCGCGAAGTCCTCCGGCAGCGCCGACAGGCCGCACAACACCGCGTGCCCGGTGCCGAGCTGTTGGTCTTGCAAGGCGATGTCGATGCGGCAGCCCAGGGCCTGCGCCAGCTCGGCGACCGGGCCGGCGATGCGTTCGTGAGCGTGGCCCAACACCACCACAAGATGACGGGGGTTGATCCCGGCGGCCGCGCGCAGGCAGTGCGACAGCATGCTGCGCCCGCCCAGGGTGTGCAGCACCTTGGGGGTGTCGGAGACCATCCGGGTTCCGGCGCCGGCCGCCAGGACCAGGACCGCCGATTCGACGTGGTTAGCCATCAAGCCTCCCCCGGCTGTCCGCCGTGAGTCTGTGTTCGCCGACGCGCCGCTCAGCGTGTCATTATCCGTGTGCTCCCGCGGAAGCGTCGCAGGCGCGGTCGATCCCCCCCGGGGGGACGGCGGTCCTGACGTCGTCGACGTTAGATTGCCTGGTCGAATATAGCGACTGTGTCGGCGCCGTCGACCACGGCGTGAGCGAGTTCGGTCAGACGCTGATTAGTGCGGCGGGCATGTGCGCGCAAGAGTGTGAAGGCCCGCGCGATGTCGATATGGCCGCGTTCGGCCAGAACCCCCTTGGCCTGCTCGATAACCACTCGAGAGTTCAGCGCTGTCTGCAACTGTTGATTGATCAGTTCCGAATGCATCAACATCCGTTGATGTACCAGGCCGGTGGTCGCCACGTCCGCCAAGGCCTGAGCCACCGCTATATCGGTGTCCGACATGGGGCCCGCTTGTGAGGCGAATAGGTTCAGGACACCGATGCGTTCGTCACGAAGTCGGAGCGGCAGTGCGGCCACCGCGCGGAAGTCGTATTCCATCCTGAGTGCGCCGAATGCCGGCCAGCGCGATTGCTCCACTGTGAGATCGTCGACGAAGAACGGCTCGCCCGTGCGGAATGCATGTGCCCATGGGCCGTTGTCAGTCTCCCGTTGCAGCAATTCCAGAAGCCTGCTCTGTTCGCCGCTGACGGCCAACGCATTCAGCCTGCCGCTGGTGTCGCAGAGCATGATGCCGGCCGCTGCGACCGGCAACAATGACAAGCAGCTGTCGCTGAGTCGCTGCGCCAATTGAGCCGCGTCGTAATCGGCGACCAAGCTGTCTGCCAAGCGGACGAATGCCTGCGCCAGGCGTTCGCAATACGTCATACGCACCCCCACCCCGGAACGGATTTTACCGGAAAGGGATTTGTTTGACCGCCTAGCCAAGCGGTGACCGATATTCTCCGGCCGACGTCCGAGGACGCCAATGCCTGCCGCGAAGGAGTCCGCTCGGTCTGCATTTCGGACCACCACCGGTCGGCTAAGGCTCGCTGGTCCACAGACTTTCAGTCAGATCGTCGAGCGTCGCCAAGAAGACTGAATCGTCGGCCGGCCATAGGACCGATCTGCTCATTCTTGTTCGTACGGTCCAGCCGTCCGCATGGGTGAATCCAATGATGCGGGACTGGCATTCGCCGAGGGCTGTCATCGGATAGGCCGCCGGCACATCGACAATGATGTTCGGCAAGGTCATCGACATCAGCGCTTGGGTGGTGAAGCCGAGCAATGCCGCGACTGCCGGGTTCGCAAAGAGGATGGCGCCGTCACGGCCGACCGCAAGCGCGGGAACCGGCATCCGTTCGAGCAGGACCAGCGCCGGCAGCTCCTTCAGCCGTTCCGCTGGGGTCCGTAATCCCCGCCGGCTGTGCAGGTGCCAGCGCTCGCGCCCGTTGCCAGGCTGGCCGTTGCGGCGGCTGGTCTGGTGCGGCCGGTCCCGAACCCATCCGGTGGGATCGAGCGCCGTCAGCCGGGGCGACTCCAACGCATATTGGGCAACTACTCCCGGGGCTGACCCTGCGATGAGTAGAGGAGTTCGCCGCCACCGCACTCGATGCGCAGTCCCCTTGGGCCAGTGTGTGAGAAATTGAACCATAAGGCCGCCCCCGCCATCCCTGCACATCCGTCGCCGACCGGGGGCCTGGGTAGCGATGCTCAAATTACCGCGCCGCCCCGGCTCGACGCAATGGTTTTCGGTTTCCGTTTCGACCGCGTCAGCGAATCCCGATGCCCGGCATCTGCCTATCGCGCAAATTAGATCGTTGTCCGACGTTATTTAGCCCAACCACTTGCGCACCATAGGTTTCGCCGATGAGCCACTCGCTGGCCTCGAGCGGATCGAGACCCTCCCGGAGGTCGCCCTCGGGAGGCTGTACGCCCGGCTCGAGTGGTCATTGCCGTCTATCCAGTGGGCGCATACATGAAACGCCGATCCGCTGAATCATTCTGAGGCTGAGGCAAATCGGCGAGTGGCTGCGGCCGCTGAGTTGAAGGTGAGGAGTTCTGCGGCCACGAATGAGTTGTGAAAGACGTTTTCTGACGGCGAATCAGCGGTGGCGGGCCGGGGGTGTTGGAGTCGCATGCTCGAGTCGACGCGCCAGAACAAGAACCGGTGCGGGTGTGCCCACGCGCCGGCGAGCAGGCCGCGCAGTTCTAAAATGGCTTGTCCAACAGACGTTCCCGCGCACTAGTCAGGTGATGGCGGTTGGGACGCTTTCGAGACGTTTTGGCGGCCAAGGCATCCCGCTTATGCCCGTCGCCCGGAGCCGCACCTTGGTCACTGTGTCGGTGACGAGTCTGACCAGCGGTGGGCCCGTCAGCTGAGACTGCGGGGAGCTGACGTCTTGTTGATCGCCAGGGCAGTGCGTCGCCGGATGAATTGGTGAAAATACTCGGTCCGACCCGGATGTATGATGCCGCCCAACACGACGATCCAGATCCTCTCCAGCTCGAGGAGGAACTGTTCTGGGTCGTCCAGATTGCCGGTCTGGCGCAGGCCCGCATACAACGCCATGAACATGCGGGCGATGTCTTGCGGGTCGCACTGTTCAACGATGTCGCCCTCGGTGGTAGCGCGTGTGGCGATGGAGGCGAGCCAGTCCATCCAGCGCCCGAGTAACTGAACCTGCAGGCCCTCGAATCGGCCGACCGACTCGAGTAGATGCAGGCTCGCTCTGGCGGCGTCCTCCGTGAGGTCCTCGACGGCGATGAGGTAGAAGGAGTCGACGAGGGTCTCAAGCCCGGAAAGTCGGCGGGCGACGAGGTCCTCGATCACCGCGATGTAGTTGCCGATCTGCTCGTTGATCACCGCCAACGCCAGGGCATGCTTGGAGTGGAAGTGGAAATACAGTGCGCCCTTGGTTAATTCGGCTTCCGCCAGAATGTCATCGAGGCCGACTTGGTGGTAGGCACGCATCGCGAACTGGTGCGATGCGGCACGCAGGACCTCATAGCGCGTCGCGTCCGCCTGCTTGTCGGGCGGACCGGTCACGGTCGGACCTCACGCCGTGCACCCGGTGAAGAGTAATCGCGGCGCGGCCTCGCGGTCGCCGGCTTCGCCACCTGCATGGCTGGAAACGCTATCGGGCGGTTTTGAGGGCTACGGCTGGCGACACGGACCGGCGCCCAGGTTGAGTACTCGCCACGATGCTGTTCGACCATCCAAGCACATCGTCCTCCCGTAAACATACTCATAGTAACTCATTAGATCTCAAATCATACTTGTTGAATGTTAGGGATCGTTAGGTGCCAGGCATTCAGGCTGGCCGAACTGTGCGTTTGCCCGCTCGGCGACGCTCGCGGCGAGGCGCGGCGGCTTGTAGGCCGAGCGAACCGCGTGGCAGGAGGGGGTGACGCCCTTGCGCGGGGGGCGTCGACGGGTGTCCCCTGACGTCACCGGCGGGAAGGCTTTAGGTAATCGACTACTCTAGACATCATTCGAAAGGTACGTAATATCGCCCTCACGCAATGAATCGGTTTGTCCACTGTCGGATCGCAGTCGGTGGGGCGGAACCGTCGTGATGTGCGACGTGGCCCCCCAAGGCGGCACCGGCCGGTCAAGCCCAGGGGAAGCGTGAGGAGAAGCACATGTCCTTCGTAACTGCACAGCCGGATACGTTGGCGTTGACAGCTAGCACCCTCCAGGCTGTCGGCTCTTCGGTAACGGCGAGTAATGCGGCCGCGGCCGCCCCCACCACCGGGGTGGTGCCGGCGGCTGCCGACGAAGTATCCGCGCTGACGGCGGCACAGTTTGCGGCTCACGCGCAGATGTATCAAGCGGTGAGCGCCCAAGCCGCCGCAATCCACGAGATGTTCGTGAACACGCTGGGTGTCAGCGCCGGTTCGTATGCGGTCACTGAGGCCGCCAACGCGGTTGCGACCGGCTAAAGCGGCAGCAGGTGTAGCCATGGCCATGGATTTCGCGGCTTTGCCGCCAGAAGTCAACTCCGCACGCATGTATGCCGGTCCGGGGTCTGGCCCGATGCTTGCGGCGGCCTCCTCGTGGGATTCGCTGGCCGCGGAGTTGCAGTCGGCGGCGGCCGCCTACTCGACGGCGATATCCGATCTGACCAGCGAGGCATGGGTGGGTCCCTCGTCGACCTCGATGGCGGCTGCTGCTGCGCCCTATGTGGCGTGGCTGAACGACACGGCCGCGCAAGCCGAGCAGACCGGCCTGCACGCGAAGGCAGCGGCGGCCGCCCACGCGGCGGCGTTCGCCATGACGGTGCCACCGCCGGTGATCGCCGCCAACCGCGTTCTGCAGGCCAGCCTGATCGCGACGAACATCCTGGGCCAGAACACCCCGGCGATCATGGTCACCGAGGCGCACTACATGGAAATGTGGGCCCAGGACGCCACCGCGATGTACGGCTACGCCGGAGACTCGGCGGCCGCATCGACCCTGACGCCGTTCACGCCGCCGCCGACCACGACCAGCCCGGCCGGCGTTGGTAACCAGGCTGCAGCGACCGCGCAGGCCTCCGGGACCTCGGCCGGGACCGGGCAGGGATCCATATCGCAGCTGATCACCTCTTTGCTGAACAGCTTCGCATCACCGGGTACCTCCCCGACCGGCCTCGCTGCGGCGCCGGCACCGACGCCCACGCCCACGCCCGCGCCCACGCCGACGCCCACCGGCGGTGGCCTCTTCGGCTCGATCGACCCCTCAAGTCTCATGCAGAGCATGGCTTCTCAGTACGGCTTCCTTCCCGGGCTGTTCGGCATGTTTATGGGGGCCAACGCACTGGGGCCGCTCATGGCGACCCCGATGAATATGGCTCTGACCTCCGCGGGCGCGTCAGCCGCCGCGCCGATCGCCGGCCTGTCGCCCATCGCTGGCTTGCCGGGTATTGCCGCGATGCCGGGCATGGCGGCGGGGTCCCTGGGGGGAATGGCTG
>NZ_LZIN01000050.1 GCF_001667375.1 Mycolicibacter sinensis | reverse complement strand
CGCGCCGTCGGTGGTTGCGGTGTGGTCGGCAACCTGTTCGGGGGTCAGCCCCAGGTACATGACGTGCTCGTAGAACAGGCCGAGCATCGAGTTGGAACTGGCGTCGGCGACGGGATCACCCGGGAAGGTGTAGATCTACGACGTCAACGAATCATTAAAAATAAGGTTGCCGTTGAGTATCGGCATGTCGAAGAGCCGGTCCCAGAGCGTGTCGCTGGTGTTGCCCGGCCAGCTGCCGTTCGCATCGGAGGGATCGCCGATGAACACGAAGTGCAGCAACTGCGGGTTGACGCCGTCGTGGGCCAGTTGGGCCATCGCGATCGAACCGGCCGTGGCGCCCTGCGAGTAGCCGAATATCCACAGCGGGTTGTCGGCATCGTAGGCGCCCGGGTTGGCGTCGAGCTGGGCGTGCACCGCCCGCACGATCTCGGCCGCGCCGACGAAACTGCTGTGCCCCTGCAGGATCAGCTGCGGGGTGGTCAGCACCTGCAGCGGGGAATCGCAGATGCCGGCACCGATCACGCAGACCGTCGGATCGTCGCCGGCGTCGAAGCCTAGCGGGTTGAGGAACAGGTCGGCCGCGGTTTGGGCGAACGCCGCCGAGGGCGTCGGCAACATCGTCCCGCCGACGAAGATCGCGGT
>NZ_LZIN01000049.1 GCF_001667375.1 Mycolicibacter sinensis | reverse complement strand
GTGCGACGCGCCACCAGCTCACCGATCGCCGCCAACCGGCGCGCCGAGGCCGCAGCCTCCACCCGGGACCACCCGGCAATGGCCGCCACCAGCAGGTTGTCGTCGGCATCCTCCAACGCCTCCGGCCCCGGCAACCCATTATCGAACATACGTTCGATAATACCCGAATCGGGCGACATGCGCAGCCGATCTCCGGGCGGCCCGCGCCCGAATTAGAACGTGTTTCAGAAAAGCACTTCAGCTCGCCGCCGATCCTTGTTAGCGTGCCTACGTGATCCTCGACAAATTCCGACTCGACAACTCGGTCGCCGTCGTCACCGGCGCCGGCCGGGGCCTGGGCGCGGCGATCGCGGTCGCCTTCGCCGAAGCCGGCGCCGATGTCGTCATCGCCGCGCGCACCCGATCCCAACTAGAGACCGTCGCCGAACAGATCGAAGGCGCCGGTCGTCGCGCCCACATCGTGGTCGCCGACCTGGCCCACCCCGAGGAGACGGCCAAGCTGGCCACCGAGGCGGTCGACGCCTTCGGCAGGCTCGACATCGTCGTCAACAACGTCGGCGGCACCATGCCCAACATGCTGCTGACCACCTCGGCCAAAGATCTCAAGGACGCGTTGACCTTCAACGTCGTCACCGCGCACGCCTTGACCAGCGCCGCGGTGCCGCTGATGTTGGAGCACTCCGGCGGCGGCTCGATCATCAACATCACCTCGACGATGGGGCGGCTGGCCGGGCGCGGATTCGCCGCCTACGGCACCGCCAAGGCCGCCCTGGCCCACTACACCCGGCTGGCCGCCATGGATCTGTGCCCCCGTATCCGGGTCAACGGGATCGCACCCGGGTCGATCCTGACCTCCGCGCTGGACGTGGTGGCGTCCAACGACGAGCTGCGCGCGCCGATGGAGAAGGTGACCCCGATGCGACGGCTCGGCGAACCGGACGACATCGCCGCGGCCGCAGTCTATTTGGCCTCCCCCGCCGGCAGTTACCTCACCGGCAAGGTGCTCGAAGTCGACGGGGGCATCACGTTCCCGAACCTTGATCTGCCCATCCCCGACCTGTAAAGGACACCATGGCCATTCGCGTCGCCCAGATCGGCACCGGCAACGTCGGCGTGCACGCGCTGAAAGCGCTGATCACCAACCCGGAATTCGAGCTGACCGGCGTGTGGGTCTCCTCGGACGCCAAGGCCGGCAAAGACGCCGGAGAACTCGCCGGTCTGGACACGCAGACCGGCATCGCAGCGACCACCGACCTCCAGCAGGTCCTCGACACCAAGCCGCAGTGCGTGGTCTACACCGCGCTGGCCGACAACCGGCTCGGCGAGGCGCTGGAAGACATGCGGCGCATTCTGGACGCCGGTGTCAACATCGCCGGCAGCAGCGCGGTGTTCCTGCAGTACCCATGGCAGGTGCTCCCGCCGGAGATGCTGTCCCCGTTGGAGGATGCGGCGCAAAAGGGCCGTTCAACCTTATTTGTCAATGGCATCGACCCGGGCTTCGCCAACGACCTCCTGCCGCTGGCGTTGGCCGGCACCTGCCAGAGCGTCCAGCAGATCCGCTGCATGGAGATCGTCGACTACGCCACCTATGACAGCGCCGCGGTCATGTTCGATGTCATGGGGTTCGGCAAGCCGATGGACGAGATCCCGATGCTGCTGCAGCCCGGCGTGCTGAGCCTGGCATGGGGTTCGGTGGTGCGCCAGCTCGCGGCGGGACTGGGCATCGAGCTCGACGAGGTGGTGGAGATCTACGAGCGCGAGCCGGCGCCCGAGGATTTTGAGATCTCGGCGGGTCGCATCGCCGAAGGCACCGCCGCGGCATTGCATTTCGAGGTGCGTGGCATGCTCGACGGCCAGGTTGCCGTGGTCCTCGAACACGTCACCCGGTTGCGCGACGACCTGTGCCCGGACTGGCCGCAACCGGCCCAGCCCGGCGGGTCCTACCGGGTCGAGGTGACCGGTGAACCGTCGTATGCGCTGGACCTGTGCCTGTCCAGCCCGAACGGCGACCACAATCACGCCGGGCTGGTCGCCACCGCGATGCGGGTGGTCAACGCCATTCCCGCGGTGGTGGCCGCCGAACCGGGCATCCGCACCACCCTGGATCTGCCGCTGGTCACCGGACGGGGGCTCTACGCTCGTCCTTGATGACGCGCACGGGCGAACCGGTACGGAGAAAGCCGGGCTGGTATCTGCTCGGACCTGCGTTCGTCGCGGCCATCGCCTACGTCGATCCGGGCAATGTCGCGGCCAACGTCAGCGCCGGCGCGGCGTTCGGCTACCTGCTGGTCTGGGTGATCGTCGCCGCGAACGTGATGGCCGGCCTGGTGCAGTACCTCTCGGCCAAACTGGGCCTGGTGACCGGGCTGTCACTGCCCGAGGCGGTCGGCATGACGACCCGCCGACCCACCCGAATCGGCTATTGGCTGCAGGCCGAATTAGTAGCCATGGCAACCGATCTCGCCGAAGTGGTAGGCGGCGCCATCGCGCTGAAACTGATCTTCGGCCTCCCGCTGATGCTGGGCGGGCTGATCACCGGGGCGGTGTCGATGGCCCTGCTGGTCGTCGGTGACCGGCGCGGGCCGCGGGCCTTCGAGCAGGTCGCCACCGGGCTGCTGGCGATCATCGCGATCGGCTTCCTGGCCAGCTTGGTGGTCGACCCGCCGCCGGTGACCGACGTCGCCGGGGGCCTGCTGCCGCGCTTCGACGGCACCGAGAGCGTGCTGCTGACGACCGCAATCCTGGGCGCCACCGTCATGCCGCACGCGGTGTATCTGCACTCCGGCCTGGCCCGCGACCGGCACGGACGGGCCGAACCCGGCCGAGCGCGGCGACGCCTGTTGCGGGTGACCCGGTGGGATGTCGGTCTGGCCATGCTGGTGGCCGGCGCGGTGAACCTGGCCATGCTGGTGGTGGCGGCCGCACACCTGTCCGGCCGGGACGGCACCGGCTCGATCGAGGGCGCGCACCACGCGGTGCACGACGCGCTCGGGCCGACCATCGCGCTGTTCTTCGCGATCGGCCTGTTGGCCTCCGGCCTGGCCTCGACGTCGGTGGGCGCCTACGCCGGCGCGATGATCATGCAGGGCCTGCTGCGGGTGTCGGTGCCGTTGCTGTGGCGCCGGCTGATCACGCTGATCCCGGCGCTGGCGATCCTAGCAATCGGGACCGATCCCACCCGGGCACTGGTGATCTCCCAGGTGGTGCTCTCGTTCGGCATCCCGTTCGCGCTGGTGCCACTGGTCCGGCTGACCGGTGACCGGGCGCTGATGGGCGCCGATGCCAACCGGCGGCTGACCTCGGTACTGGGCTGGACCGTCACGGTGGTGATCGGTCTGCTCAACGCGGCGCTGATCTACCTGACCGTGACCGGAACCGGCTGAGCGTCAGGAACTCAGGACGCTCTCGCGCGCCTTGGCCTTCTCCTCGTAGTGCGTGGCCCGCTCGTCGACCATCTTGAGGAACCCGTCGATCTGTTCGCGGGCCTGCTCACCCTCGGGGCCGAAGCCGTCGCGCTCGAAGACCTTCCAGAACCGCAGCACCGGTTGCACCACGTCGTCGTGGTGGATGCGCAGGTCGTAGATGCCGGCCTTGGCGATCAGCAGGGCGTTCTCGGCGAAGCCGGGCATGTTCATGCCGGGCATCGAGAAGCCGAGCACCTCGTCGCGGATGGCGCACATGGCCTCATCCGGCGCGATGTCCAGGGCCGCGTCCATCAGGTTGCGGTAGAACACCATGTGCAGGTTCTCGTCCAGAGCGACGCGGGCCAGCAGCTGGTCGGCGATCGGGCAGCCCGAGGCCTTGCCGGTGTTGCGGTGCGACACCCGGGTGGCGAGTTCCTGGAACGACACGTAGGCCAACGCCTGCAGCGGAGTCTTGTCGCCGGAGTCGTATCCGGCGATGGTGTGCTGCATCCGCATGTTTTCGAGGTTCACCGGGTCGATGCCCCGGGTGACGACGAGGTAGTCGCGCAGCGCGATGCTGTGGCGGCCCTCCTCGGCGGTCCACTGCCCGACCCAGGAACCCCAGGCGCCGTCCCGGCCGAAGCGGGTGGCGATCTCGCGGTGGTAGGACGGCAGGTTGTCCTCGGTCAGCAGGTTGACCAGCAGCGCGGCCTTGGCGACCGGGTCCAGCGGCGAGTCTTCGGGAACCCAGTCCTCGCCCCCGAGGAAGGCGAAGTCGCGCCCCTTGCTCCACGGCACATAGTCGTGGGGCAGCCACGGCTTGGCGGCCTTGAGGTGGCGGTTGAGGTTTTGCTCGACAATCGGCTCCAGCTCATGCAGCAGCGCTGTCTGGACGTTAGTCATGTTTGCTCCATCCCGTTTTCGGCATATGGGCAGTCGCTTAGTCCCCCGACCAAACCTACGGTACCGTAGGTTCTTCCCACGGTAAACACGGAGCTCGGCCACTGTCAAACGCAACCGCTAGGTCGAGGTGCGGCTTTCGGCCTGTCGTTTGAGCCCGTCGGCCTCCATATCGACATAGCGCCGGATGCGTCCGCCGGCGAGCAGCCGCGCCAGCCAGGCCATCGGACCGGTCAGCGTGAAGGCCAGCACCGCCCGGACGCCGGACTCGGTAGCGGTGAGCTTGTGGTAGCCGGTGAACCGGATCCCGGCCGCCGATGCTGTCCAGGTGAAGGACCGCTCGTCGGCCAGCTCGGTGACGGTCCAGACCATCGGCCGGCCGGTGGGTTGCCGGACGCGCGCGGTGGACCCGACGCGCAACGGGCCGGAGTCCAGGCGAGTGATCTCGCGCATCGACGCCGTCCAATCCGGCCAGTGCTCGACGTCGGTCAGGACCGCCCACACGTCGCCGGGCGGGGCGGCGATGAGATCGGTGCGGGTGTAGCGCATTGGCGCACTCCTTTCGCTCACCGGCACGCTACCCAGAATCGGCGAGTAATTGGCCGAGATGGCCCAGCGCCCGGGGGTATTCGGGTTCGGCCGGCGTGCCGTAACCCACCACGATCCCCTCCGCTTTCGGCGGCCCGTGCCAGAACGGCGCCAAACCGGTCAGGGCGATCTCTCGCTGCTGCGCGGCGGCCAGGAGGTTGTCCGCGCTGCTCGCCGAGTATGGCTTCCGCAGCCGCGACCAGGCCGGTGTCGCCTACATCGAGTTCCGGATCATCGGCACGTTCGGCGGCCGGACTGTGACGTGGCCGGCCGTCGACCGCTACGAACTCGACGAGCTCGGGCGGGTGCGGCGGCGCATTCTGTATTGCGATTCGGCGCAGCTGGTGTCGGCCGCGTTGCGGCCGCACGGACTGCTTGCGCTGTTGCGGGCCGGAGTTCGGCTGGGCGTCGCGGCAGTGCGCTCGCGGTCGACCCGCCGGTGACCGGTGCCATCGCGGTGGCCCGCCGACGCCGCCGCGTTCGTCGAGTTCGTGCAGGACACCACCAACGATTACCGGCCCGAGGTGATCTATGAGCTCTATGCCACCGACGCGCGGCTGGTGATGATCTCCGACGGTGCCCGCGAGGAATCGGTTGGCGTGCAGGCGATTCACACCGCGTGGGCGCGCTCGTGCGAGGTGTTCGAGGCGCGCCGGTTCCGGCTGTCCAAGGGATTGGCCGCCACCACCGAGGACACCATCGTCAACGAGTAGTGGGGCGGCCCGGATGGCCGGCGCGACGGTTGCGGTATCGAAGTCTGGCGGTTCGACGCGCATACGAAGGTGCGCGCCGTGCATGTCTACAGCTTCTTGAACGTGCGCTCCGCCCGACATCCGCTGCAGATCCTGCAACTGCTCCTGGGCTCACCCGGGATGGTGCTCGCATTCGGGCGTGCCTCGCTGCACCGGCACACAAGTCGCTGAGCGACAGCGGATACCGTTACGCCCATGACCGATCTGTCAGGCAAAGTCGTATTGGTGACCGGCGCTTCGTCGGGCCTGGGTGCGGCGACGGCCCAGCTGTTCGCCCGGCGCGGAGCATCGGTGTTCGGGGTGGCCCGCGACGCCGAACGGCTGGCAACGGTGTTCGCCGACGTGCCCGGCGGGCAGTACGCCCCCACCGACATCAGCACGGCGGCGGCCTGCACGGCGGCGGTTGCGCAGTGCGTCGAGCAGTTCGGCCGACTCGATGTTCTGGTCAACGTCGCCGGCGCCCACCAGATGCGCCACACCCTGGCCGTCACCGACGACGAGTGGGCTCACGACCTGGCGGTCAACCTCAACGGGCCGTTCTTCCTGTGCCGCGCGGCGCTGCCGCACCTGCTGGAAACCGCCGGCAACATCGTCAACGTCGCCTCGATCGCCGGGGTGGAAGGCCAGGCGTACTCGGCCGGCTATTGCGCGGCCAAGCACGGCCTGGTCGGGCTCACCCGCGCGATGGCCGTCGAGTTCACCGCGGAGAAGCTGCGGGTCAACGCAGTATGTCCGGGCGGGATGCTGACACCGCAGGTGACGAACTTTCAGCTGCCCGAAGGCGCCGACGTCAACCTGATCATGCGGGTGGCCTCGCCGCGCGGGATGAGCGCGCCCGAGGACGTCGCCCAGGTGATCGCCTTTCTGGCCAGCGACGCCGCGGCCGCGGTGCACGGCGCGGTGTATATGACCGACAACGGGAAGACGGCCGGGTAGCGCAGGGCTATGGAACCATCACTGGGCCCCACGGCGACACGTCCCACCCTGCCGGAGGGTTACGGGTTGCCGACTTCGACCGAGGGCTTATTGAGCTGGCCGGAAGTCGAACAGCAACTGACTGCGTCGCAGCACTATTGGTTGACGACGGTGCGCCCGGACGGCACCCCGCACTCCGTACCGCGGTGGGGCGTGTGGCTCGACGGCCGGTTCTATTACGACGGTGCGCCCACCACCCGGCACGCCCGCAACCTACAGGACAACCCGGCTTGCACCCTGACGCTGGAAAGCGGTACGCAGGTGGTGATTGTCGAGGGCGTCTCCACCGCGACGTCGGCGGACCCGGACGACCTCGGTGCCCGATTGGCGACCGCGTTTGAGAAATACCACCCGCAGTACGCTCCGGGCTCCGATGCCTGGGCGGGACCCGACGGCGGCGGGTTGCGCATGATCGCCCCCCGACGGGCCCTGGCCTGGTTCGCCTTCCCCACCGACTGCACCCGGTTCGTCTTCTCCGCTCCCGCGCCCTGACTGCGCCGGGCGCTCAGCGCAGCGGCAGGCCCGTCAACGCCCGCGCAATGACCAGCCGCTGGATCTCACTGGTGCCCTCGAAGATGGTGAAGATCTTGGCGTCGCGGTGCATCCGCTCGACCGGGTAGTCGCGGGTGTAGCCGTTGCCGCCGAGGATCTGGATCGCCTCGTCGGTGACATATACCGCGGTCTCGCTGGCGAACAGTTTGGCCATCGAGCCCTCGGCGTTGTCGAAGGCCTTGTTGTTGCGTCCCATCCAGCCGGCCCGCCAGACCATCAGCCGTGCCGCGTCGATGCGGCTTTTCATGTCGGCGAGCTTGAACGCGACGGCTTGGAACTCACCGATCTTGCGGCCGAACTGCTCACGCTGGCAGGCGTATTCGAGGGCGTATTCGTAGGCGGCTCGCGCCACCCCGACGGCCATCGCACCGACGGTCGGGCGGGTGCGTTCAAAGGTCTTCATCGCGGCTTGGCCGCCGGCAGACGCACCGGATTTGACGCGGGCGACGCGGTCTTCGAACTTCTCCCGACCGCCCAGGATCATGTCCTCGGGCAGGCGGACGTTGTCCAGCACGATCTCGGCGGTGTGCGAGGCCCGGATGCCGTGCTTCTTGAACTTCTGGCCCTGGGCCAGGCCGGCGGTACCGGGCGGGATGACGAACGTGGCCTGGCCGCGCGAGCCGAGCTCGGGATAGACCGACGCGACCACGATGTGCACATTGGCGATGCCGCCGTTGGTGGCCCAGGTCTTGGTGCCGTTGAGCACCCATTCGCGGGTGGCCTCGTCGTAGCGGGCGCGGGTCCGGATCGCGCCGACATCCGAGCCGGCGTCCGGTTCGGATGAGCAGAACGCACCGACCTTGGGGTCGTCGGCGGTGCCGAACATCTCGGGCAGCCACTGGCCCAGCTGTTCGGGAGTTCCGTTGCCGGCCAGGGCGGCTGCCGCCAAACCGGTACCCAGGATCGACAGCGCGATGCCGGCATCACCCCAGAACAGCTCCTCGAACACCGTCAGCATGCCGATCCCGCTCGGTTCGGCGGCCTGGGTGGCGAACAGCTCGGGTGAGTACAGGCCGACTTTGGCCGCCTCGGCGATGACCGGCCACGGCGTCTCTTCGCGTTCGTCCCATTCGGCGGCGGCCGGGCGGACGACCTCGGCGGCGAACTGATGCACCCAGTCGCGCACCTCGATCACGTCATCGCTGAGCTCTATCGAGAACGACATGGTTTCTCCTGGGAATCGGTGGTCGGCGGCCATTGCACACAGCCGGTTCGATTGTGGCACCACCTCCCCACCGCGGCGGCGCCGGTGTAGCGTTCCGATAGGCGATGAGGCTCGCCTTAACCGCCGAATCCGGCTAATAGCTTCTAACCCGATTCATTCGTGGTGGAAGGCGGCGCCGGATGGATTTCGGTGCGTTGCCCCCGGGATGCGCTTTCCAGCGAATTGACCACCAGCCGCCGGCTGATTCAGGGCCAGATGGCTTGGGCGGCAAGGTTTCCGGCGTAGTAGGCGCCCAGCCCGCAGATCAGCGTGAGCACCAGGTTGGCCACCGCGTAGAGCCGGGCGCCGGCGCCGGCCAGCTGCAGCGTCTCGTAGGAGAAGGTCGAATAGGTGGTCAGTGCCCCGCACAAGCCGGTGCCGACCAGCAGGTGTATTCGCTCGTCGCCGGCACTCACCGCGCCGGTGAGCGCCCCCAGGATCAGGCTGCCCAGCACGTTGGCGGCCAACGTCCCCCACGCAAGCGTGGTGTTGTGCCGGGCCTGGACGAATCGATCGGTCAGGTACCGCAGTGGCGCCCCCGCCGCGGCGCCGGCGATCACCAGCAACCAGTTCACGAGCCGTCGGCGGTTCGACCGACGTGCCGGACGACCTCGACCTCGTCGAGGAGAATCAATCCCTCGGTGACCAATTCGTCCAGTTCCGACAGGAAGGCGCGGACCCGCTCGGCGGTGTCGACGATGATGACCGAGACCGGGAGGTCCTCCGACAATGACAGCAGCCGGGTGGTGTGGATGGCCGAGGACGCCCCGTAGCCCTCGATGCCGCGGAACACCGTGGCACCGGCCAGACCGGCGCGGCGCGCCCGGTGCACGATCTCACTGAAAAGCGGCTTGCGATGCCAGGTGTCGCTTTCTCCGACGAACACCGTCAGCCGCAGGGCTGGTCCGGTCAGCTGGGTCATGATGTCCTCCTGACGATCAGGCGTCGGATGAGGGCCGCGGCGGTCCAGGTGGTGACCAGCACCAGCACCGGCGTGGTGAGTAGATAGAGCACCGCTGTGGCCAGTTGACCGGCGGCAGCAAGGGTGTCGACGTCGCCGGCGAACGTGGAGAACGTCGTGTAGCCGCCCAGCACGCCGGTGCCCAGCAGCGGGCGCAACAGCCGGTGGCCGACCCACAGTTCGGTGATCGCCACCATCAACGCCCCCATCAGCGCACAGCCGCTGACGTTGACAACCATGGTGGCCCAAGGGAAACCGCCGGACGGGGTGGGCCAGGCCAGTTCGATGCCGTAGCGAGCGCATGCCCCGATGGCGCCGCCGAGCGCGACGGCCGAGACCACGGGCGCCTGCTCGCGCACCGCATGGGTCCGCCGGCGCCGAACGAACAGCTCAGGGCCGGCGGTCAGATCGGATGCGGGTGTCGGCATCGCGCAGAAAGTCTAGGCCGAACCCGCGTCCTCCGCGGCCTCGCGCTTGATCTGCTCGAATTGCGCCCCCATGGCCTCGGCCAGGGCGGTTGCCGCCGACAGCGGCCGCACCATCACCATCAGGTCGTCGATCTTGCCGTCCGCGTCGAGATGCAGGAAGTCGCATCCGGTGAGCCGCTTACCGGCCACCGTGGCCTCGAAGACCAGGGCATGGTCTTGCCCGCCGGGATCGGCGATCTCGCGGACGTAGCGGAAGTCCTCGAAGACCCGCATCACGGCGCGCAAGATCGCCGCGGTGATCGGCTTACCCGGATAAGGCGTGAAGGCGACCGGGCTGGTGAACACGACATCGTCGGATAGCAGCGCCTCGATGGCCGCGGCGTCGCGGGCCTCGACGGCCTGCCGGAAAGGGTGCATACGAGGCCTCCGGTGGGTTTTATACGGTGGCAAACACCCTAGCCGCGTCGACATCCGGTGCTACCGCTTCCCGGGCTGGTCGCAGCGTTTCAACAATTGCCGTCGGCGGTTCTGTATCGCCCTCCGGTGCGTCCGGGCGGGGCTTCCCGGCGGGCAGCAGGTGCGGCGCGACCGCGATCGCCAGCACCGCCGCGCCGGTCGATCCCAGGGCCTGTGCCCAGCCCAACGGGCCCACCGGAGCACAGCCGAGCAGCTGGCTGACACCGGGGATGCTGATCGCCCCAGCGAACGCCGCGAACGAACCCGCGGCGGTGAGCCACACCAATGGGGCGTGCGAATCGACCAGCGTCTGCGCCAGTTCGGTGGAGACCAGCGTGATCAGCGCGACGGTCGCGGCGCGCTGCCGGCGTCCGGTTACCGAGGCCATCGCCCAGGCCGCACTGGCCGCGGCACCGGTGATCGCCCCCCGGACGGCGACGGCACGCATCAGCTTGCGTTCGTCGATGCCGTGCACCACACGGCCCGCCGGGCCGGCCGGAGTGCTCACCGCAACGGCGGTCGCCGGCAGCGCGTCGGTCAGCATGTTCATCAGCAGCAGCTGCCGGTTGTTCAGCGGCGAGGTGCCGGCCAGGGCGGTGCCCACCACACCGAAAATCACCTCACCGACGTTGCCGCCGAGCAGGCCGGTAACCGCCAGCTGCACGCCCCGCCACAACCGGCGACCCTCGTCGATGGCGTCCACCAGCGCACCGATGCGGCCGTCGGTCAACACGATGTCGGCGGTGGCGTGCGCCGAGTCGCTACCGCGGGCGACGACGCCGAGTCCCACGCTGGCGGCCCGGATCGCCGCCGCGTCGTTGGCGCCGTCGCCGACCATGGCGCAGACCCGCCCACTGCGTTCGAGGGTCTGCACGACCTGCACCTTGTTCTCCGGGGACATCCGGGCGAAGATCACCCGGTCGGCCACCGCGCGTTCCTGCTCCTTGCGCGACAACGCATTCCATTCTGATCCGGTGATGACCTGATCGGCGGCGACCGGCATTCGCAGTTCCGCGGCGATCGCGGTGGCGGTGACAGGGTGATCACCGGTGATCAGTCGAATACTCATGCCGCGCCCGGCCAGCTCGGCGAGCAGTTGCGGCGCCCCGGCGCGCGGGGTGTCGGAGATGCCCAGAAACCCGGTCAGGGTCAACCCGCTCCGGCACAGTTCGGTGAGGGCGTCGGGATCGTCGCGCAAGGCCCGCAGCTGTGCGGCGGTGAGCCGGCGCCGGGCCACCGCGAGCACCCGCAGCCCACCGGCGGCCAGTACGGCGACCGGGTCGCCGGCATCCGGGCCAAGACCCGTGCAGGCGGCCAGCACCACCTCCGGGGCGCCCTTGACCACCAGTTCTGCGCCCGACACCGACGCCGAGAAGGCCCGGCCGGACCGGAACGGCAGGTGCGCGTCCGGGAGGGACCACCGTGGGCCGGCGAGGCCGGCGGCCGCTTCGATGACGGCCTGATCGGTGGCGTGGGCGTGCTGGGCGCCCTCGGCGGCCGGTGCGGCGTTGGCCGCCCAACGCAGCACGTCGTCGCGCGCGTGCCCCGACACCGGGTGCACCGCGGTGACCCGAAGCCGGTTCTCGCTCAGCGTCCCGGTCTTGTCGAAGCAGACCACCTCGACGCGACCGAGTGCCTCCACCGAGCGCGGAATGCGCACCAGCGCACCGGTACCCGTCAGGCGTTGCGCCGACGCGTGCTGGGCCAGGGTCGCCATCAACGGCATCCCCTCGGGCACCGCGGCGACGGCGACCGCGATCGCGTTGCCCAGTGCCAGGCGAAGGCCGCCGCCGCGCAGCATTCCCAGCACCCCCACCATCAGCCCGCCGGCCGCACTGGCGGGGAAGGCGCGGCTCATGAGCCGGCTGAGCTGGTGCTGCAGGCCCACCACGGGAAGCTCGCCGGAGGCCAGTTCGGCGGCGCGGCACGCCTGGGTGTCGGCGCCGACGGCGGTGACCACGGCGAGCGCGGTGCCCGCGATGACCGTCGTACCCGCGTAGAGCATGCACCGCCGATCGGCGAGTTCGGCGCCCGGTGTCGCCGCGGTCTGCTTGTCCACCGACAGCGACTCACCGGTGAGGGAGGATTCGTCGACCTCGAGGTCGGTGGCCTCGATCAGGCGGGCGTCGGCGGGCACGACCTCGTTGCTGCGGACCTCGATCAGGGTGCCGGGCAGCAACCGGTCCGCGTCGATCTCACCGTAGGTCTTGGTCTCGTCGAGGGTGACGGTGCGGGCGGGCGGGGTCTGTTGCGCCAGAAGCTTGTTCAGCCGGTTCTCGGCCTGCAGCTGTTGGGCGGCGGCGAGCATGCAGTTGCCGATCAGCACCGTGCTGACCATCAGGGCGTCGACCGGTGAGCCGAGCATGGCGGTGGCCGCCGAGGACAGGGCCAGCACCGGCATCAGCGGATCCGACAGCTCGGCACGCACCGCCTTGACGAATTGCCAAGCCAGGTGGGGCGGCTGCGCGGCGAGTTCGTCACCGGCCCCGGCGAGCTGGGGAGCCGGCAGGATGTCGCGGACCTCGTCGATCGACATCGCATGCCACTCATGGGTTTGCGCGGGTCGAGGAGCGGGCGTGCGGGCCACGCCGCGGGCCAACAGGTATCCCGAAACCAGTCCGGCGGCCGCCCCCGCGGTGACCGGCCCCGGGCCTCTTCCGCCCCGGACTCCGGGGACCATGAGCACCGCACCGAGCGCGGTAGCGCCGTTGGACAACGAGATGCCGCGCTGGGTGGCCGCACGCGCCGCCGGCAGCGCATGCAGCACCCGCCACGCGCCGGCCAGATCCGCCACCAGCAGATCGGCGGCGAACGGCGGTGCGGCGGCGCTGGAATCGGGCAGGATGCCCACGCCGACATCGGCCGAGGCGAGGGCTTGCGCGCCGCCCGAGGACAGCACCGCAACGGTGCGGCCGGCCTGCTGCAGGCCGGCCAATGCCGCGGCGAGTGCCTCGTCGAACCCCCCGTCGCCGACCGGCTCCACGTCGTCGAACGCCGGCCGCAGCTCGCCCAGGTCGGGAATGTCGAGCGTGATCAGCTCCGCCCCGGATGCCCGCGCCTCGGCGAGCAGGGCCGTCGCCAGCGGGTGGCGCACGGTGCCGCTGCAGAGCAGCCGGGGATCGATGAGCACGGCGTCGACCTGGTCGAGCCGACGCAGGCCGTCCGGGCGCAACGGCAGCGCCGCGTGCTGTTCGACCAACGCCCGGCTCAGGGTCGCCGCGAACGATTCGGTGGTGGTGCGCAGCGCTTTTGGGCCGGCGACCACCGCCGCCGTCGCGGCCACGTTGAAGCTGCGGGAGAAAACGCCCGCCAGGCCGGCGCCGACCAGCTGCACGATCGCCATCCGGTTGCCGTGGCGGTCGGCGGTCCCCTCCGGCAGCGGAACCGGGCGCGACGGCAGATGGACCTCGGCCTGCGCGGCGTGCTCGGCCAGATACGGCTCGTGGCGGCTCCAGGCCTGCGCCCCGGCGTGGCATTCGGCGGCTTTGATGCCCTGCAGCGCCAGATCCACTGCCAGCGTGGCCGGCGACAGGGTGGCGATCCGCGAGCCCACCGAGATCAATGACAGCACCGTGCCGGCCGGCCCCGCGCCGATCCGCTCGGCAAGGTTGCGGCGCAGCCACGGTTGATAGTTCGCCAGCGCAGCTGCGGCGTCGACGGCGACCGGTGCCTGCGGTAGCCGCAGCGCCCAGCCGGCCAGCGCGATCGCCAGCCCGGCGGCGTTGACGCCGACCATCACCCCCCGGGCGGCCAGCAGCAGCCCGTCGCCGGGCAAGGCGTGTGGTGGGGAGGCAGCCGGGGGCGCAGCACCGCGATGGGTGCGTTCGGCGTCGTCGATCAGGCGGCACAGGTCGTTGAGCGAAAGCGTGTCGCCTTCGAGTTCCACTCCCAAGTCCACCACCACCCGCGACAACGGGAGGTTCAGCCGTGCCGACACCACGCCCGGCTGGGCGCCGAGCGCGGCGATCACCTCGCGCCCGAGTTCTGCCCCGCCGGCGCCGGCCAGCCCGCGCACCTCGATCCATGCGCGGTCCGGGCCCCGCCAGCAGCGTCGGGTCAGCGTCGCCGTCTCGCCGGACAACAGCCGGCCGGCTTCGCGGACCGTCGCGTCCACGAGGACGGAAGTCGCCTGAAGTCCCAGGGCGACCGGGCGGAGCAGTGACGAGGTCCGGATCAATTCGACAGCAACCAATCGGGTGATCTGAGGGTGGGGCGGCGCCCAATTCTGGCGATACTTTGATGATTACGCAACTATGCGAATGTGTCGTTCGCCGAAGCCGATCGTGGGCGTTGGGACAAAATGAATGCCGCGATGGCAAAACATGAAGAACGGCGACCCGAAACCATGACTTCACCCAGCCGAGCCGAGGGGCCGACCGAGCCCCAACTCGCTTCGGCGGCGAGCACGTTCGGACTGCTGAGCAGCCCCGCGCGCCTACACGTGTTGTGGCTGGCTGCCCAGGGCGACTACGACGTCACCACGCTGGCGGGACGGGCCGGCATCAACGTCGCCACCATGAGCCAGCACCTGACCAAGCTGCGGCTGGCCGGACTTATCCGCGCCCGACGGGAAGGTCGCCACCACATCTACACCGTCGACGACCCGCACATCTTGACACTGCTGCAGCAGATCTTCGCCCACATCGGCCCGGACGGCAGCCTCGCTCCCGACCCGCCGCGGGAGTCATAACTACCGGTGACCCAGGTCACGGACCAAAGTCCCCAGATGCGGTGATCGCCAACACAATTCACCGTTTCACAGCGGACGGTTGGCTAACGTTTGCGGCCATGAAAGACCCTGTACTGGTACTCCCGGCCGTCGCGGCGATCATCGGCCTGCTCATCTTCGGCTTCCTGGCCCTGGAGGTCGTCTTCCACCTGGCCTGACCGGGTCAGGCCCGCGCTAACTCGCCGCCGAACAGCACCGCGGCCATCACGGTGTTGACCCGCAAGCGTTGCTCGGCGGTGTCGTCGAAGTTAACCAGGCGTCCCAGATCGACGACGAGGGCAAGCGCGGCGTGGACCCGGAAGACCGCTTCGGTCTCGGTCGCCCCGATCTGACGGAGCAGGTGCGCCCATTCGTTGACGTTCTGCCGCTGCAACCCGCGCAGGTGTACCCGGTCGGGTTCGGGCAGGTTGGCGAACTCGGCGAAATAGATGTTGATCAGGTCCGGCGCGGCGAACGACAGCGCGGTATAGCGTTCGGCGATGCGGGTAGCCGCCTCGCGCGAGTCGCTCGACTCGGAGAGAGCGTCGGTGATGATCAGTAACACCCGGTCGCCGGCGCGCTGGAACGCGGCGGCGAGCAGCGCGGCCTTGCTCGGGTAGTAGCGGTACGCACTGGAGCCGTTGAGGCCGGCGGCACTGCCGATCTCATCGATACTGGCTTCATAGAAGCCGCGCTGTCCGAACACCCGAATGGCTTCGGCGAGCAAGCGTTCCCGTTTGGAGGTACTCGGCAAGCCACGCTCGGTTCGCCGCCGCGCGGCCGGGGCCGGCGCCGGCGGCAACTCGGTGGTCAACACCGACCAGCACAGTTCGGCGAGTAGCGAAGAAAGTGCCGAGGCGGCCAACCGGGTGCGGTGCGCCGAGATGCTGCCGATGACGCTCAGCGTCGCGGCGGCCAGCATCGCGGTGTCGGCTTCGGACAGGCCCGGGCGCAGCAGTGCCAACGGTTCGGCGACGGCGGCGTTCAGCGCGTCATAGCTGGCGCGGATGTGCTTGCGGTCCGCCGGTTGCAGGTAGCGCCGCTCCCAGCGGTAGAACGCGCCTTCGCGTCGCATGCCGATGGTGGTCTCGATCAGCGCGTCGACGATCGCGCGCAACCGCTGCTCCGGCGGCCGGGCCGAGTTGTCGGCGCCGCGCGCCGCGGACACCAGCGTCTGCGCGACGTACTCGGCGGTCGCGACCAGCAGCGCGTACTTGTTGGCGAAATGCCGGTAGAGGGCCGGCCCGGAGATGCCGACCTCGGCGGCGATCTCATCGACGCCGACCGCGTGATAGCCGCGCTCGCTGAAGGCGCGGGCGGCGGCCCGCACGATCTGGACCTTGCGGTCTTTGGGGCGACGCCGCACCGCCGTGGTGGTCGCGGCTCCGCCGCCCAGACCTACTGCCGACACTGTTCGACCCCCCGTTGTTGACAGTTCGAACCGACACCCATAAGTTAACCATAATTTACATTTCACACCACTGAAGGAAGCGACGTGCGGGGCTGCCCATGACCGAGAACTCCCCCAAGCTCACCGCGGTCCGAGATGGTCGGGTGCTCCGGGTGACCCTGACCAATCCGGAGCGGCTCAACGCGATCGACTACGCCACCATGGCGGTCCTCGGCGACGTGTTCAGCGAGGCCGCCGGCGATCCGGCGGTGCGGGCGATCGTGATCACCGGCGAAGGCAAGGCGTTCTGTACCGGCGCCGACCTGTCCGCCATGAGCGGCGAGATCACCCCCGAAGAGGTGATGGATTGCGCCGGCCGGCTGGTCACGGCGATCGCCGAAACCCCGGTGCCGGTCATCGCGCGGGTCAACGGGCCGGCCGCCGGTGTCGGGGTGGGTATCGCGCTGGCCGCCGACCTGGTCTACGCCGCAGAGAGCGCCTATTTCCTGCTGTCGTTCACCAACATCGGGTTGATGCCCGACGGCGGCACCACCGCCCTGATCGCCGCTGCCGCCGGACGGGCCCTGGCCAACGAAATGGCGCTGCTCGGGGAGCGCCTGCCGGCGGCTGCCGCCCGGGAGGCCGGTCTGGTCAACGCGGCGCTGGCACCCGCAGAACTGGACACCAAGGTCGAGGAGGCCGCCGCGAAGCTGGCCCACGGGCCGCGGCGCGCCCTGGAACTGACCAAACAAGCGCTCAACGCGACCAGCCTGGCCCCGCTCGGCGCCGCGCTGGCCCGGGAGAAGGCCGGTCAGGTTGAGCTGTTGGGCTCGCCGGACTTCATCGAAGGCGCCACGGCGATGCTGCAGAAACGCAAGGCGGTGTTCGCCGAATGACCACGCAGCCGCTGCGTTCCCGCCGCAACCACTGGGTGAACCAGGTGGCCATCCACGCCGAGATGCGCCCCGAGTCCGTGGCCTTCCGCTGCCGCGGCACCGAGACCACCTGGCGCCAACTGCATGACCGCTCGCAACGGCTCGCCGGGGCATTGTTCCGTCGCGGGATCTCCTTCGGCGACCGTGTTCTCATCGTGATGCTCAACCACACCGAGTACATCGAATCCGTGCTGGCGATCAACGCCCTGGGCGCCATCGCGGTCCCGGTCAATTTCCGGCTCACCGACCCCGAGATCAGCTACCTGGTCTCCGACAGCGGCGCCAAAGGCGTCATCACCGACCAACTGCTCGCGCCGCTGATCGATGCCGTGCGCAGGAACACCGACGGCCTCGAGGTGGCCGTCGTACTCGGCGACGACTACGAGTCGCTGATCGCCGAATCGGGAGAACCGCACCCGCACGCCGACATCCCCGAAGACGCCCCGGCGCTGATCATGTACACCTCGGGCACCACCGGTAGCCCCAAGGGCGCGATCCTCTCCCATTCGAACCTGCAGGCCCAATCGCTGACCTGCATCCAGGCCCTGCACACCAGCCCGGACAGCGTCTATTTCTGCGCCGCGCCGATGTTCCACATCGCCGGCCTGGGCAGCATCGCGCCGAACCTGGTGATCGGTACCACCACCGTGATCCACCCGCTCGGGGCGTTCAACGCCGCCGACACCCTCGACGCCTGGGAGCGCGAGCGAGCCACCTCGGTCTTCCTGGTTCCGGCGCAGTGGCAACTGATCTGCGCGGACCCGACCGTGCGGCAACGGGACCTGGCGCTGGAGGTGATCAGCTGGGGTGCCGCGCCCGCGTCCGACACCGTGCTGCGGGCGATGGCCGAGACCTTCCCGGATGCGCTCAACGTCGCGGTGTTCGGCCAGACCGAGATGTCACCGATCACCTGCGTGCTCGACGGCACCGACGCCCTCCGCAAGCTCGGCTCGGTGGGCAAGGTGATCCCGACCATCGCAGCACGGGTGGTCGACGACGACATGAACGACGTGCCGCCCGGCGAGATCGGCGAGATCGTCTACCGCGGACCGACTCTGATGCAGGGCTACTGGAACAAGCCGGAAGCCACCGCCGAGGCCTTCGCCGGCGACTGGTTCCACTCCGGTGACCTGGTGCGCGTCGACGACGAGGGCTTCGTCTTTGTCGTCGACCGCAAGAAGGACATGATCATTTCCGGCGGAGAGAACATCTACTGCGCCGAAGTGGAGAACGTGCTGTTCGAGCACCCGATGATCCGGGAGGCCGCGGTGATCGGGCGTGCCGACGAGAAGTGGGGCGAGGTCCCGGTCGCTATCGTGGCCGCGGCGCAGGCACTGACGCTGGGCGATCTGGAGCAGTTCCTCAATGAGCGGCTGGCCCGCTACAAGCACCCGAAGGAACTCGTGCTCGTCGATGAGTTGCCCCGCAACGCCAGTGGCAAAGTGGTCAAACCGCTGTTACGCAAGACCTACGGCTAGGAGTGGCAGTGGATCTGGATTGGTCGGCTGACGAGGCAGCGTTCCGCGACGAGGTTCGCGGGTTCCTCGAGGAGCATCTGAGCTCGGATCTGCGCCGAGCCGGGCAGCTGATGACCAGTGTGTACGCCGATCACGAGGCGAGCATGCGCTGGCAGGCGATCCTGCATGAACGCGGGTGGGCCGCACCGGCGTGGCCGGTGGAATACGGCGGCTGCGATTGGACGCCGTTGCAGCACTACATCTTCAGCCGCGAATGCGCGCTGGCAGGCGCGCCGCTGCTCTCCCCGATGGGCATCAAGATGGTGGCGCACGCGATCATCGGCTTCGGTACCGACGAGCAGAAGAACTGGTTTCTGCCGCGGATCCTCACCGGTGAGGTGTTCTTCTGTCAGGGCTACTCCGAGCCGGAGTCCGGCTCGGATCTGGCCTCGCTGTCGATGGCGGCAGTCGATGACGGCGATGACCTGATCTGTACCGGCAGCAAGATCTGGACTACCCACGCCACCGAGGCGAACTGGATCTTCTGCCTGGTCCGCACGTCGCGCAGCGGCAAGAAGCAGGAAGGCATCACCTTCCTGCTGATCGACATGACCACCCCGGGTATCGAGGTCCGGCCGCTGGTCATGACCTCCGGCGAGGAGGTGCAGAACCAGGTGTTCTTCGACTCGGTGCGGGTGCCCAAGGCCAACGTGCTGGGCCGGATCGACGACGGGTGGACCGTCGCGAAATACCTGCTCAACTTCGAGCGGGGCGGCGCGATGGCCCCGATGCTGCAGGTGTGGGCCGATGCGGTCGCCGAACAGGCTGCCGGACAACCCGGCCCGGACGGCACCGCGCTGGCCGACGATCCGGTCTTCCGGCTGCGGCTGGCCGATGCCCGGGTCCGCACCGACATCTTGGAGATCCTGGAATTCCGCACCATCGCCGCGCTGGCCAAGGGCCACAATCCCGGACCGGCGGCGTCGATGCTGAAGATCCTGGGCACCGAGCTGAGCCAGACGATCACCGAACTGGCGCTGGAGGCCGCCGGGCCGCGCGGCCGGGTCTACCAGCCGCACGCGACCATGCCGGGTGGCCCGATCCCCGACTTCGTCCCACCCGCCGACAGCTACCTCAGCGGCCAGCCGTGGCAGGCGGTGGCCCCGCTGCGCTACTTCAACGACCGCGCCGGCTCGATCTACGCCGGCAGCAACGAGATTCAACGCAACATTCTGGCCAAGGCAGCACTGGGGTTATAGATGGACTTCTCATTCACCGACGAACAGGAACTGCTGCGCGACACCGTCGGCAAGTTCCTCGCCGACCGCTACGACCTGGAGAAGAGTCGCGCGGCGGCCAAGACCGGAGCCGGCTGGCAGCCGAACATCTGGCGTGCCTTCGCCGATGACCTGGGTATCCTCGGGGCGACACTGCCCGAGAGCGCCGGCGGACTCGGCGGTGGCGCCACCGAGCTGATGATCATCACCGAAGCACTTGGACATGCGCTGGTCATCGAACCGTTCGTGGAAACCGTCGTGCTGGCCGGCGGGCTGCTGCAACGCGCCGGGGACCCCACCCGGTTGTTGGAGCGAATCGCGCTCGGGGACGCCATCATTGCCGTCGCCGCCGAGGAGCCGACCTCGGCGGGCATCTGGCATGACGTGGCCACCACCGCGCGCCGCGACGGCGACCACTGGGTGCTCGACGGGGCCAAGATCACGGTGGCCGCAGCACCGATCGCCACCCACCTGGTGGTGACCGCGCGGACCTCGGGTGCCCAGCGCGACACCACCGGGCTCTCGCTGTTCCTGCTCGAATTCGATGCCGCCGCACCGCCGGCCGGACTTCGGGTGGAATCGTTGCGCACCATCGACGACCGCCGCGCCGCCGACCTGATCCTCGACGGCCTACGGCTGCCCGCCGACGCGATGCTGGGCGACGAGGGCCAAGCGTGGCCCGCGCTGGAGCACACCGTCGACGAGGCCACCGCGGCGATCGTGTCCGAGGCGGTCGGCTGCCTGCGGCGGGTCCTGGCCGACACCGTCGCCTACACCAAGCAGCGTCAGCAGTTCGGTCAGCCCATCTCGGCGTTCCAGGTGCTGCAGCATCGGATGGTGGACATGTACCTGGAGGTTGAACAGGCCGTCGCCGCACAGCACTTGGCGATCATGAAGCTCGACGCCGGCCCGGATGAACGCGCCCGGGCGGTGTCGGCGGCCAAGGCGACGGTTGCTCGTGCCGCCCGGTTCATCGGGCAGAGCGCGGTGCAGCTGCACGGCGCGATGGGTATGACCGAGGAGCTGGCGATCGGGCACTACTTCAAACGGCTCACCGCGATCGAGTACCAGTTCGGTTCCCGCGACCGGCACCTGGCCCGGTACGCAGGCCTAAGCTCAACCAGCCGGTAGCGCCGCCGCTGCCGGCACGGGAACCACCACCGAGTGCGGCCCCCGGGACGCCTAGGACTCGCCAGGCAGCGCCGTCTCGCCATCCGTCTCAGCGCCCGGGCTCAGCGGTACGCGGCCGGCAGCGACGGCGATGTTGTTGGCCATGCCGGTGAAGATGATACCGTGGAACGGCAGAAGTGAATACCAATATAGCTGTCCGGCAAAACCTTTGGGGAAAAAGATGGCTCGTTGGTGCAGTCTGGTGGTGTGTGCGCCGCACGCCTCGAGGCGCCATTCGAGCCAAGCGCCGCCGGGGGTGCGCATCTCGGCGCGTAGCCGCAACAGATGCGGACGCTCGATGCGTTCGACTCGCCAAAAGTCGAGGGCGTCACCGGTGTGCAGTGCATGTGGGTTGCGGCGGCCCCGTGCCAGCCCGACCCCTCCGGTGAGCCGGTCCAGCCAGCCGCGGATCGTCCAGGCGAGCGGGAACGAGTACCAACCGTTCTCGCCGCCCACCCCTTCGACAACCTGCCATAGCTGCTCGACAGAGGCGTCACAGTCGACGCTTCGGTCGTCGGTGTAGACGACCGCCCCGGCCCAGCTGGGATCGGACGGAAGAGCGTCGGCTGGGGCGCCGGTCGCGGATGCGTCGGCCCAGCTGGTTTCCACATCACCGTTGTCGATGCGCCGTAGCGCGAGCGCGACGGCGTCTCGATATCGGGTCTTGCCTCCCGGCGGCGATGCGACCACCGAATCGATGTCCCGCTCGGAAGCAACGGCATCGGTGCTCAGCGATCCGATGAGGGCGCGGCCGATCCGGGGCGGGACGGGAGTCACCAGTCCGATCCACAGCCCGGCGAGTTTCGGTGTGAGGACCGGCAGCACGAGGATTCTGCGTCGGGCCAACCCGGCGACGTGGGCATAGATCTGCATCATTTCGCCGTAGCGCAGAACGTCGGGACCGCCGATGTCGTAGGCGCGGCTCTGGGGCAGCGGCATGGTTGCCGCGGCGAGCAGATAGTAGAGAACATCACGTATCGCGATGGGCTGGATGCGGTTGTTGACCCAGCGCGGTGTGGTCATCACCGGCAGCCGATTGGTCAGGTGCCGGATCATCTCGAAAGACGCCGAGCCGGAACCGATTACCACCCCCGCCTGTAGGGCCACGGTGGGGACACCGCAGTTGAGCAGGATTTCTCCGACCTGGCTGCGTGATCGTAGATGCGTCGACAATCGGTCCGATTTCGTATGCAAGCCACCGAGGTAGACGATGCGCCCCACCCCGGCACGCCGTGCGGCGGCAGCGAGGTTCTGCGCGGATTGACGCTCCGACTCGATGAATTCCCCCGGGTTTCCCATCGAGTGGACCAGGTAGTAGATGACGTCGATGTCGCGGCAGGCATCGTCTAGTGAGTTCGGTTTGGTGAGGTCGCCACGGACCACCTCGACCTCCGCCGCCCACGGGACGTCGCTGATCTTGCTCGGATTACGGGCCAACGCTCGGACCCGGTGGCCGGCTTGGACCAGTCGGGGGGCGAGGCGACCCCCGATGTAGCCAGTTGCCCCGGTCACCAACACCCGCAACGGCGTATTGCTGGCTTCTATGTTCATCACACGACCTCCCCGGCCCTGAATCCGCCGCGTCGGCTGATCGCAAGCAAGCCCGCCCGTCTCTGCGTGTAGTCGACCATATCGGTGATTCGGGGCTGCGCAGGCCGCGGTCGGGTTCTTCCGGCCTCTGATCGGTCCCGGTTGCAAAGCCGATTCGTCCCGGTAGCGTCGGAGCATGGGTTTGGTCTTTTCCAGCGCTGTCGCCGCACCGCCGGCCGACGTCTTCGCATGGCACGAGAGGCCGGGCGCGTTCACCCGGTTGAGCCCGCCGTGGCAGCCGATGCATCTGGTCGCCGAAGCGGACTCGCTGCGCGACGGCACCGCCGAACTGGCGTTTCCCGGCGGGCTGCGCTGGATCGCCGAACACCAGCCCGGCGGCTACGACCCGCCGCGGCGTTTCGTCGATGCGATCGGCGGCCGCGGCCTGGCGTCGCTGCCGGCCCGAACGGCGATGAGGTGGCGCCACACCCACGAGTTCGACGATCTCGGCGACGGCAGAACCCAGGTGACCGATCGCGTCGAAACGCCCATACCCGAGTCGATGCTGCGGCCGATGTTCATCTATCGGCACCGCCAGCTCGCCGATGACCTGGCCGCTCACCAGCGCGCCGCAGAACACGGCCTGGCGCCGACCACGGTGGCCATCAGCGGCGCATCCGGGCTCGTCGGTTCGGCCCTGGCCGCGTTCTTGAGCACCGGCGGCCATCGGGTGATTCGGCTGGTGCGGCGTGCGGCAGCCAATCCCGGTGAGCGGCAGTGGAATCCCGACGACCCGAATCCGGACCTGCTGGCCGGCGTCGATGCGGTGATTCATCTGGCCGGTGCTTCCATCGCCGGACGCTTCACCGCCGAGCACCGGCGTGCGATCCGGGACAGCAGAATCGCGCCGACCCGCCGACTCGCCGAACTCGTCGCCCGAAGCAGCGCTGGGCCGACCACCCTGGTCTGCGCATCAGCGGTCGGCTACTACGGTTACGACCGCGGCGACGAGATCCTCACCGAAGACAGTCAACGCGGCGACGGGTTTCTCGCCGATGTCGTCGCCGACTGGGAAGACGCCCTGGCCCCGGCAGAGCAGTCTGGAAAGCGCGTCGTGCGGATCCGCACCGGCATCGTGCAATCACCGCGGGGCGGGACGCTGCGCCTGATGCGGCCGCTGTTCGCCGCCGGGTTGGGCGGCCGGCTCGGCGATGGCCGGCAGTGGCTGCCGTGGATCGGGATCGACGACCTGATCGACGTCTATCACCGCGCACTGTGGGACACCGGGCTGTCCGGGCCGGTCAATGCCGTCGCGCCGAACCCGGTGCGCAACAGCGAGTACACCAAGACCCTCGGACGAGTGCTGCGCCGGCCGACGATCCTGCCGGTGCCGGCGCTGGGGCCACGACTGCTGCTCGGCGGTCAAGGGGCGCGTGAGCTGGCCTGCGCGAGCCAGCGAGTGCTGCCGGGGCGCCTACAGGATGCCGATCACCGCTTCCGCGCCCCCGAACTCGAACAGGCGCTGCGGCATCTGTTGGGCCGGGCGGGCTAGGACGTGGGCTAAGACGGGGGCGCGATCTCCAAGCCGATGTGAACCTTGTCGATCCCGCCGCGCACGAGCGAGTGCGGAACGAACCACCAGGCGTGCCACCAGTAGCGTTTGACGACCGCGTCGTAGACGCGCCTGGTCTCGCTCTTGGGCAGCACCCGGGCCACTGCCTCGACCGGCTCGCCTTTCGGCGCACCCAGCACGCCGCACTTCTGGATGGTCACCCGCGGCGTGTTGCGGATGCGCTTGGTCTTCCAGGATCCGTCATCGGTGATCACCAACAGCTTGTCGCCGTCCGGCGCGCCCCACACCGCGGTCGGTTTGGCCCTGCCGTCCTTGGTGAACGTGGTCAGCAGCAGATACTTCTCGCGATACACCTCAGCGAACGTCGGCATCGCGCCAGGATAGCGCCGCGGCTGCTACCCCGACGGCGCCAGCGGCAACCGCAGCGCGCCGGGGGCACTGTCCGGCACCGTCGGGTGGTGCGGAAACACCGGCGGGATGCGTCGGTAGGGATCGCCCAGCGGCGGTCGCGGATCCGGCTCACCGTTGTTGGGCCACAACGCCATGGCCCGTTCGGCTTGCGCGGTGATGGTGAACGACGGATTGACCCCCAGGTTGGCGGTGATCGCCGAGCCGTCGACGACGTGCAGGCCCGGGTGACCGTAGGCCCGCTGATAGGGGTCGATGACACCGGTTTGCGCGGAGTCACCGATCGGGCAGCCGCCGATGAAGTGCGCGGTCAGCGGAATGTTGAGCGCGTCGAGGTAGGTGCCCCCGGCGAACCCGCCGACCTTCTGCGCCATCCGGCGGGCGACGTCGTGGGCGATCGGGATCCAGTCCGGATTGGGTTCCCCCGCACCCTGTTTCGTGGTCATGCGGGTGCCGAACAGGCCACGCTTGCGGTAGGTCGTCAGCGAGTTGTCCAGTGACTGCATCACCAGGATGATGATCGAATGCTCCGAGGCGCCACGTGGGAACAGGCTGCGCAGCAGCAGCCCCGGGTGCCGCGCGATCATCAGCAGCAATCGGGCGAAACGCCAGGGCCCGCCGTCGATCAGGTGGGTGCCCATCATCGAGAGCAGGTTGGACCCCTTGCCGTAACGGCACACCTCGACGTGGGTGTTGGCCTCCGGGTGAATCGACGAGGTGATCGCCACGCCCTGGGCGAAATCGTCGCGGTCGGGCGCCAGCACCACCGGCACCTCTTCGGAGTTGGTGCGGGTCAACTCGCCGAGCCGCGGCGAGAGATGCGGCAGTGATCCGGTGTCGCGCAGCTTGTGCAGCAGCCGCTGGGTGCCCAGCGAGGCCGCGGCGAACACCACCTGACCGGCGGTGAAATCCCGCTTGTGTTTACGCAGCCACGCCCCGGTGCGCACCGTGCTGACCACGTAGCCATTGCCGTGCGGGCGCACGTCGGTGACCATGGTCAGCGGATGGATCTGCGCGCCGGCGTGTTCGGCCGGATACAGGTAGTTGGTCTCGGTGGTGTTCTTGGCGTTGTGCGGGCAGCCGGTGAAGCATTGGGCGCAGCCGATGCAGCCGGCACGGGCCGGGCCGGCGCCGCCGAAGAACGGGTCGTCGACGGTTTTGCCGGGCTCGTCGCCGAAGAACACCCCGACGTTGGTGGGGTGATAGGTGTCTTCGACCCCGAGGTCGCGGGCCACCGCCAGTAATATTTCGTCGGCCGGGGTGGTGTGCGGGGTTGCCGTCACCCCGAGCATCCGCCCGGCCTGCTCGTAGTAGGGCGCGAGCTCGGCTTTCCAGTCGGTGATGTGCGCCCACTGCTCATCGGTGTAGAACCGCTCCAACGGCTCGTAGAGGGTGTTGCCGTAGATCAGTGATCCGCCGCCGACGCCGACGGCGCTGGCGATGAACGTCTTGCCCAGCACGGTGAGGCGCTGCGGGCCGAAGCAGCCCAGTTTCGGCGCCCACATGGCCTTGCGGACGTGCCAGTTGTTGGGCGGGAAGTCGGTGGGCGCCCAGCGGCGGCCCATGTCCAACACGCCGACCCGGTAACCCTTCTCGGTCAGGCGCAGCGCCGCCACGCTGCCGCCGAAACCGGAGCCGATCACCACCACGTCGTAGTCGTATGTCATGTGCGGTCCTCGGTGGCGTGGCTGCGTGCCGGGATGAGCAAGAGCAGCGACAGCACCAGCAGCAGGCTGAGACTAACCACGTTGAGCACCGCGTCAAGCCGGCCGTACATGTGCAGCATGCCGAGGTGGTAGATCAGGTGCAGCACGTTGAAGACCGACCAGCTCACCGCCGTGATCACCACGACGGGGCGGTTGCGCAGGTAGTACAGCGCCAGGGCGCTGAGGACCGCCAGCCCGAAGAACAAGGAGCCGACGTCCTTCACGAAATGCTCGTTGTACGGGCCGAGCACCGGCAACCAATGCATGCCCATCCCGGGAAACGTGCTGTACCAATTCAGCGGCGCAAAGTATGCCCACCCACCCAGGCTGAGGGCCACGATCGTCAGCAAGATCAGGCATACGCGATGCACGATGGGGTTCATACCGTGCATCATGTCTTGCCCGCTCCACCGGTAACGGCGATATTCAGGGGATTCGTCTGGAGGATGCCATGACCGATCGCTTTGCCATCCCGCCCGCCGAGGTGCTGCGGGCGCGCGAGAAGCTCGTCCTCGACCACTTCCACGACGAGGTCCGCCAGGATTGGGACGACGTGCTGGCCACGTTTCCGCACCCGCACTACGAGATCATTCCGACTCTGACTGTGCACGACGGCGACGACGCGGTCCGCGCTTACTACCGCGACACCCGCGTCGCGTTCCCCGACCAGGACCACGAGATCATCGCGCTGCGGCACAGCACCGACGCGGTGATCGTCGAGTTCTGGCTCCTCGGAACACATTTGGGTCCACTGGGTGGCATACCGGCCACCGGATCGCGGCACCGCACCCGAATGACGGCCTACTTCGTCTTCGACGCCGAGGAGAACCTGATCGCCGAGCGGATCTACTTCGACACCCTGTCGATGCTCAAGCAACTCATCGGCGGGCTCAAGCTGCGCGACCCGCGTACCTGGCCGTTGGTGATCCGCGGAGTGCGCGGCCTACTCAAGATGTCCGCCGAGCCCGACCCGCTGCTGGTGAACACCCCGGCCGTCGGCTTATCACCGCCCTGAGTGTGTTCGACGCGACCGGCGAGCGGCCCCGCACGTGCTCCAACAGTCTCGGACGGGCACCGCGGCCGGCTAGGGCCGACGAAGCAACAACTAAGAATTCCCTAAGCGTTGACCCATGCGGACGGCAACCTCGGCGCAATCATTAACAGCGAAGCAACGCGTCACCTAGCAGCGGTGACGGCCAGTAAAAACGCGACAAGAACCACTTCCGGAAAAATGTTGACATCTCCGTAAATTAGGCAAAGACTTACGTAACGCTTTGATTCTCGAACCTGTCCCACATTGAAGCCCCATCGCTGTTCGCGCCGTTTTTAAGGAGACCGACCATGGCTCAGCACCCCAGCAAGCGGCCGGGCAAGTCACATCAGATCCAGATGCGCCGCCGCCGCGCAGCCGGTCTCGGAGCGACGGCCAGTGCCTTCCTGGCGTTCGGATTGACCCCGCTGGCTTCGGCGCCGACTGCGAGCGCCGACTTCTTCGGGTGGGACTGGCTTGTCGATCTCTTCGAACCCAGCGCCGCGACGAGCGCCGTCGACCCGACCGGGGATTCTGGCTGGGACGCTTTTGCTTTGCCCGGCGTCGCTGCAGCAGGCGACCCGAACTCTGTCGCCGCGGCGTTCCAGACCGACTTCTACCTGCCGCTGCACGCGGCCCTGGAAGCCTACATAAACAGCCCCCTCGGTGAAGCGATCAACCCTGTTATCAATCAGCTGTTTGCGCCGTTGATCCTGCCGGGCTTTTGTGGCCTGATCTGTGACGGCGCCGACGGGACGATGGCCAACCCTGACGGTCAAGGTGGGGGCTTGTTCTTCGGCGACGCCGGTGACGGCTACGACGCCAGCAACGACCCGGGTATGGCCGGCGGTAACGGCGGAGTTGCCGGGGGTATCGGCGACGGCGGCGACGGCGGAGCGGGCGGACTCGGCGCCGACGGCGGCAACGGCGGCGCCGGCGGCGAGTGGATGGGCAACGGCGGCAACGGCGGCGCCGGTGGAGCCGGCGGCCTGCTCAATGACACAGTCGTCGACGGTGGCAACGGCGGTATCGGCGGCAGCGCCGGCCATGTCCAAGACTTTTTCGGTATAGGTGCGGTTGGGAACGGCGGCAACGGCGGCGACGGCGGAGCCGGCTACACCGGCGCCAACGGCTCGGCGGGGACCGCAGGCACCGGCCCCGCAAGCAACGGCGGCAACGGCGGCAACGGCGAGACAGGCGGCAACGCCGGCAACGGCGGGAACGGCGGCGCCGGTTCGCTGTGGCTCGGCAACGGCGGCAACGGCGGCAACGGCGGGGTCGGCGGCAACGGCGGCAACGGCGGGGCCGGCGGTGCCGGAACGGACACGCTCTCTGCGGACGCCCTGGGCGGCTCCGGCGGCGCCGGCGGTACCGGTGCTGACGGCGGTACCGGCGGCAACGCGGGTAAAGGGGGCACCGGCGCGGCCGTCTTCGGCAGTGACGGCAGAACCGGTTCCAACGGTGACGGCGGCGCTGGGGGCATCGGCGCCGATGGCGGCCGCGCAGGTGCCGGCGCCAGCGGAACTGATGGCGCCGATGGCACTACGCCCGGCGAAGATGGCGCCGACGGCACCAACGGAAGCGGCGGCGGCGACGGCGGCAACGGCGGCGGGGGCGGTAGCGGTGGTGCCGGTGGCACGACTGCGGGCGTCGCCGCCGGTAACCACGGCGCCGGCGGGGCCGGCGGCAACGGTGGGGCAGGTGGCAACGCCGGCAACGGCGGTAACGGCGGCAACGGTGCCGACGGAGGCACCAACGATGTGGCCGGAAATGGCGGCAAAGGCGGGGACAGCGGGTTCAGCGGGTACGGCGGACTCGCCGGGGCCGGCGGAATCGGCCCGGACGGCACAAGCGCCGCGAATGGTGCGGACGGTGCTGCCGGCACCTCTGGTGACGGCGGGGCCGGCGGCAACGGCGGAAACGGTGTCACCCTTGCCGACGGCACCGGGCAAGCCGGCGGCGACGGCGGCGACGGCGGTGCCGGCGACTACTACGGCAACGGCGGCGCGGGCGGTAAGGGCGGCGACGGCGCGGCCGGTGCCAGCGACATGAGTGGCAGCGGTAACGGCGGCGATGGCGGGCAAGGCGGTAGCGGCGGTTACGGCGGTTTCGGCGGATTCAGCGGCGGCGCCGGAGGCGATGCCGGTGCCGGCGGTGCCGGGGGTAATGCCACCGGCGACGGCGCGGCCGCCGGTACTGCTGCTCAGGGCGGTTATGGCGGCGGCGGCGGGGCCCATTACCTGAACACCGTCGGCAGCCACGATGGCATCGGTGGTAATGGCGGCCGCGGTGGTAACGGCGGCAACGGTTCCGATGGCGCCACCCCGACGGCCGGTGGTTGGGGCGGTCTGGGTGGATTTGGCAGCACCGGCGGCGTCGGCGGCGTCGGCGGCACCGGAGGCACCGACGGCAGCGCCGGTAGCGTCGGCGGCGCCGGAGGCGCCGGCGGCACCGGAGGCACGACCACCGACGCCGCCGCAGGCGGCGCCGGCGGTGGCGGTGGTGG
>NZ_LZIN01000048.1 GCF_001667375.1 Mycolicibacter sinensis | reverse complement strand
TGTGTATAAGAGACAGGGCGCCGCCGTGCCCGGCGCCGGCCGGGTCGCCACTGCCGCCGACGCGACCGCCGTTGCCGCCGTCGCCGCCCGCGCCGCCGGTGCTTCCGGCCCCGGTGGCCGTACCTCCGGTGCCGCCGTGCCCGCCGGACCCACCGGCACCGAACTGCTGACCGCCGTAGCGGCCGATCCCGCCGTGGCCACCGGCGCCGGCGATGCCGGATTCGGCTGCCGAGCCGTGGCCGCCGTCGCCGCCGGCACCACCGTTTCCGAACAGCGTCCCTCCGGCGCCCCCGTCACCGCCGTTGCCGCCCGCCCCGCCATCGGCGCCGGCCGCACCATTGCCGCCGTCGCCGCCGTTGCCGAACAGGCCGGCGTGCCCGCCGTCGCCACCGGCCACGCCGGCCCCGGTCGCGTTCCAGCCGTCGCCGCCGTCGCCGAACCACACCCCGCCGTTGCCGCCGTCGGGGTCGGTCTCGGTCCCGTCCGCGCCATTGCAGATCACCCCGCACGCGTCGGGGAACAGCGGCGCGAAGAGCTGGTTGAGCGGCGCGGTGAGCTGCTGCCCGAAGTCCGAGTTGAGCCAGTCCTGCAAGGCCGCGTGCAGCGGTGTGTAGAAGTCGAACGCGGCAGCACCGGCGGCAGATCCGGCCAGCGCATCGCCGGACAGGTCCGACGCGGCGAACAGACTGTTGAAGTCATCGCTCAGGTTGCCCCAGGCACCCGGGTCGAACAGGTCGGCCCACAGGTCGTCGAAGTCGGCATGCGACGCCGGGACCGCGGTCAGGGCCGCCAGGCTCATGGCTGTGAGGAGCCCCAACGTTGCCGGAGCTGCCCTCAGTTCGGTGCCGCCCCAGCGCAGGCGGCGTTTCCTTGGACTACTGAGACGACGAGACATCGGGCCAACCTTCCGGCGACGATCGAAGACCTACGTGCACTTTTGGCGACTCTAGTCGACGCACGATCGAGCAAAACCATACCAAGTGAATGAACGGTCGCCTGTTTATGGATTTTCGGTAGACAATTGACGCCCGCGAAACTATCGTGTGGTTCCTGAGGTCAACGTTAGCAACAGGCCTTACTCCACTGAGGACTTTTTCGAGAAGGGTCGGGTTCAACATGACTGGTCGGCACGGCGTCACCGGTAAGGGGACTTCCGGGAAGCGCGGTTCGGGGCGGCGGATCGTGGGCGCTTCCTCGGCGGTTGCGGCTTTCTTGGCGTTCGGGATGGCGCCGTTGGCGTCGGCGCCGGCGGCTAATGCCGACTTCGATGACTTCTTGACGGATCTGTTCGATCCGAGTGCCTGGGGCAACCTGTCCGGGCACTTCGACAGTCTGTTCACGGGTTCGGACTGGGGTGTCGGTAGTGCTGATGCGTCTGGTGCGGAGTGGGCGCAGATGTGGGAGACGTACTTGTATGCGCCGTTGCATGACGGGATGCAGGAGTGGATCAATTCGGACTTCGGGGCGCAGGTCAATGGTGTGATCAACCAGTTGTTCGCGCCGTTTACCGAGGGCTTTTGCGGGATGATCTGCAACGGCCTCGACGGCACCGCCGAGAGTGTCGACGGTCAGGCCGGTGGTTTGTGGTTCGGCGATGGCGGCGATGGCTGGTCCTCGACCCTTGAGGGGGTGGCCGGCGGTAACGGTGGTCATGCCGGTGGTATCGGCGACGGTGGCGACGGTGGTGCCGGTGGTTTCGGTGCTGATGGTGGCAATGGTGGCCATGGCGGGGAGATGTGGGGCAACGGCGGCGATGGTGGCGCCGGCGGGGCGGCGACGGCGACCTTGGCGGCCGGTAACGGTGGCACTGGTGGGTCCTCGGGTCAGGCGCAGGACTTCTTCGGGATGGGTGCGCTGGGCAACGGCGGTGACGGCGGCGTCGGTGGTGCGGGCTGGACCGGCACCAACGGCAGCACGGGCAGCACGGCTGGCGCCAATGGTGGTAACGGGTTGGCCGGCACCAACGGCGGCAACGGTGGGGCCGGCGGTGCTGGTTCCACGATCCTGGGCATTGGCGGCAGTGGCGGTGCCGGCGGTGCCGGTGGTAACGGCGGCAGTGGCGGGTCCGGGGCGACCGGGGCGGCCGGCACGTTCGACGACAACGGCGATGGCAACGGCGGCAACGGCGGCAGCGGTGGTGGCGGCGCGAACGGCGGTAACGGCGGCACCGGCGGTGCGGCCGGTACCGGCGCCACGCTGTTCGGTGGCAACGGCACCCAGGGTGTCGGCGGCAATGCCGGCAACGGCGGGTCCGCGGGCCTGGCTGGTGATGGCGGGGCGGGTGCGGCGGGCACCGCTGCGCATCCCGACGGCGGTAACGGCGGCAATGGCGGTGACCCGGGCGCGACTGCCGGGCAGGCCGGCAGCGCCGGCACCGGTTCGGCTGCTGGGCAGGCCGGCACCGACGGGACGGTGTCGACGGCCCCGCAGGGCAACGGCGGCGCCGGTGGAAACGGCTACGACCCGTCCACCGATCCGGACGCGCTGGCCGGTGCTGGCGGCGGTAACGGCGGTGCCGGCGGTAACGGCGGGGCCTACGGCAACGGCGGCAACGGCGGCGTCGGCGGCACCGGCGTCGACGGCGGAGTCGGCCAGGACGGCGGCAACGGTGGTAACGGCGGTGCCGGCGGCTTGGGCGGCGCGCTGGCCGGTAACGGCGGTAACGGTGGTAACGCCGGTCAAGCCGGCGACGGCGGCAACGGGCAGATCGGCCTGCCCCCGGCCGACGGTGACGTCAACGGCACTGACGGGGGTAACGGTGGTAACGGCGGTAACGGCGGCGCCGCTGGTAACGCGCTGGCCGACAGCGGCAACGCCGGTACTGCGGGCACTGCGGGCAACGGCGGCAACGGCGGCACGGCAGGTGCCGCCCAGCACACCGACAGTGCCAACCACGCCTACTCCCAGCATGGTTTGACCGGCGGCAACGGTGGCAACGGTGGCACCGGCGGTAGCGGTGGGACCGGCGGCGCCAACGGCCAGGACAGCGCCAGCACCGACGGCGGCAACGGCGGTAACGGTGGTGACACCTTCACCAAGACGCCCAATGACTACAACGGTGGCCGCGTCGATGTGGCAGGTTTCGCCGGCAACGGCGGCAACGGCGGTGCCGGCGGCTCCGGCGGTCTGAACCCCGGTGCCGGCGGCGACGGCGGCAACGGCGGCAACGGCAACACCGTGTTCGTCAATGGCCCCGGCGGTACCGGCCAGACCGGGCACACCGGCGACGGTGGCGTGGCCGGCTACGGCGGTAGCGGCGGTGCCGGCGGTGACGGAATCGGCGGCCAGACCGGTGGCACCGGTGGCGACGGCGGAAGCGGCGGCATCGCCGGCGGCAACAGCGGCTACAACTACACCGGTGGGCAGGGCGGTGAAGGCGGTAACGGCGGCGGCAGCGAGTCCGGCACGGGCGGTGTCGGCGGGAACGGCGGCGACGGCGGAGCCAGCCAGAACAGCAGCACCAGCGCGATCGGCGGGAACGGCGGTGCCGGCGGTGGGGGCGGGACCAGCCAGACCGGAACCGGCGGAAACGGCGGTACCGGCGGCAACGGCGGTGCGGGTGTCGACGGCGGCACCACGCGTCCGGACGGCACCACCCTGGTCAACGGAACCAGCGGCGGCAACGGCGGCAACGGCGGGGCAGGTGGCGACGGGGTGAACTCCGGCTCCGGCGGCGACGCCGGACAGGCCGGTGCCGGTGGCAACGGCGTGGCCGGCACCATCGTCAACCCCGGCGACCTGGGCAACGGCGGGTACGGCGGCAACGGCGGTAACGGTGGCAACGGCGGCGCGGCCGGCACCGCCAACGGCGGCACCACCGGGGTCCGCGGAGCCGGCGCCGACGGCGGCGCCGGCGGCCAGGGCGGCGACGCCGCCAAGGACGACGACGGGAACTACATCCCTCAGCCGCTGTTGAACGGCGGCTTCGGCGGTAACGGCGGTAACGGCGGAAGCGGCGGGACTGGCCTGCATGCCGGTGTCGGCGGTGCCGCTGGCAACGGCGGTGGTGGCGGCGTGGACGTGCCCGGCATCCCCACCCCCCAGAGCGGCGGGGGTGGAAACGGCGGCAACGGCGGCGCCGGCGGCGCGGCGACCACCACTGCCGACGGTGGCGACGGGCTCGCCGGTGACGGCGGTGACGGTGGCGCTGGCGGCAGCGGCGACGGCGTCACCGGGGGGAACGGCGGCACCGGTGGTGCCGGTGGCGCCGCGACCGGTGATGCCACCGGCGGTAACGGCGGTGCCGGTGGTGACGGTGGTATCGCTCACAACAACGGCGGCAAGGGCGGTGCCGGTGGCGCCGGCGGCGCCAGTGAGGCCGGGAACGCCGGTAGCGGGGGTGCCGGCGGTAACGGTGGTAACGGCTTTAGCCGATCGGGTGCTGGTGGTGCCGGCGGCGCCGGCGGCTACAGCGCCGACGCTGACGGTGGCGCCGGTGGCGCCGGCGGTAACGGCGGTACGGTCGACGGCACGGGCGGGGGATCGTTGGTCGCGACGACTACCGGAGCCGGCGGTGCCGGAGGCGCCGGCGGCGCCAGCGGCGGTGCCGGCACCGGCGGTGACGGCGGCAACGGCGGTAACGGCGGTGAAAACAACCGTGTCGCCAGCGGCACGATCACCGGACATGGCGCTAACGGCGGCGCCGGCGGGGCCGGTGGCGACAGCGTCACCGGTGCCGGCGGTAACGGTGGTAACGGCGGTGACGGCGGTGACAACAACGCCAGCGGCGCGAACGTGGTGGGCCACGGCGGCGCCGGTGGAAGCGGCGGGAACGGCGGCGCCTCGGGCGCCACGGCCGGTGAGAGCGGTACACCGGGCGAGCCCTACACCGGCCTCGCCGGTGGTGCCGGCGGTGACGGTGGCGCCGGCGCCCAGCCCACTCCCTAGGAGGCAAATCGCAGCACGCAGCAGCCCCGCACGGCACGGCCGTGCGGGGCTGCTGCTATCCGGGGTGGTATCCGGCCCGCCGCCCAGCCGTGCCTGGCGTGAACCGCAACGCCCACCCACTAACGTGGACGCGTGGATTACCAGAAGAAGCTGATGCCCGTCCTCGGTGCCGTGCTGCTCGGTGCGCTGTTCACCGGTGGTTGCAGCAGCACACCGGTACACACCGACCAAGCACCGGATGCCGCTGCGGCCGCCGAGTTCGCCGGCTCCCTGAGCGACAAGGTGACCATCGACGCGATGATGGCGCACCTGCAGAAACTGCAGGACATCGCCAACGCCCACAACGACACCCGCGCCGTCGGCACCCCGGGTTACGACGCCAGCGTCGACTACGTGGCCGACACGTTGCGCGAGCACGGTTTCGACGTCCAGACTCCGGAGTTCATCGCCCGGGTGTTCAAAGCAGAGAAGGGCTCGGTGCACCTCGGCGACAAGACCGTCGAGGCCCGCGCGCTGCAGTACAGCCTCGGGACCCCGCCCGATGGTGTCACCGGGCCGTTGGTGGCCGCGCCGGCCGACGACAGTCCGGGCTGCAGCCCCGAGGACTACGACGGGCTGACCGTCTCCGGCGCCGTCGTACTGGTCGACCGCGGAACCTGCCCGTTCAAGGAGAAGATGGCCGTCGTCGTCGAGAAGGGCGCGGTGGCGATGGTGGTCGCCGACAGCATCGACGAGGAGAAGATGGGCGGCACGCTGGGGGAGGCCACCGAGGTCAAGATCCCGGTGGTGAGCGTGACCAAGGCCGACGGCGCGATGCTGCGCGGCGGGCACGGCGCCATGACCGTCAAACTCGACGCGCACACCGATGAGATCCCGGCGCGCAACGTGATCGCCCAGACCAAGACCGGATCGACCGAGAACGTGGTGATGCTCGGCGCCCACCTGGACAGCGTCCCCGAGGGGCCCGGTATCAACGACAACGGATCCGGAGTGGCCGCGGTGCTGGAAACCGCTCTGCAACTTGGTGATTCGCCGCAGGTGAACAATGCGGTGCGGTTCGGGTTCTGGGGCGCCGAAGAGCTCGGTCTGATCGGCTCGCGCAAGTACGTCGAGTCGCTCGATGTCGAGCAGCTCAAGAATATCGCGCTGTATCTGAACTTCGACATGCTCGGCTCGCCGAACCCGGGCTATTTCACCTACGACGGCGACCAGTCCCTGGCGCCCGATAAGCGCGGCCAGCCGGTGGTGCCCGAAGGCTCGGCCGGCATCGAGCGCACCCTGGTGGACTACCTCAAGTGGGCCGGCAAGGAACCGCGCGACACCTCCTTCGATGGGCGCTCCGACTACGACGGGTTCACCCAGGCCGGGATCCCTTCCGGAGGCCTGTTCTCCGGTGCCGAGGTCAAGAAGACCGAGGACGAGGCCAAACTCTGGGGCGGTGCCGCCGATGAGCCGTTCGACCCGAATTACCACCAAAAGGGCGACACCATCGACAACATCGACCGCGATGAATTGGCGATCAACGGCCGGGGCGTGCCCTACGCGGTCGGGATCTACGCGCAGGATCTCGGCGGCCGCAACGGAGTTCCGGTTCGCGACGACCGCACGCGCCACGTCGTCAGCACCCCGTAATCCGTCCGGCCGGCGCCATTCTGGTCCCCTGACGGTGGCGACCCGACCGGCCCCAAGCGGAGCACCTTGCGCTCACTGTTCACCCAGATGTGTTAAGAATGGCGCTTTAGATAACGGAAGTTATGAGGTGATTATCACGCTCGGTGCTACGAACGACCCGGCCGGACGCCCGGGTGACCGCATCAGGCGGCGCCCCAAGGACCGCAAAGCACAGATCACCCGTGCGGCGGCGGAAGCGTTCAGTGCGCAGGGCTACCACGCGACCAGCATGGAGGCGGTCGCCACCAGAGTTGGGATTTCCGCGCCTGCTCTGTACCGGCACTACCCCAGCAAATACCACATGTTCGCCGTCGTCGTCGGTACGCTCGGCCAGCAGCTGGTTGACTGCACCGCCTTCCTCGACGACGTCTCCGACGCCGAATTGGAGCGCGACGCCGCGGCGGTACTCGACCGGGCGTTCGACGCGCTGATCACCTCGGGGATCAGTGATCGCGAGATCGGCGGGTTGTACCGGTGGCAGGGCCGCTATCTGCAGCCCGACGATCAGGCCAAGTTGATGGCGCAGATGCGCACGGTCCATCGGCGCATTCAACGTCCACTCGTCGCGCTGCGCCCGGAGCTGACCTCCGCCGAACGCTGGACCTTGTCATCGAGCCTGCTCAGCCTCTCCGGAAGCATCCTCGGCCACCGGCTGCGGCTCCCCGACGAAGAAGTCCGGCCACTGCTCAGCGAGGCTGCGCGCGCGGTGGCGGCCACCCAACTGCCCAAGCCCGAAGACGTCGGAGTCAATCGGCCGGCGGTATGGCGCATCTTCACGCCGGACGCCGGACCGTATGAGGCCCTGCTGCACGCGGCGATCCTGCTGTTCGGCAAACAGGGCTACGCCGAGACCAGTGTCACCGAGATCGCCGACGCCGTCGGCGTCCCGGCATCCGGGGTATACCGTTACTTCTCCAGCAAAGCCGACATCTTGACGACCGGTCTGCAGCGCGCCATGGACCGGATCGCCGGGGAGATGTCGGCCATCGCCAGTGTGTTCGCCGACCCGCGTGAGACGCTGACCCGCTTGGTCGAGGCGTGGGTGGCCACCGTGTTCGCCAATCCCGAGCTGGCCGCCGTCTACGACACCGAGCGGGTCAACCTGGCATCGGCCGAGCGGGAACTGCTCCGGGATTCCGAGCGTGCGTTCATGGACACCTGGGCCAAGCCGCTGATCATGGTGCGGCCGGGACTGGACAGCGACCACGCGCGGTTCCTGGTGCACGTGTTGTCGGTACTGCTGGACGACATGGGCCGGGTGGCTCGGGAGCGCGCGGCCAAGCTCGGCGAGGACTCCGTCCCCGGCGGGCCCGGCTATGCGCAGGCCTGCCTGCGCACTCTGATGGAGTCCATTCTGCTGGGCCCGGCTGACGCCTGACGATTCTCGGGCTCAGGCGAGCTGGTAGTCCTCCAGCGGGAACCGAGAGCCGTCGCGCACCGCATTGCGCACCGAGGTGGGCCGCAGCAGCGACGCTTCGCCGCTGGGGTTGAAGTAGTAGGACCGTGAGGTGGCGCAGTCGCCCGCGTAGAACACCGAGCGGTCCAGCCGTTTGGTCATCTCGTCGAGGAAGCGGGTGTTGGCGGCCTCGGTGACCTCGAAAGTTGTCGCGCCGCGGCGCTGCAGTTCGCCGAACAACCGGCCCATGTGGCGCATCTGGTATTCCATCGTGTTGAAGAACGACAGGCCGCAGAACGCATAGGGGCTGGCCAGGCTCAGGAAGTTCGGGAAGGCCGGGATCGACACCCCCTGGTAGGCCTGGAACCGGTTCTCCCGCCACCATTTACCCAGATTGCGCCCGTCGCGTCCGACGATCTCGATCGCCGGGAAGTTGGCCTCCCACATGTCGAAACCGGTGGCCAGCACCAGCGTGTCGATCTCGCTCTTGCGTCCGTCGAGGGTCACGATGCCGTCCGGCTCGATGTGATCGATCCCGGCCGTCTCCAGGTGCACGTGCGCCTTGTTGAAGGTGCGGTAGTAGTCGTTGGACCAGCTGGGCCGTTTGCAGCCGATGTCGTAGTTCGGGGTGAGCTTGGCCCGCAGCTCCTTGTCCCGGATCGAGATGAACCGGTGGATCTTGCACAGGTCCATCGCGCCGATCGACAGCCGGCGGAAATAGGGGAAGTTGAGGATCCCGACGAACGTCATGAACCCCAGCAGCCCATCGGTCACATACCGCACCGCCCGCTGCGTCAGCGGCACCCGGGCGAACAGGCGCCGCACCGCCGGCGAGATCCCGAAGTCCAGCTTGGGCGCCACCCAGATCGGCGTGCGCTGGTACACCGTCAGGTCGGCGACGGTCTTGGCCAGCTCCGGGATCAGCTGCACCGCGGTGGCGCCGGTGCCGATCAGGCCGACCCGGCGGCCGGTGAAGTCGTGGTGTGCATCCCAGGCGGTGGTGTGCACCACCTTGCCGGCGAAGTCGGCGATGCCGGGGATGTCCGGGGTGTGCGGCTGCGACAGGAACCCGGTCGCGGTGATCAGGTAGCGAGCACTCAGGGTGCTGCCGTCGGCCAAGTTCACCTGCCAGCGCTGGGCTTCCTCATCCCAGCGGGCGCCGTCGACGCTGGTGTTGAACCGCATGTGGCGGCGCACGTCGTACTTGTCGGCGACGTGCTCGGCGTAGCGCTTGAGTTCCGAACCGGTGGCGAACAGCCGCGTCCAGTGCGGATTGGGCTCGAACCAGTAGGAGTAGGTGGTCGAGGGGATGTCGACGGCCAGTCCTGGATAGCGGTTGACGTGCCACGTGCCGCCCAGATCGTCCTCGCGCTCGAGCAGGACGATATTGTCGTAGCCGAGCTTCTTGAGCTCGATCGCCGCGCCCATCCCGCCGAAACCCGCACCCACGATGACGACGTCGAAGCGCTCCGTACTCATGAAAATACGGTACCTGACTCGTCGGTAACCAGCGAAGTTCACCGGCCACCACACGGAAGGCAGTCATGACCGATTCGATGGCCGATCCGGCCACGGTGTTCACCGCGCTGGCGAACATCGTTTACCAGTCTTCCAGCCTCGACGAGGTGTATGCCGCCATCTGTGCGGCGGCGACGCTGATGGTGCCCGGATGCGACCACGCGAGCGTGATGGTGCGCCGCGGCGACAGTTACGCCATCGCCGCCGCGAGCGACGGGGTGGCGGCCACGATCGACGAGCTGGAGATCGCCCTCGGCGAGGGGCCCTGCATGGATGCCATCGAGGAAGAAGCAGCCCAAATCGAGCCCGACCTGGCCGCCGACAGCCAGTGGCCGGCGCTGGCCGCCCGGATCGTCGCCGAGACGCCGGTGCGCGGTTCGATGGGATTCCGGCTGCTGGCCGAGCGCCGCAAGGCGGGTGCGCTCAACTTGTTCTCTGACACCCCCGGCGCGTTCGACACGGCGGCCGCCGAACGCGCGGTCGTCCTGGCCGCTTTCGCCACGATCGCGATCGGCGCGGCGGTCCGCGGCGAAGAAGTGGACAACCTGCAACGCGGTCTGGCCAGCAACCGGGAGATCGGCAAGGCGATCGGCATGCTGATGGTGCTCAACGACATCTCCGAGCCAGACGCCTTCAACCTGCTGCGCCGCATCTCCCAGGACACCAACATCAAGATCGCCGACATCGCCGCGGAAGTCGTCAAGCGGCGAGGACTGGGGAAGTCAGCCCCGTAGCCGCAGCGCGGCGTCGATGGCCGGCACCGGCACATCGAGTGTCTTCGACGGCCTGGTGATGCCGTCGCGGTCGCCGGCACCCGACCCCGACGGCGGGCCTTTGGGCCGGCGCCGCCGAAACGGCAGGTCGTAGCGGATCGCCAGGAAGCCGCGCCGCGCCCACCCCTCGCAAAGCGGTTGCAGCATGGTCGAATCCCGGTTGCCGCCCGCGCCGTGGGCCAGCAGCACCACCCCGGCCGGGGCGCCGGCGGGTTCGTGGGCGACGCCGGTGGGGTCGTTGACTAGGGGTCGAGTTGGGCGGGGGCGACCCGGCACCGGGCGGCTTGGGCGCCGGCGTGCAGGCGTCGGTCCCAGACGGCGACGATCAAGTCGGAGTCGCCGATCGCCAACGCGCTGGCCAGATGAACCGCGTCGGCTCCGCGCAAGGCGTGAGCCCGGGCGAGCTGGCCGGCGTGCTGTTCAACCGCCGCGGTGAGTTCGACTGGGCGGGTAGCGGCCCAGAAGTCCTCCCAGTCACGCTCGGCGCCGGCGAGCTCGGGCTCGGTGAGGTCGTGATTGCGCGCCGCTGCAGCGAGTGCGGCGCGCACTTCGGGGTAGGCCAGGCGGCTGGACAGGGCGGCGTCGCAGCTGTCCCATAGCGCGGACGCCAGAGAACTCCCTGTTTCAGTGGTGAGAAGTTTGACGAAGGCGCTGGCGTCGAAGTAGACGAGTGACACCGGTCAGCGCCGCTGGTCGCTGACCTGGTCAGACACCGGCCGTCGCGGTTGCGGTGTGGGCCGACCCGCAGCGACGGGCCGCTGCACGGTGGCCTTGCCGATCACGCCTTCGGCCGCGAGACGCTCTAAGGTGCCTGCGCTGTCCAGCGCCGCCAGCCGCGCGACCGGAATCCCACGGTCGGTGATGACGACCTCACCACCAGCCCGCGCTCGATCGAGCCAATCGCTGAGGTGCGCGCGCAACTCGGTTACGGATACGTCCACACCCTGAATGTACACTCGTCGACCAAACGATCTGTACATGTCCGCAGGGAGCTGGTGTGATGGCGCCGCGGTTGGTGGCGGCGGACGGTGCCAGAGCCGCGGCTTCAGCCCAGTAGCCGCAGCGCGGCGTCGACGGCCAGCACCGGCACATCGAGTGTCTTCGACGCCAGGTCGTGGCGGGCGCCGGGGATCTCGACGACCTGGTGGGCAGCCGGGATCAACGCGGCGGCCGCCTGGATCTCGGCGGGCGTCCCGAAGGGGTCTGAGGCGCCGTGGGTGAACACCGTGGGCACGCCGATATCGGGCAGATGTTCGGTGCGGGCGCGTTCGGGCTTGCCGGGCGGGTGCAGCGGGTAGGAGAACAACGCCAGCAGGTCCATCTGGGCGCCTCCGGCCGCCTCCACCATCGAGGTCTGCCGCCCGCCGTAGGAGTGCCCGCCGGCGATCAGCGGACCGTCGGCAAGGCTGCGGGCATACCCGATGGCCGCGGTGATGCCTTCGCGGTCGCCGGCACCCGACCCCGACGGCGGGCCCTTGGGCCGGCGCCGCCGAAACGGCAGGTCGTAGCGGATCGCCAGGAAGCCGCGCCGCGCCCACTCGTCGCAAAGCCGCTGCAGCATGGGCGAATCCCGATTGCCGCCGGCGCCGTGGGCCAGCAGCACCACCCCGCTCGGGGTGCCGCCGGGTTCATGGGCGACGCCGGCGATCTCGTCGAGGATCACCGCGACAACCGGAACAGCGGTGAGACCGGGCCGTGCCCGTGGCCCAGCGGGTAGGCGGCGCGTAGGCACTCGGTCACCCAGCGCTTCGCGAACGCCACCGCCTCGGGGACCGAAAACCCGTGCGCCAGCGCGCATGCGGTCGCCGCGGCGAGCGTGTCGCCGGCCCCGTGGTCGTCGCCGGTGGCCACCCGGGGGCCGGGGTACTCCTGAAAGTGGTTGCCGTCGTAGAGTAGATCGGGACTGTGCTGCGCCGAGGGCAGGTGCCCGCCTTTGACCAGCACCCACCGCGGTCCCAGGGCGTGCAGCGCCTGGGCCGCCGCCCTCTGGGATTCGGCGTCGACCACCTCGATCCCGACCAGCAGCCGAACCTCGTGCAGGTTCGGTGTCACCAGGGTGGCTAGCGGAAACAGCTTGTCGCGCAGCGCATCCAGGGCGGATGTCGCCAGCAGTGCATCGCCGTGCATGGACGCCGAGACCGGATCGACCACCAGTGGCACCCTCAGCCCGAGTTCACGCCACGTCGCGGCCACTCCCGTGATGATCTGCGCCGACGCCAGCATGCCGGTCTTGGCGGCCTGGATTCCGATGTCGGGTACCACCGCTTCGATCTGGGCGGCGACGGTGTCGGTGGGCACCTCGTGAAAGCTCTTGACGCCCACCGTATTCTGCACCGTCACCGCCGTGACCGCGACGCAGGCATGCACCCCGAGCAGCGCACAGGTGCGCATGTCGGCCTGAATGCCCGCGCCGCCACCGGAATCCGATCCGGCGATGGTGAGCACCCGCGCCGGGGTCGATCCGGGCGGGGCCAGCGGCAGGAACTCCACTAGGAGGAGATGGGCAGATACACCCGGTTACCCTGGTCGGCGAACTCGGCGGACTTCTCGTCCATGCCCTTCTGGATCGCCGCGTCGATGTCCTCCTGAGTGTGCAACCCATGCTCGTCTGCGAAGTCGCGCACGTCCTGGCTGATCCGCATCGAGCAGAACTTCGGCCCGCACATCGAGCAGAAGTGCGCGGACTTGGCCGGCTCGGCGGGCAGGGTCTCGTCGTGGTACTCGCGGGCGGTGTCCGGGTCCAGAGACAGTGCGAACTGGTCATACCAGCGGAACTCGAAGCGCGCCTTGGACAGTGCGTTGTCGCGGTCCTGCGCGTGCGGGTGCCCCTTGGCCAGGTCGGCGGCGTGCGCAGCGATCTTGTAGGCGATCACGCCGTCCTTGACGTCTTTGCGGTCCGGCAGGCCCAGGTGCTCCTTGGGGGTCACGTAGCACAGCATGGCGGTGCCGGCCTGGGCGATGATCGCCGCGCCGATCGCCGAGGTGATGTGGTCATAGGCCGGTGCGATGTCGGTGGCCAGCGGCCCGAGGGTGTAGAACGGCGCCTCGTCGCACCACTCCTCCTCCAGCCGCACGTTCTCGACGATCTTGTGCATCGGTACGTGGCCGGGGCCCTCGATCATCACCTGGGCGCCACGGGATTTGGCGATCTTGGTCAGTTCGCCCAGGGTGCGCAACTCGGCGAACTGGGCCTCGTCATTGGCGTCGGCGATCGAACCCGGCCGCAACCCGTCGCCGAGGGAGAACGTGACGTCATAGCTGGCCAGGATGTCGGCGAGCTCTTCGAAGTTGGTGTAGAGGAACGATTCCTGGTGCCGTGACAGGCACCACGACGCCATGATCGAGCCGCCGCGCGACACGATGCCGGTGACCCGCTTGGCGGTCAGCGGCACGTAGCGCAACAGCACCCCGGCGTGCACGGTCATGTAGTCCACGCCTTGTTCGCACTGCTCGATCACGGTGTCGCGGTACAGCTCCCAGGTCAGCTTGGTCGGGTCGCCGTTGACCTTCTCCAGCGCCTGATAGATCGGCACCGTGCCGACCGGGACCGGGGAGTTGCGCAAGATCCACTCCCGGGTCTCGTGGATGTCCTTGCCGGTGGACAGGTCCATGATGTTGTCGGCGCCCCAGCGGGTGGCCCACACCATCTTGTCGACCTCTTCGCCGATCGAGCTGGTCACCGCGGAGTTGCCGATATTGGCGTTGATCTTCACCTTGAACGCCTTGCCGATGATCATCGGCTCCAGCTCGGGGTGGTTGTGGTTGGCGGGAATCACCGCGCGGCCGCGGGCCACCTCGTCGCGCACCAGCTCGGCGGGGAAGCCCTCGCGGGCGGCGATGAACGCCATCTCGGCGGTGATCTCTCCGGCCTGCGCGCGCTGGAGCTGGGTGCCGCGGTCACGCACCACGCCGGGGCGGGCCGGCAGGCCGCGGTGCAGGTCGATCGCCGCGTCGGTGTCGGTGTACGGGCCGGAGGTGTCGTAGAGGTCGAAGTGCTCGCCGTTGGTCAGATTGACCCGGCGGAACGGCACCTTCATCGCAACGCCGCCGGGGGCTTCGATCTCGCGGTAGGTCTTCTCGCTGTACGGGATGGGCCCGGTGGTCACCTGCGGCTCGACGGCTACATCGGTCATGTTGCTTCCTCTCCCTTGCCGGCATTACCCGGTCAGGTTCGTACGGTCGACGGCCCCGGCCGTCCTCTCAGCGCACTGGTTGCGCTCCCGCGGTTGTGGATTTCTGCATTGCCATTACTGCACTGCCACGCTATCGCAGCGCGGCAGCTGGCGTAAGGGACCGCATCACCGCCGAAGCGGGTTTTCCCAGCGCAGATCTGTGAAGCGACCGAAGTCGGTGTCGGCGGAGTAGAGCGTGACGCCGTGCTCGATGGCGAGTGCAGCGAGCATGGCGTCGGGAATGAGGTTGCCGCCGACGCCGGTGGTGTCGAGGAGCCGGCCAAGGATTCGGTGGTATTCGGGCCCCGGTTGCGGAATCCAGCCGGGTCCAGGGGGCGCGGGAAGATCCGCGGGTGCGTCGCGATGCGCAAGAAGGCGCCCGTGCTCTGCCAGGGCAAACCGACCCGCCGGGAGCCGTTGAGTTGGCGGGTCAGCCAACCGACCGCTGCCTGGTGCATCGGGGAATTCTCGTCGACCGCATAGATCAGGAGGTTGGCGTCGAGCAGCATCAATGGCTTGCCGCGCCGTCGGCGATTTCAATCGCCTCCCAGACGTTGGTGTAGTCGATGTGTGCCGGACCCATGTCGTGGGTCTGCTGCTCGAAGGGGACTCCGGCGGGCGGCTTGGCCAGACCCGAGCGGATGAGTTCGTTGATGGCCTCGCTGAGACCGATCGCGCGTTCCCGTCGAATTTTCTCGACGGCGCGCGCCACATCGTCGGCGAGATTCACGGTGGTGCGCATGCAATCCAGCGTAGGCGCATCGCGATGCGTGGCTCATGGAGTCGTGATGAGGATTAGGTATCCGATCCTTTGCATAGCTAATATATGTGCTTTGGCTTAGCGAAAGACGTGGTGACTTAATGACGGCGCAGGTCGAGAGGACAGATCTCGATCCCGGCGCGGTCGCCACCGCCCGTCGCCGGCGGCGCTACGGCCGCGACCACCCGCGCTACAAGTGGATCGCGCTGTCCAACACCACGCTGGGCGTGCTGCTGGCCACCATCAACGGCTCGATCGTGCTGATCTCGCTGCCGGCGATCTTCCGTGGCATCGGCCTGAACCCGCTGGACCCGGCGAACGTCAGCTACCTGCTGTGGATGCTGATGGGTTACCTGCTGGTCGGGGCGGTGCTGGTGGTCTTCTTCGGCCGGCTCGGTGACATGTTCGGCCGAGTTCGCATTTACAACTGGGGTTTCGTGGTGTTCACGGTCGCGGCGATCGCGTTGTCGATCGACCCGTTCGATCTGGGCCCCGGTGCGCAATGGCTGATCGGCTGGCGCGTGGTGCAAGGAGTCGGCGGGGCGATGCTGTTCGCGTCGTCGTCGGCGATCCTCACCGACGCCTTCCCGGCCAATCAGCGCGGCATGGCGCTGGGCGTCAACCAGGTGGCGGCGGTCGCCGGGTCCTTCATCGGCCTGCTGCTCGGCGGGCTGCTCTCGGAATGGGACTGGCGGGCGGTGTTCTGGGCCGGCGTGCCGATCGGGGTGCTGGGCACCATCTGGTCGGTGCGCTCACTGCACGAACTCGGTGAGCGGGCACCGGCCAAGCTGGACTGGGCCGGCACCGTGACGCTGGGGCTGGGCCTGACCGTGCTGCTGACCGCGATCACCTACAGCATTCAGCCGCACGGGAATTCGCCCACCAGCTGGACCAGTCCCGCGGTGCTGGGCTCGCTGGCGCTCGGGGTGGCGCTGCTGGTGCTGTTCTGTGTCATCGAACTGCGAGTGGCCGCCCCGCTGCTCGATGTGCGGCTGTTTTTGATCCCGGCCTTCGGCATGGCCAACGTGGCCGGCCTGATGTCGGCGATCGGGCGCGGCGGGTTGCAGTTCATGCTGATCATCTGGCTGCAGGGCATCTGGTTGCCGTTGCACGGCTACAGCTTCGAATCCACCCCGCTGTGGTCCGGGATCTATCTGCTGCCGATGACGGTCGGGTACCTGCTGGCCGGGCCGGTGGCCGGGTCGCTGTCGGACCGGCACGGCGCCCGGCCGTTCGCGGTCGGCGGCATGGTGCTGATGGCGGCGACGTTCGTGGCGCTGGTCATGCTGCCGGTCGACTTCGACTACCGGATGTTCGCGGCGCTGGTGTTCCTCAATGGGCTCGGCGGCGGGATCTTCACCGCGCCCAACAGCGCCGTGGTCATGTCGAGCGTCCCGGCCGATCAGCGCGGGGCGGCATCGGGTGTGCGGGCCACGTTCTTCAACGCCGGCACGTCGCTGTCGATCGGCGTCTTCTTCTCGCTGATGGTGATCGGGCTGGCCAACACGCTGCCCGCCGCGATGGGCGCCGGGCTGCAGCAGCAGGGCGTGTCGGCCGCGGTGGCCGACCAGGTGGCCGCCACGCCGCCGGTGGGCAGCCTGTTCGCGGCGTTTCTGGGCTACAACCCGATCGCCGAGTTGCTGGGACCCTCCGGCTCCCTGGACCATCCCGGCGTCGATGGCCAGGTGCTGACCGGGCACAGCTTCTTCCCCCAGCTCATCTCCGGGCCGTTCCACACCGGGCTGGAGGTGGTCTTCGTCGCCGCCGCGGTGATGATGGTGCTCGGCGCGCTGACCTCCTGGCTGGCGCCGGGGCGGTATGCGGTCGAGCCGGTCAACGTGTCCGATCGCACGCCGGCGTGAACGCTCGCGGCACAAGCGTATTCAGGCCCGTTAAGAGCGTCCGACACGCCCGAAATCCAGCGAGTTGACCCGGGCTCGCGGGTCATGCACTATGGACCACGCAAGCACCTCGTTAGGTGAGGCGTCTGCACGGACACAGGCCACTGACCCCGAACGTCGAAAGACGCCCCGGGTCAGGACAGCTCCTCCCGGCTTAAGGGTTGAGCCCAAGTGGCTTCCAGAGATGGACACGCCGTGCAGTGCCGAAGCTCTGACGAGAGGGGTGCGGTCTTCCGACAGTCGTCGGAGCTGCCTCCACGAGCATGCGGTGAGAACCGGCACGCCGACGCGTGCCCGCGACCGAGAGGAGGTGAGGGACGAATGAGTTCCGGTGATAGTCCGAGCCGATATCTGACGTCTGTTCCGTCCCCATCCGAACGGTCGCATACCGCCTCCAGCTGAGCCACTACCTGGACTCCTCGCTGGGCGCGTAGCGCCCCGTTACGCGACTAGGAGGCCATCATGGTTGCAATCGCTTACACCGACATCACGGCTCCGGCCCCGCGTGCCATCAGCACGCCGACGAAGCCGGAGGCCCGCCGGGGCGCGCCCGCCGCGCCTGCCTCAGACCCGGTGGTCGACATGGCCACCCGGTTGCTCAGCGGTCCGCTGAACCAGATGTACGCACTCCTGTGGCGCGTCGGAGTGCTGACCGTCAACAACTGAGGTCGCGCTAGACGTCTTCTAAGGCCTCGCCGAGGTGCTCGAGAACCTCGCTGCGGTGGTTGTTGGCCAGAATGTGGCCGGCAGCCACCGCAACGGCAACCGGCCAGTCGATGATCTCGAATGCGGCCAGCAGCGCCAGCCCCCCGTAGTAGGCCAGCTGCTCGGGACGCGGCACCGTCACCTTTCCGACCAGCGGCAACTCGACCGCGAAGCCCTCCGCATCGCGGATATGGGCCACCGCTTCTTTCTGAGATGTGCTGCGCCGCGGCTTGTCCGCCATCATGAGCCTCCTGGTGGCGACGGGTCGCCGGATGATCGGGCCGCGGCCGTTCCGCGACGAGAGCCGGTGTCCCCATTGTGCACAAGCCGCAGTTGCGGCGCGGGGTGGCCGTTGGACGCCGCGGTGCCGTCCGGCCGGCGCGGCCCCGGAACGATGAACTCGGTGGGCTGGTCCGCGATGCCCTGCCAACCGGACACCAGCTTGGGCACCACGGCCGCACCGACGGTGGCGACTGTCGCCGTACCCAACGCCTGGGCCCAGCCCAGCGGGCCCAGCGGGGTGCAGCCCAGCAGCTGACTGACACCGGGAATGGTGATCAACGTTCCCATCGCGCCCAGCGACCCGACCGCGGTGAGCACCACGAGCGGGTCGTGGGAGTCCAGCAGCGTCTGGCCGAGCTGGGCCGCCACCAGCGACACCAGGGCGACGGTCGACGCCCGCTGCTGGCGCCCGGTGACCGACGCCAGTGCCCAGGCGCCGACCGCCGACGACGCCGTGGTCACGCCGCGCACGGCGACCGCGCGCCACAGCGCGTCGGGATCCGGCCCGCGAGGCGCCGACGCGGCGGAGTCACTGAGCTCGCTGACCGCCAGCGCGGTAGCCGGCAGCGCATCGGTGAGCATGTTCACCAGCAGCAGCTGGCGCGCATTCAACGGCGAGCGGCCGGTGATCGCACTGCCGATGATCGCGAACGCCACCTCACCGGCGTTGCCGCCCAACAGCACCGCCACCGCTGCCTGCACCCGCTGCCACAGTTCGCGGCCCTCGTCCAGCGCGTCCAGCAGCGCATGCACCCGACCGCCTACCAGCACCACGTCGGCCGCGGTGCTCGCCGATTCGCTGCCGTGCGCGACGACGGCAAGGCCCACGGTGGCCGCCCGGATCGCCGCCGCGTCGTTGGCGCCGTCGCCGACCATCGCCGACACCTTGCCGGTGCGCTCCAGGGTCTGCACGACCTGAACCTTGTTCTCCGGTGACATCCGGGCGAACACCACCTTCTCGGTCACCGCCTGTTCCTGGCCCTTGCGCGACAACCCATCCCAGTCGGTGCCGCTGATGACCTGGTCGGCGCTGACGCCCAGGCCCATCTCCCGGGCGATCGCGGTGGCGGTGACCGGGTGGTCGCCGGTGATCAGCCGGACCGGGATCCCCCGGCGGTCCAGTTCGGCCAACAGAGCGGCGGCTTCGGGCCGCGGAGTGTCAGCGATACCCAGCAGGCCGACGAATGTCAGTCCGGCACCACAGAATTCGGCGATGTCCTCCGGATCCGGGTCGTCGCCGAGGGCGGCCACCTGTTCGGGGGTGAGGTCTCGGCGGGCGACCGCGATCACCCGCAGGCCTTCGCCGGCCATCTCCAGCACCGTTCGGCGGATCGCCGGGTCCCCGCCGCAGGCGGGCCCGACCACCTCGGGGGCGCCTTTGACCGACAGTTCGGCGCCGACGACCGACGCCGAGTAACTGCGGCCGGACCGGAACGGCAGGTGGGCGACTTCCCCGCGGTCGGGATCGACCACCTGGGCGGCCACCGCGGCCTCGACGATGGCGGCGTCGGTGGCGTGCACCTGCCGACCGTTGGTCGTGGGCGCGGCCTGCGCGGCGAACGTCAACACCTGCTCAGCCGTGTAACCCGGCGCCGGCTTCGCCTCGGTCACCCGCAGCCGGTTCTGGCTCAGTGTCCCGGTCTTGTCGAAACACACCACGTCGACACGGCCGAGCGCCTCCACCGAACGCGGAACCCGCACCAGGACACCGGATTTGGTCAACCGGCGAGCCGACGCCTGCTGGGCGAGAGTCGCCACCAGCGGTAGCCCTTCCGGGATCGCCGCGACGGCGATCGCGATGCCGGAGGCCACCGACTGGCGTAGCCCGGTGCGCCGGAGCATGCCTAGCCCGGTCACCAGCGCACCGCCGGCCAGGCTGATCCGCCACGCCCTGCTGGTCAGCAGGCTCAACTGGTGCTGCAGGCCGACCGCGGACTGCTCACCGGCGACCAGATCGGCGGCCCGGCGACTGTAGGTGTCACCGCCGGCCGCGGTCACCAGTGCCAGCGCCGTGCCGGTGATGACGGTGGTGCCGGCGTAGAGCATGCACTCGCGTTCGGCCAGATCCGCACCCGGGGTTGCCTCGACCTGCTTGACCACCGACAGGGATTCGCCGGTCAGCGACGACTCGTCGACTTCCAGGTCGTCCGCGTCGATCAGCCGCCCGTCGGCGGGAACCACCTCGTGGGACCGGACCTCGATCAGCTCGCCGGGGCGCAGATCTTCGGCGACCACGTCGCAGTAGGTCCGGTCGTCGGCGGTGGCGCCCAGGATCACCCTGCGGGCCGGCGCCACCTGCTCATTGAGCAGGACACTGAGCCGGCGCTCGGCCACCAGTCGCTGCGCGGCGGCCAGCACCGCGTTGCCGCTGACCACCGAACCGACCAGCATCGCGTCGACCGGTGAGCCCAGCACCGCGCTGGCCGCGGCGCCCAGCGCCAGCACCGGTGTGATCGGGTCGGACAGTTCGCTGCGGACCGCCTGGGCGAACTGCCAGAACAGTTTCGGCGGTGCGGTGCGCTGGGCGCCGCGGCGGGCCAGATCGACGGCCGCCAGCGCGGCCGCCGCCGCGGGCGCGTGGCGGGTCTCGGCCGGCATGTCCTGGTCCGGCGGCGGGAGCACCGCCCGCACCTGGTCGATCGACATGGCGTGCCACTCGTGCACCGCAGCCGGACGCGGCAGCGCGGTGTCCACCGCGCGCCGGGCCAGCCAGTAGCCCGACAGCGCGCCGGCTGCCGCACCGGTGGTCACCGGGCCGGGCCCGCGGCCACGCACCCCGGGCAGCATCAGCAGCGCACCCAACGTCGAAGCGCCGGTGGCGATCTCGACACCCCGGCGGCTGGCGGACCGGGCCGCGGGCAACGCGTGCAGCATCCGCCACGCCGCGGCCAGGTCGGTCAGTAACACGTCGGCGCACCACGGCGGGCTGCCCTGCCCCGGCAACATGCCCAGTGCCACGTCGGCCGCCGCGAGCGCGTCGACGGCGGCCGTCGAGAGCACCGCGACGTCGTGACCGTCGGCTTGGTAGGCGGTCACCGCGTCGGCCAGCGCCTCATCGATCGATGCGCCGTCCAGCGGACGGATCTCGTCGAAGATCGGCCGCAGCTCGCCGAGCGCCTCGACCTCGACCGAGATCACCTCGACGTCGGCGTGCCGGGCCTCGGTGACCACCGCGGCGGCCAGCGGCAGCAGCGCGGGCTGGAACGACGCCCGCACGCCGGCGCGCGGACCAATCCGGTGCCAGCCGGGGGTGAGCTCGGGGTCGTCCAGCCGGGCCAGCGCCTGTGCCCACACGGCGCGCAGCTCGTCGTCGTCCGCGCCGCGCACCTGCAACACCCGCAGGTTCTCGCCGCACAGTACCCGCGGGTCGATGATCACGGTGTCGATCCGGTCGAGCTCACGTAGACTGCCCGGGCGCAGCACCACCACGCCGTGCTGGTCGGCCAGACCGCGGCCCAGGGTCGCGGCGAACGACTCGCGCGCGGTGCGGGTGCCCTTCGGGGCGGTCACCGCCGCAGCGGTGCCGGCCAGGTCGGGACTGCGGGTCACGGCGCCGATCACGCCGGCCCCGACGGCCTGCGCAACGGCGCTGCGGTCCAGATGGCGTTCGACCGGACCCGGCGGTCGCGGCACCGGCCGGGCCGGGATGGCCACCGGCGGGTGATCGGCGTAGTCGGCGAGCTCGGGTTCGCGGCGGCGCCAGGCCCGCGCCGCGGCGAGCTCCTCCCCGGCGCGCATCGCCTCCATCGACAGATCCACCGCCAGCGCGGTGGGTGCCTGGTTGAGGGTGTGCACGCCCGCGCCGGCCAGCGACAGCAGCGCGTCGGTGGCCTGCTTGCCGAGGCTGTCCTCGAGCAGCCGGCGCAGCCGCGGCTGGTAGTCGACGACGATGACCCCGGCTTCCAGGCCCAACGGCAGCACCGGCAACCGCAGCAGCCGGCCGAGGGTCGCCAGGCCCAGACCGGCGACGTTGGCGCCGACGGTCAACGCGCGCAGCGCCTGCGTCATGCCGTCACCGGGCAGGCTCGCCGGCGGGCGGCCGCGGTGGGCCGGCCGACGGTACTGGCTCTCGATGTCGGCGACGACCCGGCACAGCTCGCGCAACGACACCACGTCATTGCCGTCATTGCCGCCGGACGAGTCCAGACCGACGACCAGCCGGGACAGCGGGTGGTTCAACCGGACCGACGTGACCCCGGGCAGTGCACGCGCGGCGCTGAGCACGGCGGTCGCCAGCTCGGCTGCGTCGGCGCCGTCGAGCCCGCGCACCTCGACCCAGGCCCGCTGCGCGCCGCGGAAGCACCGCCGGGACAGCGACCACCCGGCCTCGCCGTTGGGAATGACCGCTCCGGCTATGCCAGTCGCGGTCTGCACCGACGCATCGACCAGCGTGGACGTGAGTTGGACACCGAAATTCGCCGCACGCAGCGGAAGGGAGTGCCTAATGGCACGGCCTAAATCCACTCCGCCCCGCTCAGTGGCGCGCGCGAGCGCTGCCGCCGCCGGTGCGCGACTGCCGTGCCGTGGTCTTCTTGGCCTGCGAACCGCTGCGCCGCGGGGCCGACGAGCCCGCCGGCTTCCCCGACTTCACCGACTTCAACGGCCGTTCCGCTGCGGAGGGAGCCTTCGCCGAGCCCTTCGAGGGTGCCTTGCCGGGGGCGGCTGGGGATGGCGCGGCGTTCTGAGAGCGGCCGTTGAGCTGCTTGAGCACCAGCGCGGTGCCGCCTACTGCCACCAATACCGGCCACTCGATCAGCCCGGAGACGCCGAGAGCGCCCAGGGTCAGTGCGGCCGCCGGGGTGGAGTGGCTGCCGGTGCTGAGCCCGCGTTGCGCACCGCTGGCCGCCCCCTTCACTCCGCCGATCACCCCGTTGAGCGCGGCCCCGCCGATCGCACCGGCCGCCTCAGTGGTCATGGTCGCCGCGCGGGTTGCCGCCCCGGCGACCTTTCGTACCGTCCCTGCGACGGCGTTCATGGGTATTCCCTGCCCTTCAAATGAGCAAATTGGTTAACCCGATCCATCCTATGCGCTATTCGGCGAACACCGCGGAATCCACACGGAATTCATATAACCGCGGGCATCAGACCCGATTGATGTCCACCAGCACCGGCGCGTGGTCGCTGGGCGACTTGCCCTTGCGTTCTTCCCGGACGATCTCGCCGTGCAAGACCCGGGTCGCCAGCGCGGGGGAGGCCAGGATGAAATCGATGCGCATGCCCTGCTTCTTGGGGAAGCGCAGCTGGGTGTAATCCCAGTAGGTATAGACGCCGGGCCCGGGGGCGAACGGCCGCACCACGTCGAGGTACTGCGCCTCGGACAGCGCCCGAAACGCCCGGCGCTCCGGCTCGGAGACGTGCGTCGCGCCGTTGAAGAACTCCATGCTCCAGACGTCGTCGTCCTGCGGGGCGATGTTCCAGTCGCCGACCAGCGCGATCGGCGCCGACGGGTCGTCGGCCAACCAGCCTGCGGCGGTATCGCGCAGCGCGGCAAGCCATTCCAGCTTGTAGGTGTAATGCGGGTCGTTCAGCGCGCGCCCGTTGGGCACATACAGGCTCCACACCCGCACCCCGGCGCAGGTGGCGCCCAGCGCGCGCGCCTCCACCGCCGGATCAGCCTCCGGCTTGGCCCAGACCGGCTGGCCGGGAAATCCGACCTCCACGTCGTCCAGGCCGACCCGGGACGCGATCGCCACCCCGTTCCACTGGTTGTGGCCCACATGGGCCACCTCGTAGCCCAGTTCGTGAAACGGCAGCGTGGGGAACTGCGCGTCGGTGCACTTGGTCTCCTGCATGGCCAGCACGTCGACCTCGGCGCGGGCCAGCCAGTCGGTCACCCGGCCCACCCGGGTGCGGATGGAGTTGACGTTCCAGGTGGCAAGTCGCAGTGCAGTCACGTGGTCACCCTAGATCCCTGGCGTCGAGGTAGCGGGTGCGGTGCTGCCCGGCGAATCCGATCGCCTCGCAGAACTCGAACGCGGCCGAACCGCTTGGCACCTGGGCGTAGCCGCGGGTCGCGCCACGTTCGGACCCCCAGGCCTGTAGGGCAGTGCAGATCGCCCGCCCGTGGCCTTGCCGGCGCCTCTCCTCGGCCACCCGCAGCGCGGTCACCCCCAGCCAGCGGGTGCCGTCCGGGGCCTCGGTGACCGCGCCGCGCCCGACCGCCACCCCGGGTATGCAAGCGAACATCAGGTCACCGTCGACCACCGCGGTCAGCGGCCCCACCGGGTCGTCGGCCGGCCAGTCCGGGCCGGGCCGGTCGGTCAGCGTCACCTGCTCGGGCATCGTCTCGGCGGTCCACGTCCCGGCGGTCAACTCCCGCACCAGGGTGCGGGTTTCCAGCCGTGCGGGAATGTCCTCCGGCAGTCGCAGCAGCCGCTCCGGGACCGCCAGGGTCGGTTCCAGATCCCGTCGGGCATACCAGTCGATGATTTCCGGGATGGTGCTGGTGTGGGCGAACATGTCCAGGGGCACAGCCGAACTCGTGGCCAAATCGGCAGCGGGCCCGGCTCGCAGCAGCCAGCCGTCGAGCCACTGGTGTTCGCTGCCCGGCCAGGCCAGGGCGGCGGCGTGCTCGACGGATCGGATCGCCGAGTTCTTCACCGGCCGATCGGTCAGCCGGCGCACGTAGAGCACGTCGGCGTGCCGGCACTCGTGGATCACCCCGTCCGCGGAACGGATCCGCACCAGCGGCCCGGCTTCAACGAGATGGCCCACCACGTCGCCCATCGACGGCTGCGAGCCGGGGGGACGCAGGTAGCGCAGGCTCACCCGGACGCCGATCTCCGGCAGTTCCGCAGGCAGTTCGGGCGGCTGGTTCATCGCGGGTTCGTCAGTGGCCGAACGGATCCGGCACATCCCCGGGCATCCAGGACAGGCCCGGCACCCCCCAGCCGTTGGATTTCACCATCCGCTTCGCCGCGCGGGCGTGCCGGCCCACCAGCATGTCCAGATACAGCAGGCCGTCCAAGTGTCCGGTCTCGTGCTGCAGCATCCGGGCGAACAATCCGGTGCCCTCCAGCGTGACCGGCTTGCCGTCGGCGTCCAGTCCGGTGACCCGCGCCCACTCCGCCCGGCCGGTCGGAAACGATTCACCGGGCACCGACAGGCAGCCCTCGTCGTCGTTGTCCGGGTCGGGCATGGTCTCGGGGCGCTCGGAGGTCTCCAGCACCGGGTTGACCACCACACCGCGGCGCCGGGTGGTCGCGCCGCGGTCGTCGGCGCAGTCGTAGACGAACACCCGCAACCCCACGCCGACCTGGTTGGCGGCCAGCCCCACCCCGTTGGCGGCGTCCATGGTCGCGTACATGGTGGCGATCAACTCGCCCAGGTCGGTTGGTAGCGAGCCGTCTTCGGCGACGGCCACCGGAGTGGTCGGGGTGTGCAGGACGGGATCGCCCACAATGCGGATGGGTACGACGGCCATGACCGAAAATCTTAGGCGGGCGGTTCAGCGAGGCTCGACGGAGGAGAGGCGAAGCTGGAACCGCCGGGTTGATCCGGTGCAGCGGCCACGGCGACTCGCGGGACGGGCTCCCGGTTCCGCACCACCTGCCGTGATTCAATAATCGCGCAGAACACGCCGCCTACAAGCAACGAACGTTCCGCACAAAACTTTCCGGAAGGGTCCAGGAAACGATATGGACGGCGCCAGGGCGCAAGCGAATCGCTCAGGGGACGATTCGGAGCCCGCCGACGGCCTGAGTCGCCGCGAGCATGACATTTTGTCCTTCGAACGGGACTGGTGGAAGTACGCCGGCGCCAAGGAAGAGGCCATCAAGGAGCGGTTCGCGCTGTCGGCGACCCGCTACTACCAGGTGCTCAATGCGCTCGTTGACCGCCCGGAAGCACTGGCCGCCGACCCGATGCTGGTCAAGCGGTTGCGCAGGCTGCGGTCCAGCCGGCAGAAGGCGCGCGCGGCCCGGCGTCTCGGTTTCGATATCACCTGACGCGCCTGATCAGCGGGAACCCTTGATAGCTGGGCGTTTATCGGTTATGACCCGCACCTGGATACAGTGGACGCAATGAACGACCACGTTCCCGACTCGTCTCGACTCCCGCTGCGGGCCATGGTGATGGTGCTGCTGTTCTTGGGCACCATCTTTTTGCTGGTCGGGTTCCAGGCACTCGGCTCGTCGGGCAATGACGACGACACCAGCCATTCGCCGACCTCGAAGCCGGTGACCACCAGCTCGGCGGTCGCCAAGCCCGAGCATCCGGCGCACAAGTCCGATGTGCGGGTCTACAACATCTCCGAGCAGCCCGGACTGGCCGGCCACACCGCCGACCAACTGCGCGAAGCCGGTTGGAACGTGACCGACGTCGGCAACCTCGAGCTGCCCGAGGTAACCGGGACCACCGTCTACTTCAGCGACGCCCCCGGGGAGCACGACTCGGCCACCGCGGTGGCCGGGGTGCTGCACGCCGCGGTGGAGCCGCGCATCCCCGACGTCGCCGAGCAGCCGCCGGGCGTCATCGTGGTCGTCGCGGGTTAAGCTCCTCGCATGGTCACAGGTCACCGCAGAGTTCTCGCCGCCGCAGTCTTCGCCACCCCGCTTGTGATGGTGGCCGCGTGCAGTCCCAACGAGCCGCCGTCGGACGTGCCGGGCACCACGCCGGCCATCTGGACCGGGTCACCGGCGCCGTCCGGCCACGCGACTGAGCCGGGAGAGCAGGGCGGCTCTAACAACCTCGTCGCGCACCTGACGACCCCCGAGGGCGGCCAGGTCGCCACTGCGACGTTCGAGTTCAGCACGGCCGGCGGTAAGGAGTTCGCCACCATCACCGTGCAGACCACCAACGCCGGCGTGCTGACGCCCGGCTTCCACGGCATGCACATCCATGAGGTGGGCAAGTGCGAAGCCGACTCGGTGGCCCCCGGCGGCGGGGCGCCCGGCGCCTTCCTGTCGGCCGGCGGGCACTTCCAGGCTCCCGGCCACAACGAGCACCCGCAGAGCGGTGATCTGACTTCGCTGCACGTGCGCGCCGACGGCAGCGCGCTATTGGTCACCACCACCGATGCGTTCACCCGCGACGAGTTGCTGGCCGGCGAGAAGACCGCCCTGATCATCCACGCGGACAAGGACAACTTCGCCAACATCCCGGCGGACCGCTATACCCAGGTCAACGGCACTCCCGGCCCGGACCAGACCACGCTGACCACCGGAGACGCCGGCAAGCGGGTTGCGTGTGGTGTCATCGGCACCGGATAACCCGTTGCACAGCTGGGCTTCCTCCCGGTCTGAAGCCCGGATCGAGTTCGCGCACTGTGCCCGGCCCACCCTCGGGGTGGAATGGGAGTTCGCCCTGGTCGACGCCCAGACCCGCGACCTGAGCAACGAAGCCAGTGCCGTGCTCGCCGAAATCGGCGAGAACCCGCGGGTGCACAACGAATTGCTGCGCAACACCGTCGAACTCGTCACCGGCATCTGTGCCGACACCGGTGAGGCGATGGACGACCTGCGTCAGACGCTGGCCGCCACCCAGCCCATCGTGCACGACCGGGGGATGGAACTGTTCGGCGCCGGCACCCACCCGTTCGCGCAGTGGTCGGCGCAGAAACTGACCGACGCTCCCCGGTACGCCGAGCTGATCAAACGCACCCAGTGGTGGGGCCGGCAGATGATGATCTGGGGAGTGCACGTGCACGTCGGCATCTCCTCGGCGCGCAAGGTCATGCCGATCATCTCCTCGCTGCTCAACTACTACCCGCACCTGCTGGCGCTCTCGGCGTCGTCGCCGTGGTGGGCCGGTGAGGACACCGGCTACGCCAGTAACCGGGCGATGATGTTCCAGCAGTTGCCGACCGCGGGTCTGCCGTTTCAGTTCCAGACCTGGCCGGAGTTCGAAGGCTTCGTCTATGACCAGAAGAAGACCGGGATCATCGACGACACCAACGAGATCCGTTGGGACATCAGGCCTTCCCCGCGTCTGGGCACCATCGAGGTGCGGGTCTGCGACGGGGTGTCCAATCTTCGCGAGTTAAGCGCCCTGGTGGCACTGACCCACTGCCTGGTCGTCGATCTGGACCGGCGGCTGGACGCCGACCAGTTCCTGCCCACCATGCCGCCGTGGCACGTGCAGGAGAACAAGTGGCGCGCGGCCCGTTACGGCCTGGACGCCGAGATCATCCTCGACGCCGACAGCAACGAGCGCTTGGTCACCGAGGACCTCGACGACCTGCTCAACCGGCTGGAGCCGATCGCCGCGCGACTGAACTGCGCCGACGAGCTCGCCGCCGTCGCCGACATCTACCGGACGGGCGCGTCGTACCAGCGCCAGCGCCGGGTCGCCGAGGAACACGACGGCGACCTGCGCGCTGTCGTCGATGCGCTGGTCGCCGAACTGGACGTCAACTAAGGGGCCGCCCCGATGGAGCTGCCGATGTTCCCCTTGGAGTGGGTGCTGCTGCCCGGTGAGGAACTGTCCCTGCGGATCTTCGAGCTGCGCTACACGGTGCTCGTCGGCGACCTGATGCGCAGCGGTGACCCGCGTTTCGGGGTAGTGCTGATCGCCCGCGGCCGCGAGGTGGGCGGCGGTGAGCAGCGCAACGACGTCGGCGCCATGGCTGCCATCACGCACTGCGCCGAGCTCGGTGGCGGCCGTTATGCGTTGCGGTGCCTGACCGGGGAGCGGATCCGGGTGCGCGAGTGGCTCCCCGACGACCCGTATCCGCGGGCGATCGCCGAGGTGTGGCCCGAGGATGAGGCAGAACCGTTGGACGACAGTCGGTTCCGCGAGCTCGAAGACCGTATCGTCGCGCTGCACAGGCGGATGGCGATGGCGCGCCGCCGGTGGATCATGCCGGGGCGCAACTCCATGCTGGGCGGCCGCCGGTTGCGCTCGCTGGATCCGGTGCAGCGGCTGTATTCGCTGGCCTGCCGGGTGCCGATGGGCGAGGCCGACCGTTACGCGGTGTTGGCTGCGCCCACGCTATCGGACCGGATGGCGGTGCTGCGCGAGGCGATCGAAACGGTCTCGGCCCGAGTCGAATTCGATATCCCTCGTTGACTCTGCGTCCACCAGGCAGAAGTGCGAGTGAGGTGTCTGGTGGACGCAGAGTCAACGTGGCTTATTTCAGGCAGCTGCCCGCGTCGACGGTCATCGGAAGCCCGGTGATATAACGGGATTCGTCGGAGGCCAGGAACAGCACGGCGTTGCTGATGTCGACCGGTTCAACCCAACCGATCGGCAGCACGTGCATGAGCTGCGCCACGACGGCCATGTCGTCGGCGCCGGGGTTCTTCAGGTCCGGGCGGAACAGCTTCATCGTTCCCTCGTTCATGAACAGCGGCGTGTTCACGTTGGTGGGGTGTACCGAGTTGACCCGGATGAAGTGCTGTCCCAGCTCGACGGCGAAGGTGCGCATCAGCCCGACCACGCCGTGTTTGGCCGCGATGTAGTGACCGGTGTGCGGGTAGGCCTTGAGGCCGCCGACTGAGCTGGTCAAGACGATGGATCCGCCGTTTCCGCCGGAGATGAGATGGGGCACACCGGCTTTGACGGTTTTCCAGACGCCCGACAGGTTGACGTCGATCATGTCCTGCCAGTCGGTTTCGGAGGTCTTGTCCAGGGTCTCGCCGCCGTTGCCGATTCCGGCGTTGGCGACGATGACATCCAGGCGCCCGAGTTGCTCAACACCGCTGTCGACGGCGGCTTTGAGCGCGTCGAAGTCGCGGACGTCGACCTCGGCGGTCACGATGCGGCGGTTCAATCCCTTGATCAGATCCGCGGTTTCGGCGAGATCATCCGATGTCGCCGGCGGGATCACGGTATTGCTGCTGATCGGAGCGCACACGTCGACGGCGATGATGTCCGCGCCTTCCTGGGCGAGCCGCACCGCGTGACTGCGGCCCTGACCGCGCGCCGCCCCGGTGATGAAAGCGACTTTGCCCTCGACTCGTCCACCCATGTCTGCACCTCGCCTCGTGTTGGTCGATCGATCAGCAAGGCTGGCACCAACGGGCCGGGTTGTCAACCATCGGTTACTACTCGGTGCTAAGCCGGCGGGCCCGCCAGCCTGCCCAGCTGACGCTCGACGAGGACGCGCAGCTCGTCGTGGCCACTGGTGACGCCGACGGTCTCTTCGTTGCACAGGCTGCGGGCGGTCTGGGCGATCAGCATGGCGACGGCGACCGGGGGATACTGCTCCAGGTCGACGCCGTTGGTGCGCAACGCCACCGTGACGGCCGCGGTCTCGATGTCCCGGACCCGTTCGGCGTAGGCCTTGAGTTCGGTACGGATCGCCTTGCGGTGGTTGGCCAACGCCATGAACTCGGTATTCAAGCCGGTCAGGCGGGCATCGCTATTGATGGTCCACAGCGCCCTGAGCGGATCGTCGGCGGTGAGGGCGGCGCGCATCCGCTCCAGCGCGACGTCGGCCCCGGCGCGCAGCACCTCGACGAACAGGTCGTCCATGGTGGGGAAGTAGTAGTAGACCAGGGCCTGCTTCACCCCGGCCTCGGCGGCCACCCGCCGCGAGGTCGCCGCGGCGTAGCCTTCGTCGCGCATCAGCCGGGCGGTCGCTTCGATCAGCCGCCGCCGGGTTGCGCTGTCGGTCGATTTGGCCTTGCGCGGCCCCGTCATTCAGGCCATCCTGGCGCGGCGATTGCTTGACCGCCCGCTGCCGCACATGATAGGCATGACGCATTCTAACAATTTGATCGATCGATCAGCGCGACCAGGTCGTGATACGAGCGAAGGGGCGCATCCGTGGTGACGGATCTCGCGGCGGTGGATTACTTCTCCGATCCCGGGGTGACCCAGAATCCCTACCCTTATTACGAATACCTGCGCTCGAATGGGCCCGTCTTCGTCGAGCCGCACCACGGCGTCGTCGCCGTCACCGGCTACGACGAGGTGCTTGCCGCCTTCAAAGACCACGATTCGTTCTCGGCGGTCAACGCCATCGGCGGTCCCTTCCCGCCGCTGCCGTTCGAGCCCGAGGGCGACGACATCACCGAGCAGATCGAGGCGCACCGGCATCTGTTCCCGATCTTCGAACATGTCGTCGTGATGGATCCGCCCGCGCATACCCGCGCCAGGTCGCTGCTCAGCGGGCTGCTCACCCCGAAGCGCCTGAAGGAGAACGAGGACTTCATCTGGCAACTGACCGACACCCAACTCGACGAATTCATCGCCAACGGCCGCTGTGAATTCCTGTTCGACTACGCCAAACCCTATGCGACCCTGGCTATCACCGACCTGCTCGGCGTTCCCGAAGAGGACCGGGCCGAATTCCGGCGCGCGCTCGGTGCGGGGTACAGCGAGGGACAACACGTTGGATCCCTGGACGGGACGCCGGTGGGGCTCAATCCGCTGGAGTACCTCGACGAGAAGTTCAGCGGCTACCTCAGCGAGCGGCGACGCCAGCCCCGCGAAGATGTGCTCACCAGCCTGGCCACCGCCACCTACCCCGACGGGTCCACGCCGGAACTGCTCGAGGTGGTTCACCCGGCCACCTTCTTGTTCGGTGCCGGCCAGGAGACCGTCACCAAGCTGCTCGGTGCGGCGGTACAAACCCTCTGCGAGCGGCCGGAATTCCAGCAGACGCTGCGGGAGGACCCCGCACTGATCCCCGTCTTCATCGAAGAGGCGTTGCGCATCCAGAGCCCCACCAAGATCGACTTCCGTCTGGCCCGCAAGACCACCACGCTGGGCGGGACGCGGATCAAGGCCGGCACCGTGCTGATGCTGTGTCTGGGCGCGGCGAACCGCGATCCGCGCAAGTTCGCCAACCCCGACGAGTTCCGACTGGACCGCAAGAACGTGCGTGAGCACATCGCCTTCGGCCGGGGCATCCACACCTGCGCCGGCGCCCCGCTGGCCAGGGTCGAAGGACGTATCACCGTCCACCGGATGCTGGACCGGATGCGCGACATCAGAATCAGCGAAGCCCACCACGGGCCGGCCGGTGAGCGGCGATACGACTATGAGCCGACGTTCCTGCTGCGCGGCCTGAGCAAGCTGCACATCGAGTTCGACCCGGTGAGCTGATTCTTTTCCCGCGAGCAGTCACGAAAGCCCCCTAAAAACCCTGTCCTAGGGGGCTTTCACGTCTGCTCGCGCGGGGTGGTCGCGCCCTCGGCGCCCCACTCGTCGGTGACCCGCTGCTTCTGCTCCTCGATCACCTGGGCCAGCCGCGACGCCTTGGCCCAGCCGTAGTAGGCGCCGAATTGCAAAGCCAGCTCGTCCATCTGCTCGAACGACACGTCGCGACTCTTCAGTGCGGCGTAGACGTGGCTGAGGATCGGATACGGCGCGTCTTGAAACGCCACGCACGCCACGGTCACCAGCCGGCGCTGCTTCATGCCCAGCCCGGGCCGCAACCACATCTCGCCGAAGACGAAATTGAGAATCCCCGCGCCCGAGTACGGGTCGTCGCGCACCGGGGCGAAGGGTAGGCAGTTGACGTCCCGAAACGACTGCTCGCCGACGCGCAGGCGCGCTTCGGGGTCGCTGGGTGTGGCCAGCGGCAGCAGCGGGGTCGGTGGCGGGACCGGCTGGTCGCGCTCGGCGTGGATGCGCTGCCACTGCGCGTCGACGGTCATGTTGAACAGCGACGCTTTCGGCCAGCCCGCGTACACCGCGAAATGCAAGACCGCTTCCCGCATTTCGTCAATCGTGAGGTCCCCGCTCGCGAGCGCGGCGTAGACGTGCTGGCGCAGCGGTCCCTCGGTATCAGCGGCGGCCAGGCACGGCAGTGCGATGAACCATCGGTCGCGGCGGCTCAACCCCGGACGCGCCCAGACCTGGGCGAAGACGAAGTCGAGCATGGTCGCCGCGATCGGGGAGCAGTCGGGGGCTGGAACGGTCATCAACTCGGCGAAGGCGCGCTCGCCGCGCCCCGCCTCACCGGAGGGTGACACCGGCGTCGACCTTGAATTCCAGCCCGGTCACGTGCCGGGACTCATCGGAGACCAGGAACAGCACCGCGTTGCTGACGTCGCGAGCCTCGGTCATCACGATCGGCAACGCGTTCTGGAAGATCGGTCCCAGGTCGGCGCGGGCCTCGTGCAGCAGCCCGTGCAGCGTGTCCGGCCGCATCCCGGTCTCGACCCCGGTCGGGTGGACCGTGTTGACCCGGACATTCACCGCGGCAAGCTCATTGGCCAGGGCTCGGCTCATGCCGACCACACCGTGCTTGGATGCGGTGTAGGGAGTGTGCAGCGGACTGCCCTTCAGCCCGGCCACCGAACTGATGTTGATCAGGCTGCCACCATGCTCGACCAGGTGCGGCAGTGCCGCCGAGCAGGTGTTCCACGTCCCGATCAGGTTGACGTCGACGACGGTGCGCCACTGCCGGGAGGTGGTGGTGTCCCAGGTTCCCCCGGTAATCACCCCGGCGTTGGCCACCGAGGCGTCCAGGCCGCCCAGTTCGGCCACGCCGTCGTCAACGGCGGCGGCCAGCGCGGCGCCGTCGCGCACGTCGACCACGTGGCTGACCGCGCGGCGGCCCAGCTCAGTGACCAACCGCGCGGTCTCGTCGAGGTCTTCGGTAGTGGCCAGCGGATATTCGATCTCCGGCAGCGAGGCGCAGATATCGACCAGGATCAGGTCGGCGCCTTCCTCGGCCAGGCGCACAGCGTGACTGCGTCCCATGCCCCGCGCGGCGCCGGTCACCAGCACCCGCTTGCCTGCAACCCGCCCGCTCATAGCTTGTTGCAGAAGCCGGCGTCGACGGGGAAGGTGACCCCGGTGACGTATCGGGCGGCGTCGGAGACCAGGTAGGCGATCGCGGCGCTGATGTCCTCGGGTTCGAGCATGCCGACCGGCATCGGGTTCTGCAGGTGCGGCCCGCCGTCGGGATAGTGCTCGAGAAACGCCGTCATCGCCGGGTTGACCGCCATCATGGTGTTGACCGCGGTCGGGTGCACCGTGTTGACCCGGATGCTCTGCGGGGCAAGTGCATTGGACAGCGTGCGCATCAAGCCGACGATGCCGTGCTTGGATGCCGCGTAGCCCAGGCCGCCGCCCTGCAGGCCGCCGAAGCCCTTCAGGCCGGCTGTGGAGCTGGTGAACACGATCGACCCGCCCCGGCCGCCGGCGATCAGGTGCGGGATGGCCGCTTTGGCGGTGTGGAACGAACCGACCAGGTTGACGTCGATCACGTCGGTCCACATCTGCAGGTCTTCGTCGTCGGTCAGCTCGCGAAAGGCCATCGCGGCGATACCGGCGTTGGCGCAGACGATGTCGAGGCGGCCGAAGTGCTCGACCCCGGCATCCAGCGCGGCCTTCAGTGCGGCGAAATCGCGGACGTCGGAAACCGAGGCGATCATCTTGCCGCCCTGGGCTTCCACCAGCGCGACGGTTTCGTCGAGCTCCGCGCGACTGGCCATCGGATAGCCGTTGGAAGCAATGTCGGAGCAGATGTCGACACCGATGATGTCGGCTCCGTCGGCGGCGAGCCGAACCGCGTGGCTGCGGCCCTGCCCCCGCGCTGCGCCGGTGATGAATGCGACTTTTCCGTCAAGAGAACCCATGCCGGTACGGTAACCTGGTTACTCGTCGGCGGCAAGGGGTGAATTTATGGACAGTTCTGAGGATCGGATCCTGGGCATCGTCGTCGAAATCCTTGAAACGCGGGGCTATGACGCGGTCCAGCTCCGCGAAGTCGCCCGCCGGGCCCGGGTGTCGCTGGCGACCATCTACAAGCGGTATGCCACCCGTGACGAGCTCATTCTGGCCGCCCTCGACTCCTGGATGGCCGAGAACCGCTACTCGGGCGTCGTCTCGCATTCGCGGGCGCCCGGGGAATCGGTGTATACCGCGCTGATGCGCCTGTACCGCACCCTTTTCGAGCCGTGGGAGCGGCACCCGGCGATGCTCACCGCCTACGTCCGGGCCCGATCTGCCCCCGGCGGTGACACGTTGGTCCGCCGGGGGCTCGACGTGGTGGGCCCCGCGATGCGCGCAGCGCTCTCCGACGTCGACGAAGGTTTCATCACCGACCTGGATGTCATCATCTCGAACCTGGTTTACGGGCTGTCCGCCCGCTTCGCCGCCGGCGAGATCGCCATCACCGACATCCTGCCGAGCCTGGACCGGGCGGTGTACTGGCTCACCAGTGGATACGAGAGGGCCGCGGGCCGTTAGCGGCTGGTGAGCGCAAAGATTTTGATCTCGCGTCCGGACCGGCCCCGGTAGGTGTCGTAGTTGCTGATGTAGTCGACGAACTCCTGGTAGATCCGGTCGCGCTCCTCGCCGACCACCTCGGTGGCCAGCACCGGAAACTCCTTGCCGCCCATCGTGACCCACGCGTTGGGGTCGGCGACGAGATTCAACGCCCATGCCGGATGGTGCGCTTGTCCGAAGTTGCTGCCCACCAGGAACAGCCGGTCCCCGTCACGCATATACGCCAGCGGGATCTGGCGACGCTGACCGGATTTGCGGCCGGTGGTGGTGAGCAGCAGCAACGGGACGGCCATCGGTCCCAAGATGGTGAACCGGCCGCCGCTGCGGTCGAGCAGCCAGCGGTCCAGCGGCGTGCATCGGCGGATGAACCAGGCGCCGGGTTTCGATCCCGCGACCGCCCCGATCACTCGCCGCGCCCGCGTTCCGGGGTCGCGGCCCCACCGCACGTCGGGAAAGGGGTTCTCAGTCATGCCGCTGACTATCCCGCGTTTGCCGCGGAACCCAACCGGGGCGCAACAGGTTTCCCAAGGGCCCCACAAGTTGCCGGTGGGCGGGTGGTGAATGTCGCCGAATCGGATAGCGTCGACGCTATCGGGGCCGGGGGAGCGGACTTCGTGTGGATGACGGCACCATGTGTCGACGTACGCTTTCGTCATGGCAGACATCGGATTCACCGCGGTTTCACCGATCATTCCGGTGCGAGATCTCGATGCGGCGCTGGACCGCTACCGCCGGCTGGGATTCGTCGCTCGCGCCTACGTCGGGCCCGCCCGGTACGGCTTCGTCGAACGTGGGCCGGTCTCCTTGCACCTGTCAGAGTGGGCCGAGCACGATCCACTGCGGACCGCCTCCAGCGTGTATCTCTACGTCGACGACGCCGACGCGCTCTACGCGCAGTGGACCGCCTCGGGAGTGCAGGGACGTTTTGTCGAGCCGGTGGACACCGAGTATCAGCTGCGGGAGTTCGCCTACGTCGACCCGGACGGCACCGCCCACCGCGTCGGCTCACCGGCGAAGGTCGCCCACGCCAGCCGTGACATCGCCGCGCCGGCGGCGCGGATCTTCGAGTTGATCGCCGATCCGGCTCAGCAGCCCCGGTGGGACGGCAACGAGAACCTCGCCGAAGCGCCTGCCGGACAACGGGTGCACGCGGTCGGTGCGATGTTCACCATGGCGCTGACCCTCGGTGTCGTGCGGGAGAACCACGTGGTGGAGTTCGAGGAAGGCCGCCGGATCGCCTGGTTCCCGGCCGAACCCGGCCAGCAGCCCCCGGGACATCTATGGCGGTGGGAACTCGAGCCGTTGGACGAGGCACACACCCGGGTCACCCACACCTACGACTGGTCGCAGCTGACCGATCCGAAACGCCTCCCGCGGGCGCGCTGGACCACCGCGGACCGGCTGGCGGACTCGCTGGCCCGGCTTGCCGCGTTGGCTGAGGGCTGCTAACGCCGGCCGAGTTAACGCGCGTCAGCGAAGGATCGCAGCGTCTCGATCTGAGCGGGATCCAGTGAGGGCCGGACATTTTCACGCGCCGCGGTGATATCGGCGTTCGTCACGTCGGCGGCGTCGATGGAGCGCCGCATCGCGGTCAGAGCTGCTTCGCGCAGCAGCGCCACGCAGTCCGCGGCGCTGTAGCCGTCGAGGTCGGCGGCCAAGGCGTCGAGGTCGACGTCGTCATGCAGCGGCACGGACTTTCCGGCCACCCGCAGGATCTGCCGGCGCGCGTCGGCGTCGGGTGGCTCGACGAACACCAGCTTCTCCAGCCGGCCCGGCCGGGTCAGGGCCGGGTCGATCAGCTCCGGCCGGTTGGTGGCGCCGACCACCACCACGTCGCGCAGTGGGTTGACGCCGTCGAGCTCGGTGAGCAGCGCGGCCACCACCCGGTCGGTCACCCCGGAGTCGAAGCTCTGCCCGCGCCGCGGCGCCAGGGCGTCGATCTCGTCGAGGAACACCAGCGACGGCGCGGAATCGCGAGCGCGCTGGAACAGATCCCGCACCGCCCGTTCGCTGCTGCCCACCCATTTGTCCATCAGCTCAGCGCCTTTGACGGCGTGCACGCTGACCCGCCCGGATCCGGCCAGGGCACGCACCACGAAGGTCTTGCCGCAGCCCGGCGGGCCGTAGAGCAGCACGCCGTGCGGCGGGTCGACGCCCAAGCGGGTGAAGGTGTCGGGGTGCTGCAGCGGCCACAGGATCGCCTCGGTCAGCGCCTGCTTGGTGGCCTCCATGTCCCCGACGTCGTCGAGGGTCACCGAGCCAACGGAGACCTCGGTGGCGGCCGAGCGGGACAGCGGCCGGATCACGCTGAGCGCACCGGCCAGGTCCTCCTGGGTCAGCACCGGCTCCGCGCCGGTGTCGCTGGCCCGCGACGCCGCCCGCAGTGCCGCTTCGCGCACCAGAGCCGAAAGATCGGTGGCCACGAAACCCGGTGTGCGATCGGCGATCTCATTCAGATCCAGGGCGTCGCTGGGCACCGATTTCAGCATTCCGCCCAGCAGTGCTGCGCGGGTCGCGCCGTCGGGCAGACTCAACCGCAGCTCCCGGTCGCACAGCTCCGGGGCGCGCAGCCGAGCGTCGGCCCGATCCGGCAGCGCGGAGGTGGCGATGAACGCCACCCCGTCGGAGGCGACGGCGTTGCGCAGCTCGGCCAGGATCAGGGTGCTCACCGGCTCGGCGGTCTCCGGCAGCAGCGCATCGATGTCGGTGATCAACAGCACCCCGCCGCCGTCGCCGATGGCCGTCACGGCCGAGCGCACCGCCGCCAGTCGCTCGTCGGGAACCCTCGCCCCGATCTCGGGCCCGTCGAGTTCGACCACCCGCCGGCGGCCACACACCGCTCGCACCAGCGTGGACTTGCCGACCCCGGCCGGTCCGGACACCAGCACGCCGAGGTTGGTGCCGGCGTTGAGCGTCTTGAGCAGATGCGGTTCGTCCAGGGCCAGCTTGAGCCACTCGGTGAGCTTGTCGGCCTGTGCGGCGCAGCCTTTGAGGTCGTCGACGCTCAGCGGGGCGGATGCGGTGGCCACGGCCCGATTCGACGGCGCGACTGCGGTGCCCTTGCCCCAGTCCACCGAGGAGTTGGGTTGCACGCTGACCGGTCCGGCCGGGTCGACACCGGTGACCGTCAACAGTTCCGAGGTCCAGCTGATCCCCACCGCGGAGGCCAGCGCGGTGGTGGCCGCGGACGTCGAGGTGCCCGGACCCAGATCGCGCGGCAGCAGCGACACCGCGTCGCCGACGGTCAGCACCTTGCCCAGCAGTGCTTGGCGCAAGGTGGCCGGTGAGACCGACTGCGAGGCCAGCTTCGACCCGCTCAGCGTCACCGAGCGGGCGCCGTAGACCGTGACCGCTGCTACCACCACCTCGGTGCCGTCCCGCAGACCGGCGTTGGACAGGGTCACGTCGTCGAGCAGCACCACGCCGGCCGGCGAGCCCGTCGCAGCCAATCCGGCCACCGCTGCCGTGGTGCGCGAACCGGTCAGCGACACCGCGTCCCATTCCCGAATACCCAGGGCGGCAATCGCTTCGGCGTGCAACCGGACCACACCGCGGCGCGAATCCACAGCCGAGGTGTTCAGCCGGGCGATCAGCGTCAGGTGGCGGGAGGAGGTCCGGGAGGCATCGCCGTCCCGATGCTCTTCAATAGAACCCATGCGGCCATTATCGGCATACTGCACCATTCCGGCGTCGGCGATCTGCGCGGCCACCCTGCTGGCGCTACCGCCCACCGCCGGAGCCGATAACCCCAACCCGCTGGCCGAGTTGGTCGGGGCCGCCGCCCAGCGGCTGCAGGTCGGCGACGACGTGGCGGCCATCAAATGGCGCACCAACGCCGGCATCGAAGACCCAGCCCGGGTGCAACAACAACTGGACTCCCTGGCATCGGCCGCCGAGACCGAACACCTCGACGCCGGCTACGTGCGCCAGATCTTCACCGACCAGATCGCCGCCACCGAAGCGCTCGAGCACTACCGGTTCGCGCAGTGGAAGCTGCACCCGGCCAGCGCTCCGGCCGCTGCACCCGACCTGGCGACATCACGGGCGCGCATCGACGGCTTCAACCACGTCATGCTCACTCAGCTCGGCCTGCAGTGGCAGCAGCTGCACGCCCCGGAATGCCCCGCCCATCTCGATGCGGCCATCAGAGACGTCAGCGCGGCGCGGCGATTCGACGAGTTCTCCCGGCAGGCGTTGTCATCGGCGACGCGGGAGTACTGCGCCGGGTAACTCAGCGACCGGGCTTGCGCAGCCGCAGCCGTGCCATCGACTGCCCGCTGGGCCGGCGGATGCCCCGCCGCACACCCGGGCGGCGACTCGGCTGCGACCGGCGGATCTCCCGGCGCGCGGCCCGGCGCTCCCGGGGGGCGTGCTCCCAGGTCTCCGGGTGCGCGGCCACCCAGCGCTGGCTGCGAACCGAGAACGGAATGGTGCACAGGTACGTCACGATCAGCACCAGCACCAGCACATAGGGGAACAGGAACGCCGCGGCGGCCACCAGCGCCAGCACCGCCAACAGCGGCGCGGCCAGGTGCGGCGGTACTGACACCGCGTGCATCTTGCGCATCGGAATGCGACTGACCAGCAGCAGCGAGGTGGCCACCACCCAGGTGCAGGTGAACCACTGCGACGTCCACCAGCCGTCGCCGAACTGCAGTTTCGCGGCCAGCAGACCCATCAGCGTGATCGCTCCGGCCGGCGCGGGCATCCCGACGAAGAATTCGCGGGTGTAGGCCGGCAGGGTGGCGTCATCCAGCAGGGCGTTGAACCGGGCCAACCGCAGCACCACGCACACCGCGTAGAGCAGCACCACGATCCAGCCCGCCGGCTGCGTCGACAGCAGCGACACATAGATCACCACCGCGGGGGCCACCCCGAAGTCGACGGCGTCGGCCAGCGAATCGATCTCGGCGCCCATCCGCGACTCGGCATCCAGGATGCGGGCCACCCGCCCGTCGAGGCCATCGAGGATGGCGGCCGCCGCGATCAGCGCCATCGCTACGTGCGGCTGACCGTCCAACGCGTACTTGATTGAGGTCAGGCCCGCGCAGATGGCCAGCACCGTCATCGAGCTGGGCAGGATGTGCAGGCCCACCGAACCTCGGGTGCGGGACCCTGGGACGGCCTGATGAGGGGCGGCCGTCATGGCAGCTGGGCCAGCACGGTCTCGCCGGCGATCATGCGCTGACCGACGCCGACCAGCGGCTGGCTCCCGACCGGCAGGTAGGTGTCCAGCCGCGATCCGAACCGGATCAGCCCGTAGGTGTCACCGATCGCCAGGTGATCGCCGGGCCGGGTGTCGCAGACGATGCGCCGCGCCACCAGCCCGGCGATCTGCACCGCGATCACCTCGGCGCCGTCGGCGGTGCGGATGCGCACACTGTTGCGCTCGTTGTCTTCACTGGCCTCGGCGCGGTCCGCGGACCCGAACTGGCCGGCCCGGTGTCGCACGTCGAGCACCTCACCGCCGACTGGGGCCCGCTGCACGTGCGCGTCGAACACCGACATGAAGATGCTGACCCGCGGCAGCGGAGTGTCGGGCAGGTCCAGTTCGGGCGGCGGGGTGGCGGTGTCGACCAGACAGACCATGCCGTCGGCGGGGGCCACCACCACCCCGGGGCGGGTCGGCGGCACCCGCGGCGGATGCCGGAAGAACCCGGCGCTGGCGCCGGCGGCCAGCAGCCCGACGCCCCGCAGCCAGCGCTGCTTGCGGCCCAGCGCCGCCACGCCCAGCGCGCCGGCGACGAACGGTACGCCGGCGTGGTGCATCGGCGGCACCGTCGTGCGCACGAGCTCGATCAGGTGTCGCAGACCGCCGGGATCATCCGGTGGGCGGGGTCGTCTGGCCATCCGGCCATCTTAGAAGCTGCCGGCGGTGGCCTTGCTGAACCGCTCGGCTCATGCGGCGGTTCCAGCTTCGGCTCTCCCTCGTCGAGCCTTGCCGAACCGCCGGGCTCACCCGGTGAGGTCCCAGACCTCGACCGGAGTGCCCATCGCGAGTTCGGTCACCTCGTCGGCGATGTCCAGCAGGCAGTTGGCCGACGCCAGGTAGCGCAGATGGTGGGAGGCGGGCGGGCCGTAGTTGGTGACGGTCCCGGTGTCATGGTCGAGCAGGCCGCGCCGGAACTGCCGGCGGCCGGCCGGGGAGGTCAGCGTCTCGCTGAGGACGGCGGTGCGGCGCGGCCGGTCCGGTGTGGGCAGATCCATCGCGCGGCGCAGCGCGGGGCGGACGAACACCTCGAAGGAGACCTGCGCACTGACCGGGTTGCCGGGCAGCGTGATGATCGCCGCTTCGCCGACTCTCCCAATGCCCTGCGGCATGCCGGGCTGCATCGCCACCTTGACGAAGTCCACACCCTGATCGCCGTCCCGGCCGAAGACGTCCTTGACCACCTCGTAGGCGCCCGCGCTGACCCCGCCGCTGGTGATGATCAGGTCCACCGCACCCTCGCGCACGCCGTAGCGGTCGAGCACCGCGGTGAACGCGGCGGTGTCGTCGGCGACGGTCGCCGCGGCCACCACCTCGGCGCCGGCGTCGCGCACCGCGGCGGCCAGCATCACCCCGTTGGACTCATAGATCTGTCCGGGCGCCAGCGGGGTTCCCGGCGGGACCAGTTCGGTGCCGGTGGAGATCACCAGCACCCGTTGCCGGGGCCGCACCGTCAGCTCGGGCAGGCCCAGCGCCGCGGCCAAACCGGCCGCCGGCGCACTGACGGGCTGGCCGGCCCACAGCACGGTGGCACCTTCGGCGACGTCGCCGCCGGCGCGGCGGACGTGGCGTCCCCGGGCGGTGGCGGCACGGATCTCCACCACGTCGGTCCCGCCGTCGGTGGCCTCGACGGGAACCACGCCGTCGGCGCCGAAGGGGATCGGTGCTCCGGTCATGATGCGATGTGCGGTACCGGGCTGCAGTGACGGGATGTCGGTGCGCCCGGCCGGAATGTCCTCGGTCACCGGCAGCGTCACCGGATTCTCGGGTGTCGCCGCGGCTACGTCGTCGGCAAGCACGGCGTAGCCGTCCATGCCGGAGTTGTCGAAGACCGGCAAGGAGATCGGCGCGGTCACATCCGCGGCCAGCACCAGCCCCTCGGCATCGGACAGCGAAAGGGTGACCGGCGGACGCGGACGGATCAAGTCGGCGACAGCGCGCTGATGTTCCTCGACAGAACGCATCCCGACATTTTGGCCTACACCGGGAAATCGATTCCTGTCAGCTCCTGCGAGACCGCCCACAGCCGCTGCTGAAGTTCGACATCGCGAGCCTGCTTGCTGGCGTCGACCAGCTTCGGATGACCGCGCTGCTCACCGAGACCGCCCGGGCCGTAGTACTGACCGCCGGCCACCTTGGTGTCGGTGGCGGCCCGCAGTGTCGGCAGCGCCCCCATTGCGGCGCTCTGGACGACCAGCGGCAGCAGCAACCGGTCGGCCGGACGCAGGAATGGCGGCAGGTAGCGGGTCAGTTCGGTATTGGCGGTGCCGGGGTGCGCGGCGACGGCGATGGTGGATTTGCGTTTGGCCGCCAGCCGGCGCTGCAGCTCAAAGGTGAACATCAAGTTGGCCAGCTTGGACTGCCCGTAGGCGGCGATCCGGTTGTAGCCGTGCACCCACTGCAGGTCGTCGAAGTGGATCGCCGCCATGATCCGGTGCGCCATGCTGCTGACCGTCACCACACGGGAACCCTTCACCCGCATCATCCGGGGCAACAGCAGGCCGGTCAGCGCGAAATGCCCCAGATGGTTGGTGCCGAACTGCAGCTCGAAACCGTCGACCGTGGTCTGTTTGGGGGTGTACATCACACCGGCGTTGTTGATCAGCAGGTCGATGCGGGAGTGGGCGGCGCCCAGGGCGTCGGCGGCTTCACGGACTGAGGCCAGCGAGCTCAGGTCGAGTTCCTGTACTTCGACGGCGGCCTGCGGGCAGGCCTTGGTGATGCTTTCGGCGGCCGCGCGCCCCTTATCGAGGTCGCGCACCGCCAGCACCACCGCGGCGCCGTGCTCGGCGAGCACCAGGGCGGTGTGAAAGCCGATTCCGGTGTTGGAGCCGGTGATGACCGCGACGCGTCCGGTTTGATCGGGTACGTCCTCCGCCGTCCATTTGTCGCGGCTGCCCATTGAAGAAACGATACCGACGTCGGCGGGTTCTGCACGTTGGGAGATGACAGCACCGTGACGCTAGGTCATTCTCTGTTGCATGGCGCCCAACGCACATCGTCCCGGGGAGATCACTTTGGCCGACCCCACCAATCCGCCGAGCTCGCGTGCGCCGTTGGTGTGGGCACTGGTCGGAGCGGTGCCCTGGCTGGTGCTGGCCGTGCTGCAACTGGGCTGGGCGCTCGCCGATGAGCGGCTGGCCTGGCTGCACATCGCCGCGTTGGCGGTCACCGCGCTGGGGCTGCTGGTGTCCGCGGTGATCGCACCGCTGTGGCGATACCGCGTGCACCGGTGGGACATCAGTGACCAGGCGGTCTACACCCGGACAGGGTGGCTGGTGCAGGAGCGCCGGATCGCGCCGATCTCGCGGATCCAGACCGTCGACACCTACCGCGGGCCGCTGGACCGACTGCTGGGGCTGGCCAACGTCCGGGTGACCACCGCGTCCTCGGCGGGCGCGGTCCACATCGTGGCCCTCGACGCTCCGGTCGCCGACCGGGTGGTGGCGCAACTGACCGACATCGCCTCACTGGGCGCCGGGGACGCCACCTGAGTCCCGGACCGGCTAGCCACAACGATCGAGTTCTCCCCGATCACCCCAGCGATCGATCACCTGGCCGGCGAAGTCAAGCATCTGGTCAAGGGTGGGGAACAGGGCGAACGCATCCACGATCGCCTCATCCGCACCGGACCCGGCGAGGCGCTCGAGCCTGTCGGCAACCGAGTCGACGGACGCGCCCGGTTCGAGGTTGATCCGCATGGCCGTCTTGAGCGCGTCCGGATCGCGGCCGGCATCCTTGGCCGCACGGCGGGCAATCGACCACAGGTGGTCGGTGACCGCGTCCTGCAGCCCCTCGACCCCGAGCCAGCCGGTGCCGCTGCGGCCGACCCTGCGCATCGCGGCCTCGCTGGCACCGCCGATCCAGATGGGCGGCCCGCCGGCCTGGACCGGGCGCAGGTCGGCATGCACCGGCGGCAGCGTGAAGAATTCGCTGTCCCAGGCCACCGGGGTGGTCGTCCACCACTTCTGCAGGAACGCCAGCAGGTCATCGAGCATCGGCCCGCGTCGGCGCCAGTCCGCGCCGCGGGCGATGTCGTGCTCGTCCTTCATCCACCCGAGTCCCACGCCGACCTCCAGGCGGCCGTCGCTGAGCACGTCGAGCGTGGTGAGCAGCCGGGCCAAGTGCACCGGCTCGTAGTAGAACGTGCTGAGCGTGCTGGCGTTCAGTCGTATCCGGGTGGTCGCCGTCGCAGCGACCGTCCACAGCAGCACCGGATCGAGGTAGCGGGTCATCTGCGGCGGGTACGGCTGCTCTTTGCCCGGATAGGTGCTGTGCATGTCGACCGGCGTGACCAGTCGATCGCCGACCCATAGCGTGTCGTAGCCGAGGTCCTCGAGTCCGCGGCAGAACCCGCTCAGACCAGCGGCGCTGCTGATCGCGGGCCCGACGATGGGAAGGGCGAAACCAAGCTTCATAACGGATCCTTTCGGTGATCCCTCAACCAGTGCCAGGGCGCGCAAGGGCCCTGCTCATGGACGAGATGGACGGCGCCGGGGCGGCTCAGGCGGCAGGGCTGGCGCCGAGCGCGAAGTCGAAGTTCCCCACCCCGTGGCGGGCGAGACCCATCACGACCAGGCCCGTTCCTTCCAGCCAGTGCGCCATGTGCAAGTCGCCGACGTCCAGCGGGCGCAGCTGAAGGCTCTCGATGAACTCCGCGACGTCCGCTTTGGCGCGCGCGTCGTCGCCGGCGATGAACACGTCGAGCGGCCGGCCCTGGGCGAGGACGACGCCGAAGACGGTGTTGAAGGCTTTCACCACGCTGGCGCTGGCCGGAGCGGCCTTGGCAACTTCCTGCGCGACCGAGGTGTCATCGGCAATGGCCAGCCCGTCGGCCGCGGAGTTGAAGGGGTTGCTGATGTCGACGATGACCTTGCCCGCGAGAGCGTCCCCGTACTGGGTGACGACGGGAACGACACTGGCGTACAACAGGGACACGATGACGATGTCCCCGGCCGGAACGGCGCCGAACTGTCCGGTCGTGGCGCTGTCGCCGAGAGTTTTGGCCAGGTCGGCGGCCTTGGACTGATCGCGGCCGATGATCTCGACGGTGTTACCGCCCGCTACCGCCAGCGTGCCGATGGTGCGGGCCATGTTCCCGGTGCCGATGATGCTGATGCTGCTCATGAGGTATCCCGTCTTGAGTTACGATGGAAAAGGTTGATGGATCAACATTAAACCTGCTTTGTTGATGTGTCAACAAACAACCGGAGGCGTGGAGGCGGATGGAACCGAACTGGCTGAACCCTCGTGAAGATCGCGCCTGGCGGGCGTTCGTGTACGCGCATCAACAGATCGAGGCCCACCTCAACCGACGCCTGCAGCAATCCGGCCTGTCCGGCGCCGACTACGCGGTCCTCGCGGTGCTTTCGGCAGCCGACGAAGACCGCATGCCCGCCCACGCCCTGTGCAAAGCGCTGAGCTGGGAGAAGAGCCGTCTCTCCCACCAGGTGCGGCGCATGCAGAAGGACGGGCTGATCAGCCGGGAGCCCAACCCCGACGACGCCCGCAGCACCATGGTCCGGCTGATGCCGGCCGGCCGCGCCGCCATCGAGAAGGCGGCGCCCGGCCACGTGGAGGATGTGCGCCGAAACTTCATCGACCTGCTCAGCCCGGCTGAGCTCGACATGTTCACCGCCCTCAACGAACGAGTTCTGCGCCACCTGGCCACCGCCGACGGCGCTCCCACCGGAGACGAGCCTTCATAGGTCACTAGGCAACCTTTGCGGCTACGGTTCCAAGCAGGGCGCGGCGAGAGGCTGACCCGCAGTTCGCCAGGGCACGGAGAAGGCAGATGAACAGCACGCAACGCGCTGAGCAATGGCAGCGGCTGAGCCCGCGGATGCTGCTGGTGCATCCGCTGCACGAGGTACTGCGCGAGTTGCCGCTGCTGATCGCGGTCGTCGTATTCGGTTCGGCCACCAATAATTCGGTGTGGGTGCTCGCGGTGGTGTGGGTGATCGCCGTGGTCGGGGTGACACGCTGGTTCACCACCACCTATCGGATCGAACCGGACCCCGAGGCCGGCCGGGTGCAGCTGCGCTCGGGCCTGCTGCGCCGCAAGGTGCTTTCGGTGCCGCGCAACAGGATTCGTTCGGTGGAGACCGACGCCCGGCTGCTGCACCGGCTGCTGGGCCTGACGGTGCTGCGGGTCAGCACCGGCCAGCAGGCCGCTGGGGACACCATGTTCGAGCTGGACGCGGTCGAGATCAGCCAGGTGCCGCGGCTGCGCAAGGCCCTGCTGGCACACACCGGCCAGCCGGTTGCCTCCCCGGCGCCGGTTCCCGCGACGGTGCTGGCCCGATGGCGCCCATCGTGGTTGCGCTACAGCGCCCTGAATCTGTCCGGGCTGTTGACGATCGGTGCCGCGGTGGGTGCGCTGTACCAGAGCGGGGCCTGGGCGGCGGTGGAGGAGTCGCCGCTGAGCCGGTTCTGGCGCGCCGCCGCCGAGCGGTTCGGGCCGCAGCAGACCGCGGCGGTGATCGCCGCGCTGGTGCTGGTGGCGGCGATCATGCTGGCGGTGCTGAGATCCCTGCTGACCTACGGAAATCTGGTGTTGTCCCGCAGTACCGGGGCGGCCGCCGACGTGCTCGAGTTGAGCCACGGGTTGCTGCGGGTGCGCCAGCACAGCTACGACATGCGCCGGCTGCGCGGCGGAACGCTACGGCGGCCCCTGCTGGTGCGGCTGTTCGGCGGCGCGCGGCTGGACGCGGCGATGACCGGCGTCACCGGCGTGGGCGAATCCTCGATCCTGCTGCCGCCGTGCCCGCGGGCCACTGCCGAGCAGGTGCTGACCGGGCTGGTGGGCGACCCGGTCGCGGTCACCGGGCCGCTGCGCGGGCATGGCCCGGCGGCGGTTCGCCGCCGCTGGACACGGGCGATGCTGCTGCCGGTGGCGCTCGGGGTGGGACTGGCCGTCGTGGCGGCGGTCGAGGCGGTGCCGGCGTGGCACTGGCCGGCCTGGGCGGCGCTGATGCTCTGCGCGGCGCTGCTGGCCGCCGACCGGGCGGGTGCCCTGGGGCATCGCGTTGACCCGCAATGGCTTTCGGCCCGTACCGGCAGTTGGGAACAGCGCCGCTACTGCATCGCCACCGCGGGCATCATCGCCTGGACGGTGCGCCAAAGCTGGTTTCAGCGCCGGGCCGGGGTGGCGACGCTGATCGCGGCCACCGCCGCCGGGGTGAAGGCCTACCGGGTGGTCGACGTGCCGGAGGAGTGGGCGTGGTCGGTGGCCGCGCAGGCTTCGCCGTGGGTGGCCGACAGCGTGTGGGCGCGGTAGCCCGGCGGTTACCGCTCGGCTGGACGCCACAGAGGCCGAGAACGAAGATGTCCGCTTGTAGAAACTAAGGGTTTTCTCGTAAATTATTTTCCACGTAAATTTCCTGTCGAGGCTCCAGATAAGAGCTCGTTTTCTTGGGCGTTGTGTAGCGAGACGGGCCACGGGTCGGGGCTGACGAAACGTTAACAAAGTCGTTGCGTGGGGGATTCAGCACGAAAACTACGCCAAAGATGTCGCCGCGATAAGGCGACGTTCGGGCGTATTTGGGCCTTATTTCACAAATTGACGGTTGTGCAACCTAAGGTCGTTTATGCTGCGAGCTGAGAGGCAGCTGAGTCCGTTCGGAAGGGGAGTAGCAATGGGTGAGCGTCGGCGTGAACAGGGGAACAGTCGGGCGAGGACCCGTCGGCGAGACCGCGCGGTAGGTGCCGCCGCCTCGGTCGGGGCGTTCCTGGCGTTGGGCTTGTCGCCGTTGGCGGCGGCGCCGGCGGCCAATGCCGACTTCGATGATTTGTTGGCAGATCTGTTCGACCCGAGTGCGTGGGGCAACCTGTCCAACGATTTCGACAGTCTGTTCACGGGCTCGGACTGGGATCTGTCCGGTTCGGCCGACGCGTCAGGGGCGGAGCTGGCCCAGATGTGGGACACCTACTTCTACATGCCGCTGCACGACATGATGCAGGACTGGATCAACTCTGACTTCGGGGCGAGCGTCAACGGGATGATCAACCAGCTGTTCGCGCCGTTCACCGAGGGCTTCTGCGGGATGATCTGCAACGGTGTCGATGGCACCGAGGCCGATCCCGATGGTGGTAACGGCGGGCTGTGGTTCGGCGATGGTGGTGATGGCTGGTCGTCGACGGTGGACGAGATGGCCGGTGGTAACGGCGGGCATGCCGGGGGGATCGGCAATGGCGGTGACGGTGGCGCCGGTGGCCTGGGCGCCGATGGTGGCAACGGTGGCCACGGCGGGGAGATGTGGGGCAACGGCGGCGACGGCGGCGCCGGCGGTGCGGCGACCGCGGCCCTGGCCGCCGGTAATGGCGGCAATGGCGGTTCCTCGGGTCAGGCCCAGGACTTCTTCGGCATGGGCGCGATCGGCAACGGCGGCGACGGTGGTATCGGCGGTGCCGGCTGGAACGGGACGACCGGGTCGTTCGCCAATGGCGGGGATGGCACCGGTGCCAACGGCACCAACGGTGGTAACGGCGGCAACGGTGGCGCCGGTTCGTCGATCCTGGGCATCGGCGGCAACGGCGGTACTGGCGGCGCGGCCGGCAACGGCGGCAACGGCGCGACCGGGACCGTGGCGAACCTCAACGGCGGCGCGGGCGGCAACGGTGCGGCACCGGGCACCGGCGGTAAGGGCGGCCTGGGAGCGAGCTTGTTCGGCGGCAGCGGCAGCGACGGCACCCTGGGCGGTGGCGGCAACGGCGGCAACGGCGGCAACGGCTACGACGCGGCCACCGATGCCAATGCGGTGGCCGGGGCGGCCGGCGGTAACGGTGGCGCCGGTGGCAACGGCGGCGCGTACGGCAACGGTGGCAACGGCGGGGCCGGCGGCAACGGTGCGAACGGCGCCGCGGGTACCGCGGGCACTGCCACCGACCTCGACGGCGGCAACGGCACCGACGGCGGCCTCGGCGGCAGCGGCGGTAGTGGTGGCTTAGGCGGAGCCAACGCCGGTAATGGCGGTGTCGGTGGAGCCGGTGGCTCGGGCGGTAACGGCGGTAAGGGCGGCGACGGTGTTCAGGGCACCAACGGCGCCGACGCTGAGGCCGGCAGTGGCGCCGACGGCGGTAACGGCACCGACGGCGGCAGCGGCGGCAACGGCGGTACCGGCGCCAACGGCGGCGCCGGCGGTGCCGGTGGTGCGGCACAGGCCGACGGGTACAGCAACGGTGCCGTAGGTGCCGGCGGCGTCGGCGGCAACGGCGGAGCCGCGGGCAACGCCGGTGACGGCGGTGACGGCGGAGCCGGCGCCGCAGGAGGAACCGGAACCATCGCGGGCAGCGGTGGTAACGGCGGCAACGCCGGAGACGCGGGTACCGCGGGCGGCGTCGGCAGCGGCGGGCTCAGCGGTGACGGCAGCACCACCGCCGCCGACGGCACCGCCGGTGCGGCGGCCACCGGAGTCGGCAACGGCGGTAACGGTGGCGCGGGCGCTGACGGCCAAGTGGTCACCGTCGGCAACGGCACCATCGCCCAGGACGGCGGTAACGGCGGCGCCGGCGGCGCGGCCGGGGCGATCGGTAACGGCGGCAGGGGCGGCGCCGGCGGTAACGGCGTGGATGGCACCGGCGGCAACCCGCCGGCGCAGAACATCCCGCCGGCGGCCGGAAACGGCACCGACGCCCCCACCACCGTCGACGGCAGTGGCGGTATCGGGGCCGACGGCGGCGCCGGCGATCCGGGTGCGGCGGTCGGGCAGGCCGGCGGCAACGGCGGGCTCGGCGGCGGCTTCGCGAACGCCGCCGAAGACGCCACCGGTGGTAACGGCGGGTCCGGAGGTAGCGGTGGTCTCGGCGCGTCCGGTGGAAACGGCGGGGGTGGCGGCACCGTATTCGGCGCCGAGCTGGGCGTCAACGGCACCGGCGGGGCCGGCGGTACCGGCGGGGACGGCGGGGCCGGCGGGGCGGGCGGCAACGGCGGTATCGGCGGCAACGGCGACGTCAACACCGGCAACGGTATCGGTGGTAACGGTGGCGACGGCGGCAACGGCGGCACCGGGGCAGCCGGCGGGAACGGTGGCAACGGCGGCTACGGCGACACCGATGGCACCGGCGACGCGACTGGCGGTAACGGTGGTCACGGTGGTAACGGAGGTAACGGGGCCAGCGGCACCAGCGGCAGCAACGGCGGCACCGGTGGAGCGGGTGGAGCCGGCGGCACGGTGAGTGGTGTCGGCGGTGACGGCGGTGCCGGTGGTAGCGGCGGGAATGGCGCGGACGGCGACGTCGGCGGTGCTGGAGGTAACGGTGGCGCCGGCGGTGCCGTCAGCAACGGGAACGTGAGCACAGCAGGTGACGGCGGTGACGGCGGGAACGGCGGCGCCGGCGGGAACGGCGGTGACGCCGGTAACGGCGGCAACGGCGGGAATGCCGGACACGGTGCCGACGGCGCGGGCACCGCGGGTGCCGGTGGCGCGGCGGGTACCGCCGGGACCGGCGCGGCGGGCGGTGACGGCGGTTCCGGCGGCGCCGCAGGTCAGGTCTCGCAGGGCAACACCGTCATCGACGGCACCGACGGCTCGGCCGGCACCGGCGGGGCTCACGGCAGCAACGGCACCGCCGGCCAGGGAGGTTCAGCAGGCCAGCCCTGACCCGGGTTGACGCTCGCCGAGCGTGTAACTGCTGCGAAATTTCGCCGGACTTCTCGCAGTCAGTACACGCTCGGCGAAGCGTTGTCAGCCCTACAACTGCCGGATCGCCTCGATGCGCGCCCGCAGCTGATCCGACGTGGCTGCCGCCACCGGCGGCCCGCCACAGATGCGGCGCAACTCGTTGTGGATCCAGCCGTGCGGCTTGCCCAGCCGATGATGCGCCGCCGACACCAGCGCGTTGAGCTCGTGACGCAGCGCCCGCAACTGGCCGTGCGTGGTCACCGGCACCGGAACCCCGCCGGCGGCGGCCACTTTCGATCGCCGGTCCAGCTGTTCCTCCTGGCGCTGGCGCAACAGATCGCGCATCTGGCTGGCATCCAGCAGACCGGGGATGCCCAGATAGTCGGCTTCTTCATCGCTGCCGGCCGGGGTGGCGGTGCCGAACGAGGCGCCGTCGAAGATCACCTGGTCCAACTCGGCGTCGGCCCCCAGCGACTCGAAGGCGTTCTCCAGCTCGGAGGGCTCGTCGCGCCGCCGCCCGGCCTCGGCCAGTTCGTCATCGCCGAAGGGCTCCCGGTGCGGCTTGCCCAGCACGTGATTGCGTTGCTGTTCCAGCTCGCTGGCCAAGCCCAGCAGCGACGGCACCGACGGCAGGAAGATGCTGGCCGTCTCACCGGGCCGGCGCGACCGCACGAACCGGCCGATCGCCTGGGCGAAGAACAACGGGGTGGACGCACTGGTGGCGTACACGCCGACGGCCAGTCGCGGCACGTCGACACCCTCAGAGACCATCCGCACCGCAACCAGCCAGCGACTGGTGGACGCGGAGAACTGCGCGATCTTGTCCGACGCGCCTGCGTCGTCGGAGAGCACCACGGTGGGTTCCTCGCCGGTGAGCGTGGTCAACAGCTTGGCGTAGGCACGGGCATTCTTCTGATCCGAGGCGATCACCATCCCGCCGGCGTCGGCCATGCCGCCGTCACGCAGCTGGCGCAGCCGCTTGTCCGCGGCGGTGATCACCGCCGGCATCCACTGCCCGGCCGGGTCCAGCGCGGTGCGCCAGGCCCGGGCGGTGTGCTCGGCGGTCAGCGGCTCGCCCAGCCGGGCGGCGTGCTCCTCGCCGGCGCTGTCGCGCCAGCGGGCCTCCCCCGAGTAGGCCATGAACACCACCGGGCGCACCACCCCGTCGGCCAGCGCCTCGGGGTAGCCATAGCTGTCGTCGGCCACCGAGCGCAAGTGGCCGGCGCCGTCGGGCTCGTAGTTGACGAACGGGATGGGGCTGTCGTCGCTGCGGAACGGGGTGCCGGTCAGCGCCAACCGGCGGGTGGCATCGTCGAACGCCTCCCGGATGCCGTCGCCCCAGCTTTTGGCGTCGCCGCCGTGGTGGATCTCGTCGAAGATCACCAGGGTTCTCGCGGCCTCGGTCCGCACCCGGTGCCGGGCGGGGTGGCTGGCGACCTGTGCGTAGGTGACGACGACGCCGTGGTACTCCGAGCTGGTCTGCGCGTCGGAGTTGGAAAACCGCGGGTCCAGCGCGATGCCGTGTTCGGCGGCGGCGGTCGCCCACTGCACCTTGAGGTGATCGGTGGGCACCACGATCGTGATGCGCTCGACGGTGCGGTCGGCCAGCAGCTCGGCGACGATCCGCAGCGCAAACGTCGTCTTGCCGGCGCCGGGGGTGGCCACCATCAGAAAATCGCGCGGCTTGGCGGTCAGGTAGCGCACCAGAGCCCGGCGTTGCCAGCCCCGCAAAGCCCGGGTGCTGGGCGCTGCGTCAGCCCGCACCCGGTCTCCTATCTGATCGAGATGCAGTCTAGGGCAAGCCGATAGCATCGCTGGCGTGTCCACCCCGGGCGAGCCGGAATCGGTCCGTGTCGAGCGCTTACTCGACGCGCAGACCAAAGCCGCCGCGTTGTTCGACGAGATCGAACGGTCCGGCATGGTCCGCCCGGGCGTCGGCGAGCGGCAACTCTCCGATGAGATCCGTGACTTGGCCGCTGGCATGTTCGGGGTGACGCGGCACTGGCACAAGCGGGTGGTGCGCGCCGGGGAGAACACCCTGCAGCCGTTCCACGCCGACCCGCCGGATCGGCTCCTGGCCGACGACGACATCGTCTACCTCGACTTGGGGCCGATCTTCGAGGCGTGGGAGGCCGACTTCGGTCGCACCTTCGTGCTCGGCGCGGATCCGGACAAGCTGGCGTTGCGCGACGCGCTACCCGGAGTGTGGCGGGCCGGGCGGGAGTTCTTCGAAGCTCAGCCCGAGATCACCGGCGCACAGCTCTACGACCACGTCGTGGGATTGGCCCGGGAGCAGGGCTTCGAGTTCGGCGCGCCGATCGCCGGCCATCTGGTGGGCGAGTTCCCGCACAAGAAGATCTCCGGGGACGACGCACAGTTCTACATCAAGCCGGGGTCGGACAAGCCGATGCGACGACTCGACCGCACCGGTCGGGTCTGCCACTGGATCCTCGAGGTGCACCTGGTCAACCGGGTTCGCGGGTTCGGCGGGTTCTACGAGGAATTGCTCGACCTGGGTTGAGCCGGTTCGGCTATGCCGGAAAGACCACGCCGGTCAGCTCCTCGGAGACGGCCCAGAGCCGCTGCTGCGCGTCGACGTCGTGGGACTTGCGGCTGGACTTCACCACGGTGGGGTGGCCGCGGCCTTGCGTGAAGCCGTCCGGCCCGAAGTACTGCCCGCCGAGCGCCTGAGGGTCGGTGGCGGCGCGCAGTGTCGGTAGCGCGCCCATGTCCGCACCCTGGAACAGCGGTTTGAAATGAGATCGCCCGGCGCGCCGGAGTCGGCGCCGGGACCATCTACCGACACTTCCCGACCAAGGAAGAGCTGTTTCGGGCAGTCATCGAAGACCGCATGCAGCGCGTCGTCGACGACGGGTACGCCCTGCTGGAATCCGACGAACCCGGGGCGGCGATCTTCACCTTCCTGCGCTCGATCGTGTTGCGGTGGGGCGCCACGGATCGCGGTCTTGCGAGGCGCTTGCGGGCTTCGGCATCGACATCGCAGCGACCGCGCCGGAGTCCGAGGAGGCCTTTCTGGGGGTGCTCGGCGAACTGCTGGCTGCCGCCCAGAAGGCGGGCACGGTGCGGCAAGACCTCGACGTGCGCGAAGTCAAGGCGATCCTGGTCGGATGTCAGGCGATGCAGTCCTATAACTCCGCCGTGGCCGAACGGGTGACCGACGTCGTCATGGATGGTTTGCGCACGCCGCAATAGGGCACGGGTGATCTTGCACTCTCCAGGGGCGAGTGCTAAGAATGACGTTGGCACTCGCGACCGGCGAGTGCTAGGTCGGGACGGTGAGGTACGGGGCCGCACCTGCGGAGCACACCCAACGCCGTCCGTCGCGGGCACTGACCCGACCGACAAGACGTGCACCCCCTAACCGGAGGAATCACTTCGCAATGGCTAAGCAAATTGCGTATGACGAAGAGGCCCGTCGCGGCCTCGAGCGGGGCCTGAACGCCCTCGCCGACGCGGTCAAGGTGACGCTGGGGCCCAAGGGCCGCAACGTCGTCCTGGAGAAGAAGTGGGGCGCCCCCACGATCACCAACGATGGTGTGTCCATCGCCAAGGAGATCGAGCTGGAGGACCCCTACGAGAAGATCGGCGCCGAGCTGGTCAAGGAGGTTGCCAAGAAGACCGACGACGTCGCCGGTGACGGCACCACCACCGCTACCGTGCTGGCCCAGGCACTGGTCAAGGAAGGGCTGCGCAACGTGGCCGCCGGCGCCAACCCGCTGGCCCTCAAGCGCGGCATCGAGAAGGCCGTCGAGAAGGTCTCCGAGACCCTGCTGAAGGACGCCAAGGAGGTCGAGACCAAGGAGCAGATCGCGGCCACCGCCGGGATCTCCGCGGGCGACCAGTCCATCGGTGACCTGATCGCCGAGGCCATGGACAAGGTCGGCAACGAAGGTGTCATCACCGTCGAGGAGTCCAACACCTTCGGCCTGCAGCTGGAGCTCACCGAGGGTATGCGCTTCGACAAGGGCTACATCTCGGGCTACTTCGTCACCGACGCCGACCGTCAGGAAGCGGTCCTGGAGGACCCCTACATCCTGCTGGTCAGCTCCAAGGTGTCGACGGTCAAGGACCTGCTTCCGTTGCTGGAGAAGGTCATCCAGGGCGGTAAGCCGCTGCTGATCATCGCCGAGGACGTCGAGGGCGAGGCGCTGTCGACCCTGGTGGTCAACAAGATCCGCGGCACCTTCAAGTCCGTCGCCGTCAAGGCCCCGGGCTTCGGTGACCGTCGCAAGGCGATGCTGCAGGACATGGCGATCCTCACCGGTGGCCAGGTCATCAGCGAAGAGGTCGGCCTGTCGCTGGAGACCGCCGACATCTCGCTGCTGGGCAAGGCTCGCAAGGTCGTGGTGACCAAGGACGAGACCACCATCGTCGAGGGCGCTGGTGACTCGGAGGCCATCGCCGGCCGGGTGTCGCAGATCCGCGCCGAGATCGAGAACAGCGACTCCGACTACGACCGGGAGAAGCTGCAGGAGCGGCTGGCCAAGCTGGCCGGCGGCGTCGCGGTCATCAAGGCCGGGGCTGCCACCGAGGTGGAGCTCAAGGAGCGCAAGCACCGCATCGAGGACGCGGTGCGCAACGCCAAGGCCGCCGTGGAGGAGGGCATCGTCGCCGGTGGTGGCGTGACCCTGCTGCAGGTCGCACCGTCGCTGGACGAGCTCAAGCTCGAGGGTGACGAGGCCACCGGTGCCAACATCGTCAAGGTGGCGCTGGAGGCCCCGCTGAAGCAGATCGCCTTCAACGCCGGCCTGGAGCCGGGCGTGGTGGCCGAGAAGGTGCGCAACTCGCCCGCCGGGACCGGCCTCAACGCCGCCACCGGTGTGTACGAGGACCTGCTCAAGGCCGGCGTCGCCGACCCGGTGAAGGTGACCCGCTCGGCGCTGCAGAACGCAGCCTCGATCGCGGCGCTGTTCCTGACCACCGAGGCCGTTGTCGCCGACAAGCCGGAGAAGGCGGCCGCACCCGCGGGCGACCCGACCGGTGGCATGGGCGGCATGGACTTCTAAGTCTGGTTGCACGAAAGAGCCCGGCTCCCCTCACGGGGGCCGGGTTTTTTCGTACCTGTGCCGGTCGTGCGCGAGGATGGCGCCATGGAGATCCTGCTGTTGGGCACCGGCAGCGCCGACGGCTGGCCGAATCCGTTCTGCCGGTGCGTCTCGTGCCGATCGGCGACCGAAGTTCGCGGGCAGACCGCCGCGCTGGTCGACGACGTTCTGCTGCTGGACTGCGGACCGGAGGCGCCGCGGGCCGCCGCGCGCTTCGGACGGTCGCTGGCGTCGGTGCGCCACATCCTGTTCACCCACGGCCACTGGGACCACGTCGGGCCGGCCGCCATGCTGATGCGGCACTGGACCCGGACCGGCGAGCCGCTGGATGTGGTCGGCCCGCCGAGCGCTCTGGATCAGTGCCGGGACTGGGTGGGCCCGGAGGACCCGGTGCGCTTCATCGAGGTGAGCCCCGGCGACGACCTGCGCGTGGGTGACTACCGGGTCCGGGTGCTCGCCGCCGCACACGGGTCGGACATCGGCGCTGACGCGGTGCTCTACGACCTGGAATCCGTTGGCGGCCGGATCTTCTGGGCCACCGACACCGGCCCTCTGCCCGATGCCACGCACACCGCGGTCGCCGGCGCCGGCTTCGATGCGGTGTTTTTGGAGCAGACGTTCGGAATGCATACCGGACACGGCACCGAACACCATGATCTACCCGCATTCGCGGCGACCGTGGATGAGTTGCGCCGCTCCGGCGCCGTCGTGGCCGCCACCGAACTCGTCGCCGTCCATCTGAGCCATCATAACCCGCCAGAGCCGGAACTGACTGCGGCGCTAGCTGATTCGGGTGCCCGACCGGGTCGCGACGGCGAGATCGTGGGCGCAGAGCCGACCCGTTCGCTGATTCTCGGCGGAGCACGCTCGGGCAAGTCGGCGCACGCCGAAGCACTGCTGGCCGGGCAGGCCGCGGTGACCTACCTGGCCACCGGCGGGGTACGCGAAGGTGATCCGGAGTGGGCCGAACGGGTACGACTGCATCGGAGCCGACGCCCGGCATCCTGGCGCACGGTGGAGACCAGCGACGTCGCCGAGGCACTGCTCACCGCCGAAACCCCGGTGCTGCTGGACTGTTTGGGCACCTGGCTCACCGCGCGGATGGATCTGCACAACGTGTGGGACGGCGGGCTGCTGGACGGCGTGCACGACGACATCGACAAGCTGGTGGCAGCCTGGCGATCCTGCCCGGTGCGGGCGGTGGCGGTCAGCAACGAGGCCGGCAGCGGGGTGGTGCCGTCCACCCCGGCCGGACGGCTGTTTCGCGACCTGCTCGGTGTGCTGAACGCGCGCATCGCCGCGGAGTCCGACGAAGTCGTGCTGATGGTGGCCGGGCGACCGCTCAAGCTTCCTGCGCAGTGACCTTCAAGTCGACACAGTCGCTGTAGCAAGGGGTTTCACCCGGTGACTCCGGGGTAGCGACCCGGATCAGCACCGCGCGACTGGGGGAGATCTTCAGGCTGGCCAGCTCACCTGCATCAGACACCTCGGCGGTGCCGTCGACGATGACGGTGTAGCCGCCCGGGGCCGGCGGCGGCCACATCACCGTGACGTCGTTGCTGCGCGCCAGGTTCGCCCGGCTGCGCCGGCCGCCGAGGGCGCCGATGCACACGGTCTCGCCTTCTAGCGTCGGCATCACCGGCACTGGATGCGGCCGGTTCTCGGCGTCGATGGTGATCAGGTAGGCGTAGTCGTAGCCCGCCAATTTCTCTCCGAGCCTTGCGAAATCCACATTGGAAGCCATGTGGAACAGGCTAGTCCGCCTTGAGCTGCACGCAGTCGTGCATAGTGCCCAGCGCCCGCCCGTCTTCGAAGACCGGCCGGTGCAGCAGGGCTTTGGTCGGCGTGACCAGGATCGGGGCGGCCGGGTCGTCGGAAAGCTCGGCATGGCCGTCGACAAACAGTGAGTACTCGCTGACCTCGCGCGCCGGCCAGACCAGGGTGACGCTCGGGTGGGCCGACATGTTCTCCCGGCCGTGGCTGCCGACCGCACCGACATCGACCCGGGCGCCGTCGAATGTCGGGGTGATCGCCGTGGTGCGCACCCGGTAGTCGTCGCCGACGGTGACCAGGAACGCGAAGCCGTAGCCGGGCAACAATTCGCCCAGGCGGGCAAGGTCGACGGATTTGGCCATGGCCTCGAGGATAGCGGCGGGCTGCAGACATCTGGCCTGCTCTCGGTCAAGATGGTTCTTATGGAATTCCGCTACCTGGGCAACTCCGGCCTGCAGATCTCCGAGATCACCTACGGCAACTGGCTCACCCACGGATCGCAGGTCGAGAACGATGTCGCCACCGCGTGCGTGCATGCCGCGCTCGATGCCGGCATCACCACCTTCGACACCGCCGACGTCTACGCCAACGGTGCCGCCGAGGAAGTGCTCGGCGCCGCGCTGAAAGGCCAGCGACGTTCTTCGCTGGAGATCTTCACCAAGGTCTACTGGCCGATAGGGCCGGCCCCGCTGGGCCGCAACGACACCGGACTGTCCCGCAAGCACATCATGGAGGCCATCGACGGGTCGCTGCGCCGGCTGGGCACCGACTACGTCGACCTCTACCAGGCGCACCGCTATGACTCCTTCACCCCGCTGGAGGAGACCCTGCAGGCCTTCGCCGACATCGTCCGGGCGGGCAAGGCGCTCTACATCGGGGTCAGTGAATGGACCGCCGAACAGATCCGCCAGGCGCACGGACTGGCCCGCCAGCTGGGCGTATCGCTGATCTCCAGCCAGCCGCAGTACTCGATGCTGTGGCGGATCATCGAGTCCGAGGTGGTTCCCACCTGCCGGGAATTGGGCCTGGGCCAGATCGTCTGGTCGCCGATGGCCCAGGGGGTGCTGTCCGGCAAATACCTGCCCGGTCAGCCGCCGCCGGCCGGCTCGCGCGCCACCGACGAGAAGGGTGGAGCGAACTTCGTCAAACGGTTCATGACCGACGACGTGCTGACCCGTGTGCAGCAGCTGCGCCCGATCGCCGACGAGCTGGGGCTCACGACGGCGCAGCTGGCGATTGCCTGGGTGCTGCAGAACGACAACGTCGCCGCAGCTCTGGTCGGGGCGTCGCGTCCGGAACAGGTGGCCGAGAACGTCAAGGCGTCCGGGGTGCGCATCCCGGCGGAACTGATGACCCGCATAGATCAGGTCCTGGGTGACGCCGTCACCGCCGACCCGGCGCTGGTGGCCAAATCCACCCCGACGCAGCGGCTGCTGTAGCTCTTCGCCCTTCTGCCCACCGTGCGGTTTGATACGCAACACGCCGCAGCGGGCGGATGAAACCGCACATTCGGCAGCGCAGTACCGACCGCCTGTGGATGGTCGTCGGGCAGGGACGGCGATGTCCACGCCCGCCCGCACCGCCTTCGACATCGACCGAAGGCTTCCGTTCAAAGACGGCGTACAGCGACTTGATGCGTTGATGAATGCGACCGGCGTCAAGGTGGTCGACATCCAGGCCGTCATGGCAAGCCACCCCGGCATACCCGGACTGCGCCAGTTGGCGAATACGCTGCGGTTCGTCGACGCCGGCGCCGATTCTCCCTACGAGTCACTGACCCGTCTTCTGCTCGTGCAAAACGGATTCCCGCCATTGCAGACTCAGATTCCGGTATACGACACGTACGGTCGCGTGTTCGCGCGCATCGACATCGGCTGGCCGGAATTCCTGGTCGGGGTCGACTTCGAGGGCGCACATCATTGGACCGACCCCAAGCAGCGTGAATGGGACGCGGAGCGCTCTGCCCTGATCGCCGAACGCGGTTGGCTGGACATCAGGTTGGCCGCTGGGACGTTGCACAAGCGGCCGTGGGCCTTCCTGGACCGGGTGGGTGCGGCGTTGATCGACCGTGGCTGCCCGAAGACGTGGTGAGCGTGCGTTTTCATCCGCGGCAACCGGCGTGTTGCGAATAAAACCGCACAACCGGCTGGGGGCGGACGGATGATCAGGACGGCGCGGGTTGCCGGCCGCGCACCAGCCTGCCGGGGCGCGCCGCGGTGGGTTTGCCGTTCTCGGAGATGATCTCACCGGCGACGATCGTCGCCACGTAGCCGTCGGCGGTCTGGTCGAGCCGGCGCCCCCCGGCGGGCAGGTCATAGGTGACCACCGGCTTATGCAGCCGCAGGCGCTGGTGATCGATGACGTTGAGGTCCGCCTTGTAGCCGACCGCGATCCGGCCCCGGTCGTCGAGTCCGGCGGTTCGGGCGGGCACGGACGTCAGCTCGCGGACCGCCTCGGCAACACTGAACCGGCCGGCGGCGCGGTCACGGGCCCAGTGCGTCAGCACATAGGTGGGGAAGCTTGAGTCGCAGATCATTCCGTAGTGGGCACCGCCGTCGCCCAGGCCCAGCACCACGTCGTCGCGGCGCATCAGCGCACCGACGGTGTCCAGCGAGTTGTTCTCGAAGTTGGCCAACGCGTCCAGCAGGATCGCGTGCCCGTCGTCGTCGAGCAGGCGATCGTAGGCTTCCTCGACCGGGGAGACGCCACGCGCCGTGGCGCGGGCCGCAATGCTGTTCGACGGATCCGGTTCGTAGTCGGCGTCATCGCCCAGCGGATACGTCCAGTCCCAGGACTGCGCCAGATACGCGATCGGATTGGCCGGAACGATGGCGGGCGCATCGGCCAGAATCCGTTGCCGCACCTCGGATTTACGCATTTCGGCGACCCGTTCTTCGAGCGGCAGGCCGGCGATCTCCTGGTAGCTCGGGTACAGCACGAAGGGGTTGAAGCTCAGGTCCAAACCGATGATGAGCCCGACCGGGCGGGGAAAGACCTGCGCGGTGATCGCGGCGCCGGAGCCGTTCGCCTTCTCCACCAGGGTGATCGCGTCGCGCCACAGCGGCTTGCCGGCATTGCCGATCAGCAAGGTGAAGGTGACCGGAAGGCCGGCGTCGGTGGCCGCATCGAAAACCTGCTGCAGGACGGGCTGATACGCCCCATTGGGCAGGTCGGGGACGAACTGGATCAGCCCGCCGCCGCCGTCGGCGATGCCGCGCCCGATCTCGAGGATCTCGGTGTAGGCGGCGTTGTAGCTGGGGATCCGGGCTCCGGTCCAAGTGCGATGGGTGATCAGGCGCGACGACGAAAAGCCCAGTGCCCCAGCTTCGGTGGCTTCGCGGGCCAGCTCGCGCATCCGGGCCAGATCCGCCGGGCTGGCCGGCTCGCGGTCGACCCCACGTTGTCCCATCACGTAGACCCGCAGCGGCGAATGCGGCAGGAACGCCGCCACGTCAATATCGCGTTGCCGCGCATCAACGGCATCCATGAACTCCGGGAAGGTCTCCCATGTCCACGGCAGACCGTCGGTCATCACCACGCCGGGAATGTCCTCGACGCCGGCCATCAGGTCGACCAGCACGTCGTGATCGGCGATGCGGCACGGCGCGAACCCTACGCCGCAGTTGCCCATCAACGCGGTCGTCACCCCGTGTGCCGAAGAGGGATTGAGTCGATCCGACCAGATCGACTGCCCGTCGTAGTGGGTGTGCAGATCGACGAAACCCGGTGTGACCAACAGTCCGTGCGCATCGATAACCTGTCGCGCGTCGCCGGTCGCGGTACCGACCTCGACGATGATGCCCTCGTGCACTGCCACATCGCCGACGTACGGGTCGCCGCCCAGCCCATCGACGATCGTGCCGTTGCGGACCACGAGGTCGAAGCTCATCTAGTTAATCTACGACCGCGCGTTAACTCATGCCAGGATGTGTTGTGTGATCGACCACGTGGGCATCAACTGCACCGACTACGCCAGATCGCAGCAGTTCTACGACGC
>NZ_LZIN01000047.1 GCF_001667375.1 Mycolicibacter sinensis | reverse complement strand
GCCCCTGAGGCTCCAGCCCCTGAGGCTCCAGCCCCTGAGGCCCCGGCCCCTGAGGCTCCGGCTCCCGAGGCTCCCGCCCCGGTTGCCGAGGATGTCCCGCCGCCGGCCCCCGAGGCACCCTGGTGGATGCCGCAACCGCCCGAGGCTCCCGCTCCCGAGGCGCCCGCGCCCGGCGACGAGGCAGCACCGGCCCCCGAGGGTGAGAAGGCGCAGGCCGTCTCGGTCGGCTTCCATCAGCAGCTGTGGCAGGCCATCCGGGCGGAGAACGTCAGCGGCAACGACGCGCTGGCCGCGTTCGCGCAGCAGCCCGCGCGCGTCGTCTAACGACCTAAAAGAGGGGGCCGGTTCGCCGGCCCCCTCTTTCGTTTCTGCGGTCTCAGGCCGAGCCGACCCATTCCTCGGTGCCGTCGGCGAAGAACTGGTGCTTCCAGACCGGCAGCCGCTCCTTGATGGTGTCGACCAGCAGCGCGCACGCCTCGAAGGCCTCCCGGCGGTGATCGGCCGCCACCGCGGCCACCAGCGCGGCATCACCGATGTGCAGAGCGCCGACCCGGTGGCTGGCCGCCAGCGCGCGGACCCCGGGGGACTGTTCGGCGATCTCGGCCAGCACCTCGGCCATCACCTGCTCCGCCGTCGGGTGCCCGGAGTACTCCAGCCGGGTCACCTGCCGGCCGTGGTCGTGGTCGCGGATCATGCCGACGAAGCCGACGATCGCACCCGCGGCCCGATGGCCGACCAGCTCCTCGTGTTCGCTCAGCAGGATGGGCTCCTCGGTGACCGCCGCCCGCAGCACCAGCGCGCCGGTGGCCGTCATCGGTCGTGGTCTCCGCCGGCGAGCTGATCCAGGGCGTGATCCAGGACGTCGGCGAGCACCCCGAGCCCGTCGCGCACGCCCCCGGTCGAGCCGGGCAGGTTGACGATCAGCGTCCGCCCGGCCACGCCGCACATGCCGCGGGACAGCACCGACGTCGGCACCTTCGGCAGCCCCGAGCGGCGGATGGCGTCGGACAGGCCGGGAATCTCGTAGTCGAGCACCGCGGCGGTCTGCGCCGGGGTGTCGTCGGTCGGCGAGATCCCGGTGCCCCCGGAGGTGATGACCAGGTCCACCGGCGCTGCTACCGCGGCCCGCAACGCCGCGCCGACGGCATCGCCGTCGGGGACGACTTCGGGCTGAGCCGGCGCGAAGCCGCGCTGCGTCAGCCAGTCGGCGATGATCGGCCCGGTGCGATCGGTGTACACCCCGGCCGAGGCGCGGGTGGATGCGATGATGACGTGGGCGGTGCGCGCGGGTGCGGCGGTCACCGGCGCTCCCAGGCTCCGGTGCGTCCGCCGTCCTTGCTCAGCACCCGGATGTTGTCGATGACGGCGGCGCGGTCGACGGCCTTGATCATGTCGTAGAGGGTCAGGGCCGCCACGCTGACCGCGGTCAGTGCTTCCATCTCCACACCGGTGCGGTCCGTGGTGCGTACCGAGGCGGTGATGTCGATCTGTGACTCGCCGATGGTGAAGTCCACGTCGACGCCGGTCAGAGCCAGTTGGTGGCAGAGCGGAATCAGATCGCTGGTGCGTTTGGCGGCCATGATGCCCGCCACCCGGGCGGTGGCCAACGCGTCGCCCTTGGGCAGTCCGCCGGCAGAGATCAGCTGCACCACTTCCGCGGTGGTGCGCAGCACTCCGGCGGCGACGGCGGTGCGCTTGGTGGCCGCCTTGGCGGTGACGTCGACCATGTGGGCCGCACCGCGTTCGTCGAGGTGGGAGAGCGGCCCGGCCATGGTGGTCACCGCCTACCGGTTGACGACGGTGACCGGATGCACGTAGGGCAGCGTCTCGGACGGGAGCGGGAAGACCAGGTCCCCGAACGGTGACAGCGCCCCGGCCCGGTCGGTGCGCAGCTCGCTCACTGCCGGTTCGCCGTCGGTCTCGGGCCACCCGTTGTCGACGTACCGGTTCTTGTTGTCCTGTTTCGCAGCCACGGCTCCCATTCTGACAGGTCGCGATCGGCGTCGCTCACCGGTTGGGTCTTACGCTGGTCGTCGATGACCGAACACGCGCGGGGTGTGCCGCTGGGATCGTGGCTGGCAGACCTGCCCGACGAGGGTCTGATCCGGCTACTGGAGCTGCGGCCCGACCTCGCCCAACCGCCGCCGGGCAGCATCGCCGCCCTGGCCGCCCGGGCGCAGGCCCGCCAGTCGGTCCGGGCGGCCACCGACGAGCTGGACTTCCTGCGGCTCGCCGTGATCGACGCCCTGCTGGTGCTGGATGCCGACGCCGCCGCGGTACCGGTGGTTGATCTGCTGACGCTGATCGGTGAGCGCGCACCCGCCGAGGCGGTGCACGAAGCGTTGGCCGACCTGACCGAACGGGCGCTGTGCTGGGGTTCGCATCAGCCCGACGGTGTGCTGCGGGTGGCCGCCGAGGCCGGTGCCGGCTTGCCGTGGCACCCGGGCCAGGTCACCCAGGAGAATCCGGTGACCGACCACATCGCCGGGGCCATCGCCGATCTGGACGGCCCGCAGCGCGACCTGCTGGACAAGCTGCTGGCGGGCTCCCCGATCGGCCGCACCCGCGACGCCGCCCCCGGCGCGCCGCCGGAGCATCCGGTGCCGCGGCTGCTGGCGGCGGGGCTGTTGCGCCGTATCGACGACGAAACGGTGATCCTGCCGCGGCTGGTCGGCCAGATACTGCGCGGCGAGCAGCCCGGCCCGACCGCCCTGCGCGCCCCGGACCCGGTGGTGTCGCAGACCACGGCCGCCGATGTGGACGCGGCCGCCGCGGGCGCGGTGATCGACCTGCTGCGCGAACTCGACGTGCTGCTCGCCGGGCTGGGCGATGCGCCGGCACCCGAGCTGCGCACCGGCGGTCTGGGCGTCCGCGAGGTCAAGCGGCTGGCCAAGACGACCGGCGTCGTCGAGACCCGGCTGGGCCTGCTGCTCGAGGTGGCCGCCACCGCCCGGCTGATCGCCTCCGACTATCCCGACCCCACCACCGTCGACCAGCGGGAGTGGCCCGACGCGGACGGACCGTACTGGGCGCCGACGGTGCTGGCCGACCGGTTCGCCGAGCGACCGACCGCCGAGCGCTGGCAGCTGCTGGCCGCCACCTGGCTGGAGCTGCCGGCCCGGCCGGGACTGATCGGCAGCCGCAGCGCGGACGGCAAACCGCGGGCGGCGCTGTCCGCGCCGCTGTTCTCCACCGCCGCCCCACTGGATCGCCGGCTGCTGCTGGGCATGCTCGCCGAGATGCCCGTCGGCGCCGGCGTCGACGCGGTGTCCGCGTCACAGGCTTTGGTCTGGCGGCGGCCGCGCTGGGCCAATCGACTGCAGCCCGGGCCGGTGGGCGAGCTGCTCGACGAGGCGCACGCCCTGGGTGTGCTGGGCCGCGGCGCCATCAGCTCCCCGGGGCGGGCACTGCTGGCCGGCTTGTCCGATGGCACCGCCGAGCCCGCCGCCCTCGCGGCCGTGTCGGCCATGACCAGGGCACTGCCCGAGCCGATCGACCATTTCCTGGTGCAAGCCGATCTGACCGTGGTGGTGCCCGGGCCGCTGAAGCGTGAGCTGGCCGAAGAACTGGGCGTGGTGGCCACCGTGGAATCGGCCGGGGCGGCGATGGTCTACCGGGTCTCCGAACAGACCATCCGGGCCGCCCTGGACGTCGGCCGCACCGGCGCCGGCTTGCACGCCTTCTTCGGAAAGCACTCCAAGACCCCGGTGCCGCAAGGGCTCACCTATCTGATCGATGACGTCGCGCGCCGGCACGGGCAGCTGCGGATCGGGATGGCGGCGTCCTTCGTGCGCTGCGAGGATCCGGCCCTGCTGGCTCAGGCGGCCGCGGTTCCGGCCGCCGAGGCGCTCGGTCTGCGGGTGTTGGCCCCGACGGTGGCGGTGGCCCAAGCCCCGATCGCCGACGTGCTGGCGGCGTTGCGCGACGCCGGTTTCGCCCCGGCCGCCGAAGATGCCAGCGGAACGATCGTCGACATCCGCCCCCGCGGGGTGCGGGTGCCGGCGCCGGCCGAACGCCGTGGCCACCGGCCGGTCGCCGGGCCCAGCGGCGAGAGCCTGACCTCGCTGGTGCGGGTGCTGCGCACGGTGACCTCCGCGCCGTTCGACAGCATCCGGTTGGAGCCGGTGACCGCGATGATCCTGTTGAAGCGCGCCGCCGCCGAGGGATCCACGGTGCTGATCGGCTACGTCGACGCCGCCGGGGTGGCCACCCAGCGGGAGGTCTCCCCCGTGCTGGTCCGCGGCGGCCAGTTGGTGGCGTTCGACTCGACCTCGGGCCAGATGCGCGAGTTCACCATCCACCGCATCACGACCATCTCGGCCGCCGACGGGAATCGGGAGGCCGCGCTTCCCGACGGTGGCTCGTAACATGGTCAACGGGCTCATCGAAGGGACCACCCATCGTGACCGTCGACCGCGAACAGCCGCTGGGCTATGCCGACCTGCGCGGTGATCTGGCCGGCCGCTATCACCCCACGCCCACCGGCGGCGCCCGGGTCGACGGAGAGTTAGCCGACGCCGACCTCGCCGCCCTCGACCGCGACGGCTACCTCATCTGGGAAGGTCTGCTCGACGGCGACGAATGCGCCGCGATCCGCGCCGAGGTAAGCCCGCTGCTGGGCCGCACCGGACGGAATTCCTTCGAAGGCAATCGCACTCAACGCGCCTACGGTCTGCTGAACAAGACCCGGTTGTGCGACCGGCTCGTGGAGCATCCGCGGGTGCTGGCGGTCCTCGACCGGCTGCTGCTGCCCAACTATCTGCTGTCGATCCTGCAGGCCATCAACATCCAGCCGGGCGAATCGGCGCAGCTGCTGCATGTCGACGACGGGTTCTATCCCGTTCCGAGGCCGCACCCGCCGCTGGGAGCGGCAACCATCTGGGCGATCGACGACTTCACCGAAGACAACGGCGCCACCGTCGTGCTGCCGGGCAGCCAGCGCTGGGGCCGCCGCGAACCGGGCGACGCCGACGTGCGCAGGCCGGTGGTGATGCCCGCCGGCTCCTGCGTGTTCTTCGTCTCGACGCTGTGGCACGGCGGCGGCGCCAACCGCTCGACCGGGGCACGGCTGGCCGTCACAGCGCAGTACTGCCAACCGTGGCTGCGCCCGATGGAGGCGTTCACCCTGTCGGTGCCGCCGGCCACAGCCCGGGGGCTCTCCGACGACATCAAACGGATGCTCGGCTACAGCATCCATCCACCTTTTGTGGGCGCGGTCGACGGTATGCATCCGTTGCGGCTGCTCGAACAGGGCGGCGCGGCCGTGTCAGTGGGCTCCGGATAATGGGCGCATGAGCACCGACGGGCCGTTGATCGTCCAATCCGACAAGACCGTGCTGCTCGAGGTCGACCACGAGCAGGCCGGCGCAGCACGTGCTGCGATCGCGCCGTTCGCCGAATTGGAACGCGCCCCCGAGCACATCCACACCTACCGCATCACCCCGCTGGCGTTGTGGAACGCCCGCGCGGCCGGTCACGACGCCGAACAGGTGGTCGACGCACTGGTCACCCACTCCCGCTACGCGGTGCCCCAGCCGCTGCTGGTCGACATCGTCGACACCATGGCCCGCTACGGGCGCCTGCAGCTGGTGAAGAGCCCGGTGCACGGCCTGACCCTGGTCAGCCTGGATCGTGCGGTGCTCGAGGAGGTGCTGCGCAACAAGAAGATCACCCCGATGCTCGGCGCCCGCATCGACGACGACACCGTCGTGGTGCATCCCAGCGAGCGCGGCCGAGTCAAGCAGATGCTGCTCAAAACCGGTTGGCCCGCAGAGGATCTGGCCGGCTACGTCGACGGCGAGGCGCATCCGATCGCGCTGGAGCAGGACGGCTGGGCGCTGCGCGACTACCAGGAGATGGCCGCCGAGTCGTTCTGGTCGGGCGGCTCGGGGGTGGTGGTGCTGCCCTGCGGTGCCGGCAAGACGCTGGTGGGCGCCGCGGCGATGGCCAAAGCCGGTGCTACCACGCTGATCCTGGTCACCAACACCGTCGCCGGCCGGCAGTGGAAACGCGAGCTGATCGCGCGCACCTCGCTGACCGACGAGGAGATCGGCGAATACTCCGGGGAGCGCAAGGAGATCCGGCCGGTCACCATCGCCACCTATCAGGTGATCACCCGGCGCACCAAGGGCGAATACCGGCACCTGGAGTTGTTCGACAGTCGCGACTGGGGCCTGATCATCTACGACGAGGTGCATCTGCTGCCCGCGCCGGTGTTCCGGATGACCGCCGATCTGCAGTCGCGCCGCCGCCTCGGGTTGACCGCCACCCTGATCCGCGAGGACGGCCGCGAAGGCGACGTGTTCTCCCTGATCGGACCGAAACGCTACGACGCCCCATGGAAGGACATCGAGGCCCAAGGCTGGATCGCCCCGGCCGAATGCATCGAGGTGCGGGTCACGATGACCGAGAGCGAGCGGATGACCTACGCCGTAGCCGAACCCGAGGAGCGCTACAAGCTGTGCTCGACGGTGCACTCCAAGATCGCGGTGGTGCGCTCGATCCTCAAGCAGCATCCCGGCGAACAGACCCTGGTGATCGGGGCCTACCTCGACCAGCTGGAGGAACTGGGCGAGCAGCTGGACGCCCCGGTCATCCAGGGCTCGACGCGCACCGCCGAACGGGAGAAGCTGTTCGACGCTTTCCGCCGCGGCGAAATCTCGACTCTGGTGGTGTCCAAGGTCGCCAACTTCTCCATCGACCTGCCGGAGGCCTCGGTGGCCGTGCAGGTCTCGGGCACCTTCGGGTCGCGGCAGGAGGAGGCGCAGCGGTTGGGCCGGCTGCTGCGTCCCAAAGCCGCCGGCGGCGGAGCGGTGTTCTACTCGGTGGTGGCCCGCGACAGTCTGGACGCCGAATACGCCGCGCACCGGCAGCGGTTTCTGGCCGAGCAGGGCTACGGCTACATCATCCGCGACGCCGACGACCTACTCGGCCCGGCGATCTAACTTCGGCGACGGTGCGTGTTCCCGGTCGACACGCGGGACCGATTCCCGTTTTTGCGCACGCTCACGCCGGTGACGGAGCAGCTAACCTCGAAACATGGCGCTATCCAAGGACGAACGCGAACAGTTTCTGGCCGAGCCGCACATCGCAGCGCTGTCGGTGAGTGCCGGAGATGGCCGTGGCCCACTGACGGTGCCGATCTGGTATCAGTACACCCCGGGCGGCGAGCCCTGGGTCCTCACCGGCATCGAGTCCCGCAAGAGGCGGCTCATCGAGGCCGCCGGCTGTTTTTCGCTCATGGTGGAGCGGACCGAGCCGACCGTGCGCTACGTCGCCGTCGACGGTGCCGTCAGCCGCATCGAACCCGGCACCGACGACCACCACGCCGAGCTGGCCCACCGCTACCTTCCTCCCGAGCGGGCCGAGAAGTTCCTCAATTACGCGCTGACCGAACTGGGCGAGTACGTGGCCATTCATCTGCGCCCCCAGCACTGGCTCTCCGCTGACATGGGAGCCATCTAGCCGCTATGGGGGGCAGGAGGCTGCTGTTCCGGGCCATGTACCGGCTGGGGTTCACGCCCTGGGATGGCCACGCCCTGGCCCGCGGACTGCGCAATCTGGTCGAGATCGACGCCAGCGTGGCGTTGTCCCCGGGCACCGCACTGGATCTCGGCTGCGGCACCGGAGAGAACTCGATCTACCTGGCGCAGAACGGATGGCGGGTCACCGGCGTCGACTTCGCTCCGCGGGCGTTGCGCACTGCGCGGGCCAAAGCCCAGGCCGGCAAGGTGTCGGTGCGGTTCGTCTGCGCCGACATCGCTCAAGTGAGCTCGGCCGGTCTCGGCGACGACTTCGACCTGGTGACCGACAGCGGTTGCCTGCACGGCATGAACGACCAAGACCGCGCGATGTACGTCCGCCAGGTCAACGCGGTGACCAAGCCGGACTCGCAGCTGCTGATCGTCGCATTCGCCCCGGGCGCACTGTTCGGCGTCCGCGGCATCGACGAGGCCGAGATCGCCCGGCTCTTCGCCCCGGAGTGGGAGCTGCTCAGCTCCGCCGACGAGCTGAACTATCTGCCCGCCAACGGCGGCCAGCCGGTGCGCCATTACCTGTTGGCGCGCCGGCCTTGACCAGTTAGCCCCCGCAGGCGCTGGGCAGCAACATCATCAGCGGCCACAGCAGCACCCCGGCCACCGTCGCCACCTCGTAGATGCTGTTGGGCGGTATGCCGAACTGCTGCTCGGCCCGGGTTTGCAGAAGTTCCACCCCGTCGGGGCGCAGGAACAGGCACACCACCCCGATGATCACGTACACCAAACCCAGCCACAGCGCCGTCTCCAGCAGTTTGGCGATGCTCACGTTCACCCGATAGTCCAACAGACGCGAAATCCCCCGAAGCCACTCGGGTTCGGGGATTCCACGCCTGCGAGCCTAACTAAAGGAGCGAGGACGGCGGGGTGAACCGGTCGCCGTAGCGGGCGGCCAGTTCCTTGGCCCGCGCCACGAAAGCCTCCTTGCCCACACCGTGCGGGCCCTCGTAGCCGACGATGAACTGGTGGGTGCCGCCGGTCCACGGCGGGAACCCGATGCCCATGATCGCGCCGATGTTGGCATCCGCAGTCGAGGTCAGCACCCCCTCGTCCAAGCACTTCTGCGTCTCCAGCGCCTCGGCGAACAGCATCCGGTCGATCATGTCCTGCAGCGGCGGGGTGGAGCTGCCCGAGTTGAACGTCTCCCGCAGCCCCGACCACAGACCGGTGCGCTTACCGTCGACGTACTCGTAGAAACCCGCGCCCTTGAGACGCGACGGACGGCCGAGCTCGATCATCTTCTCCACGACCGTCTCGTTCATCTGCTTCTCGTAGGTGCCGCCGGCCGCCTCGATGCCCTCGCGGGTGGCAACGGCGATCTTGTGCATCAGCTCCAGGTTCAGCTCGTCGGAGAGCTGCAGCGGTGCCGCCGGGTAGCCGGCCTGCAGACCGGCCTGCTCGATGCTGGCCGGCTCCACGCCCTCACCGAGCATCATCAGCGCCTCGTTGATGAAGGTGCCGATGACACGGGAGGTGTAGAAGCCGCGGGAATCGTTGACCACGATCGGGGTCTTCTTGATCGCCAGCACGTAGTCGAACACCCGGGCCAGCGCCTCATCCGAGGTCTTCTCCCCGCGGATGATCTCCACCAGCGGCATCTTGTCAACCGGCGAGAAGAAGTGGATCCCGATGAAGTCCTCCTGCCGCTTCACGCCGGTCGCCAGACCGGTGATCGGCAACGTGGAGGTGTTCGACCCCAGCAGCGCGTTGGGCTCGACGATGTCCTCGATCTCGGCGAACACCTTGTGCTTGAGGTCCTGGCTCTCGAACACCGCCTCGATCACGAAGTCGACACCCTTGAGGTCAGCCGGGTCGCCGGTCGGAGTGATCTTGTCCAGCAGTGCCTTTGAACGCTCCTCGGTAGTGCGGCCGCGCTCCAGAGCCTTGGCTTCCAGCTTCTCCGAGTAGCCCTTGCCCTTCTGCGCCGCCTCCAGGCTGACGTCCTTGAGCACCACGTCGTAACCCGCCTTGGCCGACACATAGGCGATGCCCGCGCCCATCATCCCCGCCCCGAGCACACCGATCTTCTTGATCGGGGTCTGGCCGATACCGTCGGGCCGGCTGCCGCCGCCGTTGATGTGCTGCAGATCCAAGAAGAACGCCTGGATCATGTTCTTGGCGACCTGGCCGGTGACCAGCGAGGTGAAATACCGGCTCTCGATGCGGCTGGCGGTGTCGAAGTCCACCGCCGCGCCCTCGACCGCAGCCGAGAGGATGGCCCGCGGCGCGGGCATCGGCGCACCCTTGAGCTGCTTGCGCAGCAGCGCCGGGAACGACGGCAGGATCGCCGCCAGCGACGGCGTCGACGGGGTACCGCCGGGCATCTTGTAGCCCTTGACGTCCCAGGGCTGGGTGTGGGCGTCGGGGTTGGCCTTGATCCAGGCCTTGGCGGCCGGCACCAGCTCTTCGACGCTTCCGAGCACCTCGTCGACCAGACCGATCTCCTTGGCCTTGGCCGGCTTGAACCGGGTGCCCTGGGCCAGCACGTTCATGAACGCGTTCTGGATGCCCAGCATCCGCACCGTGCGGGTGACACCGCCACCGCCGGGCAGCAGGCCCAGGGTGACCTCGGGCAGGCCGAGCTGGCTGCCCTTGGCGTCGGCGGCGATCCGGTGGTGGCAGGCCAGCGCGATCTCCAGGCCGCCGCCCAGCGCCGCACCGTTGATGGCGGCGACGACCGGCTTACCCAGGGTCTCCAGCGCACGCAGGTCGGCCTTGATGTTCTCCACCTGGTCGAACGCCTGCTGGGCGTTGTCCGGGCCGACGTTGATCATCGCCTTGAGGTCGCCGCCGGCGAAGAAGGTCTTCTTCGCGCTCGTGATGACCACACCGGTGATCGAATCCTTCTCCGCCACAAGGCGTTGCACCGCGTTGTGCATGGACTGGCTGTAGTGCTCGTTCATCACGTTGGCCGACCCGGTCGGGTCGTCCAGGGTCAGCGTGACGATGCCGTCATCGTCCTTGTCCCACTTGATGGTGTTCTCTGCCATTTTTGAAAAACCCTCTCAGACGCGCTCGATGATGGTGGCGACGCCCATGCCACCGCCGATGCAGAGTGTGATCAGAGCGCGGCGGGCACCCCGGCGCTCCAGTTCGTCGACCATGGTGCCGGTGATCATCGCGCCGGTGGCGCCCAGCGGGTGGCCCATAGCGATGGCGCCACCGTTGACGTTGAGCTTCTCGTCCGGGATGTTCAGGTCCTTCTGGAACTTCAGCACCACGGAGGCGAAGGCCTCGTTGAGCTCGAACAGGTCGATGTCGTCGACGGTCAGCCCGGTGCGCTCGAGCACCCGCTGGGTGGCCGGGGTCGGCCCGGTGAGCATGATGACCGGGTCGGCGCCGGACGTGGCCGCGGCCACGATGCGGGCCCGCGGGGTCAGCCCCTGCTCCTTGCCGGCCTTTTCGCTGCCGACCAGCACCAGCGCGGCACCGTCGACGATGCCGGAGCTGTTGCCGCCGGTGTGGACGTGGTTGATCTTCTCGACGAAGTGGTACTTCTGCAGCGCCACGTCGTCGAAGCCGCCCATCGCGCCGATCCCGTCGAACGCGGTCTTGAGCTTGCCCAGGCCCTCCAGGGTGGTGTCGGGGCGCATGTGCTCGTCGTGGTCGAGCACGACCAGGCCGTTCTGGTCGCGCACCGGCACCACCGACTTGGCGAAGTAGCCGCCCGACCAGGCCTTGGCGGCCAACTGCTGGCTGCGCAGCGCGTAGGCGTCGACGTCGTCACGCGAGAAGCCCTCGATGGTGGCGATCAGGTCGGCGCCGATGCCCTGCGGCACGAAGCCGATCTGGTAGTTGGTGTCGGGGTCGCCGGCCCAGGCGCCGCCGTCGGAGCCCATCGGGACCCGGCTCATCGACTCCACGCCACCGGCGAGCACCAGGTCGTCGAACCCGGCCTTCACCTTGGCGGCGGCGGTGTTGATGGCCTCTAGGCCGGAGGCGCAGAACCGGTTGAGCTGGACGCCGCCGGTGGTCTCGGGCATGCCGGCGACCAGCATCGCGGTGCGGGCGATGTCGCCGCCCTGGTCGCCGACCGGCGACACCACGCCGAAGACGGCGTCGCTGATCTGGTTGACGTCCAGATCCGGGTAGCGGCTGCGCAGCTCGTTGACCAGGCCGACGGCCAGGTTGACCGGCTTGATCTCGTTCAGCGCGCCGTTGCGCCCCTTGCCGCGCGGGGTGCGAATGGCCTCATAGATGAAGGCTTCTTCGGACATGACTGGAGTTCCTCTTCGGTATTGGGTGTTCTTCGATTGCGTCTGCTGGGCAGCGTAGACCTCTGGTTCCCACCCTAACAGGGCTGCCTATCAACCGGATGGTTGGGCAGTTACGGCCGCACACTTGGCCGAGCGTGAAGGTGGCTTCACACTCGGCGCTCAACGTGAAGGTGGCTTCACGCTGGGCGCCTCTGCGGGCACGCTTTAGGCTCGATATCCATGACGGTGTCGCGGCTACAGCCCTATGCCACCACGATCTTCGCCGAGATGTCGGCGCTGGCCGCGCGCATCGGCGCGGTCAACCTCGGCCAGGGATTCCCGGACGAGGACGGGCCGACGGCTATGTTGGACGCCGCCCGTGCAGCGATCGCCGTCGGCGTCAATCAGTACCCGCCCGGTCTCGGCGTCCCAGCCCTGCGCGAAGCGATCGCCCGCCAGCGCAGCCGGCACTTCGGGATCGACTACGACCCGGAGACCGAAGTGCTGGTGACGGTCGGGGCCACCGAGGCCATCGCCGCCGCGGTGCTCGGGCTGGTCGAGCCGGACTCCGAAGTGTTGCTGATCGAGCCGTTCTACGACTCCTACTCGCCGGTGGTCGCCATGGCCGGGGCACGCCGGGTCAGCGTGTCGCTGGTTCCCGACGGCCGCGGCTTCGCCCTTGACGCCGACGCGCTGCGGCGCGCCATCACTCCGGCAACCCGCGCGCTGATCGTCAACTCCCCGCACAACCCGACCGGCACGGTGTTCACCGAGTCCGAGCTCGCGGCGATCGCCCGGATCGCGGTGGAGGCCGATCTGCTGGTGATCGCCGACGAGGTCTATGAGCACCTGGTCTTTGCCGGGCGGACCCACCTGCCGCTGGCCGGGTTCGAGGGCATGGCGGAGCGCACCGTCACCATCTCCAGTGCGGCGAAGATGTTCAACTGCACCGGCTGGAAGATCGGCTGGACCTGCGGGCCGGCGGAGCTGCTGGCCGGGGTACGAGCCGCCAAGCAGTACCTGACCTATGTCGGCGGCGCGCCGTTCCAACCGGCGGTGGCGTTGGCGCTAGACGCCGAGGACGCCTGGGTGTCGGCACTGCGCACCACCATGCAGACCCGCCGGGACCGGTTGAGCGATGGACTGCGGCAGGTCGGTTTCGAGGTGCACGACAGTTTCGGCACCTACTTCCTGTGCGCCGACCCGCGGCCGCTGGGCTACGACGACAGCACCGCGTTCTGCGCCGAACTGCCGCATCGAGCCGGGGTGGCGGCAATCCCACTGTCGGCGTTCTGCGTACCGGCGGCCGAAGCGACCGCCCCCGAGGTCTGGAATCACTTGGTACGCTTCACGTTTGTCAAACCGGAGAACACCCTCGACGAGGCGATCCGTCGCCTGGCAGTGCTGCGGGAGGGGCCGGTCACTGCTCGGTAGGCGTCACGTCGTCGCCCATCACCCGCTCACGCAGCCGCTCGGTGGCGGTGGCCAACACCACCTTGCTGGCGCGCCGGACCAGAAACGCCGGAATCGGCCCCGACGGTTCCACGGTGATGTCGAAGCGCACCCGGGTGCTGTCCGTGCCTTCCCGGGTCAACGTGTACTCGACGTGCTGGGCGCGTTGCTGCGCCGTTGCTTTGGCATCCCAGACCATCCAGTCCGGGCCCCAGTGGTATTCCAGAATCTCCTTGTCCACCAACCCCAGAACCTTGATGGTGGCGCGGACGTGGTGGGGACGGCCATCCTCGTAGGTGTCGAGAATCTCCACCCGCTTGTGCACCGGCGACCACGACACCAAGTCAGCCACATCGGCCAGCGCGTCGAGGATTTTCTCCGGCGGCGCCTCAATCACAATTTCCCGCGATGCTCGAACAGCCACTGCCCCGAGCCTAGCCGGGCGACCAGCGCCCGGCAGGGTTTCCCCGAATCGAGGTCAGCCGCCCTTCTTGATCTCGAGCACTTGCGTCCGCAGACCGTCGGTGGCGGTTTTCATGCCGCCCTTGAGGGTGCTCTTGAGCAGGAACCCCGGGATCGGGATCGACGGGTCGACGCTCAAGTCGAAGCGGACCTTGGTCTTGTCGCCCTGCGGAGCCAGCGTGTACTTCGCTTCTTGCGACTTGAGTTGGCCGGCCGACACCAGCGTCCAGCCGACGCTGTCGGCGGTCCAGGTGTATTCGACGACCTGCTCGTCGGTGAGACCGGCCGCCTTGATCCTCAGCCGAACCCGGCGCGGCCGGCCGTCGTCATAGGTGTCGAGCACCTCGGCGCTCTGGTACTGCGGGGACCAGGACGGGACGGAGTCGATGTCGGCGAGGACATCGAAGATCTCCTCCGGGCTGGCTTCGATGACCACTTCGCGGGAATCCTTGACTGCCATGGCTGGCAACGATAGCCAGCCGTGCGGTAGTGCGCGGGGATTTGCGCCGCACGAAGCGGTCGCCCTCCCGGCCGGCGGTGGCACGATGGAGTTCATGCATGTGACCGCGCGTATCGCCGCTCCCCTGCTGGCCGCCGTGGCCTTGGTCGCCGCGCCCGCCGCGCACGCCGACGACGCCAGCTATCTGGCGAAGGTCAACGCATCGCCGGTGGCGATCCCGATCGCCGATGACGTCAAGGTGACCTCGGGCCACTACGTCTGCGCTTTGTTGCGGATGTACGGCCACACCGGGACCTACCGGTCCGGGCTCTCGCCGGGCGACGTGGTGCGCCAGCTGACCAACACCTTCCACTACAGCCCCGAAGCCGCCGACGTCCAGATCGCCGCGGCGCAGTCCGAGCTATGCCCGGAGACGTTGCGGCCGTGAGCGTTTAGCCGAGGCCGAATCCGGCGCCCGGACCGCCCTTGGCGTTGACGTCGGCGAGAATTTCCTTGATCATCACGATCCCGGGGCCCGACTGGTCCAGCGGAGCGACCGGGGTGGAGCCGTCGCGGATCATGCCGACGATCAGGTTGTCGATGGTGATCGGTGACCCGTCATCCCCGGGTTGCCACCACTCCTCAGCGGTGGTGTTCACGCCGTCCGGCCCGATGTCGTAGCAATTCAGGCCGGTGCCCTGACCGAGCTTGCACGCCTGCTTGGCGGCGGCGGGGGCGGCGCTGCCGGCGCGCGGGGGGTCCGTCGCGCCCTGCGCGCCCGGGTGGGCTAGGGCGCGCACGCCGCGCCAGTTGTGCAAGTGGTGGGCGAAAGAAAGGGCCCCCCCCCCCCGGGGGCCA
>NZ_LZIN01000046.1 GCF_001667375.1 Mycolicibacter sinensis | reverse complement strand
GGGGGGGGGGGGGGGGGGGGGGGGGGGCGCGCGCCGGCCCCCGGCCCGGCTCCCGGTCCGGCGCCGGGCCCTGCTCCCGGGCCGGGCAACAACGCGGCGGCATACACCACCGACGGCGCCGCCGGTGCCGCACGCCCGGGCGGGTACTCCGGGCGGGCGCGGATGGCGCCGGTCGACTTCCGCGCACCGAGTGCACCGCCACCGCCGGGGGCGGCGCCGGATGCGTTCAGCGGGATCGCTCCCGATGCGCAGCTGATCTCGATCCGCCAGTACAGCGCGGCCTTCGGCCCCAAGGAGCCGTTCGGTGACGGCCAGGACCCGCAGTTGCGGGAGAAGACCGACGGGATACGCACCATGGCGCGGGCGATCGTCCACGCCGCCAACATGGGCGCGCAGGTCATCAACATCTCCCAGGCCATCTGCATGAACGTGCGGAACATGCTCGATCAAGCCGATCTGGGCGCGGCGGTGCGCTATGCCGCGGTCGAGAAGAACGCGGTGATCGTCGCCGCCGCCGGCGATACGAGTTGGCGGGACTGCAAACAGAACCCGACTTACAACGCGATGCGTCCCGACGACCCGCGCGACTGGAACGGGGTCAACACCGTGGTGACGCCGGCGTGGTACGACGAGTACGTGTTGACCGTCGGCGCGGTGGACTCGGCGGGTGCGCCGCTGAGCAAGTCGAGTGTGGTCGGCCCCTGGGTGTCACTCGCCGCGCCCGGCACCGACATCGAAGGTCTCTCACCGCGCGACGACGGACTGATGAACGCCGTCGACGGACCGGAGAACTCCCTGCTGGTTCCGTCGGGCACCAGCTTCTCGACGGCGATCGTGTCCGGGGTGGCGGCCCTGGTGCGGGCCAAGTACCCGGAACTCTCGTCGCATCAGGTGATCAACCGGCTGACTCGTACGGCCCGGCCGCCGGCGCGCGGGGTCGACAATGTGGTCGGCTATGGCATCGTCGATCCGGTGGCGGCCCTGACTTGGGATGTCCCCGGCGGTCCGGCTCAACCGCCGGAACGGCTGTCGGCACCCCTGCATGTGCCGCCGATGCCGCCGGAACGCGACATGACCCCGGCCTGGGTCGCCGGCGGCGGGCTGTTGGCGGCGCTGGCCGCAGCCGGTGTGGCACTAGGAGTGGCAGCATTGCGACGATCGCGTAGGAATCGATGAAGGCACAGCACGCAGTAGGTTTGGACCTGTCGTGGACGCGGGTGACCACGGTCTTTCTGATCGACATGGGCATCCTGGTTCTCGCCGGCCGCTGGCCCGGCGACGCGAAAGCCGCCACCTACGCATGGTGGTCCGGTGTCGGCATTGCGGTGCTGGTCGCGCTCATCGCGCTGGTCACCTACCGGCGGGTGCCCATCAGCACGATGTGGGCGGCTTGGCTGGGCGACCAGTTCGCCGACCCGGAGCCAGCACTGAGCCGGGGACGGACTCGCGCGGTCGACCATCACCGCCGCTTCGGCCGCGAGCCGATCGGGATGCGCGAACACCAGGGCCGACTGGTGACGGTGATCTCGGTGGGCGGGCGAGCGGTGCAGGCGACCGGGCGGCACCGGCGTGGCTCGGAGCCGGTGACGCTGCCGCTGGAGCGCCTCGCCGCCGGCCTGCGCCAGTTCGACGTGCGGCTGGACAGCATCGACATCGTCACGGTCGGAACCCGCAATGCCCCCGCTGATGTCGAGGAGGTCGACTTCGACGACGACACCCCGTCGATGCCGGATCACCGCCAGACCTGGCTGGTGCTGCGGATGGACCCCCAGCACAACGTCAACGCGGTGGCGGCGCGCGACTCGCTGGCCGCCACGCTGGCCGCAGCGACCGAGCGGCTGGCCGAGGAGATCGACGGGCGCCAGCTCATCGCGCGGGCGCTGCGCGCCGACGAGTTCGAGGCCGTCGACGACGCCGTCCTGGCGGGTCTGGAGGCCGGACAGCTTCGGCACCGGCTATTCCGGACCCCGCCCGAAGGCCACGTCACCAACTTCTGGGTATCGCCGGCCGACATCTCCGTCGAGAACCTGGAGCACCTGTGGTATCCGGAGACCGATACGACGGTGGTCACGGTGCGGCTCGCCCCCGGGGGCGGCCGGACGACCGCTGTCTCGGTGCTGGTGCGCTACCACAGCACCGGCCGGCTGGGCCGAAACGTGCGGGCCGCGCTGAACCGGTTCGTGGGCCGGCGTCAGCTGGAGGCGGTCTGCGCCAGCCTCCCGGCGCCTACGGCGCATCCGCGGATGGCGGTGCCCAGCCGGGAGTTGCAGGACGGCGACCACCTGGCGGTGTCGGTCGACGCCGTGCCGGAGTACGAGACTCCGTCGCCCGGGACGCGGTCGTGACCGCACCCCAATCCGCCACGAACGACGCGCGCAACGCGATGGTCGCCGGCATGCTGGCCTCCGGAATCTCGGTCAACGGGTTGCAGCCCAGCCACAACCCGCAGGTCGCGTTGCAGATGTTCACCACCGCCTCCACGATCGACCCGAGCATGTGCGACGCCTGGCTGGCCCGGGTGCTGGCCGGTGACTCCGACCTCGAAGTGTTGGCCAACGCCTGGAGGACGGTCCGCACCTTCGGTTGGGAGATCAGGCGACTTGGCTTGTCCGACTTGGAATTCCATCCCGAGGTCTCCGACGGGATGTTCCTGCGGCTGCGGGTCACCAGTGTGGAATCGCTGGCCGCCGCTTATGTCGCCGCCCTGGCGGAAGCCAAGCGTTACGAGGAGGCCGCCAAGCTGCTCGACGGCATCGAGCCGCGAAACGCCTTTGAGACGGAGCTGGTCAGCTACGTGCGCGGCCTGCTGTACTTCCGGACCGGGCGCTGGCCGGACGTGCTGAAGCAGTTCCCGGCGGCCACCCCGTGGCGCCAGCCAGAACTCAAGGCCGCGGCCGCGGCGATGGCCACCACCGCGCTGGCTTCGCTGGGGGTCTTCGAGGAGGCGACGCGGCGGGCGCAGGAGGCCATCGAGGGCGACCGGGTGCCCGGCGCCACCAACGTCGCGCTCTACACCCAGGGCATGTGCATGCGACACCTGGGCCGCGAGGACGAAGCCGCCGAGTTGCTGCGCCGGGTGTATTCCCGAGACGCGAAGTTCGCGCCGGCCCGTGAAGCACTGGACAACCCCGACTACCGGCTGATTCTGACCGACCCCGAAACCATCGAGGCCCGCACGGATCCGTGGGACCCCGACAGCGCCCCGACCCGGGAGCAGGCCGAAGCGCACCGGCATGCCGAGGAGGCCGCCAGATACCTGGCCGAAGGCGACGCTGAGCTGGCCGCCATGCTCGGCATGGAGCAGGCCAAGCGAGAGATCAAGCTGATCAAGGCGACCACCAAGGTGAACCTGGCGCGCGCCAAGATGGGCCTGCCGGTTCCGGTCACCTCTCGGCACACCTTGTTGCTCGGCCCGCCCGGCACCGGCAAGACATCGGTGGCGCGCGCCTTCACCAAGCAGTTGTGCGGCCTGACGGTGCTGCGCAAACCGCTGGTGGTCGAGACCAACCGTTCCAAGCTGCTGGGCCGCTACATGGCCGACGCGGAGAAGAACACCGAGGCCCTGCTCGAGGGCGCGCTCGGCGGCGCGGTGTTCTTCGACGAGATGCACACCCTGCATGAGCGCGGTTACAGCCAGGGCGACGCCTACGGCAACGCGATCATCAACACGTTGCTGCTCTACATGGAGAACCATCGTGACGAGCTGGTGGTGTTCGGTGCCGGCTACGCCAACGCCATGGACAAGATGCTCGAGGTGAATCAGGGCCTGCGGCGGCGGTTCTCGACCGTGATCGAGTTCTACAGCTATACCCCACCGGAGCTGTTGGAACTGACCAAGATGATGGGGGCGGAGAACGAGGACGTGGTCAGCGACGAAGCGGTCGAGGGCCTGCTGCCGTCCTACACCAAGTTCTACAACGACGAGAACTACTCCGAAGACGGCGATCTGATCCGCGGCATCGACGTGCTGGGCAACGCGGGATTCGTCCGCAACGTGGTGGAGAAGGCTCGAGACCACCGCAGCTTCCGGCTCGACGACTCCGAACTCGACGCGGTGCTGGCGGGCGACGTCACCGAATTCAGCGACGAATGGTTGCACAAATTCAAGGAATTGACCCGCGAGGATCTTGCCGAAGGTCTCAGCGCGGCGGTGGCCGAGAAGAAACCTTCCTGACCCGACAGCTTCCCGGCAGCCGATTCACAGTGCCGCGACCGCGCGCCCGGGTTGACGCTTGCTGATACCAGTGCCACCATTGCGCAGGTAGGGGCCGGTACTTCACCCCAGCCCCATCGGTACGCGGTGGCGCGAGGAGGTGACGACGAGACTTGTTTCCCGGTGATTGTGGCTATCGCCGGAGATCGGCGAATGTTTCGTTCCGATCCGGCTTCGGCTCCGTTTCTACTTTCTAAAATCACGTTGTGTCGGGCCCGCTCCGGTTTGACGGTTTACCGTTGTCACCGGGTACACGCTCGACGCGCCCGGTGGTCGTTTACCCGACCGGCACCCTTGGAGGAGGGCCCCATGACATTTGTGAACACCCAACCCGAGGCGCTTACCGCCGCCGCGGGCAACCTGGCCGCCATCGGCTCGGCGCTGAGCGCCCAGAACGCCGCCGCGGCAACACCGACCACCGGAGTGGTCCCGGCTGCGGCGGACGAGGTTTCGGCGCTGACCGCGGCCCAGTTCGCTGCGCACGCCAGCATGTACCAGTCGATCAGCGCGCAGGCCGAGGCCATCCACCAGGCCTTCGTCGCCACGTTGAACACCAGCGCGAATTCCTACGCTGCGACTGAAGCGGCCAACGCCGCGTCGGCCGGTTAACCACTGCGTCACAAGAGGTTTCACGGAGCAAGGAGAAGTTTTCATGGCAACACGTTTTATGACCGATCCGGACGCGATGCGCAGCATGGCGGGGCGTTTCGATGTGCACGCCCAGACGGTGGAGGATGAGGCCCGGCGGATGTGGGCGTCGTCGACCAACATCTCGGGTGCGGGCTGGGGTGGTCTGGCCGAGCGGACCTCGATGGACACCATGGGTCAGATGCAGACGGCGTTTCGCAACATCGTGAACAT
>NZ_LZIN01000045.1 GCF_001667375.1 Mycolicibacter sinensis | reverse complement strand
ACGCCGAACCCGCTCCCCGCAACAGGAAACCGCCCTGAACAGCCGAAAGGCGCCCACGAAAACCCGTGGAGCGCCACGCATGTGCTAATCCTAGCGTCACCCGCCGACAAGCCGCAGAATTCATCCACAAGCAAAACCGCAGTGACACAAGTGATCCCAGTGGCAACCGAGCTGGCGCTCAGTCCAGTCGGGTGGCGGCTACCGACCACACCGGGAGATGGACGCGATGGTCTTCCAGCAGCGGTGCCAGCGCCGTCAGCTGATCGGGCAGCGACTTCATCTGCGGCGCCACGCCGTCGTCGGATTCCAGCTGCGCGAGGATGTCCACCGCCCGAGGGCCGAAGGCGCCGACGGCGCAAGGCGGGGCGCGGCCCGGGCTCAGCATCGAGGACGTCGTCCGGGCTGCTTTCGACGTATTGGACGAACGGGGCATCGCGAAGCTTTCGACGCGCGCGATCGCCGCGAAACTCGATGTCAGCATGAACACCGTGATGTGGCATATCGGCGCCAAGCGCCGGCTGCTGGAGCTCATGGCTGACGCCGTTGTGGCAGAGGTTGAACTGGGTCCGCTACGGGGCGCGTGGCAGTGGCGGGCGGCAACGTTGCTGGCGCGATTGCGTCAGGCCATGCTGGGTCACCGTGATGGCGCGCTCGTCGTCGCCGGAACATTCCCGGCTTTGCCGTCGACGCTGGCATTCGGTGACCGGCTGGTGGGTGTCCTGCTCACGAGCGGCGCCAGGAACCAGTCCGCGGCGGGGACGGCGTGGAATCTCTTCTACTTCACCCTGGGCCTGGTCCAAGAGGAGCAGCGCGCAACCGATGGGCTACCGCACAACCTCAGCGATGTCGTGGACGAGGCGGAATACCCCAGCCTGCACCTGGTCCTGGGCGATTTCATGTCGCCGGACTACGACGCCCGATTCAAGTTCGGCATCGGCCAGATACTGGGGTCCCTCGGCTGAAAGTCACCCGGCCCAACTCAGAACCAGTCCGGTCGCATCTGAATCGTCGTGCGATCCAGGCTCTCCAGCAGATCGAGCTGCGGGCCGGTTTTGGGCAGTTCGTAGCGGAAGAAGTACCGGGCGGCCTGGCGCTTGCCGTCGTAGAAGTCGCCGGTGCGCCCGGCGGTGGCCAGCAGCTGCTCCAGCCACATCCAGGCGATTACCACGTGACCGAAGGCCTCCAGGTAGACGACGCTGTTGGCCAGCGCGGCATCGATGTCGCCGGCGCCGAACATGCCCGCGGTGACTGTGACCAGCCGCTGGAGCACTGATTCGAGTTGCCCTGCGATGTCAGCTGATTCACCGCCGGCCTGCCGCGCGGCCGCGATGCTGTTCGACATCGCCCGCTGCACAGCGGCCAGGTTCGCCCCGCCGTGCTGGACCACCTTGCGGCCCAACAGATCCAGGCTCTGGATGCCGTGGGTGCCCTCGTGGATCGGGTTGAGCCGGTTGTCCCGGTAGTGCTGTTCGACGTCGTATTCGCGGGTGTAGCCGTAGCCGCCGTGGACTTGGATCGCCAGGTCGTTGGCGGCCAGGCACCACTGCGACGGCCAGCTTTTGGCGATCGGGGTCAGAATGTCCAGCAGCGCCGTGGCGTGCTCGCGCTCGGTATCGGATTCTGCGGTGTGCGCGATGTCGACGAGCCGTGCGCAGTACAGCGCCAAAGCGAGCGCCCCCTCGACGTAGGACTTCTGTGCCAGCAGCATCCGTTTGACATCGGCGTGTTCGATGATCGGAACCTGCGGTGCGGCGGGGTCTTTCGCCGATACCGGCCGGCCCTGGGGCCGGCTGCGGGCATAGTCCAGCGACTTCAGATAGCCGGTGTAGCCGAGCGCGATCGCGCCCATGCCGACTCCCAGCCTGGCTTCGTTCATCATGCGGAACATGTAGCTCAGGCCGCGGTGCTCCTCGCCGACCAGATAACCGACGGCGCCCGGCTCACCGGCTGGCCGGTAGCCGCCTTCGCCGAAGTTGAGCACGGTGTTGGTGATGCCGCGGTAGCCCATCTTGTGGTTGAGTCCGGCCAGTACGACGTCGTTGCGCTCACCGGCAAGTCCGTCGGGTCCCACCAGATACTTCGGCACGATGAACAGCGAAATGCCTTTGGTGCCGGCCGGGCCGCCGGGAATCTTGGCCAGCACCAGATGGACGATGTTGTCGGCCAGTTCATGGTCGCCGCCGGAGATCCACATCTTCGATCCGAACAACCGGAACGTGCCGTCGGCGCGCGGCTCGGCGCGGGTGGTGATGTCGGCCAGCGATGACCCGGCCTGCGTCTCCGACAAGCACATCGTCCCGGTGAAGCGGCCGGCGATCATCGGCTTGACGAAGGCGTCGATCTGCTCGGGGCTGCCGAACTCGGCGAGCAGATTCGCGTTGGCCATCGTCAGCATCGGATAGCCGGCGGTGCTGACGTTGGCGGCCAGCAGCCAGGCGAAACCGGCCTGGGCCACCGTCATCGGAAGTTGCGCCCCGCCCAGGCCGTAGTCCATCGCCATGCCGATCAGCTCGGCGTCGGCGCAGGCGGCCAGCGCCTCCTTGACCTCACCGATGACGGTGACGGTCTCACCGTCGAAGGTGGGCTCGTGGGCGTCGCTCTTCTTGTTGTGCGGGGCGAAATATTTACCTGCCAGCTGTTCGCACAGATCCAGCGCGTCGGAGAACGTGTCCCGGGAGTGCTCGGCGAACCGGGGGCGCGCGGTCAGCTTATCGATCCGCAACCAGTCGAACAGCAGAAAATCCAGGTCTTGGCGCGACAGCAGAAGGGACTTCATCGCGATCCTTAAGTTCGTAGTTGCAGTTACTTCGTGTTGTTACGTTGTGCTGTGACCCGGGTGGGTCGGGTGAGGCTGCATG
>NZ_LZIN01000044.1 GCF_001667375.1 Mycolicibacter sinensis | reverse complement strand
GGCCGGGAGAACCACAAGATGGCGCTCGCCCACTACCAGCAGACCAAGAACCTGCTGGTGTCCTACTCCCAGACGGCGACCGGCCTGTTCTGACGGGCGCCCTGGAACCCACTGTCCCAAAACCCTTTCCATGAGCGGAGTGAGACGATGACGGAAACCCTCGACACGACCGGTACCCCTGCGGAGATCGCCGGTAGCACCATGCGCGCTGCCGTGGTCACGGAGTTCGGTGCGGCACTGCAGATCTCCGAACTCGGGGTGCCGTTGCCGGGCCATGGACAGGCTCTGGTGAAACTGGAGACCACGGGTGTGTGTCATACCGACCTGCATGCCGCGCAGGGTGATTGGCCCGTCAAGCCGCAACCACCTTTCATTCCGGGTCATGAGGGGTACGGTACCGTCGTCGCGCTCGGCGAGGGGGTCGACGATCTGCAGGTCGGCGATAAGGTCGGCAACGCCTGGCTCTGGTCGGCCTGCGGCGAGTGCGAGTACTGCTGCACCGGTTGGGAGACGTTGTGCGAGAGCCAGCGAAACGGCGGCTACAGCGTCAACGGGAGCTTCGGCACCTACATGCTGGTCGACGCTGCCTATGCGGCGCGCATTCCGGACGGCGCCGACCCGCTGGAGGTGGCGCCGATCCTCTGCGCCGGGGTCACCGTGTACAAGGGCCTGAAGGAGAGCGAGGTCAGTCCGGGCCAATGGGTGGCGATCTCGGGTATCGGCGGCCTCGGCCACCTTGCGGTGCAGTACGCCCGTTCGATGGGAATGCGGGTGGTGGCCGTCGACATCGACGAGTCGAAGCTGGCGCTGGCCCGCGAGCTGGGCGCCGAGATCGTGTTGAACGCACGTACCGCCGACGTGGCTGCCGAGGCTCACAAGGCCATCGGGGGAGTACACGGCGTGCTGGTGACCGCGGTACATCCGCAGGCATTCGGCCAGGCCATCGGGCTGGTACGGCGCGGGGCGACGATTGTGTTCAACGGCCTGCCGCCCGGCGACTTTCCGGCGCCGATCTTCGACATCGTCCTGAAACGACTGACGATCCGAGGGTCGATTGTGGGGACCCGGCAGGACCTGACCGAAGCCTTGGACTTCTACGCGCGCGGGCTGATAAAGCCCAGGGTGACGGTCGCGAGGCTGGAGGACGTCAACGACATCTTTGACCGTATGAGGCGCGGTCGGATCGACGGCCGCATGGTCATCGACTATCGAGACGATTCGTAGGTCGGGGTTTGCGCTTATTCGGCTTGGCGACCGGCGCCAAGCTATGGCGCACAAACGCCTGTGCGTTGACCACCAAGATGTCCACCGAATGCCGACGCGGGTCCCACCACTCGGCACTCCAGTTGAGAGCGCCGATGATAAGCCGTTGCGCAAGTCGGGGATCGAGGTCGTCACGCACTTGGCCGTCGGCGACCGCGGCGGCCAGAAGCCGCTGCCAGATACGGTTGTAGGCGGCCAGCTCCTTCTTCTGCCGAGCGCGAAGGCGCTCGGGGATCTGAGCGGAATTGCGGATGGCGGCCCGGGCGTAGTCGGAGAGTTCGAGTCCGTGCCGGAGATGAACCGCTACGGCCGACAGGAGCCGATCCATCGGCGTGGTGTCCGGTGGCAACGCATCCAGCTCTTGTTGCAGGTGGATCCGCAGGTCGCTCATCCCACGGAACATCACCGCCTCGATGAGATCCTCGCGTGAGGCGTAGTAGTAGTAGATCGCCGGTGCTTGTAGTTCGGCATACTCAGCGACATCCGTGAGCCGGGTTCCGGC
>NZ_LZIN01000043.1 GCF_001667375.1 Mycolicibacter sinensis | reverse complement strand
CGTGCGCCGGGGGATGGCGCTGGCGGCGGCGGTGCGCGCCGCCTCGGTCACCGACACCGACGGCAACGAGATCGACACCGCCGAGTTCTTCGGTACCGGCAAGGCCCCTGACGCAGACGCCGGCGACGACGTGGCGGTCGGGACTGAGGAGGCCGACGGGGCCGCAGACGAGGCGGTCGAAGCCGAGGCGGCATCCGACGAGTGACGCTGTAAGCGAACGAAGCCGGTTCGGACCGCCCCCAGTGCCGCCGGTTCGTTAGGGTCGGTGCATATGAATCTCGAGAAAGCAGGTATCCCACTGTGAGCCAGCCCGGTCTGAATCTCGTCGACTCCGTATACGAGCGCCTACTGCGAGAACGCATCATCTTCCTGGGGTCGCAGGTGGACGACGACATCGCCAACCGGCTGTGCGCCCAGATCCTGCTGTTGGCCGCCGAGGACCCCACCAAGGACATCTCGCTGTACATCAACTCCCCGGGTGGTTCGATCAGCGCCGGGATGGCGATCTACGACACCATGGTGCTGGCGCCGTGCGACGTCGCCACCTACGCGATGGGCATGGCCGCCTCGATGGGCGAGTTTCTGCTCGCAGCGGGCACCAAGGGCAAGCGCTACGCGCTGCCGCACGCCCGGATCCTGATGCACCAGCCGCTGGGCGGGGTGACCGGCAGCGCCGCCGACATCGCGATCCAGGCCGAGCAGTTCGCGGTCATCAAGAAGGAGATGTTCCGGCTCAACGCCGAATTCACCGGTCAGCCGATCGAGCGCATCGAGGCCGACTCCGACCGCGACCGCTGGTTCACCGCTCAAGAAGCGCTGGAATACGGCTTCGTCGACCACATCATCACCCGCGCCCACGTCAACGGAGATGCATCATGAACCCCGAAATCCAGCCGCAGGCGCGCTACATCCTGCCGTCGTTCGTCGAGCACTCCAGCTGGGGCGTCAAGGAGTCCAACCCGTACAACAAGCTGTTCGAGGAGCGGATCATCTTCCTCGGCGTGCAGGTCGACGACGCGTCCGCCAACGACATCATGGCCCAGCTGCTGGTGCTGGAGTCGCTGGACCCCGACCGCGACATCACCATGTACATCAACTCCCCGGGCGGCTCCTTCACGTCGCTGATGGCGATCTACGACACCATGCAGTACGTGCGCGCCGACATCCAGACCGTGTGCCTGGGTCAGGCCGCCTCGGCTGCCGCGGTGCTGCTGGCCGCGGGTACCCCGGGCAAACGGATGGCGCTGCCGAACGCCCGGGTGCTCATCCACCAGCCGTCGCTGTCCGGGGTGATCCAGGGTCAGTTCTCCGACCTGGAGATCCAGGCCGCCGAGATCGAGCGGATGCGCACCCTGATGGAGTCCACCCTGGCCCGCCACACCGGCAAGGATCCCGAGCAGGTCCGCAAGGACACCGACCGGGACAAGATCCTCACCGCCGACGAGGCCAAGGAGTACGGGATCATCGACACCGTGCTGGAGTACCGCAAGCTCTCGGCGCAGACCGCCTGAGCTTTTTCTCGCGAGCAGACGTAAAAGCCCCCTCGTAGCACAGGGGGCTTTCACGTCTTCTCGCGCAACAAGGCTGTCATCGCCGCGATGTCGGCCGGGCGCAC
>NZ_LZIN01000042.1 GCF_001667375.1 Mycolicibacter sinensis | reverse complement strand
GGCCATGCGTACCACTATCTGAGTGTGTTCGACGGCCAAGGCCGGGCGCTGTGGCTGGGCCGGGCCAAGCGGATCGCATCGGCGGATCAGCGCATCGTGTTGCACGCGCGGGATCGCGGCTGTACCCGGCCCGGGTGTTCAGTGTCGGGATATCTGTCCCAGGCCCATCACCTACAGGACTGGGCCGACAACGGCCAAACCGACATCGATTCCCTCGCGCTGGCGTGCGCACCCGATAACCGGATGGCCAGCGAGCAAGGCTGGGTCACCCGACTCGGCGAATCCGGCCGGGTCGAATGGACCCCACCGCCCAAACTCGACCACGGGCAACCCCGGGTCAATCCCTTCCACTTCATCGAAGCCGTCATCGACTACCACCGCCGCCCGCCACCGGGTGACCCGCCCGACCAGCAACCACCACCCGACGACCAATGGCCACCACCCGACGAACGGCCACCGCGCGATGACCCGGTCTTCGACGACCCACTGTTCGACGAAGCCGCCTACGACGCCGTGCCCGTCCAGGGCCACGCCCAACGACACCTCTTCGACGACGATCGGGCCGAAGCCGGATGACGACGTGCCGCCGGTTGGTCAGCGGGCGAGGTAGCCGTTGTCGCGGTACCAGTGGTAGGCGTCGCGCAGCGCGGTGCGGAACGAGGTGAACGGCAGGCGCAATTCCTCGCGAGCCTTGGTGGAGTCGGCGAAGATCTCCGCCGCTGAGAGCCGCATCTGGTGGGCGCCGATCGGCAGCCGCGGCCCCACCACCGCGCGGGCAAGGCCGATGCCGGCCGTCGCCACCGGTATCGTCCAGCGCGGCAGCACGATCGACGGACCCCGCTGGCCGGTGACCTCGTTGGCGATGGCGAACGCCTCACCGAACAACAGGTTCTCCCCGCCGAGAATGTAGCGCTCACCGATCCGGCCCCGCTCGGCCGCGGCGACATGGCCGGCCACCACGTCCTCGACCGAGACGAAGTTGGTGCCGCCCGGCGCGGCAACCCGCAACCGGCCCCGCTGCGCCTCGACGATCATCGCGCTGGCGATGCGGTTGACGTCACGCGGGCCGATGACCACCGACGGGTTGACGATCACCGCCGGCAAGCCCGCCGCGACGGCATCGCGCAGTACGGTCTCGGCCAGGTGCTTGCTGTGGCCGTAGGGGAACCGGCGGGGGCGGATGTTGAACTCGTCGGTCTCCACCAGCTCACGCCCGCGCGGCGGAATACCGAGAGCAGCAATCGAACTGGTGTAGACGAAGCGCTTGATGCCGGCCCGCCGAGCGGCCTCCGCCATGTCGCGGGTTCCGTCGACGTTGGTGCGGTACAGCTTGGCCTGAGTTCGGTGACGCCAGTAGTCCGACACCGCCGCGGTGTGGAACACCCAGTCGCAGTCGGCCATCGCCGCGGTGAGCGCCTCGACACCGTCGAGCACGTCGCCGACCCGGGTCTCGCAGTCCAAACCTTCGAGTGCGGCCATCGGAGATGTCGAGCGCCGCAGCACCCGCACCTCGATGCCGCGGTCGAGCAATGCCGCCACCAAATTCGAGCCGACGAATCCGGTTCCCCCGGTGACCAATGCGCGCATCGTGTTCAGAACCGGTAGGTGGTACAGCCGACCTCGACGCCGGAACCGACGGCCATGATCAGCGCGACGTCGCCCGGCTTGACCAGCCCGCGCCGCCGAACGTCGGCGATCTGATAGGGCAGGGCCGAGGTGAACGGGTCAGTGGTCCAGCCCTGCGCCTCCAGGTCGACGAACCGCGACCGGTCTACGCCGATGTGCGCGGCCAGATCGTCGAGAGCGGCACCGGGCAGATGCGGCGGCAACACCAGCGCGATGTCATCGGGCCCCAGCGCCTCCAGGGCCAGCAACTGCTTGACCGCCGACGGCAGGCAGCTCACATAGATCGCCGCCAGGTTCGGGTCGCGGTCCACCCGCAGCCACATCCGGCCGTCCCGCTGTTGGGTGTGGGTCGCCAGCGCCCCGCGATGCTCCGGGTGGTGTTCGAAGACGAAGCGGCCGAAGCCTTCCGGGCCGTGGCTCGGGCTCAGCATGATCGCCGACCCGGTCTCGGCGATGCCGGTGCGTGGGTAGCCACTGTCCGGAGTGTTGTTCTCCACTTCGGAGGCCAGCACCATGGCGTGACCGGTGTGGCCGGCGCCGATCATGCCGGCGGCGACGTGGCAGCCGTTGAGGAAGCCGACCGCGCCGTTGAGGATGTCGAACGCGAAGGTTTTGGCTGCGTCCGCCGACTCCGGCTCGGCGTTGATCCCGACCTCGCCGGCCACCAAGGTGGCGACCGCGGGTTCGCTGAGGAAGTCGTCGCGGTAAATGCCGGTGTGGATCACCAGTCCGACCTGGGACCCGTCGACACCGCTGTCGTCCAGGCAAGCCCGGGCGGCGTCCACCGCGAACGCGATGGAACTCGGCGGGCCCTGGCTATCCGAGGCGATACCGACACCGTCGATCCGCACCCGCGGTGTCGCCGGCAACTCCCGGCGGCCGCGGGCGGACCGCCCGGCACCGGCGGGCTGGCCGTTGGCGGCCCGTCGTATCCGGTCGGGCAGGTCGTCGAAGGTGTACAGCCCGGTGCCGATGGTCTGCCCGGAACCGGTGATCGACAGCACCACGTTGTCGCCGGAGTTGATCCGGCCCGCGTTGATGTAGTCATACAGCGCGACGAAATGCGTTGTGGTGGCGGTGTTACCGCGTTCGGCCAGGTTGCAGATCGTGTTGGCCCGGCTGGCCGCGCCCGCCCCGAACACCCGGTTGATGGTCAAGATGGCGTCGTTGATCGACGCCTCGGAGGTCTGGTGCATCAGCAGCTGATCGGCCGTCTCGGGCCTCCAGCCGTGGCGCTGCATCACCGCGGCGACGTAGGGCACCGAGTGCTTCACCGCGATCGCGGTCTGGGTGACCGAGTCGGTGACCATGATGGCGCCGCCGTGCGGGCCCTCGGTGGCCTTGGCGATGCACAACTTGGCGAATTCGCTGTAGGTGGCCAGGTCGAGGTCGTGGAAGCCGACCCGGTCGCCTGCTCCGAGTTCGAGCACCACCGCCGCGCCGGCATCACCAACGGTCAGGCAGGCCAGCCGCGGATCCATCGCGCCCTCGATCTCCTGTTGCGCGGTTTCGGTGATGTGGCTGATGTACTCGCCGCTGACCACCAGGGCGTTGCGCACCAGGTGCGTCTTGAGGAAGTCCTGGGCCACGCTGATGCCGGTGAACATGCCCGCGCAGGCGTTGTTGATGTCGAAGCACACCGCGTTGGTCAGGCCCAGCTGATCCCGCAACTGGGAGGCGGTGCTGGGTTCGAAGGTGAACATGTGCTCCGGGCCGTCGCACCGGGAGATGTTGCAGGCGATGACCAGGTCGATCTCTTCGGCGGCGTAGCTCGATCGGGACAGGCAGTCGCCGATCGCCTTGCGGCCCAAGTCGATCGAGAACTCGTCGACGCCGGCCATCCGCCGGTTCTTGATGCCGGTGAGGCGCTCCAGTGGGATCTTCACCTCGTTGACGCAGTCGGCCAGCACTTGCTCGGTGGAGACCGCCCGCGGGGGCAGGTACACCCCGAGGCTTTCGATCACGACGTTGCGGGCCGGGCCGGTCCGCACCGGCTTGATCACCGGCGCCGCAACGGGTCTCGACGGTGCCGGCTTCTCAACAGCGGGAGCTTCCGGCGCTGCAGCGGTGGTGTCGTCACCGATCGGGCCGAATTCTTCGGCCAGCTCGGCGATGGTGCCGTAGACGAACAGCGACTCCGGGCGCAGCTCCATGCCGAGCTCGCCGACCCGCACCGCGACCTCCAGGGCCTGGGTGGAGGCCCCGCCGAGCGCGAAGAAGTCGTCGGTGACGCCGACGCGGTCGGTGTCGAGCACCTCGCGCCAGATCCCGGCCAGCGTCTCTTCGGTGCGGTTGCGCGGCGCCACGAACTCTTTCGGTGCGGCGTCGAGATCCGCATCGATGGCCAGCAGCGCCCGGCGGTCCACCTTGCCGCTGGGCGACAGCGGAAGCAGGTCGGTGCTGCGGAACACCGCGGGCACCATCGCCGCCGGCACCAGCTCCAGCAGGAAACGGCGCAGCTCGGTGGTGCCCGGCGCTGCGGCGACCGGCACGATATGCGCGATCAACGCGGTGTTGCCGGCGGCGTCTTTACGGGCCACCACGGCGCATTCGGCGATGCCGGGGTGCTTGGCCAGCGCGGCCTCCACCTCGCCGAGCTCGATGCGGAAACCGTTGATCTTCACCTGATCGTCGCGGCGGCCCAGGTATTCGATGTTGCCGTCCGGGCGGTAGCGGGCCAGGTCGCCGGTGCGGTAGAGCAGAGCGCCAGGCTGGGAGCTGAACGGGTCCTCGCCGAACGCGGCGGCGGTGGCCTCCGGCCGGTTCAAATACCCGCGGGCCACCCCGACGCCGCCGATGTACAGCTCGCCGGGCACCCCTACCGGGACCGGGTTTCCCGCGGCGTCCAGCAGGTGGATCGCGATGTTGGCGATCGGTCGCCCGACCGGGATGATCGGTTCGGTTACCCCACGCCGGCAGTGGAAATGGGTGACATCGATGGCGGCCTCGGTCGGGCCGTAAAGGTTGTACAGTTCGGCGGGCAGCGTGTCGAAGAACGCGTCGCGCAGGTCGCCGGTGAGCGCCTCGCCGCTGCAGAACACCCGGCGTAGCCCGGTGCAGGACGCCGCCCCGGGTTCACCCAGAAAACGGCGGAGCATCGACGGCACGAAATGCATTGTGGTGACGCGCTCTTCGACGATGGCCCGAGCCAGATAGCCGGCGTCCTTGTGGCCCTCCGGTTTGGCGATCACCACCCGGGCGCCAACGATCAACGGCCAGAAGATCTCCCAGACGAACGGGTCGAAGTTGATCGGGGTCTTGTGCAGCACGCGGTCGTCGGCGGTCAGCCGGTAGGCGTCCTGCATCCACAGCAGCCGGTTGCGAATGCCGGCGTGGGTGTTCAGCGCCCCCTTGGGCGCACCGGTGGAACCGGAGGTGTACATCAGGTAGGCCAGGTCGGCCGAGCTCACCTCTGGAGCTGATTCCTGCTCTGCGGGCAACGCCGAAGACTGGTCCAGACACAGTCGGGCGCCGGTGAAATCCGTTGGCACACCGGCCAGATGCCGGCGGTGGGTGACACAGACCGGCGCGTCCGGCACGTCGGCCAGCATCGCCTCCATGCGCCGAGCGGGCTGGGCCGGATCCAGCGGCAGGAAGACACCGCCGGCCTTGAGCACACCGAGCAGCGCGATCACCAGGTCTTCGGAACGCTCCAACAGCACCGGCACCACGTCGGTCCCGTTGCCGGCGCCGACACCGAACTGGCGCAGCCGGTGCGCCAGGCCGTTGGCCCGCCGGTCGAGCTCGCCGTAGCTGAGCTCCCGGCCGTCGTAGCTCACCGCGACGGCGTCGGGTGTGCGCGCCGCGGCAGCGGTCACCATCTCGTGCAGGAAGGCCGGGGCATCCGGGTAGTCGACCCGGGTTTCGTTCCAGAACTGTAGCTTTGCCCGTTCGGCGCCGGTGAGCATTGGCACCTGCGATACCGGAGCGTCGGCGGCGCCGGGCTCCACCAAGCCGGCCAGCAGCACGGCGAAGTGCTGCGCCATCGCGGTCATGGTCTCGGCGTTGAACAGATCGGTGTTGTACTGCAGCGCGAGCTGCAGCTGGTCGTCCTGCTCGCCGACCTGCATGGTGATGTCGAACGGCGAGCCGCCCTGGCCGATGTGCAGGGTTTCCAGGGGCAGCGTGCCGTCACCGGAGCCGGCACTGGCCTCCGCTTCCTCGAACAGCCGGACCTGCTGCCAGGCGAACGACACCTGGAACAGCGGGGTGCGTCCGGCGTCGCGGACCGGCCGCAGGCGCTCGACCAGCAGCGGCAGCGGGTATTCCTGGTGGCCGATGGCGCCCAGCACGGTGTTCTTGACCTGACCAAGCAGCGCAACGAAACTCGGGTCTTCGCTCACGTCCACGCGCAGCGGCAGCGGGTTGGTGACGTAGCCGACCATGCCCATCAGGCCGGCCCGGTCGCGGCAGGCGAACGGTGAGCCGATGATCAGGTCGTCCTGGCCGCTGTAGCGGTGCAACAGCACCGCGTAGGCGGCCAACAGCGTCATGTAGGGCGTCGCACCGACGGTCCGCGCCACCTGCTTCAACCCGGCGGTGACCTGCGCGTCGACGCTGAACCGGTGCAGCGCACCGGCGTAGGTCTGCACGGCCGGCCGCGGCCGGTCGGTGGGCAACGCCAGCGTCGGCAGCTCACCGCCCAGCGCGTCGCGCCAGTACTCCCACAGCCGCTCGCCATCGGGCCCGGCCAGCATCCGGTTCTGCCCGGCGGCGTAGTCGACGTAGCGGTCCGCGGTCAGCTCCGGTGCTGAACCGCCGTGCTCGGCGGCGTACAACGCGCGCAGTTCGTCGAGGATGACGTCGATGGACCAGAAGTCGACGGCGATGTGGTGCACGCTCAGCAACAGCACGTGATCGTCAGGACGCTGCAGCAGGGTCAGCCGTATTACCGGCCCGGTGCTCAGATCGAACGGCCGGTCGGTCTCGGTCTGGATCCACCGCTCGAGTTCGGCCGCGTCCGTACCGATGCGATGGGTGGCGATCCGCATCGGCCAGTGCGGGTGGACCAGCCCGACCGGCTGGCCGTCACGCTCGGTGTAGGTGGTGCGCAGCATCGGGTGCCGGTCCACCAGGGCTTGGGCGGCCCGCTCGAGGGCCGGCACGTCGAGTCCGCTGCGGATGCGTCCCGCGTAGGCGACGGTGTAGGCGGCACTGTCGGGGGACAGCCGGTGCACGAACCACATCGAGCGCTGCCCGTAGGACAACTCGTGTTCAGACGCCGCGTTCTGGGCTTTGGCGGCCAGCAACTGCGCCAGCAGTTCGCGCTTTTCCTCCGGTGACAGGCTGGCGATGTCGATGGGCGCCTCAGGTTGGTCCGTCATGGGCTACCCCCATCCTTGGCATGCTCGCCGTCGGCGAGCATCTTCGCCAGCAGCGCATCCACCGCGTCGTCGGATAGGTCGGACACCTGCGACAGCAGGTCCATCTCCGGCGCGGGCTCGGCGACGCTGGGCGGTGCGGCCTGCTCCGGCCGGGCCTCGCCGGCGGCCGCCAACTGCTCATTGAGCCAGCCCGACAGGCTGACCACACTCGGCCCATCCAGCAGCCGGGCCACCGGAACGACGATTCCGAGTTCGCGCTCCACCTGAATGCGAAGTTCCAGGGTGATCAGCGAATCCACCCCGAGGCTGTTCAGCGGCGCCGCCACGTCCAGGCCGGCCGGGGCCAGGCCCAGCTTGCCGGCGACCAGATCGCGCAGGTAGGTCTCCAGCAGCCGCTGGCGTTCCTGGGCGTCCGCGGCCTGCACCGCCTCGAACAGACCGCTTCCGGTCGCCGCCTCACCGGAGACCTGCAAGTCGCGCAGCAACGGTGCCTGCGCGCTGGGACGCCACCGCGCCCAGTCGATGTCGAGCACCATGACCTGCGGCGCGACTGTGCCGCCCAGCAGGCCGGCCAGCGCGGTGAAGTAGTCCTGCGCCGACATGCCTTCGACGCCGTAGTGCGTGAAATGGCGGTGCAGCTCGGAGTTGGTGAACATGCCCAGCCCGGCCCACGGGCCGAAGTTGACGCTGAGCGCGGGCCGCCCGGCGGCGCGGCGGTGCCAGGCCAGGGCGTCCAGGAAGGCGTTGGCGGCCCCGTAGTTGGCGGCTCCGGGCGAACCCAGCACGGAGGCGGCCGAGGAGAACAGCACGAAGAAGTCCAGCGGCGCATCGGCGGTCAGCGTGTGCAGGTTCCAGGCGCCCTGCACCTTCGGCGCCATCACCTCGCGCAGCTGGGCGGCGTCCAGGCGGGCCAGGATCGCGTCGTCGACGGTGCCGGCGGCATGCACCACACCGCGCAGCGGCGGCATCGACGCGCCGATGCCGGCGAGCACCGCGGCGACGCTGTCGGCCTTGGTGACGTCGCCCTGGGCGACCGTCACCTCGGCGCCGGCCGCACGCAGCGCATCCAGCGTCGCCTCCGTCGCCGCTGACGGCGCGCGGCGGCCCATCAGCACCAGGTGCCGCGCCCCGCGCTCGACCAGCCAGCCGGCCACCTCGCCGCCGACCGCGCCGAGGCCGCCGGTGACCAGGTAGCTGGCGTCCTCGCGAAGCGCGAACTCACCCGACTGCTGGTAGGCCTCGCGGTAGGGCTCCAGCCGTGCCACGTAGCGCCGGTGGCCGCGCAGCGCCACATCCGCCTCACGCTCGTCCGACCAGACCTCGGTGAACAGCGCCCGCAACTCTTCGGGACCGCCGCCGGCGGACAGGTCGACGCCGGTGACGCGCAGTTCCGGGTGCTCGTGGTCGATGCTGCGGCCCAGCCCCCAGACCGGGGCCTGCCCGATCGACAGCGCGGCGGATTCGTAGTCACCGGCCGGCTGCGCCCCGCGGGTCACCAGCCACAGCCGTGGCGATTCCGGCCAGCCGGCCACCGTCAGCGCCTGCATCAGGTGAACCACGCTCAGCGTCCCGACGGTCGTCGCCGTCTCCAGCGATTCGACGCTGGTGTCGGCCGGCGCTGCGGCCAGCAGGTTCCACAGGTGCAGCACGCCACGGCACGGCGGGCGGTCGCCGCCGAACGCCGCGCGCAGCAGCTCACCGAAGTGTTCGGGCCGGCCCGGGTCGATGCGGTAGCTGTCGGCGGTCACCCGCTCGATTGCGGGCAGCCCGACGACCGGTTCCACCAGCACGCAGGACTGGGCCTGCGCCTCGAGGTGGTCGCGCAGCGTGTCGGCCACCGGGCCGTCGGCCAGGATCAGCCAGCTGCCGGGTTCGCCGGATCGGCCCTCGGCGTCGGCGGCGATCGACGCGGGCTGCCAGCGCACCTGGTAGCTGCGGTCGGCCGGGTCCGCGGGGGCGGTGGTGATGGCCGGGGCCTCGGATAGTCCGGCGATCAGGGTGCCGGTGGCCAGCAGCGTCCAGTCCCCGCCGGCCGCGCTGCCGTAGCACTCGAACGCGTCATCGATCAGGGCGAACTGCACGGTGCGCGTCTCGGCCGGAGCGCCGCGCAGGTTCAGCGCACCGACCGATCGGCTGCCCGGGCCGAACGCCACCTCGACCGCCTGGCCGGCCAGCTCACTGAGCTGCTCGGCGGACAGCGGCCCGGTGGTCACGTCGATCTCGGCCAGCACCGCGTTCTGGGTGACCGACCGGATCGGCCCGCGCCAGCCGCCGGGCGCACCGGCGCTGCGGGGCGCCGCGATGGAGCCGGCGTCCAGCCAGGAGTGCACCCGCTGCCAGGGGTAGGTGGGGGCGGGGACACAGCGACTGCCCTCGGGGTAGACCCGCTCCCAGGCCACCGCGTGTCCGAGGGTGTAGAGGGTGCCCAGCGAGCCGAGCATGGTCGAGCGGCCGTCATCGTCGCGGCGCATCGACGGCAAGAAGGTGCAGGTGCGCCTCATGTCTTCAACGTCTTCGCGGGCCGCCGTCAGCAGGATCGGGTGCGGGCTGAGCTCGACGAAGGTGTCGTGCCCGGTCTCCAGCAGCCGTCGCAGCGCGGCCGAGAACCGCACCGGCGAGCACAGGTTCGCCACCCAGTAGTCGGCGTCGAGCAGCGTGGAGCCGACCAGCTCCCCGGTGACCGTCGAGTACAGCGGCACCGTCGGCGCGGTCGGCTTCAGCTTGACCAGGCTGCCGCGCAGTCCCGCGCCGAGGGCCTCCATCTGCGGGCTGTGCGAGGCGACGTCGACCTCGATCCACCGGCAGAACCGGTCCCGCTGCGTCAGCGTGGCCATCAGCGCTTCGAGCACCTTGCGCTCACCGGCGAGCACCGTCGACCGGTGGCTGTTACTGGCGGCGACCGCCACCTGCTGCTCGTGCCCGGCGATGAGTTCCTGCGCTTCGGCCATGGTGGTTTCGGTGACCATCATCGCCCCGCGGCCGCGCACTCCGCGCAGCATCCGGGCCCGGGCGCAGATCACCCGCGCGGCGTCCTCCAGGCTGAGCGCTCCGGCGACGTGAGCGGCGGCGGCCTCACCGAGGCTGTGTCCGACCACCGCGGCGGGCTCGACGCCCCAGGACCGCCACAGCGCCGCCAGGGCCACCTGAATCGCGAAGATGGTGGGCTGCAGGATGCCGATGTCGCCGAGCTTGGACTGCTCCTGCGGCTTGGCCAGTTCCTTGAGGATCGAGTGCCCCAGGTGCGGGTGCAGCGCGTTGTCGCAGGCGGCCAGGGCGTCGGCGAAGACCGGCTCGTCGGCCTGCAACCGCTGCGCCATGCCGGGCCACTGCGAGCCCTGACCGGAGAAGATGAACGTCACGCCCGGCCCGGGCCGGCTGGGGGCGCAATGCCCGACCGACAATCCCCGGCGTGATTCGCCGAGGCGGTAGGCCGACAACGACTCGAACAGCGCCGCCGGGGAGTCACCGACGACCGCAAGCCGGTAGTCGTGGTGGCCGCGCCGGGCACCGGCGGTGTAGCAGAGGTCGGTCAGGGCGCTAGCGCTGCCGAATAGAGCCATCTCGTACTCGCCGACCAGCGCGGCCAAGGCCTCCGGTGACCGGGCCGAGAGCGCCAGCAGCTCGGCGCGCGCCGGCGCGAAGTCGTCGGGGTGGCTGCTACGGACCTGCGGGGCCTCGGTGAGCACGACGTGGGCATTGGTGCCGCCGAACCCGAACGAGCTGACCCCGGCCACCGCGCGGCTGCCCGCCGGCCACGGCGTCAGGGTCTGCACCACCTCCAGCGGCAGGCGGTCGAAACTGATGTGCGGGTTGGGTGCGGTGTAGTTCAGGCTGGCCGGGATGGCCCGGTGCTGCAGCGACAGCGCCACCTTGATCAGGCCGGCGATGCCGGCGGCTGCCTCCAGGTGGCCGATGTTGGTCTTGACCGAGCCCACCAGGCAGCGACTGTCCTGCGGGCGGCCCTCGGCCAGCACGGCGCCCAGCGCGTTGGCCTCGATGGCGTCGCCGATCGACGTTCCGGTGCCGTGCGCCTCGATGTACTGGACCGCACCGGCCGGCAGGCCGGCCCGGCGGAACGCCTCGGTGAGCACGCCCTCCTGGGCCCGTCCACTCGGCGCGATCAGGCCGTTGGTGCGGCCGTCGGAGTTGGTGGCGCTGCCGCGGATCACCGCGTAGATCGGGTCGTTGTCCTCCAGCGCCTTACTCAGCGGCTTGAGCACCACCACGCCGGCGCCCTCGCCGCGCACGTAACCGTCGGCGTCGGCGTCGAACGTCTTGCACCGGCCGTCCGGCGCCATCACCCGGGCCTTGGAAAAGTTGATCGCCAGGGCCGGCGACAGGATCACGTTCACCCCGGCGGCCAGCGCCATGGAGCACTCACCGTCGCGCAGGCTGCGGCACGCCAGGTCGACGGCGACCAGGGACGACGAGCAGGCGGTGTCGACCGACAGGCTCGGCCCGTGGAAGTCGAAGGTATAGGACAGCCGGTTGGCGGCGATGCTCAGCGCGTTGCCGGTGCCGGTGTAGGCGTCGACGAGCTGGGGCTGGCCCAGCCGTAGGAAGCCGTAGTCGTTGGTGGAGATGCCGACGAACACTCCGGTGCGGCTGCCGGCCAGGGCGTCCGGCACCTGACCGGCGTCTTCGAGGGCCTCCCAGGCCACCTCGAGCAGCAGCCGCTGCTGGGGATCCATCTGCGCCGACTCGCGCGGCGAGATACCGAAGAATTGAAAATCGAAGCAGTCGACCCGCTTGAGGAAGCCGCCGCGGCGGGTGACCGCGGTGCCCGGCACCGACGGGTCGGGGCTGTAGAACGCGTCGACGTCCCATCGGTCGGCGGGGACCTCGCTGGTGGCGTCTACCCCGCCGGACAGCAGCCGCCAGAAGTCGTCGGGGCCGTCGGCGCCCGGGAAGCGGCAGCCGATGCCGACGATCGCGATCGGCTCGTCGGCGGCGGGCCGTGCTGTGTTTTCGGCGGCCTGATCGGCCGGGGCCTCCGTCGCGACCCGCGCCAGGTGCTGCGACAGGATGTCGATCGACGGGTATTCGTAGGCGATGGTCGGGGCCAGCTCGCAGCCCAGGAACTGCTCCAGGGCGGTCGACAGGCGCACCGCGTGGATGGAGTCCAGGCCGTAGAAGGCGAACGGCTTGGCCGGGTCGACCTCGGCGGCGGGCAGCTCAAGTTCCTGGGACAACCGGTCGACGAGCCACGCGCTGATCTCGGCCGCGCCGCGCTCCCCGTCCCCGCCCTCGGCCCTGGCCGCGGGGGCAGGTTCGGGCTCGGCCGGCGCCGGCGGTTCGGCGGCGGCGGCCGGCCACTGCGCGACCACCGGCAGCGCGCCGTCCAGGTAGCGCTGCTTGCAGGCGCTGCGCTGAATCTTGCCGCTGGAGGTCGTCGGCAGCTGCAGGGGCTGCACCAGCACGACGGCGTGGGTGCGAACCGTGTGGTTCTCGGTGACCGCGGTGCGGATGACCTGCATCGCCTCGTCGGCCGCGTCCCCGCTCAACCGGCTCGGGTCGACCTCCTGCACCACGACGAGTTGCTCGGCCGCGCCCGGTTCGGGGGCGATCGAGAACACCGCGCCGCGGCCGCGCAGCAGCGCCGGGTTGGTGTTCTGAACGGTCAGCTCGATGTCGTTGGGGTAATGGTTGGTGCCTCGGATGATGATCAGGTCTTTGCGGCGGCCGGTGACGAACAGCTCCCCGGAATGCAGGAAGCCCAGGTCTCCGGTGCGCAGGAACGGGCCCTCACCGCTGTTGGACAGGGTCGCGGCGAACGTCTCGGCGGACAGCTGAGGTGCTCTCCAATAGCCGTGCGCGACGCTGCCGCCGGCCACCCAGATCTCGCCGACCCGGTCGCCCGCGCATTCACGACGGGTCTCGGGGTCAACGATCACCACCCGCTGGCCGCCCGGCGGTTTGCCACAGCCGATCAGTGTCGCCGCGTTGGGGTCGCCTGCGGCGACGTCGACGACCCTGCTGTCGCCCAGCGCGATGCGGTCGATCTGGCGGGCGACCGGCACCGCCGAGTCCGACCCGCCGGAGACCAGCAAGGTGCCCTCGGCCAAGCCGTACACCGGCAGGAACGCCTCGCGCCGGAAGCCGGCCGGAGCGAACGCCTCGACGAAACTGTCCAACGTCGCGGCGCGCACCGGTTCGGCGCCGCACATGGCCGTCGCCCAGTGGGACAGGTCCAGGGCCGCGCGCTCCTGCGGACTGCTGAGCTCGATGCACATGTCGTAGGCGAAATTGGGGGCCGCGGTGATTGTGCCGCGGTGCCGGGTGATCGCCTCCAGCCACCGCATCGGCCGTTTGATGAATGCGCTCGGCGGCATCAGCAGCGAATGGCCGCTGGCGTTGAGCGTCGAGAGCAGGCCGCCGATCAGCCCCATGTCGTGATAGGGCGGCAGCCAGAAGACACCTCGCACCGGCCCATCGATCCGGTCGCCCCAGGCCTGCAAGATGGTGTCCAGGTTGTGCACCAGGTTCCTGTGGGTCAGCACGACGCCCTTCGGCGCGCTGGTCGACCCGGAGGTGTACTGCAGCATGGCGACGGTGTCGCCGTCGATCTGCGGCGGCACCCAGGCCGCCTCGCGGCCAGCGGCGTCGTTGATGTCGGTGAGCGACCACCGCAGCGCCTGACCGCCCGGCAGCGCATCGATCGCGGGCTTGATCCTGGGCTCGATCTCGGCGGTGGTGAGTGCGAAGCCGGGGTCGACGTCGGCGATGATCGACTCGACGCGGCCGACCAGGTGCTCGCGCATCGGTGGGTGCACCGGGATCGCGATGGCGCCGGCGTAGACGCAGCCGAAGAAGCTGGCGATGAAGTCCAGCCCGGGCGGGCACAACACCAGCACCCGTTCGCCGCCGGCGCCCTGGCTCTGCAGTCCGGCGGCAATCTGGCGGGCGCGCAGGTCCAGCTCCCGGTAGGTCACCCGGCTGGTCTCGCGCTCGTCGCCGTCCCGGGAGAAGGTGAACGCCGGCTGGTCGCCACGCTGCCCGGCACGCTGGATCAGCAGGTCCACCAGCGTGCGTAGGGTGTGCACCGTGTGGTCCGGCCCGCTCATCGATCGCGTCTCCCGTATGACTAACGAAAATTGGCTTTAGATTGGGCCCAGCATTCTGCAGGTAACCTTCATTAAGGTTACCTTAAGAACGCGGACGTCAATTCCGTGATTTTCGGCGACGACGACCGCACGGGCAAGTTAGGTCACCCAATCAAGCAGCGGGAGCGGGGTCAGCCCTCCAGCTTGTATCCGAGACCGCGCACGGTAACCAGGTGCACAGGGTTGGCGGGGTCGGCCTCGATCTTGGACCGCAGTCGTTTTACGTGGACATCCAAGGTCTTGGTGTCGCCGACGTAATCCGCGCCCCAGACCCGGTCGATCAACTGACCGCGGGTGAGCACCCGGCCGGTGTTGCGCATCAGGTATTCGAGCAGGTCGAATTCCTTGAGCGGCAGGGTGATCTGCTCGCCGTTGACCATGACGACGTGCCGTTCGACGTCCATGCGCACCGGGCCGGATTCCAGTACGCCCTCTCCGACACCGCCCTCGTCGTCACCGCCACGGCGCAGCACCGCGCGGATCCGGGCGATCAGTTCGCGGGCCGAGTAGGGCTTGGTCACATAGTCGTCGGCCCCCAGTTCCAGGCCGACGACCTTGTCGATCTCGCTGTCGCGAGCAGTGACCATAATCACCGGGACGCTGGAGCGGGCCCGCAGCGCCTTGCAGACGTCGGTGCCCGACATTCCCGGAAGCATCAGGTCCAGCAGCACGATGTCGGCGCCCGCCCGGTCGAACTCGGCCAGCGCCGCGCTTCCGTCGGTGACCACGGTCGCCTCGAACCCCTCCTTGCGCAGCAAAAACGCCAGCGGGTCGGCCAACGACTCCTCGTCCTCAACGATCAACACGTGGGTCAACGCTCCTCCTTCTCGTGGTCCACACTGCCGTAGGCGGGAATAGTCAAGGTGAACGTCGAACCGGTGCCCGGCTGGCTCCACAACGTGATGGTGCCGTTGTGGTTGGCCGCCACGTGCTTGACGATCGCCAACCCGAGCCCGCTGCCACCGGTGGCCCGCGAGCGCGCCTTGTCACTGCGGAAGAACCGCTCGAAGACCCGCTGCTGGTCCTTGCGCGCGATTCCGATGCCGCGGTCGGTGACCGCGATCTCGATGAAGCCGTCCCGGCTGCGCCGGCTGATCGACACCGGTGAGCCATGCGGCGAGTAGGCGATCGCGTTCGACACCAGGTTAGCCAGCGCGGTAACCAGTAGCGGCTCGTCGCCGAGCACCCGGAAGCCACTCGGGGCGTCGGTGGTGATGGTGATCTCCGCGTTGTCGGCGGCCACCTTGTGCCGGGAGATCGCCTCGTTGACCACACTGTCGACGTCGACGACGCCCAAGTCCGGTAGCGGATCGGCGCCCTGCAGCCGGGACAGCTCGATCAGCTCCCCGATCATGCTGGCCAGCCGATTCGCCTCGACCAGCACCTTCTCGGCGAACGGGCGTACCGCCTCGGGGTCGTCGGCGACGGCCAGCAGCGCCTCGGCGAGCAGTCCCATCGCCCCGACCGGGGTTTTGAGCTCGTGGCTGACATTGGCCACGAAGTCGCGCCGGCTGGCCTCCATCCGGGCCTGTTCGGACTGGTCGTCGACGATCACCACCGCAAACCGGCGATCCTCCTCGGACAGCAACCGGGCGTACCCGCGCACCGCCGACAAGTCCGACCGGATCGCCCCGGTCGCACGCTTGGCCGCCGAGAGGTCGAACACGACCTCCTCTTCACCGGCCAGTGCCCGTTGCGCGGCCGCCCAGGCGACATCGTCGAGCAGCCGGCCGTGCACCAGACCCAAATGGGAGGCGCGATCGTTGAGGTAGACCACGTCGCGGTGGGTGTCGACGACGGCGATCCCCAGCGATGCGTGCGCCACGATCCGCTGCAGCATCTGGGAGACGGTGATGCCGGCGCGTTCGGTGACCACCCGCCGGCGCCGCTCGGCCAGCCGGGGCGAGAGCCAGATCCCGGCCGCCACCCCCGCCGCCAGGGCCGGCAGTGCCGACACCGCAGCAAGCGTCAGCGCCGAAGTCGCAGCCACGGCAAAATCGTACGCAGTTCGAGCGCCCTATCCGACTAGCGGTCGACCACGACGTGCGCCGAATGTGAATTCAGGGGGAAGATTTCACCCGATCTCCACCGGTCATTCACACTGGCGGCGCACTCCGGCTACTTGGCGCCCTGACTGGCCACCGCCGCGGCCCCGGCGGCGGCCGCCTCGGGGTCCAGGTAAATGCCGCCGGCGACCTTCGGACGCAGCTCGGCGTCCAGGTCATAGCGCAGCGGGATGCCGGTGGGGATGTTCAGACCGACCACCTCGTCATCGGACATCTGATCCAGGTACTTCACCAGCGCCCGCAACGAGTTGCCGTGCGCGGCGATCAGCACCGTCTTGCCGTACCGCAGGTCCGGGATGACGACGTCGGTGTAGTACGGCAGGAAGCGCGCCACCACGTCGGCCAGGCACTCGGTCAGCGGGCCGCCGCCGATGTCGGCGTAGCGGGCGTCGGTGTCCTGGCTGTAGCGGCTGCCGGCCTCGATCGGCGGCGGCGGGGTGTCGTAGCTACGCCGCCACGTCATGAACTGGTCGTCGCCGTAGCGGGCCTTGGTGGCGGCCTTGTCCAGGCCTTGCAGGGCCCCGTAGTGACGTTCGTTGAGCCGCCAGGTGCGGTGCACCGGGATCCAGTGCCGGTCGGCGGCGTCCAAGGCCAGGTTCGCCGTGGTGATCGCGCGGCGCAGCAGCGAGGTGTAGGCCACGTCCGGCAGCAGATCGTGCTCGACGAGCAGCTGGCCGGAGCGGATTGCCTCGGTGCGGCCCTTGTCGGTCAGGTTGACGTCCATCCAGCCGGTGAACTGGTTGCTGGCGTTCCATTCGCTCTCTCCGTGGCGCAGCAGCACCAGCGTGGCAGTCTCAGACATAGGGGTCAGTGTCTCAGTCGTCGTCCTTGTCAATCAAATGCTCGAATGCCTGCAGGTTCTTCAGCGACTGCCCGGTGGAGACCCGCCACTCCCATTCCTTCTGAATGGAGGAGGCAAATCCCAACTCCAGCAACGTGTTGAAGTCGAAGTCGACGGCTTCGAGCACCTGCCCGAGCACCCGGTCGATCTCCTCGGCGGTCACCGAGGCCAGCGCCATCCGGCCGATGAGGTAGATGTCGCCGACGTTGTCGAGGGTGTAGGCCACCCCGTAGAGCCGGCGGTTGCGCTTGAGCAGAAACCGGTACACCCCGGCGTGGTTCTCGTCGGGCTTGCGGCAGACGAACGCCTCGACGCGCACCGAGTGCTCCCCGAGGCTGAGCATGGTGTTGGTCTTGAGCTTGCGCTCGCCGGGCAGTTCGACGACCAGTCCCGGCAGCCCGCCATGCGCGCCCGGGAACTCCGAGTAGGTCAGCTCGGCAGCCTTGAGCGTGTCCTCGATGAGCTGACGGACATCGTCGGGGTTCACGCCCGCGCCCCGCGTCGCGCCGGCCAGCGCCCGGGCCGCCGCGGCGACCCGACCACCCGCATCCGCTCACCGCGCGCCGCGGCGAAGTCGTCGATGGCGCTGGTGTAGCTGGCCAGCTGGGCGTCCACGGTCCGCTCCCAGGAGAACGCCGCCGCGTGGGCGGCGGCGTCCCGGCGCATCGCCCAGCCGCGGGGCCCGGACCCCAGTCGCAGCAGATCGTCGATCGCAGTCGCCCACGCCTCGATGCCGTGTCCGGCAACCAGTCTCCCGGTCACCCCGTCCCGCACCGCCACCGGCAGCCCGCCGACGGCCGCGGCGACCACCGGCGTACCGCAGGCCTGCGCCTCCAGTGCCACCAGTCCGAACGATTCGGAGTAGCTGGGCACCGCCACCAGATCGGCCGCCCGGAACAGGGTGGCCAGATCCTCGCGGGACTGCGGCGGCAAGAACGTCACCCGGTCGCTGATACCCAGTTCCCCGGCCAGCCGAACCAGGCCGCCCGGCGCAGCCAGCCCGCTGCTGCCCGACGGCCCACCGGCCACCACCACGCGCACCCCGGGCAGCTTCGCGACGGCGCGCAGCAGGATGTCGGGCGCCTTGAGCGGCTGGATGCGACCGACGAAGGCCACGATCGGCTCGTCGGGCGAGAACCCCAGCGCGGCCCGGGCCTGCCCCTTGTCACCGGGGCGGAAGACCTCCAGGTCGACGCCCGGATGCGCCACGTCGATGCGCGCCGGGTCGGCGCCGTGCAACGTGACGAGTTGGTGGGCCTCGTCGTCGGTGTTGACGATCAGCCGGTCCGCCTCGTCGACGACTTGTTGCTCGCCGACGGTCCGCAGCGGCGGCTCGGGGGTGTCACCGGCGGCCAGGGCGGCGTTCTTGACCCCGGCCAAGGTGTGTGCGGTGTGCACCAGCGGCACCGCCCAGCGGTCCGCGGCCAGCCAGCCGACCTGACCGGACAGCCAGTAGTGCGAATGCACGACGTCGTAGTAGCCCGGTTCGTGGGCCGCCTCGGCGCGCAGCACCCCGGCGGCGAAGGCGCACAGCTGGGTGGGCAGATCGTTCTTGTGCAGGCCCTCGAAGGGCCCGGCCACCACGTTGCGCACCAGCACGCCGGGCGCGACGTGGGCCACCGGCGGATCAGCCGACGACGTGGCGCGGGTGAAGACCTCCACAGCCACCCCGCGGCGGGCCAGGTGCAGCGCGCTCTGCAGTACGTAGACGTTCATTCCGCCGGCGTCGCCGGTGCCGGGTTGCGCCAGCGGCGAGGTGTGAACCGACAGCACCGCTACCCGGCGCACACCGGATCCGACGCCACTCCGCACCCCGCCATCTTTACAGCTCTTCTCAGGCCGACGCTTCCGGGACCGCCCGGGCGACCGAACCGCGGGAGCGGCGCATCGCTGCGACCGGGTCGGCGTAGAGCCCGCCGAGTGACACCGTTCCGGCGCCGGCCTCCTGGACCCGGTTACCGAACGTGGTGACTCGCAGGCTGCGGCCGGCCAGCACCGAGCGCTGCGCGAAGGCCCGCTCCACCTCGACCATGCCCTCCGGGTATTCGGTGAACCCCTGGCCGCCGACCACCAGGTCGTCGGGGTTGAGCACGTCGCGCAGCAGCGCCACGGCTTCGCCGAGGGCCCGGGCCCGCTCGGTCAGCAGTGCCGCCGCTCGCACGTCACCGGCCCGGGCCTTGAGCACCAGCCCGGTCACCGCGGCCGAGGCCGCACTGTTGCCGTCGGGCAGGATCCGCAGCCGGCGTGCCGCGGCCAGCACCGCCTCGTCGCTGACGGTGGATTCCAGCTGGCCGGAGCCGCCGAGCAGTTCCGAGGACACCGGCAGCCCGGCGATGGTGCCGGGACCGCTGGCCGGGCTGTGCACCCGGCCGCCGATCACCAGGGCGTAGCCGACGGTCTCCCGGGCGTAGATGTAGAGGCTGGTGGAGCTGGTCGCCGTCGGCCGCCGCACCCCCAGCAGCAGTTCGGCGCCGGCCATCGCGTCGACGTGGGAGGCCACCGACACCGGCAAGCGCAGCTCCTCGGCCAGCACCGGCCCGACCGGAGCGGCCGTCCAGCCCAGCCGGGGGTGGTCGACGTAGCCGGTGGTGCCGTCCACCGCCCCGCCGGTCGCCACCCCGACCCACAGCGCCCGGCGCTTCTGCCAGCGGGTCAGGTAGCGGCGCGCGCTGGCGGCCAGCGACGCCAGCGCCGGTGCCGCCCCGTTGGCCGGGGTCGGGGTCTCGACGACGTCCAGGGTGCGGCCGAGCAGATCGGTGGCCACGATGCTGGTGGTCTTCGCCCCGATGTGCAGGCCCAGCGCCAGAAACGGCTCGTGGTTGACCACCACCGGCCGGCGCGGCCGTCCGATCGCGCCGGAGGTGGCCAGGTCGGCGCGCTCCAACAGCAATCCGGCTTGCAACAGCGCGCTGACCTGCCGGTTGACCGTGGCGACGCTCAGCGAGGTGGCGCCGGCGATGGCCTCGCGAGCGATCGGGCCGTGCTGGCGAATGGCGGAGAAAACCGCGGCGCCGGCGGTGTCGGGCAGCTGCAGGGCCGGCGGCACGACGCGCGGATGTGAGCGGGTCCGGGCGGTTCGGCGGGTGGCGATGTGGGTGGGGAAAGAGGTGGTGGTCACGCTGGGTCCTGTCTAGGAAGAGTCCGAAAGGGGGCTGGCTACACCTGCGACCCGGCGGGCTCTTTCAAAGGAGCGCTACTCGCAGCAGGTCAGGCGCGACAACAGGCGCAACAACACGCGCCGGTGGCGACAAGACACACCGCTGACAGGTAGCGGGGACTGCGGTACATAACGGAGAAATGTATCACGGTCACTAAGGTTGGGGCGATGACGACACCTGCAGGACAAAAGCGGGTCGCGGTGGTCACCGGTGCCAGCTCGGGTATCGGTGAGGCGACCGCGAGAACCCTTGCCGGGCAAGGCTTTCACGTGGTCGCCGTAGCTCGCCGCGCCGACCGCATCGCCGCACTGGCACAGGAGATCGGCGGTACCGCGGTAGTGGCGGACGTCACAGAGGCGTCCGCGGTGGCCGCGCTGGCCGACGCCTGCGACCAGGTCTCGGGCTCGATCAATGTGCTGGTCAACAATGCCGGCGGGGCCAAGGGGCTGGCTCCGGTCGGCGATGCCGACCTCGAGCACTGGCGGTGGATGTGGGAGACCAACGTGCTGGGCACCCTGCAGGTGACCCGTGCACTGCTGCCGAAGCTGATCGCCTCCGGCGACGGCCTGATCGTCACCGTCACCTCGATCGCGGCGTTCGAAATCTATGACGGCGGCGCCGGTTACACCTCGGCCAAGCACGCCCAGAGCGCGCTGCACCGCACGCTGCGCGGTGAGCTGTTGGGAAAACCGGTGCGGCTCACCGAGATCGCCCCCGGCATGGTGGACACCGAGTTCTCGCTGGTGCGCTTCGACGGTGACCGCGAGCGCTCCGACGCGGTATATGCCGGGCTGACTCCGCTGACCGCGACCGACATCGCCGAGGTGATCGGGTTTGTGGCCGACCGGCCCCCGCACGTCGACCTCGACCAGATCGTGATCCGCCCCCGCGACCAGGCCTCGGCAACCCGGGCTACCCGCCGGGTCTGATGCGGCGGTCCAGCTTCGCCTCTCCTTCGTCGAGCCTCGCTACCCGCCGGGTCTGATGCGGCGGTCCAGCTTCGCCTCTCCTTCGTCGAGCCTCGCTACCCGCCGGGCCGCGTAGGCGACGGCGTCTCGGGAGTGCCCGACAGGGTCGGCGCGTCGGTCGGGGTGGCCGGCGCGGTGCTGGGCAGTGAGGTCCGCGGCGGGCGAGCCGACGAATCCGCCTGCAGCGCCGACATCGACCGCCAGGTGTCCCAGTCCACCGCCCAGTCCCAGATGTCGCCGTCGGCGTAGGACAGCTCGATCGAGCTGCCGGTGACCTCGACCGGGTCGCCGTAGATCGCGCTGTGGAAGTACTGCTCGGCGTCGTCGGTGGACAAGTTGATGCAGCCGTTGGTGACGTTGGTGTTGCCCTGGGCGCCGGAGCTGGCCGGGTTGGCGTGGATGAACTCGCCGTTGTTGGAGATGCGCACCGCCCAGCGCTCGTGGATGTTGCTGTAGCCGGCGGCCGGGTTGGACATGTAGAAGTCGGCGTATTTCTCGCTGACCACGTGGACGCCGTTGCGGGTGATGTTGCGTGCCTGGTCGGCCTGGCCGTAGCTGCACGGAAAGTCCATGATCACGCCTTCGTCGCGCACCACCCGGATGCGGTGCGAGGAGACTTCGGCCTTCACCACCTGGCGCCGCCCGATCGAGAACTGCAGCGACATGTCCTGGGCTCCGTAGGCGCCGTCACCGAAGGCCAGTCCGTACAGCTTGGCGTCGACGCGGACGGTGGTTCCGGCCGGGAAGTAGTCGCGGCTGCGCCAGTGCACCCGGGCGCCCTGCACCTCGTCGGGCAGCCAGGCCCAGCTGCCCTCCACCGGTGGTTCGGTGGTGACCGTCAGGGCCCGCTCGACGGCCGCCTTGTCGGCGATCGGGGCGTCGAACTGCAGGATCACCGGCGCGGCGACACCGACCGTCTGTCCGTCGGCCAGTTGAAAACCGCCGTCGATGACGGTGCTGGGCGTCACCGTGGTGACGGTGCCGGCCACCGGTACGGCGTTGCCGTCGTGGCCGACCACCGACCCGCTCCAGGTGTAGACGGCGTCGTAACCGAGCGGTTCGGTGACGGTGTAGCGGGTGCGGTCCCGGTTGAACGTCCCGGACAGCACCTTGCCGGCCGGGCTGGTCAGCGCCACCCGCTGGAACCAGCCGTCGGAAACCGTCACACCGATTTCGGCGGTGGGCAGCACGTCGGTTTGGCCGGCCGGGGGCTGGAAGTCCAGGGCGGGCGCGGCCGGCGGCGTCTGCTCGGCACTCGTGCCGGCGCGGCTGAGACAGCCCGCCAGCGCCTGCGGCGCCAGCGCCCCGGCCGCCAGCGCGGCCAGAGCCCTCCGCCGGTTCAGGTTCACGGCATTCCAAGATACCGGCCAGGCCGCCTGACCACCTGTGATGCCGGTTACGCGGGCGCGCTACAGGGCGCAGCCGACCAGCACCGGCTCGGGGTGCAAGCTGATGCCGAACGCCGCGTGCACCCCGTCGCGCACGGTGCGCGCCAGTGCCAGCACGTCGGCGGTGCTGGCGCCGCCCCGGTTGGTCAACGCCAGCGCATGCTTGGTCGATAGCCGGCAGCGGGCGTCTCGATCGGCCGGATAGCCCTTGCCGAAGCCGGACCGCTCCACCAGCCAGCCGGCCGCCAGCTTCACGCCGCCGGCGGTATCCCAGTGCGGGACCGGACCGCCCTCCCGATCCGCAATCTCGTGGTAAAGCTCTGGTGGCACGACCGGATTGGTGAAGAACGAGCCCACACTCCAGGTGTCGTGATCATCGGCGTCGAGCACCATGCCCTTGGCCGCCCGCAGCCGCAGCACCGCGGCACGCACGGTTGCCGGGTCGGCGCGGTCGCCGTCGGCGGCCTGTAACGCGGTGGCCAGCTCGCCGTAGCGCAGCGGCGCGCTGCGCCCGGCGGCGTCCAGGGCGAATTCCACCTCCAGCACCACCGCCGCATCCGAGTGCTTGAGCACGCTGGTGCGATAGCCGAAGCCCAACTCCGCACCCGGGGTCCAGCGCACGGTGCCGGTCCGACGGTCCAGCAGCCGCACTCGGGTCAGCGTGTCGGCGACCTCCGCGCCGTAGGCCCCGACGTTCTGCACCGGGGTCGCGCCGGCCGAGCCGGGGATTCCCGACATGCACTCCAGCCCGCCCAGCCCCGCGGCGACCGCGCGGGCGACCACGTCGTCCCAGACCGCGCCGGCCTGGGCCCGCAGCCGGTTGCCGTCGATCTCGATGCGCTCTGCTGCCAGCAGCACGACGGTCAGGTCGGTGAGGTCGTCGGCGATCACCACATTGGAGCCACCGGCCAGCACCAGCGGGCGGACCCCGGCCCGGTCGAGTTCGCCCAGGGTGGCCACGATCTGGTCGGCGTCGACGCAGGTGATGACCCGTTGCGCGACCGGCCCGACCCGCAGCGTGGTCAACGGCGCGAGCGGCACCGTTTCGGCGACACGCGCGCCCGCGAACTGGGAACCCGCCACGGCCGGTAACGGTAGCCTGGCCAGCTATGCCGCGTACATTCACGCTGTCCGAGCACTATCCGGCAAGCGTCGAGCAGGTGTACGCCGCATTCGCCGACGAACAGTACTGGCTGGCCCGGCTGGCCGATTCGGGCGCCGACACGGTGACCCTGGACTCGATGGCCGTCCGCGCCGACGGCGGTGTCGACGTCGCCACCACCCAGGGCATTCACCGCGACAAGCTGCCGGCGCTGGCCGCCCAGTTCCATCCCGGCGACCTGCAGGTGGCGCGCCACGAGAAGTGGAGCCCGGTCCGCGACGGGCGGGCGGAGGCCGAGGTCACCGGCAAGATCGTCGGGGCACCGGCGAAGCTGTCCGGCGATGCGGTGCTGGAACCCGCCGCCGGCGGCTGCGCGCTGCGGCTGACCGCCACGGTGCAGGTCGACATACCGCTGGTGGGCGGCAAGATCGAGAACTTCATCGGCACCCAGCTGACCGAGCTGATGACCGCCGAGCAACGGTTCACCTCGATGTGGCTGCAGCGAGGCGGCTGACCGACGCCGGATTAGGCTGAACCCATGCGGATTGCGTGTGCGCAGGTCCTCAGCGGCGCCGACCCGGCCGCCAACCTGGAACTGGTGGCCGATTACACCGAGCGCGCCGCTGCGCAGGACGCCCGCCTGGTGGTGTTCCCCGAGGCCACGATGTGCCGCTTCGGAGTGCCGCTGGGCCCGGTCGCCGAACCGCTCGACGGGCCGTGGGCCACCCGGGTGCGCGAGATCGCCGACCGGGCCGGGGTCACCGTGATCGCGGGCATGTTCACCCCGGCTGATGACGGGCGGGTCCGGAACACTCTGCTGGCCACCGGAGGCGCAACCGACGCGCACTATCACAAGGTGCACCTCTACGACGCCTTCGGTTTCACCGAATCACGCACGGTGGCACCGGGATTCGATCCGGTGGTGATCGATGTCGACGGCGTCGGGGTGGGGTTGTCCACCTGCTATGACATCCGGTTCCCGGCGCTGTACACCGAGCTGGCCGACCGCGGCGCTCAGCTGATCGCGGTCTGCGCCTCGTGGGGCGCCGGGCCGGGCAAGTTGCGGCAGTGGGAGCTACTGGCCTGCGCGCGGGCGCTGGACTCGACCAGCTACGTCGTCGCCGCCGGGCAGGCCGATCCCGGCGAGCCCGGCCCGGCGAACTCTTCCGGCGCACCGACCGGGGTGGGTCACAGCCTGATCGCCTCGCCGTGGGGCGAGCCGGTGGCATCGGCCGGCCCGGAACCGGCGCTGCTGGTCTGCGACATCGACCTCGAGGCGGTCGCCACCGCCCGCCGGACGCTGGCCGTGTTGAGCAATCGCGCGGACTTTGTTCAGGTCGGTAAGGCAGAATCGCGCGGGTGAGCAATCCGCCCGGACCTCCCCACGGCGACCAGTCACCTTGGGCGCGCCCCAGCGGCCAGCCCGACCAGCCCACCGAGGGCATAGCTTCGCCTCGACCCGAGCCGTCGGCGTCGCCCACCCGACAGATGCCGGTCGGCGATCCGCACCGCGACGAGCCGACCACCCGGATTCCCGGCGCGCCCGCGGAGGTTGCGCCCCCGCCGTCCGCCCCTCCCCCACCGGCCGGGCCGCCGCCGGCACCGGAACCGGCCGGCGAGGCGCCCACCACCGTCATCGACACCGCCGGTCCCCGGCAGCGGCCGGCCAGCATACTGCGGGACCCACTGGCGCTGGTGCTGATCATTGTCACGGTGATCGCGCTGGCGCTGGCCGGCTTGATCGGCGCCGAGCTGATCGCCCGCCGGATCGCCGACAAGAAGGTGGCCCAGGCCACCGAGTGCGTGGTTCACGACAAGGCCAAGGTGTCGTTCGGGGTGACGCCGCCGTTCCTGTGGCAGCACTTCACCGGCAACTACACCAACATCTCCATTCACACCGCGGGCAACCAGGTCAAAGACGCCCAGCAGATGACGGCCGACCTCAACATCTTCGACGTCGATCTGCACGGCACCGGCGACTCCAAGGGCACCATCGGTGCCCTGGACGCCACCCTGACCTGGCCGTCCGCCGGGATCAAGGAGACCGTCCAGTCGATGGTGCCGATCCTGGGCAACCTGGTCTCGGATCTGAAGACCAACGTCAAGGACGGCACCGTCGAACTCAAGGGCGCGTTCGGCCTGGCCAGCGTGGTGGTCAAGCCGGAGGTGGTCGACGGCGGACTCTCGCTGCAGGTGCAGAAACTCACCGGCCTGGGTGCACTGACCCTGCCGCGCGAATCGATCCAACCGGAGCTGGACCGATTCGCCAAGGAGCTGACCAAACGTTACCCGCTCGGTGTGCAGGCCGAGAGCATCCAGGTCACCGATAGCGGTGTGGTGGCGCGGTTTTCGACCCGCAACGCCGCGATCCCCAAGTCCGACGACCCCTGTTTCGCCCACCTGTAACCTGCAGTGATGAGCACACTCGGATCAGCGAAGCCCTCGCATCGGTTCACCGGCCTGCCGGCGGTGCTGCTGGCACTGACAGTGCTGCTGGTACTGGCGGTGGTCGCGTTGTTCGGCGGGCAGCTCTATGCCACCCACCGGGCCAAGAGTCTGGTCGCCGACGCGGTCCAGTGCGAGGCGGAGGACAGCGCCACGGTGTCGTTCGCCTCCGATCCACCGGTGCTGGCCCAGTACCTGCGGGGCGACTACCCGCACATCTCGGTGCAGACCGCGGGCAACCAGATCCGCAAGGCCAAGGGCATGCAGCTCGACCTGGACATCCGCGACATCCACGTACAGAAGACCGCTGACTCCAAAGGCACCATCGGGTCGCTGGACGGCACCATCACTTGGCCTACCGACGGCATCAAGGAGTCGATTCAGGATGTGGTCCCGGTGATCGGCAGCATCGTCACCGGCAAGGTCACCACCGACCCGGGCGCCGGCACCGTCGAGCTCAAGGGCCTGCTCAACCGCGCCACCGTCAAGCCGCAGATCGTCGACAACGGGCTGCACCTGGAGGTGGTGGATCTGGAGGCGCTCGGCAAGGACCTGGACACCGAGACCGTGCAGCGCAACCTCGATGACCTCACCGGCAAAGTGACCGGCGACCTTCCGCTGGGGATCCACATCGACAGCTCGCAGGTCACCGATTCCGGTGTGGTGGTGAAGTTTTCGACGCAGAACGCCACCATCCCGGCGTCGTCGTCGAGTCAGTGCTTCGCGCGACTGTAAGCGCTAGCCCAGCCCGTCGAGCACCGCGCGGGTGCCCGACAGTCCCAGCCGAGTCGCCCCGGCCTCGAGCATCGCCAGCGCCTCGTCGGCGGTGCGGATACCGCCGCTGGCCTTGATGCCCAGCCGGTCGCCGACGGTGTCGGCCATCAGTGTCACCGCGCGCACCGACGCCCCGCCGGAGGGGTGAAACCCGGTGGAGGTCTTGACGAAATCCGCGCCGGCGTCCTCGGCGGCGCGACAGGCCGCGACCAGGGTCGCGTCGCCGCCCGAGTCCAGCAGCGCGGCGGATTCCAGGATTACCTTGAGCACGGCGTCGGGGGCGGCGGCGCGGACGGTACCGATGTCGGCGCCCACCGCGGCGAAATCACCGGCCAGTGCGGCGCCGACGTCGATGACCATGTCGATTTCGGCGGCCCCGGCCGCCACCGCCAGCGCCGCCTCCTGCGCTTTGACCACCGGCAGGTGCTTCCCGGACGGAAAGCCCGCGACTGCTGCGATCCGGACCCCGGCCGGGTTGGCCGCCGCGGCGACGGCCACCACCGACGGTGACACGCACACGGCGGCGACGCCGAGTTCGGCGGCTTCGGCGACGACGGCGACGACCTGCTCGGTGGTCGCTTCGGGTTTGAGCAGGGTGTGGTCGACCAGTTTGGCCACCTGGTCGCGGTCCCATCCGGGCATCAGAAGGCCTCCTCGGCGGCACCGGGATTACATCCGGATTCCAGCATCGTCACACCGTCGACGACGGGTCGCCACGGTTCCAGGTTCCAGCTGGTCTTGCCGGGCCGGGCGAACTCGGCGTAGTTCCAGTGGCACAGAAACTGGTCTTTCATGCCCGGGGCGTCTGCGTCGGGGGCAGCGGCGAGCACTTCGCGCCAGGCCTGCTCGCCCTCGGCGGCGGCGTCCAACCGGGCGGCCGCGGACCGGCCGGCCGGGGTCGGATACACCCGCAGGCTGGACAGGTCGCCGTAGCTGACCCACTCGGTGTGGTCGACGAGACGCGAGAGCCCGGCCTCGGCTGCGGCCGGCGCGGCGGCAGTGAACAGGGCCGCCGTCAGCACTGCGGCCGCCCCGACAGAACCGACCCTGCGGCTAATGGGACTTGCCCTGAACCTCGAGCAGTCTGGGCCGCACATCCACCAGGTAGACCCCCGCGGCACAGGCGGCGATCGCCATTCCCATCACTTGCAGCACCAGGGCCAGCAGCCCGCCCACGCCGAGGATCACCAACCAAACCGGCTTGGTCAGCTTGTCGGCAGCGGTGTAGGCGTCGGAGCGCTGCATCGCAGCGTGGACGAACGCGTACACCGACGCGGCGAAGACGGCGAGCTGCAAAACGCCGAGGACGATACCCACCAGGCTCATAGCGAACACGCTGCAAGCCTAAGCGGGTACCGTCCCGGGCGTCGAACTGCGGTTACTTCTGGGTGACCTTCTTGGCCGGAGTCTTCTTGGCGGCGGGCTTGGCAGCCGCCTTCTTGGCCCCAGCAGCCGGGGAAGCCTTCTTGGCCGCGGCCGGCGCCGGAGCCTTCTTGGCGGCCCCACCAGCCGGAGCAGCCTTCTTGGCCTGCTCCTTCTTGGGCAGCTCGATGCCGACCAGCTTGGCGGCGCGCTCGCCGACCTCGCGGGTCTGGCTCGCGACGTTGCCGAGCACCTCCTGGGTCAGCTCGACGGCCTGGTCAACGTAACCCTCCACCTGCGTCGAAGCGTCATCGAGGCCGGACTGGTGGCGCAGCCGCTCCAGGGCAGCCTCGCCCCGGGCGACCAGGTCGCTGTAGCGGCTGCTGGCGGCCTCCACGTAGCCCTCGGCGGCCTTGCGCAGCTCCTCGGCGGTGAAACGCTCCCGAAGCTCGGCGAACTGCTCGGGCAGCTCCTCCTGCAGCTTGTTCAGGCGCGCACGGCTCTCCTCGACCCGGCTGCTGGCGTCGCCGCGGGCCTCACCGGCGCGCTCGCGCAGGTTCGCGACGAGCTCGGTCATGGTGGCCAGGGCCAGGTCGGCAGCGCCGATCGCGGCGAGCAGCGGGGTCTTCAGTTCTTCGATGGTGGGGTTCTCGGCCATGTCAAGGATTCCTTTCGGGTTCGGTTCTTCTTGTGCGGTTGAGGACGAATGAGGATCAGGCAGGTGTCGTCTCCTCACCGTCGGCTTCGTTCTGCTGGACGAAGGAGGTGTAGATGTCGAGCAGAACCTGCTTCTGTCGTTCCGTGATCGCCGCATCGGCAATGACGGCGTCGCGGACCTCGCTCTTCTCGCTGGGTTCCAGGATTCCCGCACGCACATAGAGCACCTCGGCGGAGACCCGCAGGGCCTTGGCGATCTGATTGAGGACGTCAGCGGAGGGCTTGCGCAATCCGCGCTCGATCTGACTGAGGTACGGATTGCTGACGCCGGCCTTGTCGGCCAGCTGCCGCATGGACACCTGCGCGGCTTCGCGCTGCGCCCGGATGAAGCTGCCGATGTCCGCCGCAGCCGTAGACACCGCTGCGGTGAGCTTGTCGTCCTGCGACACCGGTGGCTCCTTTCGTGGACTTACGGCTGCTGACGCAATCCACGATACCGCCTAGTGCTAACTTTTGCAAGCACTAGCTAGCGCAGGTCAGAACATAAGTTGAGCTATGGCGTAGATCCCCAGTCCGGCCAGCGCACCCACCACGGTGCCGTTGATCCGGATGAACTGCAGATCGCGCCCGACATGCAATTCGATCCGCCGGCTCGCCTCCGCGGCGTCCCAGCGCTCGATGGTCTCAGTGATGATCGCGGTGATCTCCACCCCGTAATGCCCCACCAGATGCTGCGCGCCGCGCACGATCCAGTTGTCCACCTTGTCGCGCAGCTCGACATCGTCACGCAGCGACTCGCCGATCTGCACCACCGCGGCGGCGACGCGGGTGCGCAGGGCTCCGTTCGGGTCGTCGACCCCTTCGAGCACGAACCGCTTGAGCGTCGCCCACGCCGTCGCCGCCGCTTTGGCGACCTCTTCGCGCGCCATCACCTGGTCCTTGACCGAGTCCGCTTTGGCGATGGTGGCCGGGTCGTTCTGCAGGTCGTTGGCGAACTCGAACAGGAAGCGGGTCGCGTTGCGGCGCAGTTCATGGTCGGGGTTACGGCGCACTTTGTCGGTGAAGTCCATCAACTCACGGTGGATCCGGTCACCGACCAGATGGTCGATGAACCGCGGTGACCAGGTGGGCGAGTCGCGCTCCACCACCCGCTGGATGACTTCGCCGGCATTCAGCGACCACTGGAAGGCCCGGTCGGCCAGCAATTGGATCAATGCCTCCTGGCGATGCTCAGCGAGCAGGGTGCCCAGCATCCGGCCGACCGGAGGTCCCCACTGGGGCTCGGCGATGCGCCGCACGATCATCCGGTCGATGACGTATTCGACCTCTTCGTCTCGCAGCAGTTCGACGAACACCCGCAGTACAGTCGCGGTCTCGGCGGCCACCCGCTCGGCGTGATCCTGCTCGCAGAGCCACTTACCCAGCCGTCCGGCGATCTGCGCGTCGCGCAGCTTGGTCTCCACCACCGGCGGCGACAGGAAATTCTCCCGCACGAACGCACCTAGACCTTCGCCGAGCTGGTCCTTCTTGCGTTTGATGATCGCGGTGTGCGGGATGGGGATGCCCAGCGGATGCTTGAACAGCGCGGTGACCGCGAACCAGTCCGCCAGGGCGCCGACCATGCCGGCCTCGGCGGCGGCGCCGACGTAACCCACCCAGGTCGGGGCTGTGTCTTCCACGCCGTGGGCTGCGACCCACCGGCACACCAGGAAGACGACGGTCGCACCGAGCAGGAAGCTCAGTGCGACGACCTTCATCCGGCGCAGACCGCGCAGCCGGACGGCATCGGCGGCCGGATCGGCGTCGGCGAACGACTCCGCCAGCGACTGCATGGTCCGGGCCGCACCCGGCCAGGTCGGGCGGTTCTGTCGATGCACCACCACACCATCATCCGCCATCGCGGGCCCGGGGTGGATGCGGCGGTTCCAGCTTCGCCTCTCCTCCGTCGAGCCTCGCTAAACCACTCGAATTCTGCGGCGGTTCCAGCTTCGCCTCTCCTCCGTCGAGCCTCGCTAAACCGCCGGTAACTGTTACCGAGCCGCAAAGTTTGCTGGACCCGGCCGTATTATCTATACGTCTAGTGAATGGGAACCCGTGACAGTGGCAGAGCAGCTTCGAGCCGGGGCCGCCAAGACCGATGGTCGCAAGCGGCGCTGGCACCAACACAAGGTCGACCGCCGGAACGACCTGATCGACGGGACGATCGAGGCGATCCGGCGCCGCGGCCGGTACGTGAGCATGGACGAGATCGCCGCCGAGATCGGCGTGTCCAAAACAGTGCTGTACCGCTACTTCGTCGACAAGAACGACCTGACCACCGCGGTGATGATGCGCTTCGCCCAGACCACGCTGATCCCCAACATGGCGGCTGCGCTGTCGGCGAACCTGGACGGCTTCGACCTGGTCCGCGAGATCATCCGGGTGTACGTGCGGACGGTGGCCAACGAGCCCGAGCCGTACCGCTTCGTGATGGCCAACAGCTCGGCGTCCAAGAGCAAGGTGATCGCCGACTCCGAGCGCATCATCGCCCGGATGCTCGCGGTGATGCTGCGCCGCCGGATGAACGCGGTCGGGATGGACACCCAGGGGGCCGAGCCGTGGGCGTACATGATCGTCGGCGGGGTGCAGCTGGCTACCCACTCGTGGCTGCTGGACCCGCGGATGAGCGCCGATGACCTGATCGACTACCTGACGATGCTGAGCTGGAATGCGTTGTGCGGCATCGTCGAGGTGGGCGGGTCGCTGGAGAACTTCAACGCCGGCCCGCACCCCTCGCCGATGCTGCCCTGGCGGCGGACGGCGCAAGCTCAGTAGGTGTAAAAACCCCGGCCGGACTTCTTGCCGAGCTGGCCTGCCTCGACCATGCGCAGCAGCAGCGGCGGCGCCGCGTAGAGCGGCTCCTTGAACTCCTCGTACATCTTGTCGGCGATCAGCTTGAGGGTGTCCAGGCCGACGAGGTCGGACAGCCGCAGCGGGCCCATCGGGTGCGAGAGCCCGGCGACGATCGCCCGGTCGATGTCCTCGACGGTGGCGAACCCGGACTCGAGCATGCGCACCGCCGACAGCAGGTAGGGCACCAGCAGGGCGTTGACCACGAAGCCGGAGCGGTCCGAGCAGCGCACCACCTGCTTGCCCAGCACCGCGCTGGCGAATTCCTCGGTGCGCGCGGCGGCGGCTTCGTCGGTGACCAGCGTGCTGACCAGCTCGACCAGCGGCAGCACCGGCACCGGGTTGAAGAAGTGCAGACCCAGCACCCGCTGCGGGTTGGCGGTGGCGGCGGCGATCTTCATGATCGGGATGGACGAGGTGTTCGACGCGAGCACCGCCTCAGGGTCGGTGATCACCCGGTCCAGCTCGGCGAAGATCTTGGCTTTGACGGTGTCGTCTTCGATGACGGCCTCGATGACCAGCTGCCGGTCAGCCAGGTCGCCCAGGTCGGTGGTGAAGGTCAGGTTGCCCACGGCGTCGTCGCGCTCGCGTTCGGTGATCTTGCCCGCGCTCACACCGCGCTCCAGCGACTTGACGATCCGGTTGCGTCCCGCGGTGATCAACGCGTCGGTGGTCTCGAAGACCTTCACCTGCACGCCGGCACGCGCGGACACCTCGGCGATTCCGGCGCCCATCTGCCCGGCTCCGATGACACCTACTCGTTGGATCGACACTGTGTTCCTTTCGGGCCTCACGGCAAGTTCGTTTCCAGTCTCACGGCAGCAACAGGCCCCGCCCAGGCTGGCTGGGCGGGGCCTGCGCTGTCAACTCCCCCGCGGCGCAATCCGACAAGCGCCGCGGAAGTCTTTCATCCCGCGGTTCAGCGGCTCAGTGGAACTGGCCCTCTTCGGTGGAGCCGGCCAGCGCGGTCGTCGACGACGTCGGGTCGACGGTGGTGGCGATCCGGTCGAAGTAGCCGGCACCGACCTCGCGCTGGTGCTTGGTCGCGGTGTAACCCCGCTCCTCGGCGGCGAATTCGCGCTCCTGCAGCTCGACGTAGGCGCTCATCTGGTTGCGGGCGTAGCCGTGCGCCAGGTCGAACATCGAGTAGTTCAGGGCATGGAAGCCGGCCAGCGTGATGAACTGGAACTTGAAGCCCATCGCGCCCAGCTCGTTCTGGAACTTGGCGATGGTCGCGTCATCCAGGTGCTGCTTCCAGTTGAACGACGGCGAGCAGTTGTAAGCCAGCATCTGGTCGGGGAACTCGGCCTTGACGCCCTCGGCGAACTTGCGGGCCAGCTCCAGGTCCGGGGTGCCGGTCTCCATCCAGATCAGGTCGGCGTAGGGAGCGTAGGCCTTGGCCCGGGCGATGCACGGCTCCAAGCCGTTCTTGACCCGGTAGAAGCCCTCGGCGGTGCGGTCACCGGTGATGAACGGCTGGTCGCGCTCGTCGACATCCGAGGTGATCAGGGTGGCCGCCTCGGCGTCGGTGCGGGCGATCACCACAGTCGGCACGCCGGCCACGTCGGCGGCAAGACGGGCGGAGGTCAGCGTGCGGATGTGCTGCTGGGTGGGGATCAGCACCTTGCCGCCCAGGTGGCCGCACTTCTTCTCCGAGGCCAGCTGGTCCTCCCAGTGCGAACCCGCGACGCCGGCGGCGATCATCGCCTTCTGCAGCTCGTAGACGTTGAGCGCGCCACCGAAGCCGGCTTCACCGTCGGCGACGATCGGGGCCAGCCAGTTCTCCACCGAGGTGTCGCCCTCGACCTTGGCGATCTCGTCGGCGCGCAGCAGCGCGTTGTTGATCCGGCGCACCACCTGCGGCACCGAGTTGGCCGGGTAGAGGCTCTGGTCGGGGTAGGTGTGCCCGGACAGGTTGGCGTCACCGGCGACCTGCCAGCCGGACAGGTAGATGGCCTTCAGGCCGGCCCGGACCTGCTGGACGGCCATGTTGCCGGTCAGCGCGCCCAGGGCGTTGATGTAGTCCAGGTCGTGCAGCTGTTCCCAGAGCACCTCGGCACCGCGGCGGGCCAGGGTGTGCTCCTCGACGACGTGACCTTGCAGCGCGACGACGTCCTCGGCCGAGTAGGTGCGGGTGACGCCCTTCCAGCGCGGGTTGTGGTCCCAGTCGTGCTGGATCTGCTCGGGGCTCTTCGGCGTGCCGACGGTCGACATGGCTGCTCCTTCATGGTCGCGACCGCCGGGCGCTTCTCGGACTTGCCAACACCCCGACGGATTCACTGGTGTGTTAACGCGACCTTGACACACCACATCAGCCCAGGTCCACTGGTTTTCATTGCCAAGTTTGGCAAAACAGTACGACCGTTATGCGAAGTTTGCGAAGAATCACGCAGACGCCCTCTTGTGCCCGTGCCGGGCAAGCTACCGGTCGGTAACTTATCCACACAGCTCAACGCGGGTTTTAGCAGTACGCCCGTACTGACTAGAACGTGTTACAGCGGGAAGATCGCGGCGAGGGCTTTGACCTCTTCGCCCACCAGGTATGTGAGCGTTCTAACAGCGCGATCGGCCAGTTCGGGGCCGAACCGATCGGTCGATCCGGGCGGGTGGATGTGCGAGACGATCTCTAGTTTGTCGCCGAGCGCGACGGCGGCCTCATGTTCCAGGGTGACCCGCAGCGGCGCCGCGGCCAGCTCGGGGTAGCTCGACAGATAGTCCTCGACGACGGTCCAGTACACCGCGTTGTTCATGTGATCGAACAGGTCGATGTCGGTGAACCGGATCGGGTACTCGTGGATCTCGGCGGCCGCCTCGCGGTCGCCGGCTTTCAAGTAGGCCTTCCAGCGCAGCCGGTCGACGCTGGTGGTGCGTTTGAGCCCGGCCAGGAAGTCCTCGGAGATCCGCGCCGGCCCCTGGGTCTCCCGGTTGATGTTGATCCAGAACGCCTCGGATTCGATGAGGCCGCCGCTGCGCTTGCCGTCGATGCGGACCCGCATCTCGCACCAGCGGTTGGAGGTGCCCGAGCACCAGCGCCGTACCCGCAGCATGTCCTGGAACTCGACGGGTGCGATCAGGTCCATCATGGTGCGCCGAACGATCCAGAGCGGGTGGGTGGCCTCGTGCCCCGTCTCCCGTAGCTGGTCCTGGCCGATGTCCTGGATGTGGCGGGCAGCCGCGTCCATCCGCAGCCGGCCGCGCCGGTCGATGTCGGCGACCCGCAGCGGCCACTGCCGGTCGAAGACGTTCGGGTGGGGGTCGGGCACCGGCATCAACACCTTCGCCAGACCCGTCGGCTCATCTGTCGGCTGCATTGATGCTCCCCGTCGTTTTTCCCGAATGATCATGCCATGCCAAGAATGCGAATGCCGCCTTCGCAACAGGTAAGGTCGGGCGGGTGGCCAAGACCTACGTCGGTTCCCGAGTGCGCCAGCTGCGCAGCGAGCGCGGGTTCAGTCAGGCCGCACTGGCGCAGATGTTGGAGATCTCACCGAGTTACCTCAACCAGATCGAGCACGACGTTCGGCCGCTGACGGTGGCGGTGCTGCTGCGCATCACCGAGGTCTTCGGGGTCGACACCACCTTCTTCGCCTCCCAGGACGACACCCGGCTGGTCGCCGAGTTGCGCGAGGTCACCATGGACCGCGACCTGGACGTCGACGTCGCACTGACCGAGGTGGCCGAAGTGGTCAGCGCCCACCCCAAATTGGCCCGCGCGATGGTCAACCTGCACCGCCGCTACCGGATCACCACCGCCCAACTGGCCGCCGCCACCGAAGAGCGCTACACCGACGGCAGTGGCACCGGCGCGATCACCATGCCGCACGAAGAGGTCCGCGACTACTTCTATCAGCGCCAGAACTACCTGCACGAACTCGACACCGCCGCCGAGCAGCTGGCCACCCGGATGCGCCGGCATCAGGGCGAGTTGGCCGTCGAGTTGGCCAACCGGCTCACCGAGGTACACGGCGTGCACATCAACCGCCGGATCGATCTGGGCGACACGGTGCTGCACCGCTACGACCCGACGACCAAGACCCTGGACATCTCCACCCAACTGTCCTGGGGCCAGCGGGTGTTCAAGATGGCCGCCGAGCTGGCCTACCTGGAGTTCGACGACCAGATCTCGGCGATGGTCGAGGAGGGCAAGTTCACCTCGAAGGACTCGCGCACCCTGGCCAGGCTGGGGCTGGCCAATTACTTCGCCGCGGCGATCGTGTTGCCCTACGGGCAGTTCCACGACAGTGCCGAGACGTTCCGCTACGACATCGAGCGGCTGTCGGCGTTCTACCGGGTCAGCTACGAGACCATCGCCCACCGCCTATCCACCCTGCAGCGGCCGTCGATGCGCGGCGTGCCGTTCTCCTTCGTCCGCGTCGATCGCGCGGGTAACATGTCAAAACGTCAGTCGGCCACCGGTTTTCACTTCTCCTCCAGCGGCGGTACCTGCCCGCTGTGGAATGTCTACGAGACGTTCGGCAACCCGGGCAAGATCGCCGTGCAGATCGCCGAGATGCCTGATGGCCGCAAATACCTGTGGGTGGCGCGCACCGTCGAACGCCGCGCCGCGCGGTGGGGCCAGCCGGACAAGATGTTCGCGATCGGGCTGGGCTGCGAACTGCGGCACGCCCACCGGCTGGTCTACTCCGAGGGGCTCGACCTGCACGGTGGCCACGACGTGCCGGCGACCCCGATCGGTGCGGGTTGCCGGGTCTGCGAACGCGACAACTGTCCCCAGCGGGCGTTCCCGGCGCTGGGCCGCGACCTCGATCTCAACGAACACCGCAGCACGGTGTCGCCGTATCTGGTAAAGCAACAGCGGTGAGCGCTCGTATCCCCGAAGCCCCCGGCCTGCGCGACCTCGGTCTCGCCAACTGGCTGGTCTGCAAAGTCGTCGCGGCCCGCCAGCGCGTGCCCCGGGCGCATCTGTTCACCACGCTCGGCCAGCACAAGCGGTTGATGTGGTCCTGGTTGCCGTTCGGCGGAGTGCTCATGCGCGGCGGCAAGCTGTCCACCCGCGACACCGAGATGGTGATCCTGCGGGTGGGGCACCTGCGCGACAGCCAGTACGAACTGCAGCACCACAAGCGGATGGGTCGGGCCGCCGGCCTGGACGACGCCACCCAGGCCCGCATCTTCGAAGGCCCCGGCGGTCCCGATTTCGGGGACCTCGGCGATCGTCAGCGCGCCATGCTGACCGCGGTCGACGAACTGGTGGAGACCCGCACCCTTTCGGATGCCACCTGGGCGGAGTTGTCGAAGCACCTGGATCGTCCGCGGCTGATCGAATTCGTCATGCTGACATCGCAATACGACGCGCTGGCCGCCACGCTGAGCGCACTGCGGGTGCCGCTGGACTTCGACGAGTAGCGCTGCGTGACAGCTACCGTTGGCCACGACCTGGCCGTCGCCGGGGGCGGGATCCTGGCGATCGCGGCCGTGCTGATCGTCGTCGGGCGAGCGCTGGTGCGCCGGGGCGCCGGCCCGCTGGTCACCCGCAAGATTCCCCACGCACTGTGCGGGCTGTTCGCCGCCCTGGCCGCCTTCCAGCTCTCGCACCAGGCGGTGGTGGCGGGCGTGCTGGCCGTCGCGACGGTGGCGCTGGCGGTCATCGTGGAGCGCGGCCTGATTCCGGTGCCGGGGGTTTTCGACGGGACCCGCTCCCGCGACTACGGGCTGGTCGGGTTCGCCGCCGGGGCACTGGTCGCGGTGCTGGCGTTCTGGCCGGATCGAGTGGCGATCGCCGCGGGTGTGGTGGTGCTGGGCCTGGCTGACGCGGGTGCGGCGCTGATCGGGGATCGCTTCGGGCGGCACCGGGTGGAGGCCGGCGGCGGGGTGCGCACCCTGGAGGGTTCGGTGGCCTTCGTGGCGATCGCCTTCGCGGTGTCGCTGGTGTTCTGCCTAGCCGGCCTCGAACTGAATTCGTTCATGGCAATAGCGGTTTCGGTATTCGTCGCGGTGACCACGGCGGCGGTGGAGCTGCTGGTATGGCCGGCGGCGGACAACCTGCTGATCACGCCGTGGGTGGCGCTGCTGTTGCACGTCGCGCGTGAGCTGTCCACCGACGACGCGCTGCGCTGGTTGGCCGCGGCCGTATTCGGCTGCGCCATCGTGCCGTTCATGCTCCGGATGCGCTGGCTGGATCTGCCCGGCGCGCTGTGCGGCGGTCTGATCGCCGGGGTGGCCGTCGGTCTCGGCGGGTGGGCGTGGATCATCCCGGCCGCCGCCTTCTTCTCACTGACCAGCCTGCTCACCGCCTATCGCCGGGCCGCCCGGTCGGCTGGCATGCGCACCATGAGCCAGGTCGCGGTGAACGCCGGCCTTCCGGTGCTGGTGCCGGTGATCGGCTTTGCGTTCACCCGCGATCCGGCCTGGTACGCGGTCTCCATCGGCGGGATCGCCGCCGGCATCGCCGACTCGTGGGCCTCGGAGATCGGCCGCTTCTCCCGCCGGGAGCCGCTGTCGCTGCGGACTTTCGGCCGGGTTCCCAAGGGCAGCTCGGGCGCGGTGTCACCGCTGGGCTCGGCCGCCACCGTGCTGGGAGCGCTGGCGGTGGGCGCATTCGGTGCCTTGTTCGGCGGGTGGGCGATGCTGCCGGTCGGGCTGGCCGCCGGCGTGGTCGGCTCGCTGGTGGACACTGCGATCGGCGCCAGCGTGCAGGCCCGGTTCGTCTGCACGGTCTGTCAGGCCACCGTGGAGGACCGACTGCACTGCGGGGCGCCGACGCAGCCGTCGTCGGGGTTGAGTTGGGTGGGCAACGACGTGGTCAACGCCTTTGCCAACGCGACCGGCATTTTCACCGGGTTCGCGGTTTTCGTGCTGGTCGGCGGCTGAGCAGGCCGACGGGGAAACGGGTACGCCGCGCCGAAAACCCGCACCGCACCACGGCCGTTGGGGGGTAGTGTCGACCCCAGTGTTGAGCCACCAGCACGTCGTCCCCCGACTTCGCTCCCTTCCGTACAGGACCCGCCGTGGCAGAATCAACCAGCGCACGACCCCAAGCCGAGTCCCAGTGGCTCTCGAAATCCGCAGCGCAGACGCGCGGATCCGACAAGGGCGAAGTGCAGTTCCACTACGACATCTCCAACGACTTCTTCAAGCTGTGGCAGGACCCGTCGCAGACCTACAGCTGCGCGTACTTCGAGCGCGAGGATATGACGCTGCAGGAAGCGCAGCTGGCCAAGGTCGACTTGTCGCTAGGCAAACTGGGTCTGCAACCCGGGATGACGTTGCTCGACATCGGCTGTGGGTGGGGCTCGACCATCCGGCGGGCCGCCGAACGCTATGACGTCAACGTCATCGGGCTGACACTCTCGGAGAACCAGAAGCAGCACATCGAGGACAACGTGTTCCCGAACTCCACCAGCACCCGGCGCATGGAGGTGCGGCTACAGCCCTGGGAGGAGTTCGACGGACAGGTCGACCGGATCGTGTCGATCGGCGCGTTCGAGCATTTCGGCTTCAACTCCTACGACGACTACTTCAAGAAGACGTTCAGCTGGATGCCTGACGACGGGGTGATGCTGCTGCACAGCATCATCATTCCCAGCGATGAGGAGATCAAGGCCAAACAGCTACCGCTGACGATGTCGAGGGTACGGTTCATCAAATTCATCATGGACGAGATCTACCCCGGCGGGCGGCTCCCGCTGGCCGCGCAGATCACCGACCATGCCCGCGCTGCCGGCTACACCATCACCCGCGAGCAGCACCTGCAGCCGCATTACGTCCGGACCCTGGACACCTGGGCGGACAATCTGGAAGCTCGCAAGGACGAGGCGATCGCGATCACTTCCGAGGCCGTCTACGAGCGGTTCCACAAGTACTTGACCGGGTGCGCCGAGTTGTTCCGGGTCGGCTACACCGACGTCGCCCAGTTCACCTGCGAGAAGGCGCCCGCCTGACGGGCTCGGGCCGCGTACCGGATTCACAACGGTAGGGAGGAGCGCACACAGATGGCCGACACGACGGCGGGCGCACCCAAGATGGCGGTGGCCTACGACGACGTGCAAGCCCACTATGACATCTCGAACGATTTCTTCGGCTTGTTCCAGGATCCGACCCGGACCTACAGCTGCGCCTATTTCGAGCGCGAGGACATGTCGCTACAGGAGGCGCAGATCGCCAAGATCGATCTCGCGCTGGCCAAGCTGGACCTCGCGCCGGGGATGACGCTGCTCGACGTCGGCTGTGGATGGGGCTCGGTGATGCGGCGGGCGATCGAAACCTACGACGTCAACGTAGTGGGTCTGACGTTGAGCAAGAACCAGTGCAGCCTCGGCCAGCAGGTGCTGGACGACGTCGACACCGGCCGCTCCCGCCAGATTCTGCTGCGCGGCTGGGAGGAGTTCGACGAACCCGTCGACCGCATCGTGTCCATCGAGGCGTTCGAAGCCTTCCCCAAGGAGCGCTACGCCGCGTTCTTCGAGCTGTGCCACCACGTGATGCCCGACGACGGTCGGATGGTGCTGCAGACCATCATGGGTCACCCGCTGAAGCGCTGGCCGGAGATGGGCATCCCGATCACGATGACCGACCTGCGGTTCATGCGCTTCATCGCCAAAGAGATCTTCCCGGGCGGCTCGGTGCCCTGTGACGAGGATGTCCTCGAATACTCTGCGGCCGCAGGGTTTTCGCTGGCCGGCCGTCAGGATCTGACGACGGATTACGTGCGGACCCTGGACACCTGGGCAACCCGGCTGCAGGACGCGCGGGACCGGGCGATCGCAGTGAGCTCGCAGGAGATCTACGACCGGTTTGTGAAGTACCTACTGGGCTGCGCCGACTTCTTTCAACGCAATGTCAGCTATGTCGCCCAGTTCACCCTGGCGAAGGGCTGATCGAAAGTCAGAAGTTGATCATGTGACCGGTCAGGCCGTGGAAGCACTCCTGCAGCGCCTCGGACATGGTCGGGTGGGTGTGCACATTGCGGGCCAACTCATTGGCGGTCAGATCCCATTTCTGCGCCAGGGTCAGCTCGGGCAGCAGCTCGGAAACGTCGTGGCCGATCAGGTGCCCGCCGATCAGTTCGCCGTAGCGGGCGTCGGCGATCAGCTTGACGAACCCGCTGGGATCGCCGGCACCGTGCGCTTTGCCGTTGGCGGTGAACGGGAACTTGGCCACCTTGACGTCGTAGCCCTCGTCGCGGGCCTGCTGCTCGGTGAGCCCGAAGCTGGCCACCTGCGGCTGGCAGAACGTGGCCCGCGGCATCATCCGGTAGTCGCCCAGCGACATCGTCTCCGCACCGGCGATGGTCTCGGCGGCCACCACGGCCTGCGCCTCGGCGACGTGGGCGAGCTGCAGCAGACCGGTGACGTCGCCGATTGCGTAGATGTGCGGCACCGAGGTGCGCAGGTACTCCTCGACGCCGATCGCGCCCCGGTCGGTGAGCGCAACTCCGGCAGCCTCCAGGCCGTAGCCCTCCACGTTGGGCGCGAAACCGATGGCCTGCAACACTTTCTCGGCCTTCAGCGTCTCGCTGTTGCCGTCCTTGCTGACCACGACGGCGACCGTCGAACCGTCGTCTTCAATGCTTTCCACCTTGGTTCCGGTGCGGATGGTGACACCGAGTTTCTTGAACTGCTTTTCGATCTCCTTGGACACCTCGGCGTCCTCGTTGGGCAGCGCCCGCGGCAGGAACTCGACGATGGTGACCTCGACGCCGTAGTTGGCCAGTATGTAACCGAACTCCATGCCGATCGCGCCGGCGCCGGCGATGACGATCGACTTGGGCAGTTCCCGGGTGAGGATCAGCTGCTCATAGGTGACGACGTTGTCCGACAGCGACGTGCCGGGCACCAGCCGCGTGCTGGAGCCGGTGGCGATGATGGCGTGGTCGAAGGTCACCGATTCGGTGCCGCCCTCGTTGAGGGCCACCGAGACGGTGTGGGCGTCGGTGAAGGTGCCGTAGCCGTGGATCTCGGTGATCTTGTTCTTCTTCATCAGGAAGTGCACCCCGGCCACCCGGCCCTCGGCGACTTTGCGGCTGCGGTCGAACGCCGCCCCGTAGTCGAAGGTGGCCTCGCCGGCTATCCCGAAGGTTTTGGCTTCCTTGGTGAAGATGTGCGCCAATTCGGCGTTGCGCAGCAACGCCTTGGACGGGATGCAGCCGACGTTGAGGCAGACGCCACCCCAGTATTTGGGCTCGACGATGGCGGTGTTGAGGCCCAGCTGGGCGGCACGAATGGCCGCGACGTACCCGCCGGGGCCGGCTCCGAGAACGACGACGTCATAGTGGGTCACGGATTCACCCTAGCGGGCTGACGCCCCGACGCTTCAGTACGGGATGACTCCGCCCACGCAGCGATCCACGTGCTGGCAGAAGTAGTGGCCATATAGCGGCGCCGCGGCGAGGGCTGAGGCGAAGACCGCCGACATCAACGCGATCGCCACCGCGGCCAGCAGCGGTTTCTCGCCCACCATCGCCACGATCAGCCCGGCGACGATGCACCCGGCCGCATAGAGCACTACCACGAAGACGGCCGGGGTCTTGTCGGCCAGCGAATACCACCAGGAGAACAGGCCCAACCCGATCCCGGCCGCCGGGATCCACACGCCGACCAGCACCAGCGCCAGCTGCCACCACTTCAGGAACCGGTATTGGCCGACGACGGCAACGGGCTTGAGGGGCTTGATCGGCTTGATCGGCTTGGGAGGTGCCGTCGAGGCCGGCTCGAGCGTCGGTTCCGGTTCGGGCTCACGGTCGCCGGCCGGTGCGGGCAGCGGGGTCGGATGCGGCCCGGTGTCGAAGCTCGGCGGCCAGTGCGGCTCGGTCATGGGCAACGCCCCGGTGTCGGTGGTCTCAGACACCGGAGACCGCCTGAATCGCCGCCAGCGCCCCGAACCAGCCGACCGCCAGCGCGAGCAGAAACGCACCCACTGCGGTTACCCAGCGGCGCGAGGAGACGAACACCAGCACCAGCCCCGCGGCGCTGGGCACGCCGAGCACCAGAGCGATCGCCGCATCGGGGCGCACGGGGACGGTGACCAGCAGCGTCGTGCCGATTCCGATCAGGATGCCGACGGCGGTGCCGACCAGCATGGTGCTGCTCAACAGCCAGGGGCGCGGCAGCGGAATCACACCAGCAGATTTTACGGCCGCAGGCCCGCTCAGTGCGGGAGCGACCCGGTGATCACCGGGACTTCGTCGAGCGCCGCGTTCTCGTCGTCGGTGAAGGCCCGACTGCGGGACAGGAACCGCATGCCCTCCGGCGCCTCCAGGCTGAAGCCGGCGCCGCGGCCGGGTACCACGTCGATGATCAGCTGGGTGTGTTTCCACGCCCCGAACTGCGGCCCGGAGATCCACACCGGAATGTCCCCGGCTCGGTCGTTGGGGCTGAGTACCCCGAGCAGCACGTCGTGGTCCCCGACGATGAAGTCGCCGTCGGGGTAGCACATCGGCGCCGAGCCGTCGCAGCAGCCGCCGGACTGGTGAAACATCACCGGGCCGTGCCGCGCCACCAGGCGGGCCACCAGCTCGGCCGCCGCATCGGTGATCAGCACCCGGTCCGGCGCAGCCATCAGAACATGCCCATCAAAAAAGACCCTGTGCCGTCTGGGAGTAGGACACCAGCAGGTTCTTGGTCTGCTGGTAGTAGGCGAGCGCCATCTTGTGGTTCTCCCGGCC
>NZ_LZIN01000041.1 GCF_001667375.1 Mycolicibacter sinensis | reverse complement strand
CGTGAGGCGTAGTAGTAGTAGATCGCCGGTGCTTGTAGTTCGGCATACTCAGCGACATCCGTGAGCCGGGTTCCGGCAAAGCCTTTGGTGGACAGCACATGGGCGGTCGCATCCAGGATGCGTGAACGGGTGCGCTCCGATTTCGACTGATCTTCGGCGGGGGCGGTCCGCTTTCTAGCCACCGTTCGATCATATAGAGATCGCCTTCGCCGATCGCTGCCCGATCCGGCGGGCTTGCGGATTGGATCCCCGTGGCCCGGCGACTGCTGACGTCGTCGGGCTCCGGACGACGAAGGCGTAATTTTTTATGTTAAATTAAATCCCATGCGATACGCCGCTGATAGAGGCTGTCCCGCCGATGACTCCGGCTGCGGGACGGAAAGCGGGACCGGCGGCCCCGGTGGGAGCACCGCGCTCGTCGAGGCGCATTTATCATCGCTTCGTGGTCACGAAAAAGCGACGGCCGGCGGCGGAGAGCAAGCCCGCGGTCGCGGGCGACGCGCCTTCTGAAGCGATGTCGACACGCGCACGGATACTTGATGCGGCAGCCCATGTGCTGTCCGAGAACGGCTATGCCGGACTTCGCCTCAGTGACGTTGCCGCCGCAGCCGACTTGCAAGCCCCGGCGATCTACCACTACTACGCCTCACG
>NZ_LZIN01000040.1 GCF_001667375.1 Mycolicibacter sinensis | reverse complement strand
GGCCGGGCCTCCAGGGGGGGTGCGGGCCGGCCGCCGGCCGCGCCCCCCCCCCCCCCCCCGGGGGTTCTCCCCCCGGCGCCCCCGGGGGGGGGGCGGGGGGGGGGGGCGCCCCCCCGCTGTGCTTTCCTCACCGATTCGTTATCCACCGCGTCGCCGTGTCCGCTTGCACGCGCACGCCGGCTGTCGCATGCTCCCAGTCAACCCACCCGCTGAAATGCGAGCAGGCGAGCCAAAAGTCGCGGAGGGTGTGCGATGGAGACGACAGGGTCCGGCCGGGCGATCGAAGTCGCCCCGTTTCATTCCCGCGGCGAACTACACGGATTCGTGGTCTTCGGCCGCTGGCCCGATTCCACCAAGGAGTGGGCGCAACTGCTCAGCATCGCCGTCCGGGTAGCCTCGCTGCCCGGATTGCTGGCCACCACAACGGTGTTCGGTACGCGCGAGGAACTCCCCGATAACCCGGGGCCGGGCACCGTCGGATTGCTGATGGCCGAAGGGACCGTTTCCGGCGAATCCGCGATCGCGCCGGGATATTTCGCCGCCCATCAGCCCTCTGCGCTGCTGATGCTGCACCCGCCCTCGGAAACCATTCCCTCGTTGCCGGAGTGCCGGGGCGCGGCGTCGGGATGTGTGCTGCTGCCCGGCCTGCCCTATCTGGGCCTGGAACATCGGGCGGCCTGGGTCGAAGCCGAATCCGATGGCACCGTCACGTCGATGGTGAGCCGTGTCGGCGTCGATCCGGTCCGGCATCCCGATACGGCGATTCTGGCTATGCTCCTTGCCGCATAAGGCAATTCGAATCGAAAGATCCCCCTGCCGGATCATTGGATTCGGGACCCCGAAAACCCGGACAGCGCTGGCGGCGGCGCCGGGCAGTCACTAACCTCGGCAGCTGACGAAAGGTCGTCTTGCATGCTCGCCGCCATGCTGATCAGTCTGGGAGTGGTCTTCCTGGCTGAGCTCGGCGACAAATCGCAGCTGATCACCATGACCTACGCCCTGCGGCACCGCTGGTGGGTGGTGTTGAGCGGGGTGGCGATCGCCGCGTTCGCGGTGCACGGCATTTCGGTGACCGTCGGGCACTTTCTGGGACTGACATTGCCGGCGCGGCCTATCGCCGCCGTGGCCGGGGTGGCGTTCATCGGTTTCGCCGCGTGGACGTGGCGGGAGGGCAAGAACGCCGTATCCGACGACGGGCCGGTTCGTGAGCCGCGGTTCGTGCTGCTGGCAGTGGTGTCCTCGGTGCTGCTGGCCGAGCTAGGCGACAAGACGATGCTGGCGACGGTGGCACTGGCCAGTGACCTCAGCTGGCTCGGGGTGTGGCTCGGTGCGACGGCCGGCATGGTGCTGGCCGACGCGGTGGCGATCGGCGTCGGGATGGTGCTGCACCGCCAGCTGCCCGAACACCTGCTGCACGGCGCGGCCGGCCTGCTGTTCCTGGCGTTCGGTCTGTGGATGCTCCTCGACGAGGCGCTGGGTTGGCGCCCGGCAGCCATCGCCTCGATCGCCGGGGTGATGGTGGCGGCGTTCGCGGCAGCGCTGCGGCGGGCCGCCCTGCGCCGGCGCGAACACCCCGCCGGAGACGAATCCACCGCCCGGTAGCAAATACTCCAGGCGACTCTGCGTGCGGGGCGAACTTCACTTCGCCGGAGGGGCGTCCGGGGCCGAGGACCGGCAGTCGACTCGGCGACGGCGCCGGGCAACCGCCGCGAATGATGCAATTGTGCTTGGTACACCACATAACTGCGGTCCCAACGGCCGGTACGACCGACAAATGAACCGCGCCGAGTTACACCGAACATCAAGATCGGATTCCCAGCGGAATCACCCTTGGTTGTGTGGGTATCTATGGCTACGATGATCAGCAAATCATCAGACGTGACGGCTCCCCCCTCGCCGAGCGCCTGTCGACCGCTTGCCGACCCCGGGAGGTCTTATCGATGAGCGCGACTTTCGCTGTCCGCTTGAACCGCCTCTTCGAGGTGGTGTATCCGCCCGGACGCGGGCCACACACCTCCGCCGAGGTGATCGCGGCACTCAAAGCGGAGGGCATCACGATGTCGGCTCCCTATCTGTCCCAGCTCCGCTCGGGAAACCGGACGAACCCGTCGGCGGCCACCATGGCCGCGCTGGCCAATTTCTTCCGGATCAAACCGGCGTTCTTCACCGACGACGACTACTACGCCAAGCTGGATGCCGAACTGGCCTGGCTGGACAGCGTCCGCGACTCCGGGGTGCGCCGCATCGCGACCCAGGTCGTCGGGCTGTCCCCCGAGGCCCAGCAGGACATCCTGGACCGGATCGATGAGCTGCGCCGCAAGGAGCACCTCAGCGCCTGAGGCGCCGGCACCGCGATTAGGGTGGCGCAGATAGGTTCCAGCGAGACACCGGGGAGGCGGCCGCGAATGGGCCTGTTCAGAAAACGCAAGAGCCGCGCGACCCGGCGTGCCGAGGCGCGGGCGCTGAAGGCCGGGGCCCGACTCGAGGCTCGGCTGGCCGCCAAGGGCGAGGCGAAACGCTTCAAAGCCGCCCAGCGCGCTGACGCCCGAGCACTGAAAGCCCAGATCAAGTCCGACCGGGACCGCGACCGCGCCACGCTCAAGGCGGCCGAAAGTCAACTGAAGGCGGCCCGCGACGGCAAGCTGCTGTCCGCGGCCCGGATCCGCCGGACCCTGGTGGTATCACGGATGCTGGCGCCGATCGTGGTGCCGCTGGCATATCGGGCCGCCATGGCGATCCGCGGCCTGATCGATGAACAGCGGGCCGCCCGGCTCGGGGTGCCGCTGGCACGCATCGGCGACTTCTCCGGGAAGCAGGAAGCCCGGCTCTCCGCACGGATCGCCGGGGCGGAGAAGACGCTGCGCCTGGTGGCCGAGCGCAAACCCAAAGACGCCGAGACCCGGCAGTTCGTCACCGCGATCACCGCCCGGCTGAGCGACCTGGCCACCGCGGTGACCGCCATCGAGACCATGCCGGTGGAACGGCGTCGGGCCGCCTCCGCCGCGATCAGCGAGCAGCTCGACGGAATCGATGCCGATCTGATGGCCCGGCTGGGGCTGCCGTCATGAGCGCCCGGATCCGCGCGGGCGCGCTGGCCGCGGCCGTCGCCGTCGCCGCCTCGATCGCCGGCACCGCACCGGCCTGGGCGCATGTGCACGCCAGCAGCCCGGGCGCGGTGCGCGGCGGCGTCGCGATGGTCACCTTCGAGGTGCCGAACGAATCGCCGACCGGTTCTGCCACAACGGAACTCACCGTGACGCTGCCGGACGTGGCGTCGGCGCGCACCGAGACCACGCCGGGCTGGACGGCCCGCTTGGACCGCGACGCCAAGACCGGAGCGGTGCGCTCGGTGACCTGGACGGCCGACGCCGGCGGCATCGGCGCCGACCAGTTCGGTCTGTTCCGGATCGCGATGAAGCTGCCCGACGCCGAGACGGTCGACTTCCCGTCGGCGCAGCGCTACGCCGACGGCACCGTGGTGCGCTGGGATCAGCCGCCCCCGCCCGGCGGCGGCGAGGCGGCACGCCCGGTGCCCACGCTGCACCTGGCGACCGGTCCGGCCTCAGCACCCGAACACCACGGTCAGCACCCGCCGCCGGCGGTCTCTGCCGGTCCGGCGCAGCCGGCCGAGTCCGAGGCCGGCGGGGCCCACCACGCCGACAATGCGGCCCGGCTGCTCGGTGGCGCCGCGCTGCTGGTCGCCGCGCTGGCCGCCACGATCGCGCTGGGCCGGCGGCGAGCATGACCGGGGCCGTGCGGGTCGCACTGGCGGGGATGTTCGCCCTGGCCGCGTTGTTGTCGCCGGTGGCGCCTCCCGGGGTCGCCGCCGCGCACGCGGTGCTGGTCTCGGCCGATCCGGCCGGCGGCGCCGAGCTGTCGCACGGCCCGCAACGTGTCAGCGCCACCTTCAACGAGCAGCTGCAGACCAGCTTTGCAGCCATGACGGTGGTCGGGCCGGACGGGCACCTGTGGTCCACCGGCGAAACACAGGTCCAGGGCGCGGTCGCCAGCGTTGCCGTGCGCCCGCTCGGCCCGGTCGGCACCTACACCGTCCACTACCGGGTCACCTCCGCCGATGGTCACGTGGTGTCCGGTTCGTGGCCGTTCCGGCTGACGGTGGCCGGCACCGGCGAACCCGGCCCGGCGGTGACCGACCACGGCGAGGCACCGCCCCCGATACCCCGACGCGACGCCGAGCCCGCGGGTGACGACCTGCCGATTTGGCCGTTCGTGGCCGGCGCGGTGGCGCTCGTCGGGGCAGGTCTATGGCTGAATAGGCACCGATCTTGATCGCTGCCCACCTCCTGACCGCAGGCGGATGCTGGCATGATGGGCGAAGTTGCCGGTGCCGCCGACTTGATCTGAGACGAGAACCCGCCAGAGGAGCTGCCGTATGACCGAGCCACAGGACCAGCCCGACCACGAATCCGCCGCTGCACCCGAGCCCGCCGAGCCGACTCTGCCAGCCGAACCGGCTGGGGCCGACGCCGCCCCGCCGTCCCCGCCGATCGTGCCGGCTGAGTCCGACCGGCCCGCCGAGCCGCCCGCCAAGAAGGCGGCCAAGAAGGCCCCGGCGAAGAAGGCCCCGGCCAAAAAGGCGCCCGCGAAGAAGGCACCGGCCAAAAAGGCACCCGCACCGGCACCCGCTCCCGCGCCGAGCCCCGTCGCCAGCAATGGCGCGGGCAAGCTCGCCGATGGCGCCAAAGAAACGGCCGCTCAGGCCAAGTCGACGGTCGAGGCGGCCCGCAACCCGCTCGCCCCGTCGGGATCGCCGTCTGGCCAGTCGCCGGCGGCGATGCTGGCCGCCGGCATCCTCGGCCTGCTCGGATTGCTGCTGATCCGCCGGCTGATCCGCGCCCGCCGCGGCTGAGCCCTTGAACGCAGGCTTTCGGCCCACCGCCGACCTGGTCGACGACATCGGCGCCGGCGTGCGCAGTTGCGACCTGCAGTTCCGCCAACTCGGCGGCCGCACCGAGTTCGCCGGCCGGATCAGCACGGTCCGCTGCTTCCAAGACAACGCGCTGATCAAGTCGGTGCTGGCGCAGCCGGGCGACGGCGGAGTGCTGGTGATCGACGGAGCCGGCTCGCTGCATACCGCGCTGGTCGGTGACGTGATCGCCGAGCTGGCCCGCAGCAACGGGTGGGCCGGGCTGATCGTGCACGGCGCCGTGCGCGACGCCGCGACGCTGCGCACGCTCGACATCGGCATCAAGGCGCTGGGCACCAATCCCCGCAAGAGCACCAAGACCGGTGCCGGCGAACGCGACGTCGTCGTCGAACTCGGCGGCATCGCTTTCGTGCCGGGCGAGACCGCCTACAGCGACGACGACGGCATCGTCGTCGTCTAACGCCGATGGACGACGGCCTGCGGGCGCGCTGGGAACGGCTCCGGGACCGAGTCGATGACGCCTGCCGCGCCGCCGGACGGGATCCCGGCGAGGTCACCGTGCTGCCGGTGAGCAAGACCTTCGGTCCGGAGGTGATCCGGGAAGCCGTCGGCCTGGGATTGCACCGGTTCGGCGAGAACAAAGTCCAGGAGATCCGCGACAAGCACGAGCCGCTGGCCGACTGCGGGATCGACTGGGTGATGATCGGGCACCTGCAGACCAACAAGGCCGGCGTGGTGGCGCAACTGGCCGCCGAGGTGCAGTCGCTGGACCGGCCCAAGCTGGCCGCGGCACTGGAGAAGCACCTGCACGCCCAGAACCGGGTCATCGACGTGCTGGTGCAGGTCAAGACCTCAGACGAGCCGAGCAAGTACGGCCTGGATCCCGAGCAGCTGCCGGCATTCCTCGACGAGCTGGGCGGCTACCCCACGCTGCGGGTGCGGGGATTGATGACGCTGGCCATCAACACCTCCGACGCCGACGTCGTCCGCGGCTGTTTTCGCCGGTTGCGGCAGCTGCGGGACGACGCCGCCGCCCGCGGCCACGATCTGCCGCGGCTGTCGATGGGGATGAGCGGGGACTTCCCGCTGGCGATCGCCGAGGGCGCCACCGAGGTGCGGATCGGCACCGCGATCTTCGGCGCCCGGCCCTACCCCGACTCCTACTACTGGCCCGAGCGCAGCTAGCCGTCGTCGGGGTAGCCGTACTGGCGCGCGAGCTCGCCGTAGTCGCTGGTGTCGTAGCTGCGCATGAGGCTTTCGAGGGCTTCGTCGAAGCCGGGTTCGCCGGGTTGGGGTTCGTCGAGCTCGGGCCAGTCCGGTGGTGGTTCCGGATCGGGTACATCATCGTCGGGTTCGCGGCAGCGGATCGTGTGGTGGTAGTCGATGACCGATTCGATGAAGTGAAACGGGTTGGCTCGGGGCTGGCCGTGGTCGAGTTTGGGCGGTGGGATCCATTCGACCCGGCCCGTCTCGCCGAGCCGGGTGGTCCAGCCCTGCTCGCTGGCCATCCGATTGTCCGGCGCGCAGGCCAGGGCCAGGGAGTCCACATCTGTCTGCCCGTTGCGGGCCCAATCGTCATCGAGGTGATGGGCTTGGCTCAAGTACCCGGAGACGGTACAGCCCGGCCGGGTGCAGCCCCGGTCGCGGGCGTGCAGCACGATGCGCTGATCCGCCGAAGCAAGTCGCTTGGAGCGGCCCAGCCACAACGCCCGACCCTGGCCGTCGAAGATCGTCAAATAGTTGTAAGCGTGCGAAGCCATCCGCAGCAGATCACCCATCGGCAACAAGCTGCCGCCGGCGGTGTGGGCTTTACCGGCGGCGGCCTGCAACTGGTCCAGAGTGGCCGAGACGATCACCGTGACCGGTAGGCCGTTGAGCTGCCCGAGATCCCCGCAAGCCAGAGTGGCCCGCAAGGCGGCCAACAGTGCATCGTGCTGGCGCTGATCGCGGGTGCGGTGATCCTGCTCGATCTGCTCTTGCAATGGTGTGCCAGACACGCAGGGCTTCTCATCGGCACTGTTGCACACCCCCGGTGCGCCGAGTTTGGCCAGCACCGGCTCCATGGTCGCTCGCAACTCCGGGGTGATCGTGCCACTGAGGCTGCTCATCCCGTCGGGGCGTTGCGGTCCCAGTCGCAGCCCGCGCCGGGCTTGGCGTTCCCGGTCGTCGGGCTCGTCGCCGTCTTGATCCAGCACCGCGATCAGGTGAACGGCCAGGCGTTGAAAGGTCTCCGGGGCGAACAAGGTGGCCAGCTCCGCCAGATCACGCTCGGCGCGCTCGCGATCGGCCACCGGCACCCCGGCGGGGATCTTTGCCATCGCCGTGCGGGCGATCGCCACCTGCTCCGGGCCGACCTGTCCAGCAGCCTGGGCCGCCGCCAACGCCGGCAGTACCGGTTCCAGGGGTTCACCGGTCATCGCGGTGCGCGGGCCCAACTCAGCGGCTTCATCGATGCGCCGCCGGGCGTCTTTCGTGCTGATCCGCAACCGCTCCGACAGCGCCTTGGCCAGCGAGCACCCCGCCAACACCTCCGAATGCCCCTCGGCCACCAGACGGGCCAGGATCTGGTGATCGATCACCGGCACCTGCCACGCCAAGGCTTCGCGGCGGGCCAGCACCTCCACCAACTCCTCCGGGCTCAACCCATCAAACGAGCACCGCGCCAACTGGGCATGAGCCGCCTCGGCCACATCGAGACACTCCATGATGGTGTCCCGATCCGCCAGCGCATCCCTACCCATACTTCGAACATTAGTTCGACAGTCCGACAGAAACCGGCCCGATTCACACCCCAGAATTTAAGAAATCAATGAGGAATCGGGGCGCTACGCGCTGACCGCCACTCGGTGCTTGCTGAACCGCAGCGACTTCTCGTCGACCCGGCCGTAACGGATCAGCCGCAGGTCCAGCAGGTAGTTCTGCTTGAGCCGCCAGGGAGCCTCCGACCCGGACCGCGGCAGGGTGTCCATCGCCCGGCGGAAATAGCCCGGGCTGAAGTCCATGAACGGCTCTTCCTTCACGGCGGCGCCGGGGTGCTGCGGCTCGACCCGGTCGAAGCCGTGCTCGTCCATGTAGTTGAGCACCCGGCAGACGAACTCCGAGACCAGGTCGGCCTTGAGCGTCCACGACGCGTTGGTGTAGCCGAAGGTCACCGCGGCGTTGGGCACGCCCGAGAACATCAGGCCCTTGTAGGTCATGGTCTTGGGCAGGTCGATCGGCTCACCGTTGCGCAGCAGCGTCGCACCGCCCAGCAGCTGCATATTCAAGCCGGTCGCGGTGATGATGATGTCGGCCTCAAGCTCTTGGCCCGAGTTCAGCCGGATTCCGGCCTTGGTGAACGTCTCGATGGTGTCGGTGACCACATCGGCCTTGCCGTCGCGGATGGTCTTGAACAGATCACCGTTGGGCGCCAGGCACAACCGCTCATCCCACGGGTTGTAGCGCGGCCCGAAGTGCTTGTCGACGTCGTAGCCTTCCGGCAGCCTGTGCTTGGCCATCGTCATCAGTGTCTTGCGCATGTACTTCGGGAACTTCTGGGACAGCTGGTACTGGGCGGTGCTGAACCCGATGGCCTTCCAGCGGTTGACGAAGTGTGCGAGTTTGGTCGGCAGGAACCGGTTGGCCTGCACGGCGATCGGGTCCACCAACGGCAGCGCCCCGACGTAGGTCGGCGAGCGCTGCAGCATGGTGACGTGCCCGGCGCCGGAGTTGGCCAGCGCGGGAATCAACGTCACCGCGGTGGCACCGGAGCCGATCACCACGATCTTCTTGCCGGCGTAGTCCAGGTCCTCGGGCCAGTGCTGCGGGTGCACGATGATGCCGCCGTCCGCGGTGAAGTCTTCCGAGCCCGGGAACTCCGGCGAGTAGCCCTCGTCGTAGTTGTAGTAGCCGCTGCAGGCGAACACGAACGACGCGGTGATCTGCTCTTGTTCGCCGTTGTTGTCGACGGTGACCATCCACTGATTGTCGGCGTCGGACCAGTCGGCGGCGACCACCTTGTGCCGGTAGCGGATCTTCTTGTCGATGCCGTTCTCGACGGCGGCTTCGTTGATGTAGTTCCAGATGTCGGCGCCGTCGGCGATCGAGTGGGCCGAGCGCCACGGCTTGAACCGGAAGCCGAGGGTGAACATGTCGGAGTCCGAGCGGATGCCCGGGTACTTGAACAGATCCCAGGTGCCACCGAGGTCGTCGCGGCGCTCCAGGATCGCGTAGCTCTTGTTCGGGCAGCGGTTCTGCAGGTGCCAGGCCGCGCTGATGCCGGAGATGCCGGCGCCGACGATCACAACATCGAGATGTTCAGTCATGGCGACAGGTTATCAACGGGGTGTCGAGGCAGTCAACACCCTGTTGACTTATTCGACGTCGTGTAAAGTAGCGGCCATGGCCAGCCCCAATGCGACCCGACATGGACGCCGCGCGACACGGCCGTCCGGCGACGACCGGGAGCTGGCGATCCTGTCCACCGCCGAACGACTGCTCGAGCAGCGGCCGCTGGCCGAGATCTCCGTCGACGACCTGGCCAAGGGCGCCGGGATCTCCCGGCCCACCTTCTACTTCTATTTCAAGTCCAAAGACGCGGTGCTGCTCTCCCTGCTGGAGCCGCTGATCGCGGCCGCCGACTCGGAGTTCGTCGGGGCGGTGCAGCGGCTGCCGACCGACCCGCGCCGAATCTGGCGCAGCGGCATCAAGGCGTTCTTCATCGCATTCAGCTCGCATCGGGCGATCGCCCGGGCCGGCACCGAGGCGCTGGCGACCAGCCCGGAATTCAAGGCGATGTGGAACGGCTTCATGGGCAGATGGATCGAACAGACCGCGACGATGATCACCGCCGAGCGAGAGCGCGGCGCTGCGCCGCACACCATCCCCGCGCTGGACCTGGCGACCTCGCTGAATCAGATGAACGAGCGCACCATGATGGCCGCTCTGGTCGCCGAGGAACCGTCGGTCGCCCACGACCGGGTGGTCGACACGCTGACTCACATCTGGGTCAGCAGCATCTACGGCGAAGCACTGTAAGCCGGCGTCAGAACTCGCCGACGCCGAAACCGGCCAGCAGCACCGCGAAACCGCCGATCTCCCCGACGATGAGCAACACCATGCCCACCTTCAACAGCGGGCCGGCCTTCTCGAACTGGTTGGTGGTGTCGCGCAACGCGCCGTGCAGCATGTAGCTGCCGATCGCGGTGACGAAGAAGTACACCATCACCATCGCCGCGGTCATGTTCACCCAGGTCGGCCAGCCGCTGAGCTCGACGAACACCGCGACCAGCAGCGTGGCGAAGGAGTACAGCAGCGCCGCCCGGTGGGCGATGTCGACATAGATGTGGGCCTGATGGTTCTCCGAGGTGGCGATCTGCTGGTACTTCCACACACCCAGCAGCAGGGCCAGCAGGAAGATCAGCCCCGCCGCCAGCAGAGTCACCTTGGTGTCGATACCCAGTGTCACCATGTCCACGTCTGGGAGCCTATCGGGCGCTGCGTTTCCCCCGCTCGCAGTCCCCCAGAGGGGGCACCCCCAGCGAAAGCCCCCAAATCGGGCCGTCAATGGGGGCTTTCGCGTCTGTTCGCGCTGGGAACGCGCTAACGTCGGCGGGATGCGCTTCGCGTTCAAGACCTCCCCGCAGAACACCACCTGGGCCGACATGCTGGCCGTCTGGCAAGCCGCCGACGACATCGACGTCTACGAATCCGGCTGGACCTTCGACCACTTCTACCCGATCTTCACCGACTCGACCGGGCCGTGCCTGGAGGGCTGGACGACGCTCACTGCGCTGGCCCAGGCCACCACCCGGCTGCGGCTGGGCACCTTGGTCACCGGCATCCACTACCGTCATCCCGCCGTGTTGGCCAATATGGCCGCCGCGCTCGACATCATCTCCGGCGGCCGGCTGGAGTTGGGCATCGGCGCGGGATGGAACGAGGAGGAGTCCGGCGACTACGGGATCGAGTTGGGCACCCTCCGCGAGCGCTTCGATCGCTTCGAGGAAGCCTGCGAAGTCCTGGTCAGCCTGTTGAGCACCGAGACCACCACCTTCTCGGGCACCTACTACCAACTGGACAACGCCCGCAACGAGCCCAAGGGACCGCAACGCCCGCACCCGCCGATCTGCATCGGCGGCAGCGGGGAGAAGCGCACCCTGAAGATCACCGCGCGCTACGCCCAGCATTGGAACTTCGTCGGGGGCACCCCGGCCGAGTTCGCCCGCAAGCGCGACGTGCTGGCCGGTCACTGCGCCGACATCGGCCGCGACCCGGGCGAGATCACCCTGTCGGCGCATCTGCGCCTGGACCCCGACCGTGACTACCGCAAGGTGGTCGAGGACGCCGCAGCGCTCGGCGCCGAGGGCCTAGACCTGGCGATCGTCTATCTACCGGTGCCCTATGACCCGGCGGTGCTCGAACCGTTGGCTGAAGCGATCCGCGATTCCGGGCTGTGGAAGCCGGGCGGCCCCGGCGCATGAGCCTTCCGCGCCCGGATAACACCCAGCAAACTTTTCAGGCGCAGTGCCCGGTGAAGCCCCGGAGAACCTAGGTCGCGTAGCGCAGCAGTTCGTCGGCCGTGATCAGGCGCTCGTGCTTAGCCGGAAACTCACGGCTGCGGCGCGGATACCGCAGCAATGACCAGGCCATTCGGCCCATCCGGTATCGATATATCGGGTTGACGTACACGGTGAAAAACCCCCGCCCCGGTTCGGACCAGATTGGAATAACGCGGACCGGGTCAACAGACTGTTAACGCGGCGCACATTGCGGACTATTAGACACTGCTGCGGTGGGCAAACAACACCCGACGCGCCGGAATGTGATACAGAAGTTACTTAAGTGACCATTGCGGTTCCGGCCCGACGCTGCCTCAGTGGATCGGTGCCGCCGTCGGCGTGACCGGGAACGGCAGCGCCGTCTCGCCCATCAGGTACCGATCGACGCCCGCCGCGGCGGCACGGCCCTCGGCGATCGCCCAGACGATCAGGGACTGCCCACGCCCCATGTCGCCGGCGACGTAGACACCCGGCACACCGGTGGCGAAGTCCTCATCGCGTGCCACGGTACCGCGGGCGGTGAACTCCACGCCCAGATCACTCAGCAGCGCCGACCGTTCCGCGCCGACGAACCCCATCGCCAGCAACACCAGGTCGGCTTCGAGTTCGAATTCGGTGCCATCCACCTTTTCGAACGCGCCGTTACGCCGGCGCACCTCGTGGGCCCGCAATCCGGTGACCCGACCGTCGCGGCCGAGGAACTCCTCGGTGTTGACCGAGAACACCCGGTCGCCGCCCTCCTCGTGCGCCGCCGAGGTCCGCATCACCAGCGGATACATCGGCCACGGCGTGGACGGGTCACGGGTCTCCGGTGGACGCGGCATGATCTCGAACTGGTGCACGCAGGTGCCGCCCTGGCGGTGCACGGTGCCCAGGCAGTCCGCACCGGTGTCGCCGCCGCCGATGATGATCACCTTCTTGCCGTGCGCGGTGATCGGCGGCTCGGACAGGTCCCCGGCCTGCACCCGGTTGGCCCACGGCAGGTACTCCATCGCCTGGTGGATGCCGTCGAGCTCCCGGCCGGGGATCGGCAGGTCACGCCAGGCGGTGGCGCCGCCGGCCAGCACCACGGCATCGAAGTCGCCGCGCAGCTGGTCGGCCGTCACATCCACGCCCACATTCACGCCGGTCCGGAACTCCGTGCCCTCGCCGGCCATCTGTTCCAGCCGCCGGTCCACGATGCGCTTCTCCATCTTGAATTCCGGGATGCCGTAGCGCAGCAGCCCACCGATGCGGTCGTCACGCTCGAAGACCGTCACCACGTGCCCGGCCCGGGTGAGCTGCTGGGCGGCGGCCAGCCCGGCCGGCCCGGAGCCCACCACCGCGACCGTCTTGCCGGTTCGGACCGACGGCGGGATCGGTTGCGCCCAGCCCTCGGCGAAGCCGCGCTCGACGATCTCGTATTCGATCTGCTTGATCGTCACCGGCGGTTGGTTGATGCCCAGCACGCAGGCCGGCTCGCACGGGGCCGGGCAGAGCCGCCCGGTGAAGTCCGGGAAATTGTTGGTGGCGTGCAGCCGGTCGAACGCGTCACGCCAGCGCCCGGTGCGGACCAGGTCGTTCCATTCCGGGATCAGGTTGCCCAGCGGACAGCCGGTGTGGCAGAACGGGATACCGCAGTCCATGCAGCGCCCGGCCTGCTCGCGCAGGCTGTCCTCGGCGAAGTCCTGATAAACCTCGTTCCAGTCGCCCACCCGCTCGGCGACGGGGCGGCGCGACGGCAGAACGCGCAGCGGGAATTTGAGGAAGCCTTTCGGGTCAGCCATGAGCCGCCGCCATGATCGCCTCGTTCGGGTCGGCGCCGCTCGCCTTCGCCTCGGCCACCGCGGCGAGCACCCGCCGGTAGTCGCGCGGCATCACCTTGACGAAGTGGTGACGATGGGTTTCCCAGTCGGCCAGGATGGCCTGCGCGGGTGCGGAGTCGGTGGCCTCGGCGTGGGCGGCCAGGATGCCGCGCAGCCAGCTGATGTCGTCGCCGTCGAAATCATCGAAGGAATCCAGCTCCACCATGTCGGTATTGAGCCGGCCCGGAAGTTCGGCGTTCGGGTCGTACACGTAAGCGATTCCTCCCGACATCCCGGCGGCGAAGTTGCGTCCGGTGCGCCCCAGCACCACCACTTTGCCGCCCGTCATGTACTCGCAGCCGTGGTCGCCGACGCCCTCCACCACAGCGTGCGCCCCGGAGTTGCGCACCGCGAACCGTTCGCCGACGATCCCGCGCAGGAACACCTGACCGCTGGTGGCGCCGAACAGGATCACGTTGCCGCCGATGATGTTGTCCTCGGCGACGTAACCGCCGGGTGCATCGGTCGGTGGGTGGGGGGGGCGACCGCCCCCCCCCCCGCGACAGGGGGCCAAAAAAATTGGGGGGCCCGCACCCCCCCCCGGGGGCCCGGG
>NZ_LZIN01000039.1 GCF_001667375.1 Mycolicibacter sinensis | reverse complement strand
GGTTCTGCGCCGGGTTGAGGGCGTAGCCGAAGGGGAACGGCGCGCCGGCGGGTGGTACATGGGCGTCGGCGGCACCGGTGGCGCCGGAGGCGACGGGGTGATCGGCGGCATCGGTGGCGCCGGTGGTGCCGGGATCGGTTGGATGCTGGGCATCGGTGGTGCCGGCGGCGCCGGCGGCGACGGCACCCATCTCGGCGGCAACGGTGGTGACGGCGGCAACGGCTCGGCGTGGTTCGGCGGCGGCGGCGACGGCGGCGACGCCGGCAACGGCGTCTGGGTCAGCCAGGGTGATCTGCCCGGCCTGGGCGGCGCCGGAGGTCTCGCGGGCGCGTTCGGCACCCACGGCGCGGTCGGCCACTTCGGCGCGCTGGACGGAGCTCCGGAGAAGGCGCTGCCCGAACTGGGCACCGCCGGCAATTGGATCGTCGACCAGGACGGCCGGGTGGTCATCCTGCAGGGCGTCAACCAGGTGTACAAGTCGCCGCCGTTCTCGCCCGGCGGCAACGGCTTCGACGACGACGACGCGAAGTTCCTGGCCGACAACGGATTCACTGCGGTGCGGCTGGGCTTGTACTGGGCGCAGATCGAGCCGAAGCCCGGGGAGTACAACTGGGCCTACCTCGAGTCGGTCAAGGAGACCATCGAGATCCTCAAGGCGCGCGGCATCGTCAGCATCCTCGATATGCACCAGGACCTCTACAGCTCGGAGATCGGCGGCAACGGCGCCCCGGACTGGGCGACGCTGTTCAACCCGGACGACAACGACACCAGCGCGCCGTTCCCCTTCGGCTACGCCCTCAACCCGGCGCAGAACCAGGCCTGGGATGCGTTCTGGGCCAACGAGAAGGTCGACGGCATCGGGCTGCAGAACCACTACGCCCGGATGTGGCAGAACGTCGCCGACTACCTGGGCGGCACGCCCGGCGTGGCCGGCTACGAGATCATGAACGAGCCGTGGCTGGGCTCGCCGTGGTTGGCCAGCCTGCTCGGCGACCCGCACTTCGACCGCGAGACGCTGACCCCGTTCTACGACCAGGTGATCTCGGCGATCCGGTCGGTCGACCCGAACACCACGGTGTACTACGAGCCGAACGTGTTGTTCGGCAATGCCACCGCGGTCACCCACCTGGACGAGGTCGACGACGACAACGTGGTCTTCGCGTTCCACGACTACTGCATCTTCGACGCCCTGGGCGGGGGCAGCTCCACCGGGTGCTCGCTGTGGGACGGGATGATGATGGACGGCGCCCAGCGCTACATCGACCACTACGGCGTCCCCGGGGTGGTCACCGAATTCGGTGCCACCCATAACGTCGACACCATTGCCAGCCAGCTGAACTCGATCGACCCGCACCGGTTCGGCTGGCTGTACTGGGGCTACACCAACGAGGCGGGCTCGTTGGTGCACAACACCAACCTGCCGCCGACCGGCGGTAACGTCGACGAGCCCATCGTGGCGACCCTGGCCCAGCCCTACCCGCAGGTGATCGCCGGAATCCCGAACACCTGGTCGTTCGCAGGCGGCGTCTTCTCGTTCAGTTACTCCACGGCGATGGCCGACGGCTCGGGCAGCTTCGCCGCCGGGTCGGAGACCAAGATCTCGATCCCGGACATCCAGTTCCCGAACGGCTACCAGGTCAGCGTCACCGGCGGCGAGGTCCTCTCGGACCCCAACGCCGCGGTGCTGGTGATCGGATCGGGCGCCGGCGCGGGCACCGTGAGCGTCACCGTGACCCCGGTCGCGGCGACATAGCCGGCGTCATCCGCCGGGGGGCGCGGCGTCGTCCGCCGCCGAGAGTGAACGCACGCAGGTGATTTCGCTCTCAAAGTCAAGCGGTTAGTGCATTTCCCTCATGCTGCTTGCTTGATCAGGGCCGCTAGGCGATGGGTGGCGGGGTCTCAGGGCAGCCAGCCCAGCTGGTCGGCGAACAGCGCGTAGCCGACGAACGCCACGGTGTCGATCAGACCGTGGGCGAGGATCAACGGCCACAGCCGGCCGCTGCGCTGCCAGGCGTAGCCGAACACCAGACCCATCACGACGTTGCCAAGGCCGGCGCCGAACCCCTGGTAGAGGTGATACGCCCCGCGCAGCAGGGCCGAGCAGGCCAGCGCCACCGGCCTCGAGACGCCCAGCTGTCCCAGCCGCGTCAGCAGATAGCCGACGACGATCACCTCCTCGGCCCATCCGTTGGCGAACGCGATCACGATCAGCATCGGGGCGCGCCACCAGGTGTCGTTGATCGCCGCGGGGATGACGTCGGCGTTGAGACCCAGGGTGCGCGCCAGCAGATACAGCGCTAACCCGGGCAGCCCGATCAATGCCGCCAGGCCCAGGGCACCGGCCAGATCGCGGCCGCGGGGCAGCCGGTCCAGCCCGATCCGCGCGGGGCCATAACCGCTGCGCCACAACAGATACAGCGCCAGCGCACCCCAGGCGAACAGCTGCGCCGCCCAGGCCGCGTTGAGGCCGAAGTCGATGCCGTCGAAGTAGGACCGGCGCGGGTTCAGCGGGATCCGCTGGGCGCTCAGGTCACGCAGCACCGCGTCGGCCAGTTGCAGCATCGCGGTGGCGGCGCTGACGCCGTAGGTCACCGCCAGCATCACGGCGATCTCCAGGCGCAGTGCGCGTCCTGGGGCCGCCGGCTCGGTCACCTCGACACGGTAACCGGTGACCGCTAGCGAAGGCGCGGCTGCAGGCCGTTGAGGAACGGGCAACCCATCAGGGCGCGCACCGCCCGGTTCAGCCCCAACACGTCGGTGACCGGCCGCGGGAAGCTCAGCCGGACATCGTGGTCGCCGTCGGGGGCCTCGACCCGCAGCCACATGCCGTAGCGGTCCACGGCCAGCGGGCGGGGCCGCCCGCGCCGCAGTCGCGGTGGCAGCTTGGTGGTGGCCAGCCGGGCGACCAGCTCGGGGTGTGCCGAGTCCAGGTGATGCAGCCAGTGCGCCTCGATCGCGCAGAACGGGTCGGGGCTTGCGGCCAGCAGCTCATCCACGGCGACCGCTTCGGCCCCGGTCGCGTCGGCCAGCACCGCCGAGTCCGGGATGAGCCGCAGCAGAGTGTAGCGGCCGCCCGCGGGCGAGCGCGGTGAGATCACTTGCAGCAGCGCCGGGTTGGGGTCGGCCGTGGCGATCCGGTCGAGCAGGGCGACGATCTCTGGCTCGGGCACCGCCTGCAGCCGGCCGCGGATCCACACCAGAGCCCGGACGCGTTCCCGCAGCCGCAGCGGGGCATGGTCGGTGAGCTCCAGCATCGCCGCGACACCCGGTTCGGCGGCGGCGGCCGCCTCGGCGGCCTGGTCGTCGACGGGGACCGCAACCACCACCGAGCCGTCCGACAGCAGGTGGCACACCGGTGCGTTGACCGGCGCGGCGTCGGTGGAGTCGGCGATGGCCACCAGTGCCTGGCCCCGGACGCAGGCGCTGCGGATCCGCTCCGCGGACGTCGGGACGGTTACCGCTGTGGTGGTGGTTGCCATCGATCACCCTTCCAGTAAGTGAGGTAAGGCTAACTTAATTAACCGCCCGGCTCGGCGCAACCGAAATGCGGAATCAATTCGCCGTGCCACCGCGTCGAACGTGAAGCCAGCTGCACGCCCGGGCCCGAACGTGAAGCTGGCTTCACGCTCGCGCCGGTGGTGACTGCGACGCCGAGGCCCCGACCGGGCCGCGGCCGATAGGGTTGTGCCGTGACCCGCATCAGCTATCTCGGCCCGGCGGGGACCTTCGCCGAAGCGGCGTTGCTCGCGTTGACCGGCGCCGGACTGGTTCCCGGCGGTGGCCAAGAGCATCGCGCCGTGCCGGCCGAGAGCACGCCGGCCGCACTGGAGGCGGTGCGTACCGGCGCCGCCGAGTACGCCTGCGTGCCGATCGAGAACTCGATCGAGGGTGGTGTGACGCCCACCCTGGACGGACTCGCGGTCGGCTCGGCGCTCCAGATATTCGCCGAAACCGCCCTGGAGGTCGCGTTCTCGGTCGTCGTCGCGCCCGGCCGCACGCCGGCCGACATCCGCACCGTGGCCGCTCACCCGGTGGCCGGTGCCCAGGTGCGACGCTGGCTGGCCGAGCACCTGCCGCAGGCGTACACCGTGCCGGCGAACTCCAATGCCGCTGCCGCGCAGCAGGTTTGCGACGGAGAGGCCGACGCCGGTGTGAGCACCGCACTGGCTGCGCAGCAGCGTGGGCTGCTCACCCTGGCCGAAGGTGTCATCGACGAACCCAACGCCTGTACCCGTTTCGTACTGGTCGGCAAGCCCGCGACGCCGCCGCCGCGCACCAGCGCGGACCGGACGTCGGTGGTGCTGCGGCTGGACAACGCGCCCGGCGCACTGGCTGCGGCGCTGACCGAATTCGGCAGCCGCGGTATCGATTTGACCCGGATCGAGTCCCGCCCGACCCGCACCGAGCTGGGCACCTACCTGTTCTTCCTGGACTGCGTGGGGCACATCGACGATCCCGCCGTCGGCGAGGCACTGCAGGCGCTGCGTCAGCGCTGCGCCGACGTGCGGTATCTGGGTTCCTGGCCCGCCGGTCCGGCCGGCCGGACGGAGACGGCGACGTGAGCGGCCGGCTGGTGCTGGTGCGGCACGGGCAGTCCTACGGCAACGTCGAGCGTCGGCTCGACACCCGCCCGCCCGGATCGGAGCTGACCCCGTTGGGCCGCGATCAGGCGCGGGCGTTCGCCGGCAACGGCGTGCACCGTCCGGCGCTGATCGCCCATTCGGTGGCGACCCGGGCCGTGCAGACCGCCGCGGAGATCAGTGGCCGCTTCGGGCTGACCGCCCGCGCCCTCGACGGCATCCACGAGGTGCAGGCCGGCGCGCTGGAGAACCGCAACGACGACGACGCGATCGCCGAGTTCAACGAGACCTATCAGCGCTGGCACTCCGGCGAACCGGGGGTCGCGTTGCCCGGTGGTGAGTCGGCCGAGCAGGTGCTGGACCGTTATCTGCCGGTCGTCACCCAGTTGCGGATGCGCTACCTCGACGACGACGACTGGACCGGCGACATCGTCGTGGTCAGCCACGGCGCGGCGATCCGCCTGGCGGCGGCCACGCTGGCCGGGGTGGACAGCAGCTTCGTACTGGACAACCACCTGAACAACACCGAGGCGGTGGTGCTCTCACCGATCACCGACGGCCGGTGGAGCTGCGTGCAGTGGGGTGCGTTGACGCCGCCGTTCTATCCCGAACCCGATGCGGACCCGGTCGGTGACGCGCTGCGCTCCGACACCGACCCGATGGGCTAGGCGACCGCGAGCGCGGCGGAGCTTGCGGAGCCGGGCGCCTGGGGGCACCTCCCGCTTGCGGGGAGGGTCGCCGCGTCGGGTCAGATCGCCAGCGCGTAGACCTCGGCACAGCGGCAGCCGACCGCCTCGCAGTCCAGCGCGAACGCGTGCAGCAGCATCTCGCCGGGGCAGCCGTCCTCGGTGCACTCGGCGGCCTGCAGCACGTGGTGAATGAGGGTGCCGTGGCAGTGCTCCAGCCCCGCCCGGCAGGCTCGGCAGTGGTCATCCATGCGTCGTTCCTAGCACTGCGTGCCGACAACATCGGCTCGGCGCGCCGCGACACGCCCGCTCAAGCCCACCCCAGGTCGTGCAGCCGGTCGTCGTCGATGCCGAAGTGGTGGGCGATCTCATGGATCACGGTGATGCGCACCTCGTCGACGACCTCGTCGTCGGAGCCGCACATCTCCAGCAGCGCGTCCCGGTAGATCGTGATGGTGTCCGGCAGTGATCCGGCGTAGTTGGAGTCGCGCTCGGTCAGCGCCACCCCTTCATACAGCCCGAGCAGCTCGGGTTCCTCGTCGTTGCGGTCCTCCACCAGCACCACGACGTTGTCGATGGCGGCCGCCAGTTCGGGCGGGATCAGATCCAATGCGTCGGAGACCAGTTCGTCGAACCGGTCCGGGTCCATCTGCACACTCACCGGGGCTGGCTACCGGCGGGCAGTTGGTTCAGCCGCTCGGCGGGAATCGACGGCGGCGGGACCGGTGGCTGGCCGTTGATCAGCAACGACCCGCGGGCGCTGTTGATCAGAGCCGCCCAGCCGCCGTTGCCCAGGGTGGCGCCGAGGCTGCACGCCACCTCGCGGCTGCCTGCCGACCAGCTCGGCAGCGAGACGGTGGCGTAGGTCAGCGTCAGCGTGGTGTCGCGCAACTGCACCGGCGCCAGATAGGCATCGGTAAGCCGGGTGCAGGTCTCCTTGATGAAGGCGTCCTGCTCGGGTTCCGGGGGCAGCGCGTCGGGGAACCGCTCGGCCAGATTGACCGTGCCGGTGACCTCCTTGGTGTGCGGCGCCGCGCAGTCGACCGGAACATCGTTGGGCTGGTTGGTGGCCGGATCGATGCCCAAGCAAGTGCCCGGCGGCCAGACCTTGGACTGGTCGATGTCGGCGACCTTGCCGGTGAAGGCGATCTGCTGGCCGCCCACGCCGGGCAGTTGCAGGCCGCACAACATCCGGCGCTCACCGTGCTGGCGCCAGGCCCGCTCGCCGGCCCACAGCATGCTGGCGACGAACTTGCTGTGCGGGTCGAACTTCGGGCCGAGGTAGCGGCGCACCGAGGACTCGCACTGTTCCTGGGTGATCTGCTCGATGCGGGCGGTCGTCGGCGGCGGGGCGTCCGGGCCGTACTCGGCACCCGGGAACATCTTCATGTCCACCGGCCCGGCGACCTCGAACTTGTGCTCGTCGGCGCAGCTGACCACCGTCGCCCCGTCCAGGTCGTCCGCCGGCCAGTTCAGGCAGTCGCCGGCGACCGCGCGGTCGATCGCCTCGTTGCCCTTGCCGATCCCGATGCCCAGCCCGGGTCCGGCGCCCTTGCCGCCCGGGCTGACGGCCGGCTCGGCGCTCAGGTGGCCGAGCAGCCCGCCCGGCCCGTCGCCCAGCGCCGGAACCACGGTGACCAGCCCGGCGATCAGCAGCCCGCCCAAGGCGGTCAACAGCAGGGTGCGGCGGGTGGCGGCCGCCTGCAGCGTGCGCAGCCAAGACACCCGCTGGGCGGGTGAATTTTCCTGGTCGGCTGCTTTCGACATCCGGTCCATTCTGACAGGCAGGCGGCCACTCGTGACGAATGATGCGAAAGTGATGCGACCGGCGGAGTTGTAGGGTTGCGCCGTGATCGACCTGAACCTGCTGCGCAACGACCCCGACCGCGTCCGCCGCTCGCAGGCGAACCGCGGTGAGGACCCGGCGCTGGTGGATGCCCTGCTGGCCGCCGACACTGCGCGGCGTTCGGCGATCGCGGCGGCCGACACCCTGCGCGCCGAGCAGAAGGCGGCCAGCCGGTCCGTCGGCGCGGCGTCGCCCGAGGAGCGCCCCGCCCTGCTGGCCCGAGCCAAGGAGCTGGCCGAGCAGGTCAAAGCCGCCGAAACCGCCCAGGCCGACACCGAGGCGACGTTCGCCGGTGCGCACATGGCGATCCCGAACGTCGTCATCGACGGGGTGCCGCCCGGCGGGGCCGACGACTTCGCGGTGCTCGAGGTGGTCGGTGAGCGGCCGGCGATCCCGGACCCGCGGGACCACCTGGAGCTCGGTGAGTCGCTGGGCCTGATCGACATGGGCCGCGGCGCCAAGGTCTCCGGCTCGCGGTTCTACTTCCTGACCGGCGCCGGTGCGCTGCTGCAGCTCGGGCTGCTGCAGTTGGCGCTGCGGGTCGCGGTCGACAACGGCTTCACCCCGATGATCACCCCCGCGCTGGTGCGACCCGAGATCATGTCCGGCACCGGATTTTTGGGCGCGCACGCCGAGGAGGTGTACCGGCTCGAGGCCGACGACCTCTACCTGGTCGGCACCTCCGAGGTGCCGCTGGCCGGGTATCACGCCGACGAAATCCTGGATCTGTCCGGTGGGCCGCTGCGCTACGCGGGGTGGTCGTCGTGTTTCCGCCGGGAGGCCGGCAGCTACGGCAAGGACACCCGCGGCATCATCCGGGTGCACCAGTTCGACAAGGTGGAGGGCTTCGTCTACTGCCGGCCCGCCGAGGCCGAGGCCGAGCACGAACGGCTGCTGGGCTGGCAGCGCGAGATGCTGGCGCAGATCGAGGTGCCCTATCGGGTGATCGACGTCGCCGCCGGCGATCTGGGCTCGTCGGCGGCGCGCAAGTTCGACTGCGAGGCCTGGGTGCCGTCGCAGGGCACCTATCGGGAGCTGACCTCGACGTCGAACTGCACCACCTTCCAGGCGCGCCGGCTGGCCACCCGGTACCGCGACGACAACGGCAAGCCGCAGACCGCTGCGACGCTCAACGGCACGCTGGCCACCACCCGCTGGTTGGTGGCGATCCTGGAGAACCATCAGCAGCCCGACGGCAGCGTCCGGGTGCCGAAGGCGCTGGTGCCCTATGTCGGAGTCGACGTGTTGGAGCCGTCCGTTTCCTGACCCGGGCGTCAGGCCGCGAACAGCCGCCGCGAGCAGTCCAGCAGCATCCGGTGCAGCTCTTCGTTGGGGATGTCGGCAACGGCGGGATCGGCTGCCGCGCCGAAGATCCCGGAGACCAGCACTGCCACCGCGGTGCGCGCCGCCGGATCGGGTTGCGGGCCGGCCAGGATGGCCTGCAGGCTGCGGACGGCGTCCCGGAACTCCACGACGGCCTCGACACCACGGCGATGGCGGGGTCGGCGTAGAGCAGTGCCGTGGTGCGCCGGTGCCGGACGGCCAATTCGATCATGCCGCTGATGGTGGCGTCCCGCCGGACCTGCCGGGAGGGGATCACCTCGGCGATCTTGACGACTCGGGCGATGTCCTCGAACGCCGGACGGAACACCGCGGCCACGATGTCGTCCTTGGAGCGGAACTGGTAGTACACCGCTGAGGTGTTGACGCCGAGCCGGTCGGCGATCATCTGCAACGACGTGCCGCTGACCCCGTGCTCGGCGAACAGTCCCTGCGCCGCCTCTAAAACCCCACGCCGCACAGTTCGACTGACCGACCGCTTGATTAGACTTTACTGGTCGTATAACTTAACTTTCCGTCGCGCTAACCATAGGCCCGGGCGGAAAGGGACGTCGCTGATGTTGAACCCACAGGTGGACGGGCATTCCCGGCCTGAACGCTCCCGGCCGGGCGCTGACCGGATGGCCCCGGGTGTCACCGCTTATGTGGTTGACGCGCCGGAGATCGTGGCCGGCCATCCGTTGTTCGCTGCGCTTGCCGAACTGGGTGCCACAGCGAATCGGTTCGCGGCCGACACCCATGTCCTGGTGGTGGTCAGCAAGGCGGGGTCGGATCGATGCGGACGCTGAAGCGGGCGTGGATGCCACTGCTGATCGTCGTGGTGTTAACGCTCGGAACGCTGACGGTGCTGCGCATGCGCACCTACTTCGGCGGCGAGAATTCCAACCTCATCAGCACCAAGGTCGACGACACCAAGCCGTACAACCCCAAGGTCGTCACCTATGAGGTCTTCGGTGACCCCGGCGCGACCGCCGACATCAGCTACCTCGACCTCGACAGCAAGCCGCAGCGCGTCGACGCCGCGATGCTGCCGTGGTCGGTGACCCTGACCACCACCTTGTCCGCGGTATCGCCGAACCTCTACGCGCAAGGCAAAGGCTCCACCCTGGGTTGTCGCATCAGCGTCGACAACGAGCTCAAAGACGAGCGAACCGCCACCGGCGTCAGCGCCCTGACCTTCTGCTTGGTGAAATCGGCATGAGCACTTCCACGGACAACGTCCCCGCCGAGACGCCGACCGAGGTCATCCCCGCGGTGTCGGTTGACCACGCCAAGTCCGGTCGGATTGCCAAATGGATTCGGCGGCTGGCCATTCCGATCATGCTGGGATGGATCGGGATCATCGTCTTGGCGAACGTGACCGTTCCCCAGCTGGAGAAGGTCGCCGAGATGGCCGCGGTCCAGATGACCCCGGACGAGGCGCCGTCGATGATCGCGGTCAAACGTCAGGGCGAGGTGTTCAAGGAGTTCACCTCCAACAGCTCGGTCATGCTGGTGCTCGAGGGCGACGAGCCGCTGGGTGCCGACGCCCACCACTACTACGACCAGATCATCGCCAAACTCAAGACCGACACCGCCCACGTCGAACACATCCAGGACTTCTGGGGTGATCGCCTGACCGCCGCGGGAGCTCAGAGCCCGGACGGCAAAAGCGCCTACGTGCAGATCTATACCGCGGGAAACCAGGGTGAGGCGCTGGCCAACGAGTCGGTCAGAGCTGTCAATCAAGCAGTAGACAGTGTCACCGCGCCACCGGGTGTGAAGGCGTATGTGACCGGCGGTGCGGCGCTGGCGGCCGATCAGGACAAGGCCGGCACCCGCAGCATGCACGTCATCGAGGGCCTGACCTTCGTCGTCATCATCAGCATGATGCTGGCGGTCTACCGCTCCATCACCACCGTGGCGTTGGCGCTGGCGATGGTGGTGACCGGCCTGGCGTCGGCTCGGGGCATCGTGGCATTCCTGGGCTACCACGGGCTGATCGGTCTTTCGCCGTTCGCCACCAGCCTGCTGGTGACGCTGGCCATCGCGGCAGCCACCGATTACGCGATCTTCCTGATCGGCCGATACCAGGAAGCGCGCAGTGCCGGCGAGGACCGGGAACAGGCGTACTACACCATGTTTCGCAGCACCGCGCACGTGGTGCTCGGCTCGGGCATGACCATCGCGGGTGCGACGTTGTGCCTGCACTTCACCCGGTTGCCCTACTTCCAGTCACTGGGCATTCCGCTGGGCATCGGCATGACCATCGTCGTGATCACCTCGCTGACGATGGGGTCCGCCGTCATCGTGGTTGCCGGTCGGTTCGGCACCCTGCTGGAACCCAAGCGCACCAACCGGGGGCGCGGCTGGCGGAAGATCGGCGCGGCCGTAAGCCGTTGGCCGGGACCGATTCTGATCGCCGCCACCGCAGCGGCCCTGGTCGGCATCCTCGCCCTGCCCGGGTACAAGCCCGGCTACAACGACCGCGCCTACATGCCCGCGGATCTACCCGCCAACCAAGGGTTCCTGGCCTCGGACCGGCACTTTCCCTCAGCGCGGATGAACCCCGAGATGCTCATGATCGAAACCGACCATGACATTCGAAACTCCGGGGACTTTCTGGTGATCGAGCGAATCGCCAAGCGGGTCACCGGGGTAGAGGGTGTCTCGCGCGTTATGTCCATCACCCGGCCGCAGGGCATTCCGATGGAGCACTCCACCTTCGGCTACATGCTCGGCATGCAGGCCGTCAGCCAGGACATGACCCGCAAGTTCAACGAGGATCGCACGGCGGACATGCTGGCCCAAGCAGAGGAGATGCAGGTCAACATCGACACGATGACGAAGATGATCGAGCTCATGGAGGAGATGAACGCCACCATGGGGCGCATGGTCGGCAAGATGCACCTGATGGTCGACGACATCGAAGAACTGCGCGACAAGATCGCCGACTTCGACGACTTCTTCCGGCCGATGCGCAGCTACTTCTATTGGGAACCACACTGTTTCGACATTCCGGTCTGCCACTCGCTGCGGTCGGTCTTCGACGCCATGGATGGTGTCGACACCATGACCGACAACTTCAAGCAGATCGTTCCGGACATGGACGCGATGGCCGCGCAACTGCCGCAGATGCTCACGCTGATGCCGCCGATGATCCAGATGATGAAGAACACCAAGGCCATGATGCTGACCACCTACGCCACCCAGAGCGGACTGGCCAAACAGGCGCAGGAAGCCCAGGGAGATCCCGCCGCGATGGGGGAGGCCTTCGACAAGGCCCGCAACGACGACTCGTTCTATCTGCCCCCGGAGATCTTCGACAACGCCGAGTTCCAGCGCGGCATGAAGAATTTCGTGTCGCCGGACGGGCATGCCGTGCGGTTCATCGTCAACCACGAGGGCGATCCGCTGAGCGCGGACGGCATCAAGCACATCGACGCGATCAAGCTCGCCGCCAAGGAAGCCATCAAGACCACCCCCTGGGAGGGCTCGAAGATCTACGTCGGTGGTACCGCCGCGATGTTCAAGGACATGCAGGAGGGCTCCAACTACGACCTGATGATCGCCGGCGTCGCGGCGCTGTGCCTGATCTTCATCATCATGCTGGTGATCACCCGTGCCGTAGTGGCCGCGCTGGTGATCGTGGGCACCGTGGTGGTATCACTCGGCAGCGCCTTCGGACTGTCGGTGTTGCTCTGGCAGAACATCATCGGACTGCAGGTGCACTGGATGGTGATGGCGATGGCGGTGATCATCCTGTTGGCGGTCGGTGCCGACTACAACCTGCTGCTGGTCTCACGCCTGCGAGAGGAGATCCACGCCGGCCTGCACACCGGCATGATCCGAGCGATGGGCGGCAGCGGTTCGGTGGTCACCGCGGCGGGATTGGTGTTCGCCTTCACGATGATGACGATGGCGATCAGTGAACTGCGCGTGATCGGCCAGGTCGGCACCACCATCGGCTTGGGTCTGCTGCTCGACACCCTGATCATCCGCTCGTTCATGACGCCGTCGATCGCGACGCTGCTCGGCAAATGGTTCTGGTGGCCACAGGTACCGCGGCTGCGGCCCAAGCCGTCACCCTGGCCGGCGCCGCTGCAGCGCAACCCGCGCGACGAGCTCGTCGGGTCCGGCGGTGGAGCGCATCGGGGAGGTTGGTGATGCGGACCGCGGTCGCCCGCCACGGGGGGAACTGGACCTGACCTTTTAAGTCAGCGGTGCCATCACCCGGCGTGCGGTGGCCAGCAGGATCTCGTGTAGCTCCTCGTCGGCGATGTCCTCGAGTTCCGGGTCGGCTGCCGCGGTGAAGGTCCCCGCCATCAGCGTCGTGGTGATGACGCGGGCCGCCGCATCCGGCTCGGGCCCCTGCAGGATCGCCGCCGCATCCTGGCCGGCGGCCATGAAATCTTCCCGGGACCGCACGGCGTACTCCACGGCGCGGTCGTAGAACAGGAAGGTGAGCCGGCGGTATCGCACCGCGAGCTCGACCACCCCGCTGACCGTCACATCACGCTTGCCCTGCTCGGTCGGCATCGCCTCGGCGATCTTGATTACCCGGCCGATGTCGTCGAACATCGGTTCCACCAGGGCGATCACGATGTCGTCGCGGGACCGGAATTGGTAATAGACGGCAGGTTTGCTCACGCCCAGCCGGTCGGCGATCATCTGCATCGAGGTGCCGCCCACGCTGTGCTCCATGAACAGGGCCAATGCCGCCTGCAGCACCCGCTCGCGCGCGGATCCGCGCGGCGCCACCGGCTTGGCCACGACATCCCTCCCGTCGTCGCGGCCAGCCTATCGTGAGGCGCTTTCGCTAGAGCTCTGCCACGACCCGCGACGTTGGAGCCGGGGTGTGGCGGCGCTGGCGTTCCATGGTGGCGAAGTAGAACGCGTAGGCGAACGCGCAGCTGGTGAACAGGCTCGAGACGAAGTACAGCCAGGGGCGCCGCAGTCCACGCCGGTAGCCATCCACGATGGTGAACAACGGCAGCAGAACCACATTGATGATGGTGTAGTCCTGGCTGGCCGAGCCGGCCGCCGGATTGGTGAACATCAGCTGGATGTAGTGCGTCCAGCTGCCCGGGCCCCGGATCGGATTGTGATTGGGCCCCTGGGCGTACTCGTTCACGAAACGGACGTTGAAGTACCAGCCCAGCCCGATCGAGGCGATGCCGATCACGTAATACCCGAGTTCCAGAGGCGAGAACGCCCCGCCCCCGGTCGGTTTCGCAAAAACCCCGCGGTTGGATGCCACGATCCACCAGACGGTCGCCAGGCCCAGCACTGCGTGCACGATGAGCGAGATCATGAGGTTAGTGTCACCACGACCCGAAAGTTTTGTCAATATTGCCATTCAGGGCGGCTGTGGGCCTGCGGTACGTTTACCGGCATGCCCCGAGCGCCGCAGACCGCGCGCAGCGAACGCACCCGCGAAGCGTTGCGCCAGGCTGCGCTGGTCCGCTTCCTGGCGCAGGGGGTGGAAGACACCTCCGCCGAGCAGATCGCCGCCGACGCCGGGGTCTCGTTGCGCACCTTTTATCGGCACTTCACCTCCAAACACGACCTGCTGTTCGCCGACTACGACGCCGGGCTGCAGTGGTTCCGCAGCGCGCTGGCCGCCCGGCCCCCCGCCGAGCCGACGATTGAGTCGGTGCAGGCCGCTATCTTCGCTTTTCCCTATGACGTTGAGGCCGTGACCCGCATCGCCGCGTTGCGTGCCGAGGAGCTCGACCCGGAGCGCATCGTGCGCCATATCCGTCAGGTGGAAGCCGACTTCGCCGATGCGGTGGCCGAGCGACTGCGGGTCACGGCGCCCGACGATCAACTGGGAATTGCGGTGACGGCCCGCTGCATCGCGGCGGCGGTGTTCGCCGCGATGGAGGTCTGGATGCTCGGCGAGGACCGTTCGCTGGCCGAGCTGGCCCGGATGTGCCGAACCGCGCTGGATTCGCTTCGGAACCTCTAGTTACGTCAATATTGACAAAACTGCCGCTTCCGTGTCAGCCTCGGCTCGACGGAAAGGCGGTGCGGGGGTGAGTTTCACGACCGATTACGACGCGATCGTCATAGGTGCCGGGCACAACGGGTTGGCTGCGGCGCTCATCCTGCAGCGCGCCGGCCTGCGCACGCTGTGTCTGGAGGCCGGGCGCTACGCCGGTGGGATGTCCTCGACGGTGGAGTTGTTCGACGGCTACCGGTTCGAGATCGCCGGCTCGGTGCAGTTCCCGACGTCGGCCGCGGTCAGCGCGGAACTGGGCCTGGACGGCCTGGACAGCATCGACCTCGAGGTCATGTCGGTGGCGATGCGCGGCGTCGGCGACGACCCGCTGATCCAATACACCGACCCGATGAAGCTGTTCACCCACCTGTCCGAGGTGCACGGCGCCGAGGCCGTCAACGGCATGGCCGGGCTGCTGGCCTGGAGCCAAGCGCCCACCCGGGCGCTGGGCCGTTTCGAGGCCGGCCGCCCGCCGAAGACGCTCGACGAGATGTATGCCTGCGCCACCAGCGAATTCGAACGCTCCGCCATCGACGACATGCTGTTCGGATCGGTCACCGACGTGCTGGACCGCTACCTGCCCGACCGGGAGAAGCACGCGGCGCTGCGCGGGTCGTTCACCGTGCTGGCCGTCAACACGCTCTACCGCGGACCGTCCACCCCCGGCAGCGCGGCGGCCCTGGCCTACGGTCTCGGGGTCCCCGACGAGAACACCGTGCTGATGAAGAAGCTGCGCGGCGGGATCGGGGCGCTCACCGGGCATCTGCATGAGACGTTCACCGCTGCCGGCGGTGAACTGCGGTTGCGCACCAAGGTGTCCGAGATCGTCGTCGACGATGCCCGGGTGGCGGGGGTGCGCACCGAAGCCGGCGGTTCAGCGAGGCTCGACGGAGGAGAGGGGAAGCTGGGACCGCCGCATGGATCCGGCGAGACCGTCACCGCACCGGTGGTGGTCTCGGCCATCGCCCCCGATGTCACCGTCACCGCGCTGATCGACGGGACCGTCCTGCCCGAGGACGTCCGGGCCCGCTATGCCCGCACCGACCATCGCGGCTCCTACCTGCAGATGCATTTCGCGCTGGACGAGGCTCCGCAGTTCGCCGCGCCGTACGAGGCGCTCAACGATCCCGCCATGCAGGCCTCGCTGGGAATCTTCTGCACGCCCGAGGAAGTGCAGCAGCAGTGGGAGGACGCGCGGCGCGGCATCGTGCCGGCCGATCCGACTGTGGTGCTGCAGATTCCGTCGCTGCACGATCCCGATCTGGCGCCGCCCGGCAAGCACGCTGCGTCAGCGTTCGCACTGTGGTTCCCGATCGAGGGAAACGGCAACTACGGCGAGATGAAGGTCGAGATGAGCCAGCGGGTGATCGACAAGATCACCAGGCTGGCGCCGAATTTCGAGCGCAGCATCACCCGCCACACCACTTTTACGCCACGCCATATGGGCACCATGTTCGGAGCGCCCGGCGGGGACTACTGCCATGGCCTGTTGAACCCCGACCAGATCGGTCCCAACCGGCCCGGCCCCCGGGGCTTCGTCGGCCAACCGCTACCGGTCAAGGGACTCTATCTGGGCAGCGCGGGCTGTCACGGCGGCCCGGGGATCACGTTCATCCCCGGCTACAACGCCGCCCATGCGGTGCTGGCCGACCGGACCTGACTCATCCGGTCAGCTCACCGGTGATGTCCTGGAATACCGGGCCCTCGTCCTTGCGATGATCAGTCAGGTTGCGGCACTGGCCATAGATCTTGACGTCTCCATAGCGCGGGTGGTCAGGCTCGGGTGCGATGATCGCCATCAGTTGTTCGGTGTGCAGCACTCGGCCATACGGCATCTTTCCCGGCGGTGGGCCCTCGCTCCAGCCGATGCCGACCATCGCCGCCGCGATCCGGTCGATATACGCCTGCTGCTCGACGTTCGCCGGGAACGTGAACCCGACTTCGGCGACACCCCGATACGGCGCCTCGTTTTGGTCGTTGCAGGATTCAAACCGGAATACCGGGAACAGCCCCTGCAGGTCGGCCGCGCGCACGATCGCTCTGGCCGGTTCGACGACCTGGGCCCGGGTCTGTTCATCGGTCAGTTCCGGCCCTTCGAGTTCGCTTCGCCGGTCATGGGCAGACATCGCGCACCCTCCTATCAGTGCCGTCGCAACCAGCGCCACCGCCCGGCGCCGGGTGCGGTCAGCGGTATTGGTGATCATCGGTGATCGTTGCTGGCGCACGTTTGCCTTCCGGGTCGATGAGTGCCGGGGTGCCGGGGATCCGGGTGTCCACGTGTGGCAGGTCGACCTCCCCGAGGAACGGGACGTGAACTTTCTCCGGCAAACCGATGTGGGCCTGGCGGCGGCCGTCGGCGACCAGGCCGCCGTCGGCCAGTGACTGCCCCTTGTCGGCGGCGATGTCGGTCATCGCCCGCAAGGATTCACTGCCCACGTCGTAGTAGCGGGAGTGATCGCCGAACGCCAGCCCCTGGTGGCCGACCGCCTCGGCCCGAAAACGCACCGACCCGAAGGAATCGCCGGCCGGGTCGGTGCCCAGCCCGGCCATCTCGCCCAGGGGGTGGTGCATGGTGTGGTTGATGAAGTCCGGCGCCAGTCCGGACTGGCCCAGCCACGACACCGGGTCGCTGGAGGCCGCGCCGACGTAGACCTGGCCGCCGTTGAGATGAAAATCGGCGGCGTTTTTCGCCACATCCGTTCCGGGACAACCGATCAGCACCGCATCGCCTGCGTGCATCCCGCTGTTGGCGAACGCGTCGGCCACCGTGGTGGCGCCGTAGGAGTGGCCGAGCACCGTCACGTGCGACGACAACCCGGCGTCGTGGGTCGCCGACAGGCCGTTGACGTCAGCGGCCAACAGCGCGCCACCGTCGCGCGCCAGCCAGGGCGTGGCGATCCGCAAGTCGGCCGGGCTGTCCGGGGCGTCGTAGCCCATCCAGGCCAGCACCGACGTCGACTCACCGGGGTTGGCCAACCGCATCTGGTCGTAGAGGTTGGTGGCGTCGCTGCTTTCCAGCCAGCCCTGCTGCACGCTGTTGCCGGTGCCGGGAACCACCACCGCGGTGTTGGCGGCATGGTCGGGGTTGCCGACCGCGATCGCCGCCTTGCCCTGCCCGTTGAACGCCTCCGGGTCGTAGGCCCACAGCAGGGCCTGACGCGCGGTCGTGCCGTCGGGGTTGACCTTGCCGGCCGTGCGCTCCAGGCCCTTTTCGGTCTGCACCGCATTGGCATAGCGGGTGGCATCACCGGCCGACAGGCCGTAGGCGCCGGGGTCACGCAGCACGTGATCGACGGAGACGCCGCGAAGGTTGGCCAGGTCGCGCACCCGGTTGAGGTCGTCGTGCAGCACCGCGAGGTTGACTTCGTTGCGGGCGTCGGCGGGGATGCCGTTGAGGTTGCCCAGGCCCGGATCGTGCTGGGCGAGATAGGCCGCGCGCTGCTGCGGGGTCAGCGAATTCCACCAGTTCGTGACGGCCTGCGGGTCGGTGTCGGACGGGGGGATCGGCATCAGCGGATCACCCAGCGGCGACGTGGGCTGGTCGAGGCTTTTGACCAGGCCCGGGTCATAGCCCTCGGCGCGCAGCCGGGCCTCGGCGGCGCGCAGCGCGCCCAGGTAGCCGTCGCGGATGACCTTGATGCGGCGCAGCGTCTCCTTGGTGTCGTCGATCGCCGCCTGCTGCAGGTGGTGGATCTGGTCGTGGACTCCCCGGCGCTGCTCGGCGGTCAGCTCGGAGTTCTTGTCCACCTCGAGCCAGTGCGTCAGATTGCGGTCGATGCCCTCCAGGACGGTCTCGAGCTCGGAGATGCACCCCGCCGACGACTGCTGTGCTTCGGCCAGTGCCGCGGCGATGCTCTCCAGATCGGCGGCGATCTTGGGCAGCTGCTCGGCCTGCACTCCCAGCGAGGTGGTGACCAGCTGCACCTGCGCGGAATCGTTGATCGGATGGTCGCCGTTCTCCCGGTTCCAGGCGCCCTCGAACCGCTTGCGGGCTTGCTCGAAAGTGGCATCGGCTTCGGCGGCGGAGCTACCGGCGTTGTGAAACGCCTTCGCCAGGCTGTCGATCTGGGCCGGCCGGCCGTGCTGCAGCGCGGCGTTGATCGCCCACGGATCACCGCCGGCCTCGGCGACCAGCAACGGAATGCTGATCGACTCCAGGTGCACCGATGACCCCTTAGCTTGCGCGGCGATCAACGCTACCACCGCGGTGGCCGGGGTCAATTCAGTTCGGGTTCGCCCCCCGCCAGCAGCTCGTCGAGCAACTCCCGGAACGTTTGCGGGTCTGCCGGGGTGAACGCCGGCCGCGGCCAATGGTTGTCGTGCAGATCCAGCGTGATCAGCGTGGATCGCAGCGGCCGCTTGATGTCCAGCGGCAGCCAGCGGCGCAGATCCGAGCTGCCCCACAGCCGGAAGCGGTGGGTCAGCGCGCCCAGCGGTTCGGCGCGGTAGCCGCGAATCGCCGATAACGGGATCACCTTCGAGGTGCCGGACGGAAAGTGGTAGCGGCGCAACGTGATGGCCCTGCCATCCAGGGCGATCAGACCGTCGTCGTAGGAGCCGCTCACAGTTTCTCGCAGCGCAGCTCGTGGCCCTTGGCGGTCAGGCAGCGACCGGTGTTCAGATCCCACTGCCAGCCGTGCTGATTGCAGGTCAGGGTGCTGCCCTCGACCACCCCGAACTTCAACAGGTCGGCTTTCATGTGCGGGCAGCGGCGCTGAATCTGCCAGTCGCCCAAGGTGATCGTCGCCGAGTCGTCGTGGCTCTCCCCGAACCAGCCGTCGGCGTAGACGATCCGATCCTCGGTGAGGCACTTGAAGAACGTGTAGAGGTACTCGTTGTAACCGCCGACCCGCCAGGCCTTGAACCGGGTGGACAGGAATATCGTGTTGACCCAGTCCGGTTCGCCGTCGCGCAGCACGGTGCGCACCAGCTCGGGCGGGATACCGAAGCCGTAGCGGAACTTCTCACCCGGAACCGGTTCGCGCACCATGCGTTTGGGGAAATCTAGCACGACGGTTTCTTGGTGGCCGGCTCCGTCCAGCACCAGCTCGACCGGATAGCCGATGCCGTCGCAGATCTCGTTGCTCTTGGCCATGATCGGCTCGAACAGCGCCCGCAGCGGCTCCAGCATCGCCGGCCCGGCCGCCGGCGCCCAGGACGCCTTCTCGGCGGCCAGCGCCGGCGCCATCCGATCGGCGTAGGCGGCGATGTAGTCGGCCTTGCCGCTGGTGAAGATTGACTCGACGTCGTCGAACGGGTGGGTCAGCGAATCCAATTGTGCCCCGGTAAACGTCGCACATGACCCGGGGATCATCAGCAGCCCGCCGTCGTGGCCGTTGCGGCGCAGCTGATCCAGGAACACCATCTCGTCGGGGAAGATGTTGGCGGGATCGCCGTGGTCGTCGTTGAGGTAACGCAGCTCGGGATCCAGAAAGCACGGCGGGCCGGCCGACGGCACCACCCACCTGGCGTCGACGTGCGCGACGTATTGGCGGGCGCGGTCCATCTGCCGTTGCCGCTTCTGGATGCCGAACGCCTCCTTGGCCCGCTGCGGCATGTCGTAGACCATCGGGTACCAGATCGCCCCGGAGTACTGCAGCAAATGCACGTCGATGCTCCCGAACGCCGTGAGCACGTCCAGGTCGATCGGGCGCGAGTCGTTCATGTTGAAGACGGTGGTCACCCCGTCGGAAACCACCAGTCCCGAGTCGCCGATCGGGCCGTCGGCCGGGGCACGCAACGCGATGATCATCACGTCCAGAGCGCCCTTGGGGCCGCTCACCGTGTGCCGAACCGAGTCGGTGGTCTCGAAGAACCGGTGGAAGCCCAGCTTCTCCAGTTCGGTGCGCAGATCCGGGACCGGATAGTCGGGCAGTAGCACCACCGCGTCTTTGTTGACGTGGGCGGCCAGATGCCGCGGGTCGAAGTGGTCGTGGTGCAGATGCGAGATGTAGAGGTAATCGCAGTCGCCCAGGGCGTCCCAGTCCAGGGCGGAGTTGTCCGGGAACGGGAACCACGACGCGAAGTAGGCCGGGTTCACCCACGGGTCGCACAGGATGCTGCCCGCGGCGGTCTCGATCCGGAAGCCGGCGTGTCCGACGCTGGTGACCCGCACTAGTACCTTCCCGACGCTGTAGCAGATTCCTCCCGAGCTTAACGACGGCGCGGCCCGCGGCATCGCCTAGGCTGGACGACTGTGGAACCGTGGTACGGCAGCGTCGCGACAACCGCCCGCACGTTGTGGCGCTTTCAGGGGGTGAAGATCACCGTCACCGGCGCGCACAACATCCCCGCCAGCGGCGGCGCCGTGGTCGCGATCAACCACACCGGCTACCTCGACTTCGCGTTCGCCGGCCTCGCCGCCTACGACAACAAGCCGCGCCGGCGGGTGCGGTTCATGGCCAAGAAGGAAACCTTCGACAACCGCTTCACCGGCCCGATCATGCGCGGCTGCCGGCACATCCCGGTCGATCGCGGTCAGGGCGCCGACGCCTACGCCTCCGCCGTCGATTACCTGCGGGCCGGTGAGCTGGTCGGGGTCTACCCGGAGGCGACGATCAGCCGCAGCTTCGAGCTCAAGGAGTTCAAGAGCGGTGCCGCCCGGATGGCACTCGAGGCGCAGGTGCCGATCATCCCGCACATCGTGTGGGGCGCCCAGCGGGTCTGGACCAAGGACCACCCCAGACGGCTGGGGCGCTCCAAGGTGCCGATCTCGGTGGCGGTCGGCGAACCGATACCGCCGACGCTGTCCGTCGAGGACCTGCGGGATCTGCTGCAGACCCGCATGCAACACCTGCTCGAGCAGACCCAGGACGCCTATCCCGAACACCCGGCCGGTGAGTTCTGGGTGCCGCACCGCCTCGGCGGCGGTGCCCCCACTCCGGCCGAGGCGCTGCGGCTCGACGCCGAGGAAGCCGCCCGCAAGGCCGAGGCGCGGGCCGCCCGGCACCCGCAGCCGCCGACCGCGACGGGCGCCGCGGAGTAGCCCTGGCATGCAGCCGGTTTTTCGTGCGCTGGAGCTGACAGCGGTGACCGCGGTGAAGGTCTCCGGCGCCCGCATCGACTTTCGCGGCCTGGAGCACATCCCGGCCGAGGGCGGCGCGGTGATCGCGATCAACCACACCGGCTACGTCGACTTCCTGCCCGCGGCGCTGGCGGCTTATCGCCGGGGCCGGCGGATGCGATTCATGATCAAGGCCGAGATGCAGCAGGTGCGAGTGGTGAATTATCTGATCCACCACACCGGCACCATCCCGGTCGATCGCGGCGCCGGCTCCGACGCCTACCGGCATGCGGTGGCTGCGCTGCGCGCCGGCGAGGTGGTCGGCGTCTACCCGGAAGCCACCATCAGCCGCAGCTTCGAGCTGAAGGAGTTCAAGTCCGGGGCCGCCCGGATGGCGCTCGAGGCGCAGGTGCCGATCGTCCCGCTGATCGTGTGGGGCGCGCACCGGCTGTGGACCAAGGACCACCCGCGGGCGCGGCTGATCGGCAGCCGGATCCCGATCACCGTGCTGGTGGGCGCGCCGCTGGCCCCGGCCGGCGACGCCGCCGGCCTCATCGCCGCCTTGCGTGCGCAGATGGCGCCGATGCTGGCCGGCGTTCAGCAGGACTACCCGCACCCGGCGGGCCAGTACTGGGTACCGCGGCGGCTGGGCGGTACCGCGCCCACCCCGGCGGAAGCCAAGGTTCTCGACGAACGGGAGCTGGCGCAGCGGGCGGCCGGCCGAGCCCGGAGCGCTGAAGATGGCTGAACCCTTCTTCCGCACCCTGGAGATCGTGATCCCCGCGCTGGTGAAAGCCAACGGGCCGCACGTGACCTTCGAGGGCCTGGAGAACATTCCCGAACGCGGCGGCGCGGTGCTCGCTCTCAACCACACCAGCTACCTGGACTGGTATCCGGCCTCGCTGGCGGCCCTGCGGCGCCGCCGCCGGTTGCGGTTCATGATCAAGGCCGAGATGACCGAGGTGCCGGTGATCAGATACGTGATCAAGCACATCAAGCTGATCCCGGTCGACCGCTCGGCCGGGGCCGGTGCCTACGACGTGGCGGTGCAGCGGCTGCGCGAGGGTGAGCTCGTCGGGCTGCACCCGGAGGCCACCATCAGCCGCAGCTTCGAACTGCGCGAGTTCAAGACCGGCGCCGCCCGGATGGCGCATGCCGCCGGTGTCCCGATCATCCCGGTCATCGTCTGGGGCATGCAGCGGGTATGGACGAAGGACCACCCGAAGCAGCTGTGGCGCAACCACGTTCCGGTGCTGGCCAAGATCGGCCGGCCGATGGCCGCCTCCGGTGACGTCGAGGCGACCACCGCCGCGCTGCGTGACACCATGGCCGTCATGCTCGACCAGGCGCAACGCGAGTACCCGCACCCCGCCGGCGCGTACTGGGTGCCGCGGCGGCTCGGCGGCGGCGCCCCCACCATGGCCGAAGGCCTGGCAATGCGCGAAACCGAGCTCGCCGAACGCGATCGCAAACGGCTCGAGCGGGCACAGCAGGGCCGGCTGCGGCGGGCGCTGGCCGGTCTGAGTCGGCGTTGATGGCACCGCGGCAATACCCGGTCCCCGCGCTGATCGCCAGCGACGTCGACGGCACTCTGCTCGACAACGCCGAGAACATCACCGCGCGCACCCGGGCGGCGGTGCACGCGGCCGTCGACTCCGGCGCCGGGTTCGTCCTGGCGACCGGGCGCCCGCCGCGCTGGATCGCCCCGGTGGTCGACGCGCTCGGCTTCGCCCCGCTGGCGGTGTGCGCCAACGGGGCGGTGCTCTACGACCCGGACACCGACCGGGTGATCTCGGCGCGCACGCTGTCGGCCGACATCCTGGTCAAACTGGCCGAGGTCGTCGGACGCGTCCTGCCCGGCGCGGGGTTGGCCGTGGAACGCATCGGCGAGCGCGCACACGACGCGGCGACGCCGCAGTTCGTCAGCTCACCGGGCTATGAACATGCCTGGCTCAACCCGGACAACACCGAGGTCTCCCTGGCCGACCTGCTGTCCCAGCCGGCGATCAAGCTGTTGATCCGCAAGGCCGGGGCGGCCAGTGCCGACATGACGGCGCAGCTGGCGCCGCATATCGGCAGCGCCGCGGAGATGACTTATTCCACCAACAACGGGCTGGTCGAGGTGGTGCCGGCCGGGATCACCAAGGCCACCGGCATCGAGGAGCTGATCATGCCGATGGGAATCGGCATCGATCAGGTGGTGGCTTTCGGCGACATGCCCAACGACCTGCCGTTGCTGCTGGGGGCGGGCCATGGTGTGGCGATGGGTAACGCGCATCCCGAAGTGCTGGCGGCGGCTGCCGAGATCACCGCGCCCAACACCGAGGACGGCCTGGCGCGGGTGCTGGAACGATGGTGGAACCCCAACGGGGGTTAGCCGATTTCGAGCACCCGGGAGAAGCGCTCCAGCTGTACCGGCGGACCCTCCGGCGGGGGCGGCGGCAGCTCTTCGGCGTTGCCGTCGATGACCCGGACGACGCTGCCGCTGGCCCGGTTGTAGTTCAGCGTGCCGTGCTGGAAGTTCTGCCCGATCCACTCCGGCTCGGGGATCTCGGCGCTGGTGGGCAGCCCCAGCATGCCGCGCTCGTAGCCCAGCGACGCCCAGGCGTCGTAGATCGCCCCGGTGATCGGCTGGGCGCCGGTCTCCGGTGACCAGTACACCGCTCCGTGCTCGAACGTCGCGTACTTGGTGGAACCCTCGCCGATCGCCTCGGGCGAGGTGACGGCGCCGAGCATGCCTTCGGAGCCGCCCAGCTCCAGCCAGCGGGTGTGGATGGCGCCGCCCTGCATCGTCCGGGCGAGGTCTTCCGGGCCCGGCGGGTCGCCGAATCGGGCGGCGATCTCCCGGATCTCGTTGAGCGCCACGTACCCCTGCTCACCGGGGCACTCGGTCGCGTCGAGGTCGCGGTGGCCGATGATCGCCGGCAGCGTCAGCTCCGAGCCGCGGGGAACGTGGGTGGACGCGCCGCCGGCGGAGGTCAGGTGCACGGTGCCGCGCGGGTCGGCGAGGTCCAGGCCCAGCCGCCAGCCCAGCAACCGGCCGACGGTCTCGAGCTGAATCGGCGGGGGAGGCGCGTCGTCGAAGGTGCCGATCATCGACACCCCCCAGGTGTTCTTATTGAACCCGCCGGCGTGGCTGCCCACGATGCCCTTGGTGATGCCGCCGGCCCGGCCCTCGAACACCTGGCCGTACTTGTCCACCAGCGCGTTGTAGCCGATGTCGCACCAGCCCAGGGTGCGGGTGTGGTAGGCGTAGATGGCCCGGATGATCTCCGCCGAGTCCTCGGGGGAGTAGTCGTTGGAGCCCGCGGTGTGATGCACCACCGCGGCGTGGATCGGGCCGCTCTCCGCCGGCTTGCCGCACCGCCCGCGAGCGCCGGCACCCCACTGGCTGCGCGGAATGATGTTGGGCGGCTGACCCGGGGCCAGGGCCGCGCTCGGCGGCGACCACTGGGCGTCGACCGGGGCTTTCGGGGGGGTGATCAGCACCGCGGAGATGTTCTGCGCGAACGGCTGAGCGGCGGTGGCCGGGATGTAGCCGAGGTCGGGTTTGGGCTGTTTCGGCGGCGTCTGCTGTTTGGCCGGGGTCTGCGCCTGGGCGGCGGGGCCGGCCCGGGTGACCGCGATCTGCACCGCGGTGGTGCGCCCGACGAACACCGGCTCGGTGCCGTCCGGACCGGGGGCGTCGGCGGGCCGGGCCGGGGAGGCATGCTCGGTGGCCTCGTGGGCGGTGGCGTACCAGGGTCCCCAGGACCCGTCGGCGCGCTTGGCGCGGATCTTCGCCGAGGTGCCGCTGAGGTCGGCGCCGGTGAGCGCGACCATGGTGAACGGCTCGTCCTGGGTGATCTCGCGGACGGTGACGCCGGGCTCCAGGTCGGGCAGCGGCTGCTGGTTCAGCTTGGTCGCGGCGGCGCTCGGTGGCTCGGCCGGCGGGGAGCCCGATCCATAGCCCAATGCCCACGGCAGGATCAGCACGGTCGCGACGGTAGCGGTCAGCTTGATCGTCGGCGGTGGGCGACGGGTTGGCACGTGCTGATGTTACGTATGTGTCTTGTGTTGTTAGTGATACGACACGCGACCCTGCGGGCCGGCCGCATTGTTAACGGCACCGCAGAGTCCTCCGTTGCCCTGGCGGGCTGACTCTGCGGTGCCGTTAGGGAAACAGGCTCCTGGGTCAGGGGGCTGGGACCGCGGCGGGTGCGGCCGCGGCGGCCGGGGCGGCACCTTGCGCGGCCTGCGCGATGGACGGGATCACCACACCCTTGAGCAGGTCGATGGCCTGTCCGGCACCGAGCTGATTGGCCGCACTCATCAGGTCGCTGACGACTCCGCCCTTCTCCTCCGGCATGCCCATGCCCAGCGACGGGTCGCCGAGGATCGGGTAGGTGCCGTCCAGGCCCGGGTCCAGGCCCACCGGCGAGGTGAGCGGGTCACCGGAGCCCAGCAGGCCGGTGTCCGGGCTGGTCAACCCGGGGCTGGTCAGCCCGGGGCTGGTCAGCGAGGAGTCGGACAGCGACGGCGTGGTCAGACCGGGCGAAGTCAGGCCCGGGGTGCCCAGCGACGGCGTGGTCAAGCCCGAGGTGGTGGACACGCCCGGGGTACCCAGCGGCGGCGTCGCCAGTGACGGCGTCGTCAGCGAGGGGTCGGTGAGCCCCGGCGTGGCCAGGCCCGGCGTCAGTCCCGTGGGCGAGGTCAACCCCGGCGAGGCGGGGTACAGCCCCGGCGAGGTAAGCCCCGGCGAGGCCGGGTAGGCGCCGGGCATCGAACCCGTCCCGCCCCCGAAGCCCGGGACCGGCGGAAGGTTCACGCCGAACTGGGACAGCCCTTGGGTGAGGGCCGAGATGAGCTCACTGGGCAGATCGGCCACCGACGCGGCCGCGACGAAGTCACGGTGCTGCGGGGCGTCCTGGCGGGCGGCCAGGTCGGATACTGCGACAACTGCAAACGGACTCGCGACTGCCAGGGCGGCGACTGCGCTCATGGTGGTCGAGAGCCTGCGTCGACGTCGGTTCGGCACGGAAGTCTCCTCAATGTGTTTTGCCCCGCGGTCCTGATCTCGGGGACCACCAGAGCGTTTACTGCCTACCGGATCGACGGTACGCGTGTGACTGATGTGAATAGAGTGACGAGATCGAATCGTGAGGAAACCGCGACCAACCCTTCGTCGGCGTCGATATCCTCAGCCGGGCGCCGAGATCGCACTGGTGCCGGGAATCCGCGCGTTTTGCCTGCGTGGGCGCAATCTCGCGGTACCGGCAGTACCGTGAGGGATCGCCCGGCCGGCTGGACAGCGGAAGTGGCGGGGCGCCGACGCTGCTCACGGCCGCTGTTCAGATACCCTTGGCGCCGATGACTTCACCTGCTAGTCGCTACGACCTCTATGTTGTTGGTTCTGGATTCTTCGGCCTGACCATTGCCGAGCGCGCAGCCACGCAGCTCGGCAAGCGCGTCCTGGTCGTCGAAAAGCGCCACCATATCGGCGGCAACGCCTACTCCGAGGCCGACCCGCAGACCGGCATCGAGGTCCACAAATACGGCGCGCACCTGTTCCATACCTCTAATAAGCGGGTCTGGGACTACGTGCGGCAGTTCACCGACTTCACCGGCTACCAGCACCGGGTCTTCGCCATGCACGACGGCCAGGCCTACCAGTTCCCGATGGGGCTGGGCCTGGTGTCGCAGTTCTTCGGCCGCTACTTCACTCCGGACGAGGCCAGGGCGCTGATCGCCGAGCAGGCCTCGGAGATTTCAGCGGCGGACGCCGCCAACTTCGAGGAGAAGGCGATCAGCTTGATCGGCCGCCCGCTTTACGAGGCGTTCGTCAAGCACTACACCGCCAAGCAGTGGGAGACCGACCCCACCGAGCTGCCGGCGTCCAACATCACCCGGCTGCCGGTGCGCTACACCTTCGACAACCGCTACTTCAACGACACCTACGAGGGGCTGCCGGTCGACGGCTACACCGCGTGGCTGCAGAACATGGCGGCGCACGACAACATCGAGGTCCGTCTGGACACCGACTGGTTCGACGTCCGCGACGAGCTTCGGGCGGTCAGTCCGGACGCCCCGGTGGTCTACACGGGGCCGCTGGACCGCTACTTCGACTACGCGCAGGGCCGGCTCGGCTGGCGCACCCTGGACTTCGAGCTCGAAGTGCTCGACACCGGCGACTTCCAGGGCACCCCGGTGATGAACTACAACGACGCCGACGTGCCCTACACCCGCATCCACGAGTTCCGGCACTTCCATCCGGAACGGTCCTACCCGACCGACAAGACGGTGATCATGCGCGAATACGGGCGATTCGCGCGCGACGACGACGAGCCGTACTACCCCATCAACACCCCCGACGACCGTGCCATGGTCGAGGCTTACCGCCGGCTGGCCAAGGCCGAAATGGAGTCGGCGAAGGTGCTTTTCGGCGGGCGGCTGGGCACCTATCAATATCTGGACATGCACATGGCCATCGCCAGTGCGCTGAGCATGTACGACAACGTCCTGGCGCCGTATCTGGCCGAGGGTGTTCCGCTGCACGAGAACAACAGGGATAACAACCGATGACCAAGGCCAAGAGTTCGCGTGCGGTGAGCCGACTTTCGCGCATCATCCTGCCGCGCCACGGTGAGCCGCTGGACGTCCGCAAGCTCTACATCGAGGAGTCGGAGACCAACAACCGCCGGGCGCACCCGCTCACCCGCACCAGCCTGGAGATCGGCGAGGAGTCGGAGGTGTCGTTCGCGACGTACTTCAACGCCTTCCCGGCCTCCTACTGGCGCCGCTGGTCGATCCTCGAGTCGGTGGTGCTGCGCCTGGAACTGACCGGCTCCGGCCGTGTCGACGTCTACCGTTCCAAGGCCACCGGTGCGCGTATCGCGGTGGACGGCAAGCCATTCGGATCCGTCGATGGCAGTGGCACCCCGGCGATCATCGAGTTCGAGGTCGGCCTGCAGCCGTTCGAGGATGGCGGTTGGATCTGGTTCGACATCACCACCGACACCGCGGTCACCCTGATCGGCGGCGGCTGGTATGCGCCGGTCGAGGCGCCCGGGCGCGCCGACGTCGCCGTCGGCATCCCGACCTTCAACCGGCCCGACGACTGCGTCAACGCGCTGGCCGCGCTCACCTCCGACGCGGACGTCGACGAGGTGATCAGCGCGGTGATCGTACCGGATCAGGGCACCCGCAAAGCGCGCGACCATCAGGGCTTCCCCGAGGCGGCCGCCGCGCTGGGTGACCGGCTGTCGATCCACGACCAGCCCAACCTCGGCGGCTCGGGCGGCTACAGCCGGGTGATGTACGAGGCGCTGAAAAACACCGGCTGCGAACAGATCCTGTTCATGGACGACGACATCCGCATCGAACCGGACTCGATCCTGCGGGCACTCGCGCTGAACCGATTCGCCAAGACGCCCACCCTGGTCGGCGGGCACATGCTCAACCTGCAGGAGCCGTCGCACCTGCACATCATGGGCGAGGTCGTCGACCCGGGCGTGTTCATGTGGACCAACGCCCCGCACACCGAGTACGACCACAACTTCGCCGAGAAGTCACTGGCCGAGAGCCCCGAGCTGCACCGGCGTATCGACGTCGACTTCAACGGCTGGTGGATGTGCATGATCCCGCGGGCCGTCGCCGAAGAGATCGGCCAGCCGGTGCCGTCGTTCATCAAGTGGGACGACGCCGAATACGGGTTGCGGGCCGGCAAGCACGGCTACCCCACGGTCACCCTGCCCGGGGCGGCGATCTGGCACATGGCCTGGAGCGACAAGGACGACGCGATCGACTGGCAGGCCTACTTCCACCTGCGCAACCGGCTGATGGTGGCCGCCCTGCACTGGGACGGCAACATCGCCGGCCTGATCCGCAGCCACCTCAAGGCGACGCTGAAACACCTTGCCTGCCTGGAGTATTCGACGGTCGCCGTGCAGAACAAGGCGCTCGACGATTTCATGGCCGGCCCCGAGCACATCTTCTCGATCCTGGAGTCGGCGCTGCCGGACATCCACGCGTTGCGCAAGAGCTATCCCGACGCGGTGGTGCTGCCCGCGGCCAGCGAACTACCCGCCCCGTCGAAGCGCCGCAAGCCGATGCGCCCGCCGGTGCAACCGCTGTCGATCGGCTACCGGCTGGCCCGCGGCATCGCCCACAACCTCAAGGCCGCCGCCCCCGAGCACCATCAGCGCCCGCAGCTCAACGTGCCCACCCAGGACGCCCGGTGGTTCCTGCTGTGCACCCAGGACGGCGTCACCGTCACCACCGCCGACGGTCGCGGCGTGGTCTACCGGCAGCGCGACCGGGAGAAGATGTTCAGCTTGCTGCGCGAGTCGCTGCGCCGCCAGTACCAGCTGGGCCGCCGCTTCGACGACCTGCGCCGGGCCTACCGCCGGGCACTGCCCACCCTGGCCAGCAAACAGCAGTGGGAGACCGTGTTGTTGGAGAACCATGACTGAACCGCTGGCCGGCCCCCCGCACGGCGAGAACGCCGTGCTGGTCGCCGTGCAGTCGGCGCTGACGGGCCGTCCCGGGGTGCTGACCACCGCGCGTGCCATGTCGCACTTCGGTGAGCACAGCCTGGGCTGGCTGGCGGTGTCCGCGCTCGGTGCGCTGGCCCAGCCGCGACGGCGGCGGGCCTGGCTGACCGCAGGGGCGGGGGCGTTCGTCGCCCACGCGGCCGCTGTGGTGATCAAGCGGGTGGTCCGCCGCGAACGCCCGCACCATCCGGCGATCGCGGTCAACGTGGCCACCCCGAGCCGGTTGAGTTTCCCCTCGGCGCATGCCACCTCCACCACGGCGGCGGCGGTGCTGCTGGGGCGGGCCGCCGGACTGCGCGGGCTGGCCCTGCCGGCGGTGCTGGTGCCGCCAATGGCGCTGTCGCGCATGGTGCTCGGAGTGCATTACCCCAGCGATGTCGCCGTCGGCGCGCTGGTTGGAGCCGCGGTCGCCGCAGCCGCGATCCGTCTGGACAACTCTGGAGACTCACGATGAGCGCAGACACCCAAGACCACACGTCGGAGCTCGGCCCGCCGGCCAACCTGCTCTCCGGAGTGATCAAGGCGATGCGGCCCCGCCAGTGGGTGAAGAACGTACTGGTGCTGGCCGCGCCGCTGGCCGCCCTCGGTGGCGGAATCCACTACGACTACGCCGATCTGGCGCGCAAGTCGTTGATCGCGTTCGTGGTGTTCTCCCTGGCGGCCTCGGCGATCTACCTGGTCAATGACGCCCAGGACGTCGAAGCCGACCGGGCGCACCCCACCAAGCGGTTCCGGCCGATCGCCGCCGGGGTGGTGCCGGTCGGGCTCGCCTACGTGTTGGCGGTGCTGCTGGCGGCGGCCTCGCTCGGTATCTCCTGGTGGCTCACCCCCAACCTGGCGCTGGTGATAAGCATCTACCTGGCGATGCAGTTGGCCTACTGCTTCGGGCTCAAACACCAAGCGGTGCTTGACATCTGCATCGTCTCGTCGGCGTATCTGCTGCGGGCGATCGCCGGCGGTGTGGCCGCGAACATCCCACTGTCGCAATGGTTCCTGCTGGTGATGGCGTTCGGCTCGCTGTTCATGGTGGCCGGCAAGCGCTACGCCGAAAAGCAGCTCGCCGAACAGACCGGCGCCAAGATCCGCAAGTCCCTGGAGAGCTACACCAGCACCTACTTGCGTTTCGTCTGGACGATGTCGGCCACCGCGGCGGTGGTCTGCTACAGCCTGTACGCCTTCGAGCGCGACAGCGGGTCGGGCTCCTGGTACGCGGTGTCGATCATCCCGATCATCATCGGGGTGCTGCGCTACGCGGTCGACGTCGACGGCGGCATGGCCGGTGAAGCAGAGGACATCCTGCGGCGCGACCGGGTGCTGCAGCTGATGGCGCTGGCCTGGATCGGAACCATCGGTGCTGCCGTCGCTTTCGGCTAGTCGGCCGGCGCCCGGCGGCTTACCGGACCCGCGGGTTCGGCCACTGGGCTGGCCGGCGGTCGCCTACAGCCCGTCGGTGCGGCTGAGCTCGTGGGCCGCGGTGGTGATCGTGCTGCTGTTGTTCGGCATCGGGGCGTGGCGGCGACGCTGGATCTCCGATGACGGTCTGATCGTGCTGCGCACCGTGCGGAACCTGCTGGCCGGAAACGGGCCGGTCTTCAACGCCGGTGAACGGGTGGAGGCCAACACCTCCACGGCCTGGACCTACCTGATGTATGTCGGCAGCTGGCTCGGCGGCCCGGTGCGCATGGAGTACGTGGCGCTGGCATTCGCGCTGGCGCTCAGCCTGGCCGGGGTGGCGCTGCTGATGCTGGGCACCACCCGGCTGTACGCCCCCGGACTGCAGGGCCGCCGCGCGCTGGTGCTGCCGGCCGGGGCGCTGGTCTACATCGCGCTGCCGCCCGCTCGCGACTTCGCCACCTCCGGACTGGAGAGCGGCCTGGTGCTGGCCTATCTGGGCCTGCTGTGGTGGATGCTGGTCTGTTGGGCGCAGGCGCTACGGATGCCCCGATCCCGTGCCCGCGGAACAGTATTCACCGCCGCCCTGGCGTTCGTGGCCGGCTGTAGCGTGCTGGTCCGCCCCGAGCTGGCGCTGATCGGCGGTGGTGCGCTGATCATGCTGCTGATCGCGGCGCGGGACTGGCGGCCGCGGGCACTGATCCTGGTGGCCGGTGGCGCGCTGCCGGTGGCCTACCAAATCTTCCGGATGGGCTACTACGCGCTGCTGGTGCCCGGTACCGCGCTGGCCAAGGATGCCGCCGGCGACAAGTGGTCGCAGGGCATGATCTACCTGGCGAACTTCAACGCCCCCTACGCCTTGTGGGCGCCCGCAGTGCTTTTGGCGGCGCTGGGCGCGGCGCTGTGGGTGGGTTCGGCGGTACGGCATCGGCCCCGGCGTCCGGTGCCGCGCGGGGTCGGCCGGTGGGCGCGGCTGGTGCAGAGCCCGGGGGCGGTGGTCTGCTTCTTTGTGATCAGTGGTGTGCTGCAGGGCGCCTACTGGATTCGCCAGGGCGGCGATTTCATGCACGGCCGGGTGCTGCTGGCGCCGCTGTTCTGCATGCTGGCCCCGGTGGCCGTCGTCCCGGTGCTGCTGCCTGACGGCGCGCGGTTCCACCGCGAGGCCGGTTACCCGCTCAGCGGCGCGGTCGGCCTGCTGTGGCTGGCGGTGGCCGGCTGGGCCTTGTGGGCGGCCAACTCGCCGGGAATGGGCGATGACGCCACCCGCGTCACCTACTCTGGGATCGTCGACGAGCGCCGGTTCTATTCGCAGGCCACCGGCCACGCCCACCCGCTGACCGCCGCGGATTACCTCGGTTACCCGCGGATGCGCGCGGTGTTGAGCACGATCGCGGCCACCCCCGATGGCGCGTTGCTGCTGCCGTCGGGCAACTACGACCAGTGGGACGTCGTCCCGGTCATCCTGCCGGTGCCCCCGGGGATCGGCGTTCCAGACGATCCCGATCCGGGTGGAACAGGTCCCCACACCGTCTTTTTCACCAACATGGGCATGTTGGGCATGAACACCGGCCTGGACGTTCGGGTAATCGACCAGATCGGGCTGATCAATCCGATTGCGGCGCATACCGAACGGCTCGAGCACGGCCGGATCGGCCACGACAAGGACCTGTTCCGGGACTGGGTGGTGGCAGACGGCCCATGGGTCAAGTGGTATCCGCTGATCCCGGGCTACCTGGATCAGGACTGGGTCGCCGAGGCCGAGGCCGCCCTGCGCTGCCCCGACACCGCGGCGGTGCTGGGTTCGGTGCGCGCGCCGATGGGCCCGCGCCGGTTCCTGTCCAATGTGTTGCATTCGCCGAGCTACACCCGGTACCGGATCGAGCGGGTGCCGCGCGATGAACTGATCCGATGCGGCCTGGCCGTGCCCAAACCGACCCGCCCGCCCTATACCGGGATGCCGCCCGATGTTCCGTGACGGGGTGGACTTGCGAACGTCCACGCCGAAAATGTGATCGACGTCATGTCGCCCGGCCGCAGCTATCGGCCACGTCCGGTCTTACCGGCTGGAATGGCCTCATGAGCGCAGCGCATCGGTCGCGGGAAATCCCGTGTCGGGCCGATTCGCCGGTGGCGTGGCAGAACCGTAAGGGGTCGAGGTCAGGTTTCTGTGGTTGACTACATCGGCACTGCCGCGCACGCGCGCGCAGATCTGGTCCGACTCGGGCCACCCCATGATGAGCACGGCAACAAGACGAATGAGGATGTCCAGAATGAAGCTGCTTGACAGGTTGATGGTCGCCGCCGCCGGCGCGGCCCTGCTGGCGGGATTGGTCGGTGTCGTCGGCGGCACCCCGGAGGCGAACGCCTTCTCCCGGCCGGGTCTGCCGGTCGAGTACCTGCAGGTGCCCTCGGCGAGCATGGGCCGTGACATCAAGGTGCAGTTCCAGAGCGGTGGTCAGGGTTCGCCGGGCCTGTACCTGCTCGACGGCATGCGCGCCCAGGACGACTTCAACGGCTGGGACATCAACACCCAGGCGTTCGAGTGGTACCTGAACTCGGGCATCTCGGTGATCATGCCGGTCGGTGGCCAGTCCAGCTTCTACAGCGACTGGTACAAGCCGGCCTGTGGCAAGGCGGGCTGCTCCACCTACAAGTGGGAGACCTTCCTGACCAGTGAGCTGCCGGCCTACCTGGCTTCGGAGTACGGCGTGAGCCAGAGCCGCAACGCGGCGGTGGGCCTGTCGATGGCCGGGTCGTCGGCGATGACGCTGGCCATCTACCACCCCAACCAGTTCACCTACGCCGGCTCGCTGTCGGGTTACCTCAACCCGTCCACCGGTAAGGGCTGGATCGGCCTGTCGATGGGCGACGCCGGCGGCTACAAGAAGAACGACATGTGGGGCGACGACAACGACCCGGCCTGGCTGCGCAACGACCCGACCGTCAACGTCGACAAGCTGGTCGCCAACAACACCCGGCTGTGGGTCTTCTGCGGCAACGGCAAGGCTAACGAGCTGGGCGGCGACAACATCCCGGCGGTCTTCCTGGAGCAGAACTTCATGATCGGCGCGAACAAGAAGTTCCAGGAGCTCTACACCGCGGCCGGCGGCAGCAACGCGGTCTTCAACTTCCCGGCCTACGGCACCCACTCCTGGGAGTACTGGGGCCAGCAGTTGCAGGCGATGAAGCCCGACCTGCAGAGCCACCTGGGCGCTTCGCCGACGACCGAGAGCGCTCCGGCCGAGTAGTCCTACACATAAGCACCGCCGACGGCGGCGACCCGGAGGGGTCGCCGCCGTCGGTGGTTTCCGGCCCTGACCACCGTCGCCGTGTGGTTGACTACCTTCGGCGGATCGCCGGCGCGCGAGCCAGCAGGCGATGATCGCCACGAAATCTGTACCGACGAGCGAGGTGGGTATGAGCGGACTGTCGAAGTTGCTGCGGACGCTGTCCGTGGCCGTGCTGGCGCTGGGCCTGTGGGGCGGCGGCGTGATGGTCGGCGCGGGCGCGCATGCCGCACAGTTCGAGAACCTGATGGTGCCGTCACCGTCGATGGGCCGCGACATCCCGGTGGCATTCCTCAACCAGGGACCGCACGCGGTCTACCTGCTCGACGCCTTCGACGCCCACCCCGACCTGAGCAACTGGGTGACCGCGGGCAACGCGATGAACACGTTGGCCGGCAAGGGCGTCTCGGTGGTCGCGCCGGCCGGCGGGGCCTACAGCATGTACACCAACTGGGAGCAGGACGGCTCCAAGCAGTGGGACACCTTCCTGTCCACCGAGCTGCCGGACTGGCTGGCCGCCAACCGGGGATTGGCGCCGGGCGGTCACGCCGTGGTCGGCGCGGGCCAGGGCGGCTACGGCGCACTGGCGCTGGCCACCTTCCACCCCGACCGGTTCGGCTTCGCCGGGTCGATGTCGGGCTTCCTCGGGCCGTCGCACACCACCGAGAGCGGTGTGATCAGCGCCGGCCTACAGAACTTCGGCGGGGTCGACCCGTACGGCATGTGGGGTGCGCCCCAGCTGGGCCGCTGGAAGTGGCACGACCCGACGGTGCACGCCACCCTTTTGGCGCAGAACAACACCCGGGTGTGGATCTACAGCCCGATGGGCGGCGCGTCCAACCCGGCGGCGGTGATCGGCGACCCGGCCCAGGCGCACGGCTCCGGCCGGTTCTTCAACATGCAGTACCGCCAGGTGCACGGCCACAACGGGCATTTCGACTTCTCCGCCGGTGACAACGGCTGGGGATCGTGGGCTTCGCAGCTGGGCGCGATGTCCGGCGACATCGTCGGCGCGATCCGCTAACTCTGCATTGACCGCTGACTCTGCATGACTCTGCGCTCACCAGGCAGAAGTGCGCGTAGCTCGCCTGGTAGGCGCAGAGTCAATGAGCTGTCAGGTGGTTCCAGGCCTGCCGCACCCGATAGATGACGTCGTCGTCGCGGTGCTCGGCCAGTACTTTGATGTGCGTCCATCCCATTCGGAGGATGTACTCCAAGCGCTCGGCGTCCTTCACGAACTGCGGGCGGCTGGTGCGGTGTTGATCGCCGTCGTATTCCAGGGTCAGCTTGATGTCCTCCCACCCCATGTCCAGGAAAAACCAGCGACCGTTCGGGCGGAGCACCGGAATCTGGGTCTGCGGACGCGGGAAGCCCGCCTTGATCAGTAACAATCGCAGCTTGGTCTCCCTCGGCGACCCGGAGCCGGAGTCGACAAGATCCAGTGCGGTTTCGAGTTGGCGCAGTCCCTTGGTGTGCGGGTGTTGCTTCGCCAGCTGCATGACGTCATCGAGTTTGAAACCCGTTGCGCAAGCCAGCGCGTCGAGGCGGGCCACGCAATGCCAAAGCGATCCCCGCCGGCCCAGGTCGAATGCAGTGCGCTCCGGCGTGGTGAACTCAAGCGCGCCCCACCGCTGGGTTTCACCGCCCAAAAGGAGGTCACTCCTGGCTATGACTCCCTGAGGCGCCCGGGCATTGCGCCAGATCAATTCGACGGGGGTGTCGTCGTCGATCCACTTCGCCCCGTGCAGCGCTGAGGCGGCAGCGCCGGCGACAACGGCCCGCCGGCGCGACCACAGCCACGCCGCGAGCGTCCGATTCCGCATCGTGCGAGCAGCGCGCCGATCCAGGTAGACGTCCGGCATGATCGCGCGGTAGTGCTTGGCCAGCTCGTACCAGGTCACGGTGCCGGCGCGCAACGCCTCGGAACCGATGAACGGCTGGTTGCCGGACCGACCCATGCCGGGATGGTGCCAGCGGGTGCCGGCGAGCGCACTTCACCTATTGACTCTGCGCTCACCAGGGGAAAGTGCGAGTAGATCGCCTGGTAGGCGCAGAGTCATGCATGCCGTAGCCGATCTGTACCGTGAGAAGCGCTATGGCCAACAAGAAGCCCGCGAAATCCCCTCGCAAATCCCCCCGGAAATCCCCGTCGAAATCGGTGCGCGACCGTCGCCGCCTGCTGGCGTGGGTGGCCGCCGGTGCGATGGCCCTGGCGGTGGCGCTGGTCGCGGTGGTGTTGGTGATCTGGATTCGGCACCCGAGCTCCCCGCCGATCGCGGAGCCGCCGTCCGCGGGCGTCCCCACGAGCGGCTCGGTGCCGCCGCGGGTGAAGAAGCCGCGTCCGGCCTATCAGGACGCCAGCTGCCCGGACGTACAACTGGTCTCGGTGCCCGGCACCTGGGAGACCTCGCCCACCGACGACCCGCTGAACCCCACCCAGTTCCCCATTGCGCTGTTGCTCACCGTCACCCGGCCCATCGCCGAGCAGTTCGACGCCTCCCGGGTGCAGACCTACACCGTTCCCTACACCGCGCAGTTCCACAATCCGCTGTCGGCCGACAAGCAGATGAGCTACAACGACAGCCGCGCCGAGGGCACCCGCAACGCCATCAAGGCGATGACCGAAATGAACGAGAAGTGCCCGCTGACCAGTTATGTGCTCGTCGGTTTCTCGCAGGGTGCGGTAATCGCCGGTGACGTCGCCAGCGACATCGGCAACGGGCGCGGCCCGGTCGATGAGGACCTGGTGCTGGGCGTGACGCTGATCGCCGACGGCCGCCGCCAGGACGGCGTGGGTATCGACGTGCCGCCGACCCCGCCGGGTCAGGGCGCCGAGGTGACCCTGCACGAGCTGCCGATCCTGTCCGGGATGGGGCTGACGATGACCGGCGCCCGCGACGGCGGATTCGGTGACCTCGACCAGCGCACCTACGAGATCTGCGCGCGCGGGGACCTGATCTGCGCCGCTCCGCGAGAGGCGTTCAGCATCGGCAGGCTGCCCGCCACCCTGGAGACGCTGGCCGGTGGCGCCGGTCAGCCGGTGCACGCGCTGTACGGCACCACCGCCGTGTGGAGCTCCGACGGACAGCCCGCCACCGAGTGGACGCTGAACTGGGCGCGCGGCCTCATCGACAATGCGCCGCATCCGCCACACGGGTGATAGCGGGGCTCGACGAAGGAGAGGCGAAGCTGGGACCGCCGCGTGACCCGCGTGACCCCGAGATAGCCGTCACACGCGGTACCGTTTGATTTGGCACGAGCCGCACCGACCTCTAACATTAAGAAGAATTTAAGAGCATGGCGCCCAGGGCCGCGGGGCCAATAGCGCGCGTCGAGGGGCATCGGAATCCCGCTAGCATCTGTAAGGTCCCGGGTCCCGCAGACAGGTCACAGCAGGTGGCCGGCCGCGCCCGGCAGCTGACTGAACGCACGTTCGCGACAGGAGATTTTGCATGGCCCCGGCACCAGCACAGGCCGCATACCACAACCCGTTCGTCAAGGACGGCAAGATCCGGTTCCCGGACAACGCCAACCTGGTGCGAACCGTCGAGCGCTGGGCGGCGCTGCGCGGCCCGAAGGTGGCCTACCGCTTCCTGGACTTCTCTACCGAGCGGGACGGCGTCGCCCGCGAGCTCTCCTGGGCGGAGTTCGGCGCCCGCAACCGCGCGGTGGCGGCCCGCCTGCAGCAAGTCACCCAGCCCGGCGACCGGGTGGCGATCCTGTGCGGGCAGAACCTGGACTACCTGGTGTCGTTCTTCGGGATCCTGTACTCCGGGCGCATCGCGGTGCCGCTGTTCGACCCGGGCGAGCCCGGCCATGTGGGCCGGCTGCACGCAGTGCTCGACGACTGCACCCCGTCGGCGGTGCTGACCACCGCCGATTCCGCCGAGGGGGTGCGCAAGTTCTTCCGCAGCCGCCCGGCCAATGCCCGACCGCGCGTCATCGCGGTCGACGCAGTGCCCGCCGAGGTGGGATCGACCTGGGTGATGCCCGAGTACGAACGGGACACCATCGCCTACCTGCAGTACACCTCCGGCTCCACCCGCACCCCGACTGGCGTGCAGATCACCCAACTGAACCTGCCCACCAACGTCGTCCAGTTGCTGGATTCCCTCAAGGGCCGCGAAGGCGACCGGGGCGTCAGCTGGCTGCCGTTCTTCCACGACATGGGCCTGGTCACCATCCTGCTGTCTAGCGTGCTTGGTCAGCAGTTCACCTTCATGAGTCCGGCGGCCTTCGTGCGCCGGCCGCACCGGTGGATCCGTGAGCTGGCCCGCAAGGAGGGCGAGACCGGCGAGGTCTACTCAGCGGCTCCCAACTTCGCCTTCGAGCACGCCGCGGCCCGCGGGCTGCCCAAGGAAGGCGACCCGCCGCTGGACCTCAGCAACGTCAAGGCGATCCTCAACGGCAGCGAGCCGGTCTCGGCGGCGTCGCTGCGCAAGTTCAACGAGGCGTTCGCTCCGTACGGCTTCCGGGAAGAGGCGATCAAGCCGTCCTACGGGCTGGCCGAAGCCACCCTGTTCGTCTCCACCACCCCGCCCGACGAGGGCCCGCGGATCATCTACGTCGACCGCGAGGAGCTCAACAACGGCAACCGGTTCGTCGAGGTCCCCCAGGACGCCCCGAATGCGGTCGCCCAGGCCTCGGCCGGCCGGGTCAGCGTCGACCAGTGGACCGTCATCGTCGACTACGACACCGCCACCGAGCTGCCCGACGGTCAGATTGGCGAGATCTGGCTGCAGGGCAACAACATGGGCAGCGGCTACTGGAACCGCGAGCAGGAGACCATCGACACCTTCAAGAACGTGCTGAAGGCCCGAAACAACCCGTCGCGGGCCGAGGGCGCCGATGAGAACGGCTTCTGGGTGCGCACCGGCGACTACGGCGCCTACTACCAGGACGACCTCTACATCACCGGCCGGGTGAAGGACCTGGTGATCATCGACGGCCGCAACCACTATCCGCAGGACCTGGAGTACTCCGCGCAGGAGGCCAGCCGGGCCGTGCGCACCGGCTACGTCGCGGCGTTCTCGGTGCCGGCCAACCAGCTGCCGGCCGAGGCGTTCGACAACCCGCACTCCGGGCTGAAGTTCGACGCCGAGGACACCTCCGAGCAGTTGGTGATCGTCGCCGAGCGCGCCCCCGGCGCCCACAAGCTGGACCACCAGCCGATCGCCGACGACATCCGGGCGGCGATCGCGGTGCGCCACGGGGTGACCGTGCGGGACGTGCTGCTGGTGTCGGCGGGGTCGGTGCCGCGCACCTCCAGCGGCAAGATCGGCCGGCGGGCCTGCCGGGCCGCCTACCTGGACGGCAGCCTGCGCCGCGGCACCACCGCCCCGAACTCCTTCCCCGACCAGGCCTGAGCCCGATGAGTGAGGCACCGCAGATGACCGGCGATGACGCAACCCTGCGCGGCACCAGCCGCACCGACCTGTCCGTCGCCGACATGCGGGCCTGGCTGCGCAACTGGGTGGCCAATGCCACCGCGCAGTCGCCGGAGAACATCAACGAGACCGCCCCGTTGATCGAACTGGGGCTGTCCTCGCGGGATGCGGTGGCGATGGCCTCCGACATCGAGGACTTCACCGGCGTGACGCTGTCGGCCACGGTGGCGTTCCGGCACCCGACGATCGAGGCGCTGGCCACGGTGATCATCGAGGGCGAGCCGGTGGTCGTCGATCATTCCGGCGACGAGGACTGGTCGCGCGCGGCCGATGTCGACGACATCGCCGTGGTCGGTCTGGCCACCCGCTTCCCGGGCGACATGAACTCCCCCGAGGAGACCTGGGCGAAGCTGCTGGTCGGGTTCGACGCGATCACCGACCTGCCCGAGGGCCGCTGGAGCGAGTTCCTGGAGGAGCCGCGGATCGCCGAGCGGGTCGCCAAGGCCCGCACCCGCGGCGGCTACCTCTCCGACATCAAAGGTTTCGATGCCGAGTTCTTCGCGCTGTCGAAGATGGAAGCCGAGAACATCGACCCGCAGCAGCGGATGGCGCTCGAATTGACTTGGGAGGCATTGGAACACGCTCGCATCCCGGCGTCGGCGCTGCGCGGTGAAGCGGTCGGGGTCTATATGGGCTCGTCCAACGCCGACTACCAGAACCTGGCGCTGTCCGACCCGAGCATCACCCACCCGTATGCCATCACCGGTAACTCCAGCTCGATCATCGCCAACCGGGTGAGTTACTTCTACGACTTCCGCGGCCCGTCGGTGACGGTGGACACCGCGTGCTCGTCGTCGCTGGTGGCGGTGCACCAGGGCGTGCAGGCGCTGCGCAACCGCGAGGCCGACGTGGCGGTGGCCGGCGGCGTGAACGCGCTGGTCACCCCGCTGGTCACGGTCGGCTTCGACGAGGTCGGTGGCGTGCTGGCCGCCGACGGGCGGATCAAGTCGTTCTCGTCGGACGCCGACGGCTATTCGCGCGCCGAAGGCGGCGGGGTGCTGGTGCTCAAGCGGGTCGACGACGCCCGCCGCGACGGCGACCAGATCCTCGCGGTGATCGCCGGCTCCGCGGTCAACCACGACGGCCGGTCCAATGGGCTGTTGGCGCCCAACCCGGACGCGCAGGAGGCCGTGCTGCGCAAGGCCTACAAGAACGCCGGCATCGACCCGCGCACCGTCGACTACATCGAGGCGCACGGCACCGGCACCATCCTGGGCGACCCGATCGAGGCGGAGGCGCTGGGCCGGGTGGTCGGCCGCGGCCGCGCCGCCGACAAGCCCGTCCTGCTGGGCGCGGTGAAATCCAATGTGGGACACCTGGAGTCGGCAGCCGGAGCGGCGAGCCTGGCCAAGATCGTGCTGGCGCTGCAGCACGACAAGATCCCGCCGTCGATCAACTACGCCGGGCCCAACCCCTACATCGACTTCGACGCCACCCATCTGAAGGTCGCCGACACCGTCACCGACTGGCCGCGCTACGGCGGCTACGCGGTGGCCGGGGTGTCCGGCTTCGGCTTCGGCGGCGCGAACGCCCACCTGGTGGTGCGCGAGGTGCTGCCGCGCGACGTGGTGGAAAAGGAAGCTCCCGCGGAGCCCGAAGAGCCTGTTGCCGCTGAGGATCCGGTGCTCGAGCACGAGGCGCCCCGGTTCGACGAGTACGGCGAGTTCATCCACGACGAACCGGCCGCGGCCGACGACGAGGAGTACCCGCTGCCCGGCCTGACCGAGGAGGCGCTGCGTCTCCGCGACGCCGCACTGGCTGAGCTGGCGGCCCGCGAGCCGTCCAAACCACTGATCCCGCTGGCGATCTCGGCCTTTTTGACCTCCCGCAAGAAGGCCGCCGCCGCCGAGCTGGCCGACTGGATCGACAGCGAGGAGGGCCGGGCCACTCCGCTGGAGTCGATCGGCCGGGCGTTGTCGCGGCGCAACCACGGACGTTCCCGTGCGGTGGTGCTGGCCCACGATCATGACGAGGCCATCGCCGGTCTGCGCGCGGTCGCCGAGGGCAAATCCAAACCCACCGTCTACTCCGCCGACGGCCCGGTGACCAACGGGCCGGTGTGGGTGCTGGCCGGATTCGGTGCGCAGCACCGCAAGATGGGCAAAGAGCTGTATCTGCGGGACCCGATCTTCGCCGAGTGGATTGGACGCGTCGACGCGCTGATCCAAGACGAACGCGGTGTCTCGATTCTGGAGATGATCCTCGACGACGCGGTGGACTACACCGGCGACACCGTCGAGTACCCGATCGAAGCGGTCCAGCTGGTGATCTTCGCGATCCAGATCGCGCTCGGCGAACTGCTCCGCGCGCACGGCGCCAGGCCGGCGGCGATGATCGGTCAGTCGCTGGGTGAGCCGGGAGCGGCGTACTTCGCCGGGGGCCTGTCGCTGCGCGACACCGTCCGCATCATCGTGCCGCGCGCCCGGTTGATGGGCGAGGGCGAGGCGATGCTGTTCGGCGAGTACATCAGGCTGATGGCGCTGGTCGAGTACTCCGCCGAGGAGATCAAAACTCTGTTGTCTGCCTGCCCCAACCCCTATCCCGACCTCGAGGTCTGCGTCTACGCCGCACCGACCCAGACCGTGATCGGCGGGCCGCCCGAACAGGTCGACGCGATCATCGCCCGCGCCGAGGCCGAGGGCCGCTTCGCCCGCAAGTTCCAGACCAAGGGCGCCAGCCACACCGCCCAGATGGACCCGCTGCTGGGCGAATTCACCGCGGATCTGCAGGGCATCGAGCCGATGCCGCTGGCCTGCGGCTACTTCTCCACCGTGCACGAGGGCAGCTACATCCGCCCGGGCGTCGAGCCGATCCACGACGTCGACTACTGGAAGAAGGGTCTGCGCCACTCGGTGTACTTCACCCACGGGGTGCGCAACGCGGTCGACAACGGCTACACCACCTTCCTGGAGCTGGCGCCCAACCCGGTGGCGCTGATGCAGGTGGGGCTGACCACCGCCGACGCCGGATTGCCCGACGCTCAGCTGATCGCCACGCTGGCCCGCAAGGCCGACGAAGTCGACTCGATGACGATGGCGATGGCCCAGCTCTACGTCCACGGCCACGACCTGGACATCCGCACGTTGTTCCCGCGGCACGCGCAAGGCCCGGTGGGCCCCGAAGAGTTCGCGAACATTCCGCCGACCCGGTTCAAGCGCAAGCCGTACTGGCTCGACGCGCACTTCTCCGGCGACGCCACCGGTGTCATGCCCGGCTCGCACATCTCCACCCCGGACGGCCGGCACGTCTTTGAATACGCCGCACGCGGATCGGATATCGACCTGGCGGCTCTGGTGAAATCGGCTGCGGCAGCGGTGCTTCCGGATGCCACGCTGGCGGCCTTCGAGCAGCGCGCGGTGCCGGCCGAGGGTTCTCGGTTGGTGACGACGCTGACCCGGCACCCGGGCGGGGCGGCCGTGCAGGTGCACTCCCGCATCGGCGAGTCGTTCACGCTGGTCTACGACGCCCTGGTGTCGCGCGGCGGTGAGGGCGCCGGGGCGCTGCCGATGGCGGTCGGTGCGGGCACCGCGGTGACGACGGAACCCGTTGCGGCGCCGGCCGAGCCGGAGGTCGACGACGCAGCGATTTTGCACGACAATCTGACCGCGGGAGCGGGACTGGCGGCCGGCTTCGCCAAATGGTCGCCGGATTCCGGCGAGACCATTGCCGACCGGCTCGGCGCGATCGTCGGCGGCGCAATGGGTTACGAGCCCGAGGACCTGCCCTGGGAGGTCCCGCTGATCGAACTGGGCCTGGATTCGCTGATGGCCGTGCGGATCAAGAACCGGGTCGAATACGACTTCGACATGCCGCCGATTCAGCTGACCGCGGTCCGCGACGCCAATCTCTACAACGTCGCGGAGATGATCAAGTACGCGGTCGAGCACCGCGACGAGGTCCAGGCGCTGCATGAACACCAGAAGACCCTGACGCCCGAGGAGATCGCCGCCGAGCAGGCCGCGCTCATCTCCGGTGCCACGGTCTCCAGCGTGACCGCGCCGGCACCGGACCCGCAGGCCGAGCCGGAGACCAACGCGCCTGCCCCCCCGGACATGGCACCGTCGGACATCCCGGTCCCGCCGCCGCCGACCGACCCGTCGGGGCCGGGTGCCAACCAGACCGGTGTGGCCAAGGCGACGGCTGCCGCCGCGGCCGCCAAGGTGCTGACCCAGGAGGCGGTGACCGAGGCGCTGGGTGCGGACGTGCCGCCGCGCGACGCCGCCGAGCGGGTCACCTTCGCGACCTGGGCGATCATCACCGGCAAGTCACCGGGCGGCATCTTCAACGAGCTGCCCGCACTCGAGCACGCCGCGGCCGAGCAGATGGCCGCGCGGCTGTCCGAGCGGGCCGAGGGCATCATCACCGTCGACGACGTCATGTCGGCCACCACCATCGAGGGCCTGGCCACCGTCGTCCGCGACCAGCTCGAAGAGGGGGTGGTGGACGGCTTCGTCCGCACCCTGCGAGCACCCAAAGAAGGCTCGAAAGCCGTGCCGCTGTTCGTATTCCACCCGGCGGGCGGCTCGACCGTGGTCTACGAACCGCTGATGAAGCGGCTGCCCGCCGACATCCCGGTGTACGGCATCGAGCGGGTGGAGGGCTCCATCGAGGAGCGCGCCGCCGAGTACGTGCCCAAGCTGCTGGAGCTGCACGACGGCCCGTTCGCGCTGGCCGGCTGGTCGCTGGGCGGGGCGCTGGCGTATGCCTGCGCGATCGGGCTGACCCGCGCCGGCGCCGACGTGCGCTACGTCGGCCTGATCGACCTGGTGCTGCCCGGCGAGCCGATCGACCAGAGCAAGGAGGGGATGCGCGCGCGCTGGGACCGCTACGCCCGGTTCGCCGAGCGCACCTTCAACGTCGAGGTGCCCGAAATCCCCTACGAGGAGCTGGAGAAGCTCGACGACGAGGGCCAGGTGAAGTTCGTGCTGGACGTCGTCGCGCAGAGTGGTGTGCAGATCCCGGGCGGGATCATCGAGCACCAGCGCACCTCGTACCTGGACAACCGCGCCCTGGACACCATCGAGATCCAGCCGTATGACGGACACGTCACGTTGTACATGGCCGACCGCTACCACGACGACGCGATCGTGTTCGAGCCCGCGTACGCGACCCGCAAGCCCGACGGCGGCTGGGGCGAATACATCTCCGATCTGGAGATCGTGCCGATCGGGGGCGAGCACATCCAGGCCATCGATGAGCCGTACATTGCCAAAGTGGGCGCCCACATGAGCGAGGCGCTCAACCGCATCGAAGGAGAGCAGTGACCACCGAGCTCCCGCTTCCGAAGTCCAAGACCACCGCCGAGCTGCTGGCCGAACTGCGCGAAAAGCTCGAGCTGGCAAAGGAACCCGGCGGTGAGAAGGCCGTCGCCAAGCGGGCGAAGAAGGGCATTCCCAGCGCCCGCGAGCGCATCCATGCGCTGCTGGATCCGGGTAGCTTCCTGGAGATCGGTGCGTTGTGCAAGACCCCCGGCGACCCGGATGCCCTCTACGGCGACGGTGTGGTGACCGGGCACGGCCGGATCAACGGCCGGCCGGTCGGGGTGTTCAGCCACGACCAGACGGTGTTTCAGGGCTCGGTCGGGGAGATGTTCGGCCGCAAGGTGGCCAAGCTGATGGAGTGGGTGGCCATGGTGGGCTGCCCGATCATCGGCATCAACGACTCCGCCGGGGCCCGCATCCAGGACGCGGTCACCTCGCTGGCCTGGTACGCCGAGTTGGGCCGGCGCCATGAGATGTTGCGCGGCCTGGTGCCCGAGATCTCCATCATTTTGGGCAAATGCGCGGGGGGAGCGGTGTATTCACCGATCCAGACCGACCTTCTAGTAGCGGTGCGCGACCAGGGCTACATGTTCATCACCGGACCCGACGTGATCAAGGACGTCACCGGTGAGGACGTGTCGTTCGACGAGCTCGGCGGCGCCGACGCGCAGGCGCAGCGCGGCAACATCCACAAGGTGGTCGCCGACGAGGCCGAGGCCTTCCAATACGTGCGCGACTACCTGTCGTTCCTGCCGGCCAACCACTTCGACGACCCGCCGGTGGTCAACCCGGGCCTGGAGCCGGAGATCACCCCGCACGACCTGGAGCTGGACGCGATCGTGCCGGACTCGGACAACACCGCCTACGACATGCACGAGATCCTGCTGCGGATGTTCGACGACGGCGACGTCTTCGAGATCTCCGAACAGCGCGGCCGGGCGATGATCACCGCGTTCGCCCGGGTCGACGGGCATCCGGTCGGGGTAATCGCCAATCAGCCGATGTTCATGTCCGGGGCGGTCGACACCGAGGCCTCTGACAAGGCCGCCAGCTTCATCCGATTCTGCGACTCGTTCAACCTGCCGCTGGTGTTCGTCGTCGACACCCCCGGCGCCATGCCCGGGGTCTCGGAGGAGAAGAACGGGATCATCAAGCGCGGCGGCCGGTTCTTCAACGCGATCGTCGAGGCCGACGTGCCCAAGGTGACCTTCATCATCCGCAAGGCCTACGGCGGCGGGTATGCGGTGATGGGCTCCAAGCAGCTCTCCGCCGACCTCAACTTCGCCTGGCCGACGGCCCGCATCGCGGTGATCGGTGCCGACGGCGCCGCCCAGCTGCTGGTGAAGCGCTTCCCGGATCCGACCGCGCCCGAGGTGCAGAAGATCAAGGCGGACTTCATCGCCGGCTACAACGAGAACATGGCGATTCCGTGGACCGCGGCCGAGCGCGGTTACATCGATGCGGTGATCCAGCCGCACGAGACCCGGCTGCTGCTGCGTAAGTCGCTGCGGCTGCTGCGCGACAAGCAGAACTTCCCCAAGGTACAGCGCAAGCACGGGCTGCTGCCGATCTAGGGTTCTTTCCCCGCGAGCGTGCGTGTACCCGCCCGACACACCGGGCAGTGGACCGGATTTACGCACGCTCGTCGGCCGTACCCGCATTAAGTTAATGCTCAGAACCGTGGTCGGCTGAGGTGGAAGAGTGTTCATCACCGCAGGCCCGCGACCCTGGCAAGCTTAATTTGACATAACAGAGTGTGATTGACATCATCCAGTTCGACGGCGGCCCGCTCACGCGCGGACGCGCGACCTCAACGGGGAGTTCTGGATGTTTGATGCTCCGCGAGCTGCCTTAGGAGTCGTCGCACTGGCGGTCGGCCTGAGTGGAATGCCGCCGGGAGCGCCGCCGTCGTCGGCTCTCGCGCACGACGGCGTTGCGCTGACGGCCACCGACGGGGGCAGCCTTTCGGGGTCGAACGTCGCGCTGATCATGGGGCCCAGCATGATCCCGACGCCGAGCCAGCAGTACGCCGACACCGTGGAGGCGCTGTTTCTGCAGCCGCGCGGCTTCGCCGGCGAACTCGAGGTGCTGACCACCCCCGCGTCGCCCTACAACCTGAACAGCTCGCTGGCCGAGGGGGCAAGGATCCTGGTCGACCGGGTCCAGAGCCTCCTCGACGGTGGCCAGGCCGACGCCGAGCATCCGGTGACGGTCTTCGGCTACTCCCAAAGCGCCGCCCTGACGACGCTGGCGATGCAACAGCTCAATGAGGCTGGGGTGCCCAGTTCGGCCGTGCACTTCGTGCTGATCGGCGACTCGGCGTACCCCAACGGCGGCATGCTGGTGGGCTTCGCCAATATGCCGGGCATCTTCGACTCGCTGGAGCACGGCGGGGTCACGTTAGGCCACCCGACGCCGAATGACTTGTACCCCACCGACATCTACACCTTGGAGTACGACGGCTACGCCGACTTCCCGCGCTACCCGATGAATCTGCTGTCCAGCATGAACGCCCTGATGGGCCTGGCCACCCAGCACATCGCGTACCTGGGCCTGACCCCCGAACAGCTTGCCGAGGCGACGCTGCTGGAGTCCAGTCCGGACAGCCTGATCAACTCCTACATGATCACCAGCGAGTACCTGCCGCTACTGTGGCCGCTGCTGTTCGTGCCGGTGGTCGGACAGCCGCTGTATGACCTGATGGAGCCGACCATGCGGATCCTGGTGAATCTGGGCTACGGCAACATCGATCACGGCTGGAATGACGGACCGCCCGATGTGCCGACGCCGGTGTCGGTGGACGGGCCGGATATGGACTGGGCCGAGGTCTCCGACGCGCTTGCCAAGGCCGCGCAGACCGGCTGGGACGCCTTCGTCGCCGACGTGATGGACCCGGCGACCTACGACCTCTTCGCTATCCCGGCCCTGGTCGACAATCCCGCGCTGGCGGGCCTGTTGGACGCGGGGTTCGCTGCGGGCGTCGGGGGCTCGGACGACACGTCGGTGTCGGACCTGCTCGCCGGGTTGACGAACATGATGTGGTCCTCGCTGGTGGGTGGCCTGTTCGCGATGCCGTCGTAGGGCATTGCGCGCCCGGTGTGCCGAGCACCGGGTCTCGGGCGAGTAAGTGTTGCGTAACGCTTCGGCAACGCCAGTCACTTTCGTCCCAAAGCAGTTATCGTTTCCTCCAGGCGATCCCATGCAGGGCCGACCGCCGAGGCACCCAAAACGCCGGGGCCGGAACGTGATTCCCGGCTGCGCGGATCGCCTCCCGGGGTCTCCGGTGGTGTGATGAGGGGGACGGCGTGCGTCTTAGCGGCGAGGTGCGATGAGCCTGCTATTGCCGGCGGCGTTGCCGCCGGCGCGGGCCGGCATAACGCAGCGCAGCACCGCCGATGAACGTAACCGCGTGCTGCGCAGGGCAATTATCGCCTCCGCGGTCGGCAATGCCACCGAGTGGTATGACTACGGCGTCTACGCCGTCGTGGCGACCTACCTCACCGGGGCGTTCTTCCCGGGCACCCTCGGCAACGTCGGCACCATGCTCGGCTTTGCAGTGTCGTTCGTGCTGCGGCCGCTGGGCGGCATGGTCTGGGGCCCGATCGGCGATCGGTTCGGACGCAAGTCGGTGTTGGTCGCCACCATCGCGCTGATCGCGGTGGCTACCACTTTGATGGGTGTGCTGCCCACCTACGCGACGGCCGGCTGGTGGGCGCCCGCCCTGCTGATCGCGCTACGGGTGGTTCAGGGGTTCTCCACTGGCGGCGAATACGGCGGTGCCGCAACATTTATGGCTGAAAGCGCACCCGACGCCAAACGTGGAACCTACGGCAGCTTCCTGGAGTTCGGCGCGGTAGCCGGGTTCGTGCTCGGCAGCGCCGTCGTACTCGCACTGGAGGCGATGCTCACCCACGAGCAGATGGCGGCCTGGGGGTGGCGGATCCCGTTCCTGTTGGCCCTGCCGCTGGGCGTGGTGGGCCTGGCGTTGCGCAGCCGGATGGAAGAGACGCCGGTGTTCACCGAATGCGTTGCCTGCGAGGAGATCACCGGTTCGGCGTGGGACCGCCTGGTGGACCTGCTCACCAACTACACCCGGCCGATCGCGGTAACCTTCGCATTGTTCGTGGTGCTCAACATCATCGACTACACCCTGGTGACCTACCAGCCGACCTATTTGCACGCCACGGCCGGGCTCGACGAGCGCAGCCGGACGACGGTGGTGCTGATCGGGGAGCTGGCGATGATGGCCTGCATCCCGTTCGCCGGCGCCTGGTCGGACCGGATCGGCCGCAAGCCGCTGTGGCGGGTCTCGCTGCTGGGATTCGCCGCGCTGGCGTTGCCGATGTACTGGCTGATGGGCCAAGGCTTCGGCTGGGCGCTAGTGGGTTTCACGGTGCTCAGCGTGCTGTTCGCGGCGCCGTTGGCCACGGTGTCGGCGACGTTCCCGGCGCTGTTTCCCACCCAGGTGCGTTACGCCGGCTTCGCGATCGCCGACAATGCGGCGGTGGCGGTGTTCGGCGGCACCGCGCCCGTGGTGGCCGACACCGTCATCGAGCGCACCGGGTGGCAGTTGTTTCCGGCCGCCTACCTGGTGTTCGCCGCGCTGATCGGTCTGGTGGCCCTGCGGTTCCTGCCGGAGACGGTCGGTTACTCCCTGCGCGGTACCGGTGTTCCCGGTGTGCAGGGCGAGCTCGAGTGCGAGCTGGCGGCGCTGACCGCCGGCCCGCCGGCCGGGGCGACTCGCAACGCGGCGTTCGAGGCGGAGTGGGCCGTCGACAAGTACCTGCGGCCGCAGCAGCGCACGCCCGCCGGCTATCGCGGCGTCCCGCAACTCGCCGGTGTGAGCGGCCCCCGGATCAGGGTCTGATCAGGGTCTCACCCTCGGTGTATTGGCTCAGCAGCCGGCCGACCGTGTCAGGGGCGTAAGGTCTGGCTTTCAGGTGCAGCAGTTCGGGTCAAGTGCGGTGCACAGTGCCTGCAGGGCCTCCGGGCGGACCCGGTGGAACACGTTCATCCCGCGCCGATCGGATACCACCAGGCCGGCCTTGCGCAGCTGGGTCAGGTGGTGGCTGACCGTGGAGTCGCTCAGATCCAGCACCGCGGCCAGGTCACCGGAACTCTCCTCACCGGCGGTCGAGCTGAACAGATGCGACACGATCTTGACTCGCGCCGGATCAGCTAATGCCTTGAGCCGCAACGCAATCCCCAGCGCATCGGCATCGTTCATTGGCCCCGAGGCCACCGGAGCACAACACACCGGCGCGGACATGTCGATCGCCGGCAACGCTTTGGGCATGGCCCCCATCCTGCCACACCCTGTTGACATATGCCGAAAAGGTGGAGCATGCTGGAGCGCGTCCATTAGTTCGATATATGTCTCACAAGCCGGAGGTGTTTGTCATGGCCCGGATTCAGCTCGCCCTCAACGTCGATGACCTCGACGCCGCGATTGCGTTCTACTCGACGCTGTTCAATGCCGAGCCGGCCAAGGTCAAGCCCGGCTACGCCAACTTCGCGATCGCCGACCCGCCGCTGAAGCTGGTGCTGTTGGAAAACCAGGGCCAGGGCGGCACCCTCAACCACCTGGGTGTGGAGGTGGCCTCCAGCGAGGTTGTGCACGCCGAGATTGCCCGGTTGAGTGAAGCGGGGATGTTCACCGAGGAGGAGATCGGCGCCACCTGTTGCTTCGCCACCCAGGACAAGGTCTGGGTGACCGGCCCCGGTAACGAGCGCTGGGAGGTCTACACCAAACTCGCCGACACCGAGACCTTCGGCGCCAGCCCGCAGCACCCCGATAATGACGTTGACGGTCACCAGGTGTGCTGCGGCAGCACCGCCAACGCACCCGACGAGTCCGCGGCCGCCCCGGCCTCGTGCTGCTGACCCCACGACCGAACCCCACAGGCGGTGATGGATGACTACCAGCGCAACAGCGATCCACCCGGCGGCGGCACGGCTTTCCACCCTGGACAGGCTGCTGCCGCTCTGGATCGGACTGGCCATGGCCGCCGGCCTGACCTTGGGCCGCATCATCCCTGGCCTCGGCGACGCGCTCAGCGCCGTGCAGCTCGACGGGATCTCCCTGCCGATCGCGGCCGGCCTGCTGATCATGATGTATCCGGTGCTGGCCAAGGTCCGCTACGACCGCCTCGACGCCGTCACCTCCGATCGACGACTGCTGGTCAGTTCCCTGGTGCTCAACTGGCTGCTGGGCCCGGCGGTGATGTTCGCGCTGGCCTGGCTGCTGCTGGCCGATCTGCCCGAATACCGCACCGGCCTGATCGTGGTCGGGTTGGCGCGCTGCATCGCCATGGTCATCATCTGGAACGACCTGGCTTGCGGGGACCGCGAAGCCGCCGCCTTGCTGGTCGCGCTGAACTCGATCTTCCAGGTCGTCATGTTCGCCGCACTCGGCTGGTTCTACCTGGCGGTGTTGCCCGGTTGGCTCGGGTTGCCGCAAGCCAGCATCGAGGTGTCCCCGTGGCAGATCGCGAAATCGGTAGTGATCTTCCTGGGCATCCCGCTGGCGGCCGGGTACCTATCGCGGCGGATCGGCGAACGCACGAAAGGCCGAGACTGGTATGAGGCCCGGTTCCTGCCGCGCATCGGGCCGTGGGCGCTCTATGGTCTGCTGTTCACCATCGTGATCCTCTTTGCGTTGCAAGGCGATCAGATCACCCACCAGCCCCTCGACGTCGTTCGTATCGCCGTCCCGTTGCTGGCCTACTTCGCGATCATGTGGGGCGGCGGCTACCTCCTCGGCGCGGCACTGGGCTTGGGGTACGCACGTACCACCACCCTGGCGTTCACCGCAGCCGGCAACAACTTCGAACTGGCCATCGCCGTGGCGATCGCCACCTGGGGCGCCACCAGCGGCCAGGCCCTCGCCGGGGTGGTCGGCCCCCTGATCGAGGTGCCCGTCCTCGTCGGCCTGGTCTACGCCTCCTTGGCGCTGCGGTCCAGCTTCACCCAACCCGACACCGCGGCAACGTGATGCCTACGAAACCCAGTGTGCTGTTCGTCTGCGTGCACAACGCCGGCCGCTCCCAAATGGCCGCCGCCCTCTTGGAACACCTGGCCGGTGACCGCATCGAAGTCCGTTCGGCCGGGACCGAACCCGCCGACCAGATCAACCCGGTCGCCATCACCGCCATGGCCGAACTCGGCATCGACATCACCACCAACGCGCCCAGCATCCTTACCGCCGGCACCGTCCAAACCAGCGATGTCGTGGTCACCATGGGCTGTGGCGACACTTGTCCCTACCACCCGGGCGTGACATACCGCGACTGGAAGCTCGACGACCCCGCCGGCCAACCCCTCGAAGTTGTTCGCAGGATCCGCGACAACGTTCGCGAGCACGTCCATGCCTTAATGGACGAACTCCTGCCACCCGAGGCCCGCGATCAGCACTGAGGTTGCGCACCACTGGTGCCTTAGTCCCGGATCGAATGAAATGCAGCACAGATAAATTGGCGGCGCGCCAATGCGGCCCCCGGATCAGGGTCTGATCACCCGCATGCCATAGAGGTAGGTGGTCAGGTATTCCTCGATCACCGGGGCCCGGACCTCCTTGGCCTCGGGGATCGTGATGAGCAAGGCGTACAGCCCGACCAGAAACGAGATGCCGTTGTGCATGACGTCGACCTCGGCCGGGATCTCGCCGCGGTGGCGGGCCCGCTCCAGTTCCTCGATGACCGCCACGATCACCGGGTGCGTAGGCCACACCTCCGACGGCGGTCGGGTCGGCGAGAAGTGCAGTACCAGAAGCTCTTTGAACAAATGACCGCCCAGGCGACGCTCTAGCTTCTCCAGCACCTGCACGATCTGCGCCAAAGTGGCCCGCACATCATGCTCGCGGGCGAAGAAGCGCGCCAGCTCGGCGGCCATCCGTTCTTCCTCGCGACGCTCCAGCTCCAGCAGGACGTGTTCTTTGGTGGGGAAGTGGAAGAAGAACGTGCCGTGGGCCACGCCCGCCGCCGTGACGACGGCGCCGATGTCGGCGGCGGCCATGCCGGCGCGCTTGAACTCGGCGAGGGCCGCTCCCAGCAGCCGTTCGCGGGTCTGCAGACCTTTGCGGCTGCGACTGTCGGGCTTGGGGTTGGGCACGGCGGGCTTTCTCCGGGTTCGGCGCACTGGTCTGGTCGAGTCTAAACCATCGCAAAACTGACTGTAATCAAAAAAATGCTTGGCATCGGTGATCGGGGCCGCTACGGTACGAGTGGCGTAATCACTGCCATAGCAGGGCTCTCAGCAGTGCCTTGGTGGCAGATCGGCGGCCGTCAGCGGCCGTCAGCCAGTTGACTCGAGTCATCTCGGAGGGGTTCGGTGCAGATTCTCCAGGAAGTTCAAGACCTGCCGAGTGCGGGCAACGTCAAAGCCCAGTGGGTCAGTTTGTGGACCGGGCCGGCGGTCGGTGCTGTGCTGGTGGTCGCGCTGCTGGCGTTCCCCGGTTTCTGGCCCCCGATGTCGCCCACCCTGACCGCCGAACAAGTCGCTCGCTACTACGCCGAGCACACCGACTGGATTCGGTTCAGTCAGATCACCTTCAACCTGTGCGGGATCATGCTGCTGCCGTTCTTCATGGTGATCGTGGTCCAGATGAAACGCATGAAAACCCAGAGCCACATCTTCGCCTACTGCTATCTGACCGCGATCGTCAGCGGTACCACCATCTTCGCGCTGTCGAACGTCTTCTTCCTGGTCGCGGCGTTTCGCCCGGACCGCAACCCGGAACTGACCATGTTGCTCAACGACCTGGCCTGGATCGTGTTCATCGCACCCATCGGGATGGTGCTGGCACAGTTCCTGCTGCTGGCCGCCGCGGTTCATTTCGACGACGGACCCGACCCGGTCTTCCCGCGCTGGGTCGGGCCCTACTCGCTGGCCACCGGTGTGGCGATCACCCCGGCGGCAGGCGCGGCGGTCTGGCAGACCGGCCCGCTGGCCTGGGATGGGCTGCTGTCGTTCTGGTTGCGCAACGGGGCGTTCGCGGCGTTCGTCGTGGTGATGTTCTTCGTGCTGCGTCGTGCGGTGCTGCGCCAGGCGGTGGCCGAGGGAGTGGTGGCCGGGTGAACCTGCTGACCCCCGACCGGTACGTCACCACGACAGACGGCGTCCCGGCCGGCAAACCCGATGTGCGCTTTCTGACCTGGTTCTTCCCGGTCTGGTACACCGTCTTCGGCGTCATCATCTGCGTGCTGACGCGGGTGACGCCGCCGCCGCGGCCGGACGTCACCACCGCCGGGAAGGTCGCGTTCTTCACCGAACACCACCTGACCATCCAGATCGGGTTCGTGCTGCTGCTGATCCTGCTGGGCGGTGCCCCCCTCACCAACGGCCTGGTCCTGTACCACATGAAACGGATGTCGGTGGGGTCGGTGTTCGCCTACGGCTACATCGGCGGCATGAGCGTCGGCGCCCTGCCGGGGTTCCTGCTGGTCGGCGTCTGCTACCTGACCGCGACATTTCGGCCCGACCGTGATCCGGAGCTCATCGGCTGGCTCTACGACCTGGGCAACCTGTCCTACAACGGGTCGCTGGGATGCTTCACCACCGCCTACATCGTGCTGGCCATCGCCGTGCTGTACGACAAGAACGGCGTTTTCCCGAAATGGTTTGGCTACGTGACCGTTTGGCAGGTCATCACCGAGGTGATCGCCACCCAGTTCTTCCTGTTCTACTCCGGGCCGCTCGCCTGGAATGGTGTGCTCAGCCTCTGGTGGGCGGTCGTGGTGTTCTCGGTGTGGCTGGGTGCGCTGGTCTTCGTGCTGCGGGCGGCCACTATCCGCGAGCCGGTCGACTCGCCAGGCCTGGACTGAAGCACCGGAAGGAAACCCATGCTGCAACGTGATGCTCCGACCACAACGGAAACCCGAGTGCCGGGCGACGGCCACATCTGGGTGATGGTGCTGGGCGATCTGCTCATCTTCACCGGCTACCTCGTCATCTTCATCGTCTACCGGACCATGAATCCGGCCGACTTCCTTGCCGCCCAACAACATCTCAACGTCAACATCGGTGTGATCAACACGGTGGTGTTGCTGACCAGTTCCTGGTTCGTGGCGCGCAGTGTGCTGGCCGCCAGGGCCGGAAACCACCGCTCGGCGGTGCGGTTCGTCTATGCCGGGGCAGGCGGCGGGGTGTTGTTCATGGTGCTCAAGAGCTACGAATGGGCGGCCAAGATCAGCGCCGGGCACACCAACTCCGACTTGTTCTTCTCGTTCTACTACGTGATCACCGGTGTGCATCTGGTGCACGTGGTGATCGGACTGATCGCGCTCGGCGTGGTCGTCCGGGAGCTGAACAACCCGGGGCGGCGCCGGCTCATGGTGGTCGAGTCGGCAGCGATTTACTGGCACATGGTGGATTTGTTGTGGGTCATCATCTTTGGCCTGCTCTACGTGATGAGGTGAGCATGACGGTCTTGGGCTACCGCCAACATTCAGAGGGCACCGAGCGGTCGTTGACCCGGGTCTGGCTCGTGCTGGTGGCGATCACCATCGGATCGTGGACCCTGGCGCCGGCGCACATCACCCATGTCGCGCAGGCCAGCGCGGGAGTCACCGCGCTGGTGCTGGCACTGACATTCATCAAGTCACGCATGATCATCGGCCACTTCATGGAAGTCCATACCGCGCCGCGCTGGCTCAGACGTGCCACCGACGGCTGGCTGGCCGCGTTGATCGGGGCGATCTTCGTGATCTACCTGTTCTGAGCCGCAAGGGGTCGCGCGCCATGGGCGCGGGGGTCAGGCCTTGATGCGGATCTCACCGGGTGACCACCAGCCGCTGCGGGTCGCGCTGCCCAGCTCCAGCTCGGCCGGCGTGGCCGAGGTGACCTCGTCGAACTTGCGCAGCGAGCCCCAGTCCCGGCCCCAGTCGTGGTTGAGATACGTGGCCATCACGTGCGCCCGCAGCAGCATGTCGGAGATACCCAGCAACCCACCGTTGACACCGTCCTGCCAGGTGTCGGTGTCCTGCTTCTTGGCGTTGTAGTCCGGGGTGATCCGGTACTTGGGTACCTCGGTGACACCGTTGGCGTGCAGCATCGGGTGCTGGCACGGGAACGCCAGGCCCACCGCCCAGTCCAGCAGCACCGGCTGCTCGGAGCCGATGTACTCCTGGATGGTCTTGACCTCGGGCAGCCGCGGTGGGGTGAACGCGATCCAGTCCCGCGGGTTCAGCGACTTGTCCACGGCCACAATGCGAACCGCGACCGCGTCAGCGGGGATCTGTTCGCGCGGGTAGCGCAGGTTGCGCCACATCCGTGGCCACTCGCCGAACAGGTCGTAGGGCACCAGCCGTCCGCCGGGAACGACGGCGCCGTCCGGGCCGGGCAGCCCGTACTCCAGCTGCACGTCCTGGCCGGTGGTGTAGCCCTTGAGCACGCTGTTGCCGGCGATGGTGCCCGCCGCGGTCACCGCCAGCAGCGGGTGCGCGTCGTCGGCCGGGGGCAGGGCGTACCAGGCGGAGGTCAGCTTGGACTCCTGCTGGCCCTCGGTGCTGTAGCTGCCGGCCAACGGAATTCGCGCCGGATCCAGCCCGTAGGGCAGCGGGACGGTCGAACCGTTGACGCCCGGGGTCTTCAGCTTCTTCGGGGCGTCCCAGTCGTAGTCGGTGCCCGGCTGGGTGATCGACATCCGCAGCGCCTCGGCCACCACCTTCTCCGGCACCCCGCTGGCGGTAAACCCGACCGGGTCGGAGCCGCCGAGTGGACCGAGCTCGCCGTACCTGCCCGGCAGCGGCGTCAGCGCGCCGTCGTTGGCGTCCGGTTCGACCAGCACGTCGTCGGCCAGACCGCAGCCGCCGACGAACGCGCGCACGTTGGCCAGGCCGTTGGAGTAGCTGGGGTACTCGCGCACGATCCCGATCGCCATCGAGGCCACGAAAACGCACACCATGAAGCCGGCGGCCACCGGAACCGGGGCGGCGGTCAGCGCCCGCGCGACCCGGCCCTCACCGCGGCCCCGCGGTGCGAAGTGCAGCCACGCCGCCCATCCGGCGGCGACGGCGAACAACGCGAAGAAGACTGTGCTGACGGTGATCCCGCCGAACCGCGGCATGTCGGCGTTGAACGGCACGCCGTAGCTCGAGACGTACCACCAGCCGTTGGTGGTAGCGAAACACAGTGCCAACACGAACAGCACCGCCGCCGCGAACGCCATCCGGTTACGCGACCAGCGCACCACCTGACGCGATACCAGCACGGTGGTCAGTGCGGCCATCGCTCCGGCCACCGCGGCGAACAGCCCGAAGTGGTGCACCCATTTGGTGGGGGCGAACATCAGCGAGAACATCGTCGCCAGGATGACGCCCATCAGCCGCCATACCGGGCCGCTGGCCACTCCGGCGATCCGCTTGCGGCGCAACATGATGAACATCGCGGTGAACAGGCACAGCGCGCAGATCAGGAACCCGAACCGCCGCGACAGCGAGCCGTCGACGGTGGGCAGGATCAGGTAGTAGTAGCGCAGGTTCTCGGTGTACCAGGCCTGGCTGGGCCCGATCGCGGTGCGAATCCTGGTGGCTTCCAACACCGCCCGAATGGTCTGGTCGGCGAACACCACGGTCAGGATCACCGCGCCGGCCGCCAGCAACGGCGCCACCAGCGCCCAGGTGCCGTGAATGCGATGACGACGCACCAAGATCCGCAGCAGCGGCCGGCCACCGGCCAGCAGTGCGGCCACCGCGATCAGCCCGGTCGGCTGGATGCCCAGGGTGAACGCGGCGCAGATGATCGCCAGCGCGGCCGGGGTGAGCCGGCTGGAGATGATCGCGCGTTCCACCAGCACCCAGGTGATCAGCGCCCCGACCGCGATGATGCCCTCGGGCCGCAGACCGTTGTTGAACGGCATCCATGCCGCCAGCAGCACCATCCCGGCCGCCCACAGCGCGGGCTTGCTGGCCGCCACCGCGGGGCCGAACCGCGGCAGCACCTCGCGGGACAGCAGCAGCCAGCACACCAGCCCGGCGGCCAAGTCCGGCAACCGGATCCAGATGCTGGCATCGGAGACATGCGTCATCAGCGCCAGCAGGTTGTAGTACCAGCCGAACGGGTCTTCGGGGCTGCCGAACCAGCGGAAGTAGTTGCTCATGTAGCCGGCGTGGTCGGCCACCCGGGCCATGCCCAGGATGTAGCCGTCGTCAGAGGAGTTCGCGCCGATCACGTACCAGAGGCCGAACCCGAGCACCACGGCGACGTCGGCCATGCTGAAGAACCGCCAGCGGGACGGGATCAGCCGGTGCATCCGCCGGCCGTCGAGCCGGTCCAAGCGCCACAGCGCCAGCACCGCGATCACGGTGGCCAGAATCGCCGCGTAGATCGCGATGCGCTTGAGCACCGTGGGCTTGGTGGAGAACCGGGTGTCGATGTCGGCGGTCAGCGAAAGGCCCTGCGGCGCCGGGCCGGCCAGGTCGGTGAACACCCCGACGATCTGCGGGCGCAGGTTCGGGTCGGCCCAGCCGTAGCGCTGGGTGACCCCGCCGATGGTGGCGAAGGTGCCGGCGTGCGAGGAGGTCACCTCGATGTCGGTGCAGCCGGGACCTTCCACCTTGGCCCGCGGCGCGGTGGCCAGCACCACGTTGCGGTCGGTGACGTCGACCCGCTTCTCGGTGACGGTGATGAACAGCCCGTTGAGCGCGGCGTCCTTGCCCTTGGCCGGGGCGGTGGACAGCAGTGTGCCGCCCTCGGCCGGCAGCTCGCGCACCAGCGCGCACGGCGCCGTCACCGACATCGACACCGGGGTCTGCGAGATCAGCGGCGCGGTAACACTGTTCAGTTCGCCGTGCTGCGGCCAGGTCAGCGTCGCGGTGGTCTGCACCACCGGCAGCAGCGGGGTGGCCACCGACAGCAGGAAGCCGACCAGGCCGGCGATGATCGCTACCAGGCGCGTGGTGCGGATACTCATGGCAGTGCTCGAATCGGTCCGGGCCGGCTCCAGCCGGTAACGGTCAGGGTGCCCTGGTCGATCGCGGCGTCGGGCGCGGTCTTGGCCGGGACCAGCCGGTGGTAGGCCTCCACCGCACCCCAGTCGCGATACCAGTCGTCGCGCAGGTAAGTCGGCACGGTGGTCGTCCACAGCATCGCCTGGGTGATCATGAACGGCCCGCCGTCCTCGGCGGACTGCCACAGGTTCGACGACGCCGCGGTCTGCTTGTGATCGGGCATGATCCGGTACTCGGGGAGCTCGGCGACGCCCAGGTGTTGGGCGAACGGCCGCTGGCAGGGGAAGTTCGCCGCCACCGCGATGTCCATCAGCACCGGGGTCTGCGATCCCATCAGCTCGGTGATGGTCTGCACCACCGGCACCCGCGGCGGGGTGAACGCGATCCACTGTTCGGTGGACAGGTTCGGGTCATTGGCGACGATCCGCACGGTGTCGGTGCCCGGCGGCGCCCAGGCCAGCGGGAAACGCAGGTTGCGCCAGGAGTTCTGCGGCCCGATGTCGATCGGCTCCACCTCGCCGAGGCCCTTCACGGTGCCGTCCGGGGCGCTGGCGCCCCACTCCAGCTTGAGCGGCTGGCCGTAGTCGAGCTTGCCGTCCTCGCCGTGCGACCAGATGGCGCCGGCGGCGCTGACGACGACAATGGGCGCCCGTTCCTTCGCCGGCTCGGGCAGCCGGTACCAGACCGAGGTGGCGTGCGCGGCGACCTGTTCCTTGTAGGAGCCGAGCACCGGGGTGACGGCCGGGTCCAGGCCGAACGGCAGTGCCACCCGGGAGCCGTTCACCCCATCGGGGGCGTCGTCGGGCAGCTTGCCGCCGGCGGTGCCCGCGGCGTCGCTCTGGTTGGCGCTGGGTTTGTTGGGTGAGGCGTCGGCGTTGGGCACGCCCGGCTTGGCGATCACCGCCAGCGAGGTGAGGTCGTCGTCGACGGCGTTGGGGTCGAAGCCGTACGGGTCCGCGCCGCCGAGCGGGCCGAGCTCGCCGTACTTCTGGCCCGGGATCGGTTGCAGCAGACCGGCGTTGGTGTCGGGCTCGGTCAGCACGTCGTCGGCCATGCCGCAGGAGGACAGGCCGGACATGAGAGCGTCGGCATTGGCCCGGGCAGTGGTGTAGGCCGGGTAGCGGCCCGCTGCCGCCTTGGCCATCGAACCGACCATCAGCAGCACCATCAGGCTCGCGACCACCAGCAGCGGTGTTGAGGCCAGGATCCGGTTGCGGCGGTTCGGCGTGACCTCGGTGTGGCCGGCGTAGTCCAGCCGGAAGTGCTGCCAGCCGGCCAGCAGCCCGGTGGCGATCGAGGCCGCCAGGAACATCGACGTCACCGGACGGCTCGCGATCACCGGCGGGATGTCGAACCACGGCACGCCGTAGCCGCCGACGTAGAACCAGCCGTTGACCCCCGAGGTCGCCACGGCCACCAGGAACAGCAGCGCGGTGACGTACAGGGTCATGTTGCGTCGGCTGTGCAGGCCGACCCTGGCGAAGGTGAACGCGGTGAGCGCGGCCAGCGCCCCGGCCAGCCCGGCGAACCCGCCGAACTGCACCGCCCACTTGGTCGGGGTGAACGTCAGCAGCAGCAGACCCACCGCGGTCGAGCCGATCAGCCGCCAGGCCGGGCCGCCGGCCACCCCGGTGATCCGCCCGCGCCGCAACAGCACCACCAGCATGGCGAACATGCAGAACAGCAGCACCAGCACCGCGAACCGGCGGGTCAGCGAGGCGTCGACGTTCTCCTCGACGGTCAGGAAGTAGTAGCGCAGGAATTCCTGGTACCAGGCGATGGTGGGGCCGACGACGTATTTGATCCGGGCCGATTCGGCGACCGCGGCCAGGGTCTGCGACCGGCAGGCCACCACGGCGATGGTCGAGGCGGCCGCGGCCAGCACCGCCAGCGGGGCTAGGAGCCCGTCGGTAAGGCGCCGGGTTCGGATGACGGCTTCGATCTTGCGGGAGCCGGTCAGCAGCGGAGCCAGCGCGATCAGCCCGTGCGGGGCCAGCGTGACGGTGAAGACGGCCACCACGATCGCCCACGCCGTCGGCACCAGCCGGCGGGTGGCGATGGTGCGCTCCACCAGTACCCAGACCATCAGGGTGCCCAGCGCGATCAGCGGCTCCGGGCGCAGGCCGTTGTTGAACGGCAGCCACGCCGCGGCGAACATCATCGCGGCGGTGAACACCGCGATCCGGTTGCTCGACAGCCGGCCCAGCCGGGGCAGGATCATCCGGCTGATGATCAGCCAGCAGGCCATGGCGGCGGCGGTGGCCGGCAGGCGCATCCACACTCCGGCGGTGCTGACCGTGCTCAACTGGCCCAGCAGGGCGGGATACCAGTCGAACGGGGCCTCGCTGGCGCCGAAGAACCGGTAGTAGTTGGCGACGTATCCCGCGTGCGCGACGTTGCGCGCCATCGTCAGGTTGTAGCCGTCGTCGCTGGAGATCGCGCCGATGACGTGCCACAGCGCCAGGATGCCCAGCACGCCGACGTCGGCCAGCCAAGTGATCGGGTTGGCCTTGAGCCGGCGTCGCCAGCTGCGCGGGGTGCGGTGGGTCTGGCGGCGATCCAGTACCGCCAGGGCTGCAATCGATGCCAGCACCGCGATGATCCCGAGCGCCATCACCGCGGCCTTGAGCGTGGTGGGGTTGGTGATGAACCGGGTGTCGACGGTGATGTGCGCGCTCAAGCCGGGCTGCGGGGCGATCTTCAGTTCGGTGAAGATACCGCCGATCTGCGGCTTGTTCTCCGGAGGCAGGCTGCCGGCCGCGCCCGGGATGCCGACGAACTCCGCGCCGACCTCACCGGCGTTGGCCCACAGGCGCAGGTGGCTGCAGTCGGCGAGCTTGTCCCGGGGGGCGGCCGCGGCCACCTGGTCGCGGTAGGCGGCGAACACGGCGGTCTTGTTGGCCCGCACGAACAGGCCGTGTGCGGTGGCGTCGACGCCGCCGGCCGGCACGGTCGACAGCACCAGGCCACCCTTTTCCGGCAGGGCGGACATCGCCTCGCAGGGGATGGTGATGTCCAGGCCTTTGGGGGCGCCGGAGACCAGCGGGGCGGTGACGTCGGTGATATGGCCGTCGGCGTTTGTGCCCTGCGGCCAGGCGATGGTGGCGGTGGTCTGCTTGACCGGGAGCAGCGGGGTGATGCCGCACAGCAATACGCCGGTGATTCCGGCGACCACCGCGATCAGCCGGGCTAGCCGATAATTGGGCCGGTCGTGGGGGGAGGACACGAGCCTCGATGCTATGCGACGGGATGGGTGACGTCGGGACCCCGTCCGGCCCGTCCCGGTGGGAACCCCGGCCCGCTGCCTGCCGCGGCGGGGAGATATGTGGTTGTTGCTCAAAGGCGGGCATCCATATGGTCCGGAGCCGCCGCGGTGCGGAAACCGGCGGCGGGAAATCAGTGCCGCAGCGGCGCGGGGCTCCACAGCCCGGACCGGACCGCGGTGCCCAGATCCAGCTCAGCCGGCGTCGCCTTGTAATACGGCGTCAGCTGCTGCAGGGCACCCCAGTCGCGGAACCAGTCGTCGGCCAGATAGCTGGGCACCGTCGTCGCGCGCACCAGCAACTCGGTGATGCCCAGCGGGCCGCCGCCGTTGTTGTCCATCACCGGCGAGTTCGCCTCGGCGCCGAACCGGTCCGGCAGGATCCGCCACTTGGGCACCTCGGTCACCCCGTTCTGGTGGCCGAACGGGCGCTGACACGGGAACGCCAAACCGACCAGCCAGTCCAGCAGCACCGGATCCGACGACCCGACCACCTCCTGCAGGCTGCTCAACTGCGGGACGCGCGGCGGCGTCACCGCGATCCAGTGCTGCGGCGCCAGGTCGTTGTCGCGCACCACCAGGCGCACCACGGTGGCGTCGGCCGGGACCGCCGACATCGGCGCGCGCAGGTTGCGCCATGCCGGCACCGCCCCGATGTCACCGAAGTCGATGCTGCCGCCGGGCTTGTCGGCCGCGGCGCCGGCGTCGGTGGCCCACTGCGCGGTGACCTCGCCGCGGTCGAAGCGGCCCGCGGCCGCCACCACCAGCAACGGCCCGGCGCTGGCCCGGTCGGCGGGCAGCCGGTACCACGCCGAGCGCAGCTGTGCGGGCACCTGGACACCGGGGCGCCAACTGCCCAGCACCGGCACCCGGGCCGGGTCGAGCTTGTAGGGCAGCCGGGCCCGGGAGCCGTTGATGCCCTCGCGGGCCGTGGTGCCGCCCTCGGTGCCGGCCTCACCGCCGGACTCGCTACCGGCCTCACCGCCGGTCTGGGCGTCGTCGTCGGCCAGCCTGCCCAACCCGGGCGGGCCGATCAGCTGGTCGGCGGAGACGTCGGTGGGAATCCCGTTGGGGGTGAAGCCCGTCGAGAACGTGGCGCCCAGCGCGTCGGCGGTCGGCATCGAGACCGGCGCCAGCATCCCGGCGTTGGGGTCCTGCTCGACCAGCACGTCGTCGGCCAGCCCGCAGGTCTTGCCGGTTAACGCGGCCAGGTTGGAGCGGCCCACCGTCCACGCCGGGTACTGACCGAGCATCGCCACCGTCAGCGACACCACCTGGAAGACGATCAGCACCCAGCAGGCGATCGCCAAGGGGTAGCCGGACAGCGCCGTGAAGCGCGGCGGGCGGTCTTCGCCGTTGAAGAAGTGGAACCAGGCCGCCACCAGCAGCGCCAGCACCGTCAGCCCCACCCCCATCGTGGCGAACGCCAGGTGCCACTTGGGGAAGGCATTGGACCACGGCACCCCGAAGTTCGAGACGTACCACCAGCCGTTGACGCTGGCGAGCGACAGTGCGGTGATGAACAGCACCAGCGCGGTGAACAGCGTTCGGTTGCGCCGGGAGCGCATCGCCGCGGCGCCGACCGCGACGGCGGCCAGCGCACCCAGGGATCCGGCCAGCCCGGCGAACACCCCGAAGTGATGCGTCCACTTGGTGGGGGTGAACATCATCGCGATGAACGAGATGATGGTGATCCCGATGATGCGCCGGCTCGGCCCGGCCGCGGTGCCGGGAATCCGGCCCTTGCGCAACGCCATTGCCACGCTCATCACCAGCGCGACACCGAGCGCCAGCACCGGGAACCGCCGCGCCACCGAACCGTCCGGGGTGGCCAGGAACAGCCGCTCGTAGCGGACGTGCTCCTCGAACCAGGCCAGGCTGGGCCCGACCGCGGACTTGAGCGTGCTGGCCTCGATCTCGCCGGCCAGGGTTTGGTCGCGGAAGATCACGATCGCGGTGATGCTGACCGCGGCGGCGATCGGCGCCAGCAGTGGCAGCAACCCGAACTGCGCCGAGCGCCGGTGCAAGATGGTGCGCAGCGGCCCGATCGCCACCAGCAGCGCCCCGATGGAGGCGATGCCCGTCGGCCCGGAGAACAACGTCATCGCGCCGATGATGCAGGCGATCGCCAGCGGCAACAGCCGGCTGGTGGCCACCGCCCGTTCCACCGAGCACCAGGTCGCCAGGATGCCCAGCGCGATGATGGGTTCCGGGCGCAGCCCGTTGTTCAGTGGCAGCCAGAACGCCAGGAACATGCCGGCCGCGGTCCATGCCGCCGCGGTGCTGTGCTTGACGGCATGCCCCAGCCGGGGCAGCACTTCGCGGCTGATCAGCCACCAGCAGGCCAGCGCCATGCCCAGGGTGGGTAGCCGCATCCAGATGCTGGTGGTGGAGACGTGCGACCACAGCGCCAGCAGGTCGTAGTACCAGCCGAACGGCGCCTCCGGGGTGCCGAACCAGCGGTAGAAGTTGGCCATGTAGCCGGCGTTCTCCGACACCCGCGCCATGGTCAGGATGTAGCCGTCGTCGGAGGTGTTGGCGCCCACGAAATGCCACCACACCAGCACCAGCGCCACCAGCGCGTCCAGCGGCGACATCGACCACCAGCGCGCGGGCAGGAAACGGCGGTGCCGGTGGCCGTCGGCGGTGTCCAGGATGTGCAGGGCGATCAGCGCGACCACCGTCAGCGCCACCCCGAGGATCATCGCGGCCAGCTTCAGCGGGGTCGGGGCGCTGGAGAAGCGGGTGTCGACGGTGGCGGAGAAGGCCAGCCCGTCCGGCGCCGGCCCGTCCAGGTCGGTGTAGACGCCGACGATCTGCGGCCGGAAGTCATAGCCGCTGCGGGTGCCGGTCAGCGGTGAGCCGGGGTGCTCGGCGTTGGGCCCGTATTTGAGGCCGACGAATTCGGCGGTGACGCGGTCGGCGTGCGCGGTGAACGTCAGCTGCCGGCAGTCCGGTCCGAGCACCTGCGACAGCGGCGCCACCACCACCGGCACGTTGCGCACCACCAGGACCAGGTCGTCGTTGACGCGTTCGATGAGCAGCCCGCGGTCGACGGCCTTGGGCGCCTGCTTGGGCACCGTGGACAGCAGCACGGTCTTGGTCTTGGTGAGCCCGGCCGCGGCCTGGCAGGGCACGGCGATGTCCAGATCGGTGGCCACGTAGCCGATCAGCGGGGCCTGCACGCTGGTCAACGCGCCGTTCTGCGGCCAGTTCAGCTCGGCGGTGGTCTGCTTGACCGGCAACAGCGGAGTGAGGATCGCCAGCAAGGTGCCCAGTACGCCGGCGACGACGGCGACGGCCCGAGCGATCCGGAAGTCGGCGCGCGTATCGGTCACGGACCTAGATGCTATCGGTGACCTCGGCGGCGGCGTTTGGCGTGTCGGCCGGGCAGACTTGCACCGTGGAGACGCTCGAGTACGCCCCCGGCCGGCTGGCCGATGTGTTCGGTGCGGGTTCGCCGCGGACCGCCCTGCTGTGGCACGGCAAACAGCCCGACGCCCGCGCAGCGGTCCGGCCGCTGGCCGAACGGGTGGCCGCGCACGGCCTGCAGGTGGTGGCCGCCGACTGGAATTCCCACCACGACGACGGCGGGCGCGCCGACCTGCTGGGATCGGTGCGGTTCGCCCGCGACCGGGCTGACGATCCCGACGGGCTGATCCTGGTGGGCTGGTCGATGGGCGGCCTCGCAGCGGCGGGGCTGGCGATCCACGCGAGCCGATACGACGTCGGCTTCTCGCACGTGGTGTGCTTGGCCGGCGCGTTCATGGTTGCCGACCCGATCAGCGGCGAGGTCCCGGCCGCCGCGCTGCCGGGCGAGCGGCGCTGCCCGATCACCTTGCTGCACGGCACCTTCGACGACGTCGTTCCGGTGACCGCGAGCCGCGAGTTCGCCCACGCCCTGGCCCAGCACCAGTGGCCGGTGGAGCTGGCCGAGCTGTCCGCCGATCACGGGTCGATCGCCGGCGCCGTCTACCACCCCGCGACCGACAGCTATGCGGCCGCGACCGACCGACACACGCTGGCGGTGGCCGCCGAGGTGGCCGAGCGGATCAGCGCCGCACCGCCAGCACGAACGGGCCGATCTTCTCCACGCTGAACGCCGGTCCGTCGAACAGCGCGGCGTCCAGGTCGACGGTGTAGCGGCGCACGTTGGGGTGGTTGGGGTAGACGTCTTTGGCCAGCCGCAGCGCGTAGGTGTCCCCGGAACCGGGACGCATCAGAAACACCGTCGGCGCCGGCCACGGCAGGTCGTCGAGCGCGCGGGTGAACTGCTCGGCGGTCTCCAGCTTGGACCAGGCCTCGATGGCGGCGGCGCGGGCGGAGAACTGCGCCAGCGGGTTGGCGTAGTGCGAGGTCAGGCCCTGGAACCCCCAGTAGGGGTAGAAGGACAGGAAGCTGTAGTCGGCGGTGAGCACCACGGTCTCATTCCGGGGCTTGCCGGTGGTCTTGGTGATGGCGGCGTCGACGGCGTCGTAGTACTTGGCCGCGCCGGGCGGGCGCCGGTCGCCGCGTTCGCCGTGGCCGTCGGTGTCGGTGTAGGCGACGGTGATGTCGGGCCGCAGCACCTCGGGGATGTCCTGGCTGAACGCGATCGCCCCGGCCAGCCCGACCGCCGTCGCCGCCGGATACACCACCCGGTGCCAGCCGGTCGCGGCCCCGCCCAAGGCGCGGGCCGCCTCGACGAAGCCGAACACCCCGGCGGTGGCCAGCAGCACCGTCAGCGTCGGCTGCAGCCGGAAGCTCAGCAGTGTGGTGCGGGCCAGCGTGGACAACATCGACAGCAGCGACCACGCGTAGACGCCGAGCACGCCGATCGCCAGCGCGGCGGCGCGGGTGGAGGTTCGGGCCCGCACCACCAGCCATCCGGTGCCCAGCAGGCACAGCGCGCCGAGCAGGGTGAACTGCAGCATCGGGAAGCTCAGTTCGGCGCCGTCGCCGGGCAGGTAGTGCCGGGCGCTGCCGGTGTCGCTGGTCGGGTTGCTCGCGGCGCGCAGCAGGTACGGCGTCCAGGTGATCGCGGCGATGGCCGCGGCGATCACTCCGGCCACGGTGAGCCGGACCAGCGGATTCAGGCTGCGCCGGGTAACTGCTAGGGCCAGCGCCATCAGCACCACGGTGAACGCGGTGTAGGCCACCAGCAGGGTATAGAAGGTGGCCGCGAAGCCCAGGAAGATCCCGGCGCCGGCGACCGCCCCCCAGCCGTTATGTCCGCCGAGCGTGAAGGTGGCTTCACGTTCGGCGGGGGCATGTAACGAATAGTCGCCCAGAACTCACACTGGTGCTCGGCGCCGTAGTCGGTGATCAACCGGCTG
>NZ_LZIN01000038.1 GCF_001667375.1 Mycolicibacter sinensis | reverse complement strand
TCTGCGCCGGCTGCCCGATCCGCCGGCAGTGCCTGGCGCTGGCACTGCAGCGCGCCGAACCCTGGGGGGTGTGGGGCGGGGAGATCCTCGACCGCGGCACCGTCATCGGTCGCAAACGCCCGCGCGGGCGCCCGCGCAAGGACCCGGTGGCCGCTTGAGTGCCTAGGGTCCTCCGACCGCTACGGCGTCGGGATCGGTGAAGCCGGGTACCAGTTCCTCGGAGAGCCGCTTGATCGGCACGTGCGCGTCGAGCTGGCACATGATCGCCGTGGTCGAGGCGAGCACCCGCATCGGCATCGCCAGCTTCGGCGGCAGATCCAGCTGACGGGCCGTCTTGAGTTGCTCGACGGGGCGTTCCAGCTGCTTGCCGGCCATGCGCATCAGCCATTTGCGGCTGTAGTGGAAGACCTCGACCTCCACGGGCTCGACGTACTGGCGCAGCATCTCGTCGATCTCGCGTACCGAGACCTCCCGGCCCTTCTGGATGAAGCCGCCCTTGCGCATCGTCGCGATGACCCGGTCGTAGTCCTTGTCCCGGGCGTAGCGCACCGCGGCGCCCAGCTCCGGGGGAAAGCCGCCGGGCATCGGCGCCACCGCCCCGAAGTCGATGACACCCATCCGGCCGTCGGGGAGCAGCATGAAGTTGCCCGGGTGGGCGTCGCCGTGGATGAGCTCCAGCCGCCGCGCGGCGTCCCAGGTGAACTCGGCCAGCCGGGTGCCCATCAGGTCGCGTTGCTCGACGGTGCCGTTGCGGATGATCTCGGCCATGCCGACGCCGTCGATCCACTCCTGGATCACCGCCTTGGGCGCGCTGGCCACCACGTTCGGGATGAGAAAGTGCGGGTGGCCCGCATAGGCCTTGGCGAAGATGCGCTGGTTGTCGGCCTCCAGCCGGTAGTCCAGCTCCATCTCGGTGCGCTCGATCAGCTCATCGACGACACCTTGGACGTCGACGCCGGGCGCCAGCTGCTTGAAGACGCCGGTCAACCGCCGAATGGTCTTCAAATCGGCGCGCAGTGCCTGGTCGGCACCGGGGTACTGGATCTTGACCGCCACCTGGCGGCCGTCGCCCCACACCGCCTTGTGCACCTGGCCGATGCTCGCCGAGGCGATGGGTTTGTCATCGAACGAGGAGAACCGTTCCCGCCACTTGGTGCCCAGCTGGGCGTCGAGCACCCGGTGCACCTTGTCAGCCGGCAGCGGCGGGGCGTCCTTCTGCAGCTTGGTCAGCGCCTCCCGGTAGGGCTCGCCGAACTCCTCGGGGATGGCCGCCTCCATCACCGACAGTGCCTGGCCGACCTTCATCGCGCCGCCCTTGAGTTCACCCAGGACGGTGAACAACTGGTTGGCCGCCTTCTCCATGAGCTCGGCGGTGACCTCGTCCTTCGACTTACCGGTCAGCCGCTTCCCGAGACCGAGAGCGGCCCGGCCGGCGAAACCGACGGGCAGACTGGCCAGCTTCGCATTGCGCGCCGCACTCCCGCGCTTGATCTCTGACACCTGTCCATCATCCACGATGTCGTTGTGGCGCTGGTCACCGCGTGCGAAATCGCCGGTACACGGCGCGGGTCAGCAGTCGCACAGCGGGTGGCGCTCCCAGCGCCGCGTCAGGATCGACCCGGTGGCCAGATCCAGTTCGAGGGTGGCGTTGAGCGTCGGTGGGGGAGCCAGGCCCCGATCGGTGGCCGTCCCGCGCACCGCCGCGATCACCTGCTCGACCTGGCTCAGCGCCAGGGCCACCGTCGCCAGCACCGTCGCGCGGTCGGTGTGGGCGACGGTGTCGCGCAGCTGGGCGGCCACCGCCGGCCAGGAGGCGTCGCGATCGCGCCGGTGCAGATCGGCACATCCCAGGCAGCTGGTCTTGCCGGGAAGAACGAGCGGGCCGACCACCCCGGTGCCGTCGCGCACCCGCACCGGCAAGTGCGGCACCCGCTCGGCGTGCAACTCGCGTACCAGCCGCGGGTCGGTGACCAGATAGTCGGTCAGCACCACAAGATCCGTGCCGGCGGTGCTCACCTCGGCGTGCGGGTGGCTGCTGCGCCGGATGACGGCGCCCGAGCAGCGCAGCGACTCGACCAGCAGATCCGACAGTGGCCCGCGGCCGTGCACCCGCAGCGACACCGCCCGGTGCGGCCGGCGCGGGCCGCGGATGACGGCGACCCGCGCGTCGAGCAGCGCGCCCAGCAGGCTGTCGAGCTCGGCACTGTCCACCGGGCCGTGCCGGGCGGCCTCGATCCGCAGCTCGGCAGCGGTGGTGGGGGTCTGCATGCAGCGCAGCACGGCGGCCAGGCCGGTAGCGGTCAGGCCAGGTGGCGGCTGTACCAGGACGGCCCGCCGCGGATCCCAGCCGACCTGTACCGCCCCGTCCGGACGCAGCAATACCGGCCGCGCCGGGTCCAGCGCGTAGGCGCGTGTCTCGCAATCAACCCTGCTCACGCACCCGACCCTGTCACGCCGTCGGTGCGGCTGGCTCCGGTTATCCACAGGGAGAAGGGTGGAGCGTCGAGCTGGCCTTACTGCCAGGGGTCGGGGGCAGCCCGACGCAGACCGGCCTACTTTCGCGCTGTTATGGTATGATTTCTATACATGCTCGACTTCGAGTTCGATCCGGTCAAGAGCGCGGCAAACTAGGCCAAACATGGCATCGATTTCCATGCGGCCCAGTCGATTTGGGCGGATCCGCGCCGCATTGAAGTTCCGGCGCGCACAACTGATGAGTCGAGGTGGTTGGTGATCGGTCAGATCGATGGTCGCTGCTGGTCAGCGGTAGTGACCTATCGGCACGATCGTGTTCGCATCTGTACGCCGCTCACGGGAAGGAGAGGCAGCGATCTATGAAAGCTAATGAGTTCGACAAACAGTTCGACAGTGGCGAGGACATGTCGGCTGCCCTCGATACCGCGCGGGCGCGGCGCCCCGGGGAGGAACACCGGCGGGTCAACGTGGACTTCCCGGTCTGGATGATCGCCGAACTCGACCGCGAAGCAACCCGGCTCGGAGTCACCCGCCAATCACTCATCAAAGTCTGGATCGCAGAGAAGCTTGACAACGGCGGTCACACCGCCGCCTGACTCCCCGAACCCGCCCCGTCATTCCTCGCCGCTGTCGTCGCCGTCCTCGCTGCCGCGCTGGAATTCGGCGATCGCCGCATCGATGCCGCTGGTGTCCCCGCCCAGCATCCGGTCGATGAACGCGGCCGGGTCATCGAGGTCGGCGGCCTCGGGCAACAGGTCCGGGTGCTGCCACACCCGGTCGCGGGCGTCGACTCCGACGGCCGCGGTCAGCCGCTCCCACAGCACCGCGGCTTCGCTGAGCTTGCGCGGGCGCAGTTCCAGGCCGACCAGGGTGGCGAAGGTCTGCTCGGCCGGACCGCCGGTGGCGCGGCGGCGACGCAGCGTCTCCGACAGCGCGGCGGTGCCCGGGATCCGGTCACCCAGCGCCGCTGTCACCACCGTGCGCACCCAGCCCTCGATCAGTGCCAGCAGGGTCTCCAGCCGCTCGAGGGCGGCCAGCTGCTCCGGCGTCGACTTGGGTTCGAACACCCCCTGATTGAGCAACTCCTCCATCGCCGAGGGGTCGGCCATCATCGCGGACGGATCGAAGCCTTGGGCCAGCTCCTCGATGCCCCGGATGTCGATCTGCATGCCGCGCGCGTAGGCCTCCACCGCGCTGAGCAGCTGGTTGGCCAGCCATGGGACATGGGAGAACAACCGGTGGTGGGCGGCCTCGCGGGCCGCCAAGAAGGTGACGATCTCACTGCGCGGCTGCTCCAGGCCGTCGGCCAGTTCCTCGATCGCCGCGGGCAGCAGGGCGGCAATTCCTTTGGGCCCCAGCGGTAATCCGATGTCGGTCGAGGTCAGTACCTCTCCGGACAACCGGCCCAGCGCCTGGCCCAGCTGCGATCCGAACGCCAGCCCGCCCATCTGCGACATCATCGACAGCAGTGGGCCCGCCATGCTCTTGGCCTCCTCCGGCAGCGCCGAGGCCCACACCGACGACACCTGCTCGGCCATCGGGTCGCACAGTCGCTGCCAGGTGGCCATGGTGTGCTCCACCCAGTCCACCGGGGTCCACGCGGCTGAGCCGGTGGTGCCGGCCGGCAAGGAAGTCACCCCGTTGAGCCACGTCTCGGCCAGGTGCACCGCGTCGCCGATGGCGGTGGCGGTCGACCCCGTGACCGGCGCGACCGAACCGATCGAGCGGGCCGCGACCTGTCGGGCCAGGTCGTAATTCACCGGCCCGGCCGGCCGGCCGCCGCCCACCGTGCCGGCGCTGCTGAACATCTGGCCGAGCTGGGTGAAGAGCTGGCCCAGGTCGGAGATGTTGAAACCGGCGCCCATTCCGAACGGATCGCTCGGCCCGGAACCCGAACCAGGTTCGCGCCCCCCGGGTCGCTCGCGGTCGGGGTCGTCCCCCGAAGAGAAACCGAAGGGCAGATCAGCCATAGACACAACCGTACCCACCGGCATCCGGCCGTTTACCATTCCCGGGGTGAACAGGCGGATTCTCACGCTGTTGGCGGCACTGCTGCCGGTGGTCGTGTTCGGCGTACTGCTGGCGGCGGTGACCGTGCCCTTCGTGTCGCTGGGGCCGGGCCCTACCTTCGACACCCTGGGGATGGTCGAGGGCAAGCAGGTGGTCGACATTCAGGGCACCACGACGCATCCGACGACCGGTCACCTCAACATGACCACGGTGTCCCAGCGCGACGGGCTGACCCTCGGCGAGGCGCTGGCCCTGTGGCTGTCCGGACGCGAGCAGCTCATGCCCCGTGACCTGGTCTATCCGCCGGGAAAGTCACGGGAGGAAGTCGACGAGGACAACGACGCCGAGTTCCGGGCGTCCGAGCAGAGCGCCGAATACGCCGCCCTGGGCTACCTGCGCTACCCGAGCGCGGTCACCCTTGCCGACGTCCACGATCCCGGGCCCTCGGCGGGCAAGCTGCAGCCCGGTGACGCCGTGGACGCCGTCAACGGCGAACCGGTGTACACCGTCGAACGGTTCACCGCGAAGCTGGCCGGCACCAAGCCCGGCGAGACGGTGGCCATCGACTACCGGCGTAAGAACGCCGCCCCCGGCACTGCCCGAATTACGCTGGGAGAGAACAAGGACCGTCCCAACGGATTTTTGGGCGTGTCGGTGCTCGACGCGCCGTGGGCGCCGTTCACCGTCGAGTTCAACCTCGCCAATATCGGCGGCCCTTCGGCCGGGCTGATGTTCTCCCTGGCCGTCATCGACAAACTCAGCACCGGCGGACTGGCCGGTGAGAACTTCGTCGCGGGCACCGGGGTCATCAAGGCCAACGGCCAGGTCGACTCGATCGGCGGCATCACCCACAAGATGATCGCGGCGAAGGAGGCCGGCGCGACGGTGTTTCTCGTCCCCGCCGAGAACTGCTACGAAGCCCGATCGGACAACAACGGGCTGCAGCTGATCAAGGTCGACAGCCTCGCCCAGGCGGTGGATGCGTTGCGCACGCTCACCGGCGGAGGTCAGCCACCGTCTTGCTGAGGCCGGGTTGGCTACAGTGGGGCGGTCAGGACCACCGAGCTAGGGAGCGTGGCACGTGGGTATGCGGCCCACCGCGAGAATGCCGAAGTTGACCCCGCGCAGCCGGATCATGATCGGCAGCGCGCTCGTCGTGATCCTGTTGCTGCTGGTCGGGCCGCGGCTGATCGACGGCTACGTCGACTGGTTGTGGTTCGGGGAGCTGGGCTATCGGTCGGTTTTCGTCACGACGCTGCTGACCCGGGTGGTCGCCTTCGTAGTGGTGGGCCTGATCGTCGGCGGCATCGTGTTCGCCGCACTGGCGATGGCCTTTCGGACCCGGCCGGTGTTCGTGCCCAGCAACGGCGCCAACGATCCGGTGGCGCGCTATCGCACCGCGGTGTTGTCACGGCTGCGGCTGGTCGGATTCGGGATACCGGTCGGCATCGGTCTGCTGGCCGGCATCGTGGCTCAGAGCTATTGGGTGCGCATCCAGTTGTTCCTGCGGGGCGGTGACTTCGGGATCGCCGACCCGCAGTTCGGCAAAGACCTCGGCTTCTACGCCTTCGACCTGCCGTTCTACCGGCTGGTGGTCGGGCTGCTGCTGGTGACGTTCTTCCTGGCCACCCTGGCCAACCTGACCACCCACTACATCTTCGGCGGCATCCGGTTGTCCGGCCGTGCCGGCGCGCTGAGCCGACCGGCGCGTATCCAGGTGGTCAGCCTGATCGGCACTCTGGTGCTGCTCAAGGCCGCCGCCTACTGGCTGGACCGCTATGAGCTGCTCAGCCACACCCGCACCGGCAAGCCGTTCACCGGGGCCGGCTACACCGACATCAACGCGGTGCTGCCGGCCAAGATGATCCTGCTGGCGATCGCGCTGATCTGTGCGGTGGCGGTGTTCTCGGCGATCGTGCTGCGTGATTTGCAGATTCCGGCGATCGGCCTGGTGCTGCTGCTGCTGTCGTCGGTGGTCGTCGGCGCGGGCTGGCCGCTGATCGTCGAGCAGTTCAGCGTCAAACCCAACGCGGCGCAGAAGGAGAGCGAGTACATCTCGCGTTCGATCGCCGCGACCAGGCACGCCTACGGGCTGACCGAGGACGTGGTCACCTATCGCGACTACAGCGGTGACGCACGCGCTACGGCCGCGCAGGTGGGCGCCGATGCCGCCACCACCTCCAACATCCGGCTGCTGGACCCGACCATCGTCAGCCCCGCGTTCACCCAGTTCCAGCAGGGCAAGAACTTCTACTTCTTCCCCGACCAGCTCACCATCGACCGCTATCGCGACAGCGACGGCGAGTTGCGCGACTACGTGGTCGCCGCCCGCGAGCTCAACCCCGATCGGCTGATCGACAACCAGCGCGACTGGATCAACCGGCACACCGTCTACACCCACGGCAACGGGTTCATCGCTTCGCCGGCCAACACCGTGCGCGGAATCGCCAACGACCCCAACCAGAACGGCGGCTACCCCGAGTTCCTGGCGAACGTGGTCGGCGCCAACGGCAGCGTGGTCTCCCAGGGGCCGGCCCGCCTCGACCAGCCGCGGGTGTACTACGGGCCCGTGATCGCCGACACCGTCGCCGACTACGCCATCGTGGGACGCAACGGCCCCGACCGTGAATACGACTACGAGACGAACGTCGAGACGAAGAACTACACCTACACCGGTGCCGGCGGGGTCAACATTGGAAACTGGCTGGCCCGCAGTGTGTTCGCCGCGAAATTCGCCGAACGCAACTTCTTGTTCTCCAACGTGATCGGCTCGGACAGCAAGATCTTGTTCAACCGTGACCCGGCCGGCCGGGTGCAGGCGGTGGCGCCGTGGCTGACCACCGATTCCACGGTGTATCCGGCAATCGTGAACAAGCGCCTGGTGTGGATCATCGACGGCTACACCACCTTGGACAACTACCCGTACTCGCAGCTGACCTCGTTGTCGTCGGCAACCATGGACTCCAAAGAGGTGGAGTTCAACCGGTTGCTGCCCGACCGGCGGGTGTCCTACATCCGCAACTCGGTGAAGGCCACCGTCGACGCCTACGACGGAACGGTGAGCCTGTACGCCCAGGATGAGGCCGACCCGGTGCTCAAGGCGTGGATGCGGGTGTTCCCCGGGACGGTCAAACCCAAGTCGGAGATCTCACCTGAGCTTGCCGAGCACCTGCGCTATCCCGAGGATCTGTTCAAGGTGCAGCGGATGCTGCTGGCCAAGTACCACGTCAACGACCCGATCACGTTCTTCTCCACCTCGGACTTCTGGGACGTGCCGCTGGACCCCAACCCGACCGCCAGCAGCTTCCAGCCGCCGTACTACATCGTCGCGAAAAACCTTGTCAAGGAGGACGGTTCGGCGTCCTATCAGCTGACCAGCGCGATGAACCGGTTCAAGCGCGACTATCTGGCCGCCTACATCAGCGCCAGTTCGGATCCGGACACCTACGGCAAGATCACCGTGCTGACCATCCCGGGTCAGGTCAACGGCCCCAAGCTGGCCAATAACGCGATCACTACCGACACCGCGGTCAGCCAGGACCTCGGGGTGATCGGGCGCGACAACCAGAACCGCATCCGGTGGGGCAACCTGCTGACCCTGCCGGTGGCCCAGGGCGGGCTGCTCTACGTCGAACCGGTCTACGCCTCGCCGGGTTCCAGCGACGCCGCGTCGTCGTACCCGCGGTTGATCCGGGTGGCGATGATGTACAACGACAAGATCGGTTACGGGCCAACGGTTTCCGACGCGCTCACCGGCCTGTTCGGGCCCGGGGCCAGTGCAGCGGCGACCGACATCGCGCCCACCGACGGCAGCGCCGCGGCCCAGCAGCAGCCGCCGCCGGCGAGCGCTCCGCCCGCCGCGGCGGTGCCACCTCCGCCGGCGGGCAGTGCCGGGCTGTCGGCGGCGAAGGTCGCTGCGCTGCAAGAGATCGAGGCGGCGATCACCGCGGTGCGCGAGACCCAGCGCCGGGGCGACTTCGCGGGCTACGGATCGGCGCTGCAGCGCCTGGACGATGCGATGGCGAAGTTCAACAGCACCAAGTAGCGGGTCGTCAGGTATCGAAGAGCACGGCGTGCATCAGCGCGCGCACGCACGCCTGGGGGTAGGCGCGGTTGGTGGCCGGTGATCCCGCCGCGTCGGTTTCGGGCCGGTCGTAGTGCACCAGGCGGCCGACGTCGACGACCAGGCCCATCGCCGCGTGGGCCAGGAAACGAGCGTGGGTTGCGGTGAGCTCGGGGCGCACCGCGATGAGCAACGCGACCCATGAGTCGATGGTGGACCGCTGCACGTTGCGCAGCACCTTCTGGTCGTCCGGCGTGAGATTGACCCGTTCGCTGTAGTAGACCGAGGCCAGCTCCGGGTTGGCGAACGAGGTGGCGACGAAAGCATCGACCAGTTGGGTCAACGCTTCTCGCGGTTGCGGCCGGTTGCTGTTGACCCGGGACAATTCCGCCGACAGCCGGTCGGAGGAGCGCCGTAGCGCGGTGCTGAGGATGTCGGCCTTGCCGGGAAAATACCGGTAAATGCCCGCGACGCGCACGCCGGCCGCCTTGGCGATCTGGGCCATGCTGGTTTCAGCGTAGCCGTGCTGGTGGAACAGCATCATTGAGGCGTGCAACAGTGCTTCGTAGGTTCCAGCGTCCGGGGTGAAGATGCGCCACGCGGGCGCCCCGGGCGAAAAATCGTCCGGCGTGGGCAACTCCGCGTTCAGCAACGCCGATGATGCCCCGGTCAGTATGTCCCTGATGTCCTCGGCCGGTGCACGCACGCGATGGTCGGCGATGCCGCCGGCGACGCTGAGCAGTCCGGCCGACAGCATCCGGCGCTGCAAGACGGTCGAGGCGGGACGCAGCTCGGCCAGTGGCTCCTGCAGGCGGCGGTTGATCAGCCGCAACTGATCGACGAGGCGGGCCTCGTCGGCTTCTCGGAGGTAGCGCGACTGCCAGCGGTAGAGGCCACCGGATTCCCGATTGCGTAGTGCGACATCGATAATGGCCTGCACCCGCCGATGGAGCACCGGCTCGACGTCAGGTCCGGCCGCTGGATCGGTAGCCAGATCGGTAGCGGCGACCAGTTGCTGGCTCAGCGCCAGCACGGCGTCGCGGAACAGGTCGTACTTGCTGGCGTAGTGCCGGTAGAGGGCCGGAGCGGAGATGCCGACCTCGCCGGCGATGGCGTCCAACCGCACCGAGTGGTAACCGAGCGCACTGAAGGCTTCGGCGGCGACGCGGGCGATCTGTTCCTTGCGGTCCTTGGGTCGTCGCCGGACCGGGGGTGCCGCCTCAGAAAGATCTTGCATCACGGGGAATCTCGCCTCACGCCAAGTGCCGCGCGCGCCCGGGCATTCCAGTGGTGCCGTGGTGCCAGGGTGGACAGGCGGGCCAGCCGGGCGAACTGCCGTAGCGATCGCCGGTCGGCGGCTGTGACGGTGATTCCGGTCAGTTCTCGGGCACGGGGATGCTGCAGCGCGCGGATGGCCGGGTGCGGGACCGCACGCATCCACCAGTCGGTGGGAGCGAAAATCTGCTCACGGTACGGTTCGAAGTGCGGGCCGGCGAACAGTTTTGTGTCGCAGTAGTTCTCGAAGTAATCGAGGAACTCCGGCCAGCTCGGCGGCATCGACCGGCTCGATATGCCGTACCTGCGGTACCAGGCGCAGCATTCCTGATAGAGCTGCTCGTGTTCGGGCCCGTCGAGCGGCCGGATGAAGGTGTTGACCATGACGAAGAGGGACTCTACGTAAGCGGCATGCTGAAAATGGAAGGTATCGGGGCTGAGCGCATGATATTTCTGGCCGAAGCTGTCCAGGCCCTTGACGTGCTCGTGGGAGAACCGCATCTGCGGGCTCAAGTCGACACCGGTGTAGGCGTAGTTGACCGCCTGGGTGACGGTGCGCTTCTTGTGCAGCCAGATGCGATCGCGCATCAACGCGTGCTCGGTGATGCCGGCGGCGATGCCCGGGTGCAGCATCAGCAGGCAGACCGCCCTGGGCAGCACGAACAGGAAGCGCCGGTCGGCCAGCACATGCCACAGCATGCTGTCGGCGTCCAACTGGTCCACGGTGGCGGGCGACATGATCAGAGCAGCGCCTTGCCTCGGCGGATGCGATAGCGCAGGACCGCCATCACCACGCTGTAGTTGAACGTGCGGATGAACCGGGGGATGAAACGGTTCACGAACGACACGAACAGGAACAGATTCTCGAACTGGCGCTGTTCGGTCTCAGACCATTCGACGTCGAGCAGCTCGCGGAACATCGGGGGAAGAAAACCGATCGACAAGAACCGCAGCAGTGGTGCGAAGACCACGCGGAGGATCGGGTTGATCATCTTGAGGTTGAATAGTCGCATCAGGTACTCGCGGATCGGATCGCTCATTTCGAGTGTCTGGCAGGTGGCATTCCAGTAGGTGTCGAATTCGGCGCGGCTGGCCGGCCACTGCTCAGCGGTGACCTGCAGACCGGTGGCGAGCGGCCGGGCATGCTGGTAGAAGTACTCCGCTTGCTCTTCGGTCATCTTCCCGCGCAGCAATTGATAGGTGTCTTCGTAGAAGACGAACAGGCAGGCCGCTACCCATAGTTGCAGATCGCGATCGAAGGCGTTGTATTTGACCGGGCTGTCCGCGGTGGAACGGACCTGCCGGTGCACCACGTTGATCGCCTCCCGGTAGGCGTCGCGTTCCTCGTCGGTGCCCAGCACCGCGAGTGCCATGTATTGGGCGGTGGTGAGCAGTCGCTTCCACGGATGTTCCATCAGCGCACCGGATTCGACCCGGCTCTCCACCACCCCGTAGCCGATACCCGGGTGGCACATCTGCATGGCGACGTTCGCGGCGGCTGCGGAGGCTGACCAAAAATCCAGTGCCTCAGTGAGATCGAAGTTTTCGTTGTCCCAGCGCGGGGTGTACTGCTCGATCTGGATTCGGGTCTCGGCGGTGGTGAGATGCCGGCGCCGAGCATCGTCTTGTTCGTGGCAGGTCGACATTTCAGCGATCCTTTCGAGACAACGGCTAGGGACTGGCGAAGTACTGCGGTAGTTGGGTGAGTGCCCAGAGGAGACCGGCCGCCCCCAAGAGCGCACCGCAGGCCAGCACCATCAGCACCCCGGCGCGGAGCAGCCGGGCCTCGGGGGAGGCCAGGATTCGCAGCATGCTGACGACCAAATCGATGAGCCGCACCAGAAGCATCATCTTCGAGGTCCTCCTATCGTGTGGTTCATCGGGGTGATCGATGTGGGCTGGCTCATGTTCCACCGTATTCCGGCCGCAGTGCCGCCGACAGTGCGGTCAGCGGCACCCGGGCGATCACCGCGCCGCCGTCCATAGACCACACGAGTCGGTCCGGCGGCTGCGGATCCTCCCGAAGCATCGGAGCATCGGGCAGGTAGAGGATCAGTTCTTCGGGGGACAGCGCGAAAGCCCGGTAACCGCCGGCGTAGCCGGTCCCGGCCGGGCCGGGCTGGAATTCGGCCAGGGTGAACGGATAGGTGTTCGGGGCGTGCGGGGGAGCCGCCGCATCCAGCGCCGCCGGCAGCACCGGCGCGGCCGCAGCGGCGATGACGCGCATCGGGTCGACACCGGGCTTGAACAGGTCGCCCAGGGCCAGGCGGCGTCCGGCGGCCAGATCGAAGACGAAGGTGCGATAGGCGTTGTTGGCCTGCATCCCGAAGGGCTCCAGGCACTCATGGACGACCAGCGACTGCACGGCGCCGGGGCCGGCAAAGCTGTCGTAATAGGCGATCGCGCTGCTGTCTCGTATCGCTTCGGCGCCCGAATCGCGCCAACCGGTCATCAGCCGCTGGTAGAAGTCGCGCACGACCGGGCCGGACACGGGTTGGTCGAGCAATGGCTCGGGTAGCTCAAAGGCGATGTAGCGCTCCGCCTTTCGCGACGACACGACCAGGGTGGTGCAGCGCTGCCCGTCCCAGCTCGCCTGCAGCTCATCGCAGAAGCCCGGCGCGGAGCCGACGGCGGTCGGAGCGGTGGCCGTGCTGACGGCGGCGAGCACGGCGGCTAGGAGGCCGACCGCGTTGCGGGTACTCATGGTTGTTGTTGTCCTGCCATCACGTCGCTGGTCAGCCAGCGTCCGGCTTCCTTGCGCAGGGTGATCGTCATGGCGGTGATGTCGGGCGGCGCCTCGGCGATCGGGTCCGAGGGTTTCAGTGCCGCGCTGGTAAACGTCTGCTCGACGAACAGCAACACGGTCGCGGTGGCGGCGCCGGCCGACTTCACCGCCGAGTCGACAACGGTGCCGCTGGTGGTCACCTGGTTGGCGATCAGCATCGCGCGAAGCTCGGCGCTCTGCTTGGCGTAGCGGTCGTGGAAGGTGCCGGTCGAGCGGTCAAGCAGCTCGGTGATCTGGCGGTCGACGGTGGCCGGATTCGCGGTCGTGAGCAACACCGCGTATGACGCTGCGGCGTCCAGCGCTTCCCGGCCGGCAACACCCGACCGGTGGTGCTGGTAGAGCAGCCAACTCTGATATCCGGTGCCGCTTAGTACCCCGACCGCGCAGAGCACGGCGGCCGGGCGCACGATGCGCCGCAGTCGCGTCGTCATCCGTTGCCCCTCTTCGCTGCTCAAATCAGATCCACCCTGCTGGCCAGCCACCGTTCGTCGATGCGTTCCATGGTCATCTGGATGCGGTTGCGGTCGAGGCGGGGTTCGGAGCGGACCGCGTTGGTGATGGACTGGTCCACGAACAGCAAGACCTCCACCCGGTTGGGGGCCGCGGATTTGAGGGCCGCGTCGAGGACGATGCCTTTGCCGGAAGCTTTGTTGTCGATCAGGATCTGACGTAACTGCTTGGCCCCCAGGGTGTAGGCGTCCTTGAACTGGCCGGTTGCACCGTCGAGGGCGCGGGCGTAATTGCCGTCGATGTCGGCGGTGTCCAGGGTCGTCAACACGACGGCGTAGTCCTTGGCGGCCGCCAGGGCGGCCTGCCCGGCGGCGGCGCGCGCATCGACTTGGTGCAGGCGCCATCCGGCGTATCCGGAGTACGCCAGGGCGCCGATCAGCAGAGTGGCCACCAGGGCCGCCGCTGCCCGGCGGCGCCGGGCCGGCGGCACGGCCGGCGCCACGGGTAGGTTTTCGGTGGTCTCCGCGTCGGGCGCATCCGCCTCGAGTTGGTCGTCGAGTTGGTCGAAGACGTCCGGGTCGGCGGTTTTTCGCATGTGGCTCGGCTTTCTCGTCAATTGGGGATCCATGCGGGCAGCTGCGGGCCGCCGTCAGGCGTGGGCAAGGTGTAGGGCGGGTAGACCGGCGGCGGTTCCAGGGTCGCCAGCGGGTCGTGGCCCGCCGGCGGCCCGGCGGTGTCGTCACCCGGGGGGCGTGGCGCATTGCGTGCACCGCGAACCAGTAGCGACGGGTCGTCGTCGGGGCAGTAGGTGTAGCGGTACGGGGCGGGGAAATTCACCGCCGACGGCGGCTTTCGCGGCAGGTTGTAGTCGCAGCGGTGCCGGGGGTAGATGTCGGCGATCACCCAGATGCCGCCGTCGTGCACGGTGCCGGCCAGCCGATCCACCAGGGAGCCGTGATCGGGGCGCCACAGGTCCTGCAGGGCCGGCACCCGCAGGTAGAAAATCTGCGACAGGGTGGTCAGGTTGCCCAGCAGTGCGTAGACGTTCTCCCGGTTGTCGCCGATGAAACTGTCGACCTGGCCGAGTTCGGTGCTGCCGAGATCGACAAGCGTGCGGAAACCGCCGTCCATCTTGTTGACGCCGCCGAGGATCTGCTGGAGGTCAGTGCTGGTGCCGCTCAACCCTGGTGCGACATCGCTGAAGGTGGTGAACGTGATCCGGGTGTTGCGGAGCATGCTGACGGTCTCCGGCAGGACCCCATCGAGCGTCGAGGCCAACAGCACCGTGCCGTCCAGCAGCGCCGACAGTTTCTTGCCGCCCTGCGGGCTGACCCGAAGCTCGCTGAACACCGCCGTCAGCTTCTCGGCGTCGACCTGGCCCAGCGCGCCGCGACTGTCGTCGATGATCTGGGGCAACGACACCGGCACGCTGGTCTGCTCCTGGCCGACCAGCGATCCGTTGGCCAGGTAGGGCCCGTTGTCGTGGTCGGGACGGAAGTCGAGGTATTGCTCACCGGCCACCGACAGCCCGGACACCCGCACCCGGGTGTCGCGGGGAATGGGCCGATCTGCGCGTACCGCGACGACGGCCTCGGCTCCGGCCGGGGTCAGGTGCACGTCGGTGACCCGGCCGATCGGGATGCCGCGCAGGGTGACGTCCTGGTTGACCAGCAGCCCGCCGGATTGTGGGAGCAGCACCCGCACCGAGATCGTCTTCTGCGCCGGGTTGATCCCGACGCCGAAGATCGTCACGTAGGCCGCCGCCACCACCGTGGTCAGCGCCAAGCCGATGCCGGACAACAGAATACGGCGCCGATAGCCGGCCTGCACCAGCCATACACCGAGCCGGGCGAACAGGTCGAGGAGGTCGAGGAAGGGTCTCATCGCTGCGCTCCGTAGATCCGGGACAGCAGCATGTTCCACTCGTAGCGCAGGTCGCCGATCATCAGATGCCAGTCGGTGCCGTCGGTCCAGTGGAATTCGGGGTCGCCGGGGTAGTTCTTGTCGGGCCAGGGCACCAGCGTGATCTTGTCGATCTCTCCTTTGACGTGTGCGGCGGGGCCGTTCAAGGTCTTCATCAAGATGCCCAGGAACCGGTTGAACGACATCAGCGACAGTTCGGGGTCGACGGCGATCTCGTTGAACACCCGCGCCAGCTTGTTGAGATCGGCGCTCACACTGCGGGTATCGGCGCCTTGCAGCGACGGGAATCGGGACAGTTGACGGGTGATTCGCGCCCCGGTATCGACCAGGTCGATCAAGTCGGAGGTGTTGTCGGAGATGACGTTGAGGGCCGGCGCCAGGCGGGTCAAGGAATCATCGAAGGTGTTCTGGCGCGCCGACATGGTCGCGGCCAACTCCGATGATCTGCGCAGGGTCAGGTCCAGCTGCTGCGAGCGGGCGCTCATCCGGGACAGCAGGGTCGCGGTCTGGTCCAGCAGCAGGCCGAGCTTCTCGCCTCGCCCGCCGACCGCCTTGCCCGCGCCGGTGAGCATGGACACCAGGTGGCGCACCGTGCCGCCGTTGACCAGCATCGCCATCGAGCTGATCAGTTCCTCGATGGTCGGAGCGTTGGCGGTCGATTCCAGCGGCAACACCGAGCCGGTGTGCAGCAGTGGAGCGTCCTCGGGCCGGTCCTTGTCGGGCCAGATCTGGACGAAGATGTCGCCGAGCGGGGTGGCCGAGCGCAGTTCGGCGGTGCTGCCGGCATACAGTGGCACGGCGGATTTGATCCGCATGGTGATGTAGGCGTTGAAGTCCTGCGCCCGAATCGATTCGACCTCACCGATCTGCGCCCCATATAACCGCACCTTGGCCTTCTCCGGCAGGTTCAGGGCGTCGGAGAAGACGGCGGTGATGGTGTAGTAGGGCCCACCACCACCGGGTGCGGGCAGGGCCACGCTTTCCAGATCCAGGCCGCACCCGACCGTCAGCAGCGCCGTCGCGGCCGCGACCGCCGCGCGAGCCCCGCGAGCGAGCCCCGTCGGCCGTCTCATGGCTGCCCTCCGATCCCGTCCTGCATCAGGTCGAGCATGCTGCCCAACCCGAAGTCCGGCCCGTAATCTTGCAACGTGCCGGTCGCGCACGCGAGCTGCCGCAGGCCCATCAAGTTGCAGACCTCCTTGCCGAACTGACTGTTGAGCAACGTCTTTCCCAGCAGCAGGTGCGCCCGCAGACTGCCCGAGTTCTCATCGATGACGTTGTAGAAGTTGTCGATGAACAGCGGCGCCACGTCGAGGATCTCGCGGAGGTCGCGTTCGTTGTCGGTCAACGTGGTCGCAACCGTGCGAACACCGGTGAAGGCGTCGCGCAGCCGGTCCTGGTTGCCTTCCAGCAGCCGCGAGGTCTCGGCGAGCAGCCGGTTGATCTTGGCTCCGGTGTTTCCGGCGCCGAGGTTCTCTGCGGCCAGGATGTCGCTGAGCTGGTGGATGTAGGAGCCGAATTCGCGTAGGGCGGCGTCGTTTCGGGATGCTGCCTCGCTGAGTTCGGCGACGCCTGTGATGATCGTCTGGATGGTTTTCTTGCTGTGCGCGCCCTTGTCCGATCCGACTTGCAGGGCTTCGGAGAGCCGGCCCAGTGTCGCCTTGATGTCGGGTCCATTGCCGAGGGTGATCTGCGATCCCAGCGCCACGAATTCGCCCAGTGGGCCTTGGTTGTGCTCGTCGCCCCGTAGCGCGCTGCCCAGCTTGTGCATCATCGCCAGGGTCCGTTCGAACTCCACCGGCGTGCGGGTGCGGTCCAGACCCAGCACGTCGCCATTGCGCAGTTTGGGCCCGCCGGTGTAGGCCGGGGTGAGCTCGACGTGACGGTCGGTGAGTACCGAGGAGGACACGGTGACGGCCTCGACGTCGGCGGGGATGTCGACGCGCGCGTCGATGGCGAGCTTGACCTCGACGTAGCCGCCCTTGGGAGTGATGCTGGTGACCTTGCCGACGTCCATGCCCAGCACCGACACCCCGTTGCCGGTGTAAAGGCCGACGGCGTCTTGGAATTGGGCGGTCACCCGGGTCTTGTGCACGGCGACCCGCGGCAGGTCGGGAATCAGCTGCGGTGCGACCGCGGCGCCGGTGACGGCCAGCACCAGCGCGGCCGCACCGACGACCAGGTAGAGCTTGAGGCCGCGGCTCATTCGCAGTCCTTGAAGTACTCGACCAGGTTGAACTGCCGGGCGCGTCCGCTGAGCGCGCACATCCAGGAGTCGACGAAGATGCCGGCCGGCAAGAAGACATCGGCGGCGTTGCCGCTGCCGGTGGCATTGGCGAAGTTGCGCAGCGCCACCGGGGTGGATTGCAAAAAGCTGCGCAGCAACGCGTCGTGGTCGGCGGTCATCGTCATGAATTCACCGAAGTCGGCGATCATCTGGTTGACGGCCGCCTCGTCGCCCAGGATCCCGTGGGTGCGCTCGACCAGCAGCGTGGCGCTGGCGAACAGTCGTTGCACGGCAGCGCGGCGGGTGGCGATCTCACGCAGCACGTCGCGGCCCTGCATGACCAGCGCGCCGAGGTTGGCCCGCTGACCCCGCAGCATGGTGGTGAGCGTTTCGGTGTTGGTCAGCAGCGTGCCCAGTCGCTCGCGGCGGTCGGCGATGATGTCGGCCATCGCCTGCAGGTTGTTCAGCGCCTGGGGCAGTTCGTCGGCGACCCCGCCCAGGTTGGCGTTGAGCAGGTTCAGCGAGTCGACGAACCGGTTGGCGTCCACCGGCCCCAGGGTGCGGGTGGCCCCGGCGAGGGTCCGCTGCAGATCGTAGGGAACCTCGGTGCGCGCCAGGGCGATCGTGCGGTTCTCGAGTTGCCCGCTGCCCGCCGGTGACAGTTCGAGGTAGCGCGATCCCAAGATGGTGGTCAACTTGATCGCGGCGCGGGTGTCGACGCCCAGCGGGATACCGCGCTCGACGTTGAATCCGACCACCACGTGATCGCCGGCGAGCTTGACGCGTTCAACGCTGCCGACCTTGACGCCGGCGATGGTCACCACGGCTCCGGAGCGGATCTGGGCGGCCTGGGCGAATTCGCCTTGGTAGCGGGTCTTTCCGACGCCCAGGCCGGAGTAGACCACGGTGGCCATCAGCACCGCGGCGATGATGACGATCGAGATCACCCCCAGCCAGGGCCGGCTGAAGGACTCGAGCGGGCGTTTGAAGGCGGCGGGGATCAGGCTCATCGGCACGCCGCCGAGTGCTGGTGGGCGAGGCCTGCGCTGGCGGTGGCGGCGCCGACGAACGCCCGGAACCAGTGGAACAGGCCGCGCCACAAGCCGAAGTCCAGTTCGCAGGCGTAGACGTCGCTGTAGGTGCCGCTCTGGGTGATCCGGGCCAGCCCCTGCAAGACGTACGGCAGGTTCGCCGCCATGTAGGCGAACCGCTCGCGGCCGTCGTTGACGCCGTAGTTGAGCAGCCCGGGCTGGCGCCCGATGAACTCTTCGAGATCCGGCGCGATGTTGTCGACGATGGTCGACAGCCGTGCCATGGTGGCGTTGATCGAGCCCACCGAGTCGACCAGCGGTTGGCGGTGGTTCGCCAACGTGACCATGGTGTCGCGCGACTGGCGAATCATGTTCTCCATGTTGGTGCTCTGGCCGGCCAAGTCGGTCATCAGCTGATCGAGGTTGGTGATGAGCGCGCTGAGCACTTCGTCGGGACCGGCGAAGGTCTCGGCCATCTGGGAGGCCTGGGTGATCAACATCAGCATCGATGTCTTATTGCCTTGCAGGGCAAGAACTGTCGCGTTACTGATGTTATCGACCTGTTCGGGGTCCAGCTCGGCGAACAGCGGCTCGAACCCGTTGAGCATGTAGGAGACGTCCAGCGACGGGTTGGTGCGTTCGATCGGTATCTGGCCATGATTGGGCAGGATGTCGTGGGTGTCGCCGGGCCCTTGGGCCAGCCCGAGATAGCGCTGCCCGATGATGCTCTGATACGTCACCGAGGCGATCGTGTTCTGGTAGAGCTGTTGGCTGCGTTGCACACGGAACTCCACTTTGGCGGCGGTGTCGGCCAGTTTCACCCGGTCGACCCGCCCGACCCGCACCCCGGCGACGCGCACGTCGTCGCCGGGCACCATCCCCGAGGCGTCGCTGAAGATCGCCGAGTAGCTGTAGGTGGGTCCGGCGATGTCGCGGCGCAAGGTGTTGTAGACCATCCAGGTGACGGTCAAGGCGAAGGTGGTGAAGACGGCCATGCCGATCACCGATTTGCGGCGACTTCTCATCGGCCACCTTCTTTCGCAGCCGGGGACAGGTGCACCGTGCTGCCGCGCAGCAACGGCGCCAGCAGCAGCAGCGTGGGGGTGTCGGCACTGCCGGTGATCCGGCTGATCTGCTGCTTTTCCAGCGGGCTGCCGACCAGTCCGACGTTGCCGCCGATGATCGCGCCCGCAGGTTCGGCGGCGGGGGCTTCGGTCGGCAGCGGCGGCGGTCTCGAGGGCCCGGGGATCGGCGGGCCCTGGGGGTCGCCGGGCATCGAGTGCCGCGGCGGGGTGAGGTTCGGGCGGTTCTCGGTCATGCCCGGGGTGGGGGAGACGCCCTGAGACTCCAGCGCGGGAAACAGGTCCGGGGCGGTGGGCACCTCGGGTGCGGTGGCGCAGCTCGGTCCGGCCAGCTCGCCGTAGCGGGGGCAGTCGGCGCGGACATAGGTGCGGCTGGGCGTCAGCGCGATCGCCGCCTTGACCTTGATGAGTTTTTCGTCTGGATCCCAGATGACGTCGTAGACCCGGTTGGCCAGGGTCTGCAACTTTGTTGAGAGGCCGTGGAATTCGTCGGCGTGATCCGCGATCACCCCGAGCGGGGGCGTCAGCTGAGTGGTAATGGTGATCATCCGCTCGCTCTGGTTCTCCAGGGCGCTTGCCAGCGTGGTCGCGGTGTCGGTTCCGCCGGCCAGCAGGCTGGACAGCTGCGGTCCCTTTTCGGCGATGGTGGCCATCGGCTGAATCGATCGGTCCAGCGCGTCGAACAGTTCAGGGGACACCCGCTGCAGGCCTTCGGCCGCCGCGGTCAGCGCCGACAGGGTGGTGGGGTCGGTGTCGTCGGCGGCGACGACGGAGTTCAGTTGCGCCAGAATTTCGTTGAGGTTGTGGCCGGTGTCGGTCAGCTCCTGGCCACGCCCGTGGGTGGCGGTGCCCAGGGCGGCGATCACCCCGACGGTGGTGTCGTCGGGTTTGCGGCCCAGGGGGCTGATCAACTGTCGGAGCTTGTTCAGTACGTTCTGGAACAGCACGGTGGGCAGCGACTCGTCTTCGAAGACCACCGAGCCCGAGCGCAGATGGTCGGGAGCGGCGCCGTTGTCCACCAACTGGATCGCGGAGACCGCGAACAGGTTGGCCGGCACCACGCGGGCGGTGACGGTGTTGGGGATCTGGGCCGCGTGTTCGGGTTTGAGCACGACGTGGACTTCGTTGGGCAGCCCGTGCGTGGACGGGGTGATGTCGGCGACCGAACCGACGAGCAGTTCGTGGTACTTCACGTCGGAGCGGGGTGGCAGGCCGTCGCCGATGTTGGACAGTCGCACGTCGATCCGGACCAGGTTGTCCAGCCGGCCCTGGGATTTGGCGACCATCAGGGTCGCGGTGGCGACGGCGACGACGACGAACACGATGCCCAGTACGAACACGCGGAGGTTGGAGGGCCCGCGCGGATCGGTGTCGAATGAGTTCGGCATCGCTTACCCCCCGAACCTGGCGCCGGACTCGACGCCCCACAGCGCCATGGTCATGAACATGTTCACCACGACCACCGCGGTGACACTGGTGCGCATCGCGCGTCCGGCGGCGACGCCGACGCCGGCCGGGCCGCCCGAGGCGATGAACCCGTAATAGCTCTGGATGGTCGACGACACGAACACGAACACGGTGGCCTTGACCGTCGCGTACAGCACGTCGCGGCCGTTGACGAACAGCGAGAAATAGTGCAGGTAGGAGCCATTGGATTGGCCGGAGATCAAGATGACCGAGAACTGGCAGGACAGGTAGGCGATGCCCAGCGCCACCAGGAACAGCGGAACGACCGCGATGACCGAAGCGACCGCCCGGGTGGTGACCAGGAACGGGATGGGGTTGATCGCCATCGCTTCCAGCGAGTCGATCTCCTCGTTGATGCGCATCGCACCGAGTTGGGCGGTGAAGCGGCACCCGGCCTGGGCGATGAACGCCATCCCCACCATGATCGGGGCGAGTTCACGGGTGGTGGCGAATGAGGAGATCAGCCCGGTGGCCGGCCCCAGGCCTAGTAGGTCCAGCACGTTGTAGCCCTCGACGGCGACCAGTGCGCCGGCGATCGCCCCCAGTGCCAGCGCAACGGCGATGGTGCCCCCGCCCACCACGATCGAGCCGTTGCCCCAGGCGATGTCCGACAGCAACCGCAGCATCTCGCGCCGGTAGTGCCGGAGCATGATCGGGATGGATGCGAGCGTGCGTCCGAAGAAGTGCACCAGGTGCCCGGCGCGGGCCACCGCCAGGAAGGCGCCGCCGAGGAAGGCGACGACCGCACGCAGACCGGGGAGCCCAAAAGCACTGGGAATGGCTGTCATTACAGAGCCTGCCTCGGGAACAGGATCACATAGAGCTGGCTCATCAGTACGTTGACGAACATCAGCAGCAGGATGGACTCGACCACCGCGGCGTTCACCGAGTTGGCGACTCCGGCCGGCCCGCCGTGGCTGTCGAGGCCCTTCTGGCAGCTCACGATCGCGACGATCATCCCGAAGACGATGGATTTGGCGAATGCCAGCCACATGTCGCCGACATCGGAGAACGACGAAAAGGTGGCGATGAACGAGCCGGCGGTCCCGTTTTGCAGGAACACGTTGAAGATGTAGCCGGCGACGTAGCCGACGAAAAACGTTATGCCGGTGAGCAATACGCCGACGGTCATCAGCGCGGCCAGCCGGGGCACCACCAGGCGCCGCACCGGCGAGACCCCCATGACCTCCATGGCCTGGATCTCTTCGCGCATGGTCCGCGATCCGAGATCGGCGCAGACCGCGGAGCCGACGGCCACCGCCAACAGCATCGCGGCGACCAATGGTGCGGCTTGCCGGATGATGACGAGTCCGGTGGCCGCGCCGGCAAGCGATGAAGCACCGACCTGTCCGGCCAGCACACTGAACTGGATCGAGAGTGTCACCCCCACCGGGATGGTGACGAAAACGGTCGGCAGGAAGGCGGCGCCGGCCACGAAAGCTGTCTGGTCGATGAATTCACCGACGTCAAAGCGCCCGCGGAACAAGTCGACGAACAGGTACTGGATCGCCCGAACGCCCAGCACCACCTGGCTTCCGCCGGTGCCCAACGACTGGATCGGGTGGCTTTTCAGATAGTGCAGAAGCCAGCCGACCACGGCCCGCAGGCCGGGCCGGCCGACCAATTGCTGCTCTGCGAGCCGGATCAGGCGACCCGGGGCATCCGATGCGGTCATCGAGTCACTGCATGCAGACGTCTGCGACCAGCAGCACCGGCCACGACACGATCGACCCGAGGAAGGACACCACCAGGTCCACGCCCTGCATCTCGTGCAGGTGAGCGGTGTGCGTCAAGGACCAGAGCAAGCCGATGATCAGGTAGGGCGTGCCGAGGATCAGGCCCAGGCCGATGAGTTCACCGACGCTCATCCGATAGCTGAGCAGCCGGCCGATGTTATTGACGATTCCGGGCATCCGTCGTTTCTCCCAGTGCTGTGGCCCTGCGCCGCACCGAGGGAATGTGACGCAGGGCGCAGCTGGCGCTGCGGATGCAGCATGGCACAGCAGGCGTAGCCCCGCAAGGGAAAAGTTAATTTCGATCCGCGGTCGTTTGCGCGCGGCAGGAGCTGAAAAGGCCTGCAGAGCGCGTGGTATGGCTGGGACGATAAGGCGAAGTTATCAGCAATACGGTGCCTGCTGGCCGCGGTATGCGGTGCCGACGGGCCACCTCGGCGGCGGCCGTGGAGCTGCGGCGGGCCGGGCGCACGGTTCTGGGCGCCCGCTTTGGTTAGTTAATTGTGATTACGCCCATTTTGGGCGCCCGGTTGAGGCGATTTGGCGCCTTGGCCCGCGTTCGGTAGCCTCGTAGATACCGACGCGGGGTGGAGCAGCTCGGTAGCTCGCTGGGCTCATAACCCAGAGGTCGCAGGTTCGAATCCTGTCCCCGCTACTAGTGAGAACGGCCCCCGGAGAACACTCCGGGGGCCGTTGTCATTTCCGATACGACGCACGTCTGGGAACATTCACTGATCGATTGTCGATGTGTCCGCGTAGTGGGGATCATCAATGCCGGACGAGCCGGAGATGCCAACGCCCGGTGCTGAACCGGCCACGCCGGCGACCTTGCGGCGCCAGTTGGGTGTGTTCGACGCAGTGCTGATCGGACTGGGGTCGATGGTCGGGGCCGGAATCTTCGTTGCCTTGGCTCCGGCGGCCCGGGCAGCCGGCGAGGCCCTGGTGGTGGGGCTGGCGATCGCGGCGGTGATCGCATACTGCAATGCCACCTCCTCGGCACGTTTGGCGGCGGTGTATCCGACCTCGGGCGGCACGTATGTGTATGGGCGGGAGCGCCTGGGCCCCTTCTGGGGTTACCTGGCCGGCTGGGGCTTCGTAGTCGGCAAGACCGCGTCGTGTGCGGCGATGGCGTTGACGGTCGGGTTCTATGCGTGGCCGGCGCATCCGCACGCCGTCGCGGTGGCCGCGGTGGTGGCGTTGACCGCAGTGAACGTGGTGGGTGTGCAGAAGTCGGCATGGCTGACCCGGGTGATCGTGGCTGTCGTGCTGGCGGTGCTGGCCGCGGTGATCGTCACCGCGCTCGGCGCCCGAGGAGGCCCGCTCGTGGTGGCCACCGTGCCCTCGGCGCCGGTGGGGGGAGTGCTTCAGGCGGCGGGACTCCTTTTCTTCGCGTTCGCCGGCTACGCGCGCATCGCCACGTTGGGTGAAGAGGTACGTGACCCCGCCCGCACCATTCCCCGGGCGATCCCGACGGCTCTGGGCATCACGCTGGTGGTTTATACGCTCGTCGCAATCTCGGCATTGGAGGTGCTTGGCTCGCAACGTCTTGCGGAATCGTCGGCACCGTTGGCGCAGATCGTGACCGATGCCGGCGCACCCTGGTTGGCTCCGGCGGTTCGAGTCGGCGCGGTGGTCGCGGCAACGGGGTCGCTGCTGGCGCTGATCTTGGGGGTGTCACGCACGACGCTGGCAATGGCCCGCGACCGATATCTACCGCCGGTGCTGGCAGCGGTGCATCCGCGATTCGGGGTGCCCCACCGCGCTGAGCTGGTCGTAGGGGTCGTGGTGGCCATCGTGGCGGCCACGACCGATATCCGGGGCGCGATCGGTTTCTCGTCGTTCGCCGTACTGGTCTATTACGCGGTAGCGAACGCCGCTGCCTGGACCCTGTCGGCCGGGGAACACCGTCCACCACGGCTGGTCCCGATCATCGGGCTGGCCGGGTGCGTGATCGTGGCATTCGCCTTGCCGCTCTCGTCGATCCTGGCTGGACTCGCAGTGTTCGCCGTCGGAATCGCCGCCTACGGTGCGCGGCGGTTCGGCGCGGTCAGCGGCAGGAACCGGTAGCGGGCGAAGCCCGAAACCCTACTCACACCATCCACGGCGCAACCAACGTCATCGCGCCCATCACCGCCAGCCCGACCACGAACGCGACGACCGTAAAACCCATCACCTGACGGACATTGAGCTTGGCGATCGCCAGCAGGGGCAGCAGCCAGAACGGCTGGATCATGTTCGCCACGCCCTCACCGACGGCTACGGCCATGGAGATCAACCCGAGATAGGCCGGCGAGTGCTGGCCGATCGCCAGCGCCGAGTCGACCGCGACCGGCCCCTGCACCGCCCAGTGCCCACCGCCGGAGGGCACGAACAGGCTGATGATCACCGAGCCGAGGAACGTCAGGAACGGCAGCGTGTACTGCGTCGCGCCGTTCACCAGCATCTGGGCCAGCAGCGTCTGCAGCGGCTCGGCGTCCTCGGCGCCCCGGTAGGCGAGAAGTCCGACCAGGCCGCCGTAGAGCGGATATTGCAACAGCAGCGGCCCGGATACCTTCGCAGCGCCGGTGAACGCCCGGATGAACCGGATCGGCGTGCGGTGCAGCAGCGCACTGGTGACGGTGAACAGCATGATCATCGAGGAGATGTTCAGCGCGAAACCACTCATCACGAAATACGCGATGCCCGCGGCGAACACCAGCACGTTGAGGATCCACAGGTTCTCCAGCCATTCGGCGAACGTCTTGGCGTCCTGCGGCTCGAGCGGCTGATCGTCGTCCTCGAAGACCGCGGGGTCCGGTGCCAGGCGCTCGGACGGCTCCATCCGCCACACCGCGAGCGCGAGCACCGCCAGCACGATGATCACGGACAGCCAGCTGTAGGGCTGGAAAATGGTGTGGCGCAACGGCACGATGAATCCGGTGATCCGGTGGATCACGTTGATCGGGCTGCCGGCATCGGTGTTCGCCAGCGCGATCGACGAGGAAAGTCCCTGTGTCCAGACGATGAAGCCCATGAATGCCGCGGCGATCAGGTAGCCGAAATGCGAGTCGGGGAAACGCCGTGCGACCTGTCGGGCGACCAGCGCACCGGCCACCAGGCCCAGGCCCCAGTTCAGCAGGGACAGCACCGCACTGACGGCAAAGCACAGCAGCGCCGCCTGGGCCTGGTTGCGCGGCATGGCCGCGACTCGGCCGATCGCCCGCTTGAGCACCGGCGCCTCGGCCAGCGTGTAGCCGGTCACCAGGATCAGCACCATCTGGAAGGCGAAGGTGAAGATGTTCTCCGACCCCCACACCCCGCTGTACCAGGCGCTCACCATGCCGTCAGCCGACGCTCCGCGCACCAGCACGGCGACCAGCCCGGCGACGATGAGGGTGAGGATCACCGCGAACAGATACGGATCGGGCATCAGGCGTTCGACGTAGCGGACGCTCAGCCCGGTGAGCGACTGCATGACGCCGCGACGTTTGGTCTGCTGCGCCGAGTTCGTCGTCATGGGGTGGCCCCTTCCCTGGAACGTCTCAGCGCATGGTGGCGTGCAGGGCGTCGGTCATCGCCTCGATGGCGGCCTCGCGCTCTAACGGCCAACCGTCGACCAGCCACAGATGCATGAAGGAGTCGACCATGGTGTACATCATCGCGATGGCCAGCCGCAGCTGCGCCTCGGTGGCACCGGGCATGGCGTCGGCCTCGATCCACTCGGTGACGTTGGCCTCCATGGTGGCTCGGTGCGCCGCGGCGAATTCGGGGTCGGCCGCGCGCGCCTGGTGCAGGGCGGTGTAGAGCTGCGGTGCGGAGGTGTAGAAGTCGACCACCTTCTCAAAGAAGGCTCGGATCGACGGCCGTCCCGAGCGGCCGCCGCGCGGGGCATCCTGCTGGTCCCACACGGTCATCCGGGTGTTGCGCAGCTCGCGCAGCACCGCCGCCTTCGAGTCGAAATGCAGGTAGAACGTCGCCCGCCCGATCCCGGCTCGGCGCACGATGTCATCGACGGTCACCGCGACGTAGCCACGTTCGGCGAAGGCCTCCAGGGCGGCGGCCATGATGTGGTCGCGGGTCATGATGCGGTGCCGGTCGCGCATCGTGAGTTTCGGCGCGGCGGAGGTCATTTGAGGATCACACCCTCCAGCTGGCCGGTGGAGCGCCAGGCGCTGAGCATCTCGAAGAACTCGACGGGCTTGCCGCCGAAGTTGGTCGACAGCATGCCGTGCGGATTCTCCCGATCCCCCTCGGAACTCAGGTAACTCGGCGTGCACTCGGCGTAGAAGGCCCGGGGCTTCTCCGACGCCGCCTCCATCGCGGCCAGCCAGTGCTCCTCGGCGGCCTTGGTGGCCTCGATGGTGCTCGCGCCGCGCTGCACGAACGTGCTGACCAGGTAGGCGAAATGGCGGGCCCGTTCCTCGGCGGTGTGGGTGTAGTTGGGGGAGACCCCGGATTGGGTGTAGCCGAGGAAGAAGCAGTTGGGGAAGCCGTGGGTCTGCAGGCCGTGCAGCGTCCGCATGCCCTTGGCCCACTTGTCACTCAGGCGCACGCCGTCGCGGCCGATGATCTCGAAGCCGAGCCGGCGGGTGAACTCGGTGCCCACCTCGAAGCCGGTTGCGAAAACCAGTGCGTCGACTTCGTATTCAACGCCGTCGACGACGACGGCGGTCTCGGTGAACCGCTCGACGCCGCTTCCGTCGGTGTCGACCAACGTGACATTGGTCCGGTTGAATGTGTCGAGGTACTGGTCGTGGTAGCCGGGACGCTTGCAGTTCAGCCGGTACCACGGCTTGAGCGATTCGGCGGTCTTGGGATCGCGAACGGTTTCATCGATTCGTGCGCGCAGCTGTTCCATCGCCTCATAGTCGGCGCGGAACAAGAAGTCCGCGATCTCGGTGGGCGTCATCTCGCGGCCGAGGCGCCGGGTCTCCCGGATCACCGCGGATTCGCTCAGTTGCAGGGCCTTCTGCGTCCAGCCGTCGTCGGTGAGATCGAGGTCCATCTCCACACCACAGGTGACGCGGGTGAAGTTCTCCATCCGCTCGCGTTGCCAGCCGGGCTTCAGACTTGCCGCCCACTGCGGGTCGGTGGGGCGATTGCCGCGCACCGAGACGGTGCTCGGGGTCCGCTGGAATACGTAGAGCTGCTGGGCCCACTCACCGAGGTGCGGAATGCACTGCAGCCCAGTCGAACCGGTGCCGATGACGCCGACCCGCTTGTCGGCCAGCGCGGTCAACCCACCGAATTCGTCGCCGCCGGTGTAGCCGAAGTCCCAGCGGCTGGTGTGGAAGGTGTGCCCGCGGAACTCGTTGATGCCCGGGATGCCCGGCAGTTTCGGCCGGGTGAGCGACCCCGGCGAAACGGCGACCACCGTCGCGGTGAACGCGTCGCCGCGATCGGTGCTGATCTGCCAGCGGTTGGCCGACTCGTCCCAGCGCAAGCCGGTGACAGTGGTGCCCAGCAATGCGTTGTCGTACAGGCGATAGTGCTTGGCGACGTTCTGCAGGTGCTCGCGGATCTCCGGGCCGTGCGCGTAGCGCTCGGTGGGAACGTAGTTCAGCTCTTCGAGCAGCGGCAGATAGATGTAGGACTCCACGTCGCACTGCACACCGGGGTAGCGGTTCCAGTACCAGGTGCCGCCGAAGTCGCCGGCGGTGTCGATCATCCGGATGTCGTCGATGCCGGATTCCTGCAGCCGGGCGGCAGCGAGCAGGCTACCCAGACCGGCGCCGATGATCGCCACCTGGACGTGGTCGTGCACCGGGTCGCGTTCGGTGCGCTCGGTCCACGGGTCGTCGGCATAGTGCGAGAAATCCGCGGTGACCTCGATGAACTGGCTCACCGCGTCGGGTCGCAGCCGCTTGTCGCGTTCGAGCGCGTACTTGGCCCGTATCCACTCGGGGTCGTAGCCCGCCGGTTGAGGGTCCAGGGAAGCCGCCGTAGCTGGCATCGCGTCGTGCTCCTCGCATCATCCGATCTCGCTGGACATAGCGTCCAGTGAACAGACTAGGCGATATTTTGCCAGACACAACGTCTACGGCAGCGGTCGACGCAGCTCCCGGTCTGCGCTACGACGCCAGCGCGGCCGCGATGTCGTCGAGCGCCCGGTCGGCCTCGTCGAACGGCCAGCGGATGAATTCGTGGATCATGCCGTCGTAGCGATTGACGCTGACGCGAACTCCCGCCTGGCGCAGTCGCGCACCGTACTGTTCGCCCTCATCGCGCAGTGCGTCGAATTCGGCGGTGACGATGAACGCCGGCGGCAGCTGGTGCAGGCTGGGGGCCAGCAGCGGCGAGACGTATTCCTCGAGCTTCTGGTGCTCGCCGGCGAGGTAGTGGTCCATGAACCACTGCTGGGTCGCCCGGCTGATGTTGCCGTACTTGCCGGCGAACTCCCGGATCGAGACGTTCGATCGCCGAAAATCCACGTCGGGGTAGATCAGAACCTGATGGGCGATAGCGGGCCCGCCGGTGTCGCGGGCCATCAGGGCGACTACGGCAGCCAGGTTTCCCCCCGCACTGTCACCGGCGACGGCGATGTTCGTGCCGTCGCCGCCGAAGTCGACGGCGTGGTCGGCCACCCAGGTCGTGGCCGCGAAGCCGGCGTTGATCGCTGCCGGGTATTTGTGTTCGGGGGCCAGCGGATAGTCGACGGAGACGACGACCCGGCCGGTGCGGTTTGCCAGTGCCCGGGCCAGTCCGTCGTGGGTGTCGAGGTCGCCGAGCACGAAGCCGCCGCCGTGGAAGAAGACGATGACCGGGCGTGACTCGTCGGGCTGCGGGTGATAGATCCGGACCGGCAGATCGCCGGCTTGCGTCGCGATGATGCGATCCCGAACGCTGGCGACGGACTCGCCGGTGCCCAGGCTCTGGGTCAGCAGGCCCATGGCGTGTCGGACCTGTTGGGGAGCGAAGGTGTGCAGGTCGGCGAAGTTGGTGCCGGCCAAGCGGTCGAGGTGGTCTTGGGCCTGTGGGTGGAGTGGCATGACGTCGGATTCCTTTCCTTGCGGGCGGTTCCTCGCTAGTCTCTGACTTGAACCGCACTTCAAGTCAAGGAGAAGGCCATGCTGGACATCGCCGAAGTGGCCACCCGGTCCGGCTTGGCGTCATCGGCGCTGAGGTTCTATGAGCGGCGGGGGCTGATCAGCTCGGGCGAACGCAACGGCCTGCGCCGCACCTACGAACCCGCGGTGCTCGACCGGCTCGCGCTGATCAGCTGCGCCAAGGCGGCCGGGTTCACCCTTGCCCAGATCGAGCGGTTCCTACGGGCCACGCCCAGCGACACCGAATTGCGGGCGCGAATGGCCGAGAAGGCCCACCAACTCGACGAGGAGATCGCCCGGCTCACCCGGATGCGCGACAGCCTCATCCATGCCGTGACCTGCACCCACGCCCCGCTGGTCGAGTGCCCGGAGTTCAAGGCGCGCATTGCCGATGCCGACACGTAGCCCCATGCCGCACCAATGTCATCGGCGTCGACCCACCCGCGTTCGACTACTTCGCACCGGGCACGCACGACGACCCAGCGGCCTAGTCGCGCATCCGCAGCACGACTTTGCCGGCCGCGGTGCGGTTCTCCAGTGCGGCCAGCGCATCGGCGGCCTGCTCCAGGGCGAACACCTCCGGTTGCGGCGCGGACACCGTCCCGGAGGCCAACAGCTGCTCCAGCGTGGACCACTGCCGCTCCAGCTCGCCCGGATGCGACATCACCCACGCGCCCCAGCCGACCCCGACCACGTCGATGTTGTTGAGCAGCAGCCGATTCACCTTCACCGTCGGAATCTCACCGCCGGTGAACCCCACTACCAGCAGTTTGCCGCCGGGGGCCAGCGAACGCAGCGAGTCGGTGAACCGGTCACCGCCGACCGGGTCGAGCACCAGATCCACTCCCTTGCCGCCGGTCAGCTCGGCGACCGCCTCGCGGAACCCGTCGGCCGGCACCGTGTCGGTGGCACCGGCGGCCCGGGCCACCTCGGCCTTGGCGGGGGTGGAGACCACGGCGATCACCCGCGATGCCCCCAGCGGACCGGCCAGCCGCAGCGTCGAGGTGCCGATGCCGCCGGCGGCGCCGTGCACCAGCACCGTGGCGCCCTCTGTCAACTGGCCGCGCGTGGTCAGTGCGAACAGCACGGTGAGGTCATTGAACAGCAGCCCGGCCCCGGCCTCGAACGACACCGTATCGGGCAGCTTGAACACCTGGGCGGCGGGCAGCGCGATCACCTGCGCCATCGCGCCGTTGAGCATGGTCAGGGCCGCCACCCGGTCACCGGCGCGGACATGGGCGCCGGGCGGGGCGCTGCGCACCACCCCGGCGGCCTCCCCGCCCGGTATGAACGGCAGTTCGGGTTTGTGCTGGTAGAGACCGCGGGACTGCAGCACATCGGGAAACGCCACCCCGGCGGCGTGGACGTCGATGACGACGGCCCCGTCGTGGCCGGTCGGCTCGTCGAGGTCGACCAGCCGGGCGGCGCCCGGTCCATCGAGCTGAGATATCTGTACCGCGCGCATGGCGCCCCCTTCGTCAGGTGGAGAGCAGTGGCCTACCGAAAACCTAGACCACGACGCTAGACTCGCGGTGCGGCAGCGTTGCCGCATCTCCGATGGAGTGGCAATGAGTTCTCAAAGGTCTGATCGGCGGCGTAGTGGTGTCGACAGGTTTCCGGCGGCGTTGCCGTCCGGCCGCACCATGGCGGTCCGGGCAGCCGACGGAACCCGCCTGCACGCCGAGGTCTTCGGCCCACCCGATGGTTACCCGATCGTGCTGGCGCACGGCATCACCTGCTCCCTCCGGGTCTGGGGCCATCAGATCGCCGACCTGACCCGCGAGTATCGGGTGATCGCCTACGACCACCGCGGCCACGGGCGCAGCGAGGTGCCCAAGCGCGGCGGGTACAGCCTGACGCATCTGGCCTCCGATCTCGACTCGGTGCTGGAAGCCGCCCTGGAGCCGGGCGAGCGCGCGGTGATCGCCGGGCACTCGATGGGTGGAATCGCCATCAGCGCCTGGTCGGACCGGTACCGGCACCGGGTCGCCCAGCGCGCCGACGCGGTCGCACTGATCAACACCACCACCGGTGACCTGCTTGCGCACGTCGACCTGTTCCGGGTGCCGCCACCCCTGCACCGGACCCGGGTACAGGCGGCGCGCCGGGTGCTGCTGACCTTCGGCAGCGTGCCGATCGTGGGACCGGCGAACCTGGCGGTACGGCAGTTCGTGCACATGCTCGCCGTCGGTGGTGAGGCCGATGCCTCTGTCGCACCGCTGATCTGCGAGCTTTTCGCCAAGACCCCCGCGGCCAGCCGCGGTCACTGGGTGCGGGCGCTCGTCGACTCGCTCGGCCCCTCGCACATCAGTCTGGAGGGCCTGACGGTCCCGACCCTGGTCATCGGCAGCACCCGCGACCGGCTGCTGCCGATCGTCGCATCGCATCGGATCGCCTCGGCCGCACCCAATCTCGTCCGGTTCGTCGAGATGAGCGGGGGACACTGCTCGATCCTCGAGCACCCCGACGCGGTGAACCGCGAGCTGCGTGACCTCGTGGAGCTGGCCACCGGATCCGTTGACGGCCTCGTGGCCGATCGCGAAATCAGCTCCTGACGGCGTTGAAGGTCCTCACCGCGCTGAGCGGACTGACCGGCGTCGTCGAGCAGGCGGGCGAACTGCGCGACGCCGGTGTACACGGGGTGTTCACGTTCGAGGGCCCCCATGACGTGTTCGCGCCGCTGACGCTGGCGGCCGGCGTGGGCGGGCTGGATTTGATGACCAACGTCGCGATCGCCTTCCCGCGCAACCCGATCCATCTGGCGCATCAGGCCAATGACCATCAGCTGCTCAGCGGTGGGCGGTTCGTCCTGGGGTTGGGCACCCAGGTGCGCGCCCAGATCGAAAAGCGGTTCGGCGCCGACTTCGACCACCCGGTGCAGCGCATGGTCGAGCTGATCGCAGCGTTACGGGCGATCTTCGACTCCTGGGACACCGGCGCCCGCTTGGATTTTCGTGGCGACTACTACCGCCACACCCTGATGACCCCGACGTTCAGTCCCGGGCCGAACCCGCACGGCGCCCCGCCGATCTTCCTCGGCGCATTAGGGCCCCGGCTGACCCGGGCGGCTGCCGAGCACGCCGATGGTCTGTTGGTGATGCCGTTCTCCACCAAGCGATTCCTGCACCAGGTCACGATGACCGCCGTGCGCGCCGGGCTGCAACGCGCCGGCCGGCGCGAAGAGGAGTTCGCCGTGGTGCCCGAAGTCATCGTGGCCACCGGGGCCACCGACGCCGAGCGGGAGGCCGCCGAAGCCGCCACCCGGATGCTGCTCGGCTTCTACGCGTCGACTCCCGCCTATGCGCCGGTGCTGGCCGAACACGGCTGGCAGGAGCTGCAGCCCGAACTGAACGCGTTGTCCAAACAGGGCCGCTGGTCGCAGATGGGTGCGTTGATCGACGACGAGGTGTTGCACACCATCGCCGCCTGCGGCACGCCGGCGCAGGTGGCCGCGCACATCCGTGAGCGGGTCGAGGGCATCTCCGACACCGTATGCGTCTACCAGGCCGCGCCGGTCGCCCCGGCGCTGATCGGCGAGATCGTCACCAACCTCGCTTAAGGCGCCATGGTGACCCAGTCGGGGAACCCGGTCGGGTCGTGCCGGCCCAGTACACCATGCTCGTAGAGGCCCCAGCCCTCCACCGGGGCGGCGTCGCCGTCGCGGCACACCGCCCGCCCCACGTGGTCGATCATCCCGAAGCTGGTGCGCCCGAGGACGCCGGGATCGGTCATGTCGTAGGTCAGCCGCTCGGTGAACTTCTCGCCCTTCCATTCCCCGTGCAGCCAGTCGCTGTCGCCGCCGTAGCCGCCGCCGACGTGAATCGGCACCGGCAGTTTGGATTCCACCTCGAAGACCACCGGGGTGCCGTCGGGCCGGGTCGCTTCGATGGTGGCCCCGGTGGCGATGCGGGTACCGGAGCGGTAGCGGGTGGAGACCCGCGGCCAGCCGAGCTGTTCGACCCTGCCGTCGCGCCAGATCCGGGTGCAGTCGTTGAGCGAACGGAATCCGTCGGGCTCCTCCTGGATGATCATCACCACCGCGAAGTCGTCGAACGCGATCGGCACGTACAGCCACCACATGCCGTCGAACGGCGGGTCGGCGGGCCGGCCGGCCGGTTCGCGTTCGCCGACCGGGCGAATACCCCAGGACCGGTCGCGCGATCCGATCCAGACCGACGGGTCGACGGCGATCTGTTCGCCGTCGATGACGATCTGCCCACTCCAGGAGCCCAGTTGGGCGAAGCGCTGCGCGTCCAGCGTCACCCGGGTACCGGTGCGCAGGATGTGCCGCTGCTCCTGCACCACGTCGAACAGGCCCTCCCAGCGCAGGTCCAGCGCGATGCCCTCGGTCTCGTCCATGACCACCCGCAGCGAACGCAATGGGTCGGTAACCTCCACCCGATAGCTGCCGACGTGCTGGTTGAGCCGGTCGGAGTCGATGGCGTCGGAGAGGTGCACCGCGGTCTGGGTGTCACCGCGGCGGACCAGCACGAAGGCGTCCTTCACGCCGAGGTTGGGGTAGTAGCCGCACCCGGTGATCAAGAAGATGTCCCCGGAGCGGTCGTGGGCGTTCAGGTAGCACCGGTCGTAGAAGTTGCGGTCCGAGGAGCCCGGCCAGGCGATCGGTTGCGGCAGTTGGTGAACCGGGTATTCGTCGAGAGGTCCCAGCATCAGTTCTGTTCTCCGATCAGCTTTTTCAGCAATCCTGCGTGGTAGAAGAGGGCTTCGGGATTGTCGGGCTTCTCCATCTCCCCGAAGTGCACTCGGCGGGCCCCGGTGCGCATGAACACAATCGCCCACATCAGGCCCGCGTAGACGTAGAACCAGTGCAGGTCGCCCAGTTCGACGCCGGTGAGTCGCTGGTAGCCGGCCCGGACGTCCTCTTCGCGCAGCACCTGCGGCAGGCCGGGCAATCCGGCCAGCCCGGCGAGTTCCTCGAACACCAGGTGCGCGAAGATCACCCAGGACACGTCCAGTTCGCGCGGCCCAAGCGCCACCATCTCCCAGTCCAGCACGGCGACCGGGCGGAAGTCGCGGTAGAGTACGTTGCCGATCCGGGAGTCGCCCCAGCACAGCACCGTCTCGCCGGCGGCCGCGTCGGCCGGCCAGTTCGCCTCCAGCCAGGCGATAGTGCGGTCCAGCAGGGGCGAGCGGCCGATGTCGGGTACCGCGAACTCATACCAGTCGCGGATGTGGGCGAAGTGCCGCTGCAGCGTGGACTCGCCGCTGCGTCGCTCGTCGAGAAAGTCGAACGTCGTTGCGGCATCCGGGATCTGGTGCAGCTTGGCCAGTACCTCGATGGTGGCGTCCTGCAGGGTCCGTTGCTGTTCGGCGGCGGCGTCGGCGAACCAGTTGCCACCGAAGGTATAGGGCATGACGTCGGGGGGCACCTGGCCGTCGATGCGGTCCATCAAGAAGAACGGCCGGCCCAGGACCTCTCCGGTGGGTTCGATCCAGCGGACCTTGGGCACCGGGACGTCGGTGAGTTCCCCGACGCGTCGCATCACCTCGAACTGATGGTCCAACCGGTAGGTCTTGAACACCGGGATGTCTTCGCCGGCCGGGGCCACCCGCATCACCCAGCGCTGCTCGACCGGGGTGCCGTCGGCGATCCAGCGGCCGGTGAGCATGATCGTCTCCGACGACATGCCGTTGGTGTCGACGCCGCTTTCCACGGTGATCTCCGGCGTGGCCCCGCTGGGCAGCTGCGTCGCAAGCCAGCGAGACATTACCGTGGGCAAGGTGGTGACATCACGGCTGGAACGCTGGATCCGGCCAACATCTCGTTCCACAGTCGGTTGGTCGACCATGGTTGCATCCTCCGTCACACTAATTACGATACGACAGGTAGCGTTATGAAAGCAGAACCTTCATCGGTTGACAAGGGACCCGGGGCCGGGCGGCCCCGTGATCCCCGTATCGACGCTGCCATATTGAAGGCCGCCGCGGAACTGGTTGTCGAGGTCGGGTATTCGAATTTGAGCCTGGCGGCCGTCGCCGAGCGGGCCGGCACGACCAAGACCGCGCTGTACCGCCGCTGGCCCAGCAAGGCCGAACTGGTGCACGAGGCCGCCTTCTCGGTGCCGCCGACGGCGGTGACCGCGCCGCCGGGGGATGTGGCCGGCGACCTGCGGGCGATGATGGCCGGTGCGCGCGATGCGTTCACCAGCCCGGTGGTGCGGGCCGCCTTGCCCGGCCTGATCGCCGACATGGCCGGCAATGCCGAGCTGACCGCCCGCATCCTCGAGCGATTCGCGGGCTTGTTCGAGGTGATGCGCGGATGGGTGGCCGATTCGGTGCGCCGCGGTGACGCGCGTGATGTCGATCCCGGCCGGTTGGTCGAATTGATCGGCGGCGCAACCCTGTTGGGCATGCTGTTGCGCCCCGACGATGATCTCGGCGGGGATTGGGTGGAACGGATCGCCGACATCATCGCCCACGGTGTGATGGCATAACCCGATGTCCGCCTCGACCGAACCGCAGCCCTTCCCGGCCGACTGGGCATCGCTTCTGGTGCTGGTGCCGCATCCCGACGATCCCGAGTACGGCACCGCTGCTGCGGTCGTCAAGTGGACCGCCGCCGGCAAGACCGTCCGCTACGCGCTGGCCAGCCGCGGCGAGGCCGGCATCGCCGGGATGGATCCGCAGCAGGCCGGGCCGATCCGGGAGGCCGAGCAACGGCGAGCGGCGGCCATCGTGGGCGTGCCGGACGTCGACTTCTGGGACTTCCCCGACAGCAACATCCGCAACACGCCGGCGTTACGCGCCAAGATTGCCTCGGTGCTTGCCGACGTCCGTCCCGACGTGGTCGTGGCGATCTACGGCGGCGCGCACTTCGCGCCGGGTGCCCCCAACCAAACCGACCACATCGAGTTCGCCGCCGCGGTCACCGACGTCTGGGACGCGCTGGACAACCCGCCGCGCTGGCTGTTCCAGAACGGGCCGGCGCCCACCCACGTCGAGATCGTGGACGGCTACCTCGACACCGCGGTGGATTCGCTGGCCGCGCACGAGGTCTACCTATCGGTGCTGGATCCGAAGACTCCGGTGCGCGAGCAGGCGCGGGCGGTGATCGACATGACCAGCGCGGAGCTGGCCGGCCGGCGGGTGGCCGGTTTCATCCTGGAAAGGACCACGGACCGATGACCCCCTCCAGACTGCGGATCGGGGTGCTCGGTGCGGCGCGGATCACCCCGATATCGCTGCTCAAACCCGCAGCCGATAACCCCGAGGTGGTGGTCGGCGCGGTTGCGGCCCGCGATGGCGGACGTGCCCGCGCCTTTGCGCGCAAGCACGGCATCGGCCGGGTGCACGATGGCTACGACGACCTGATCGCCGATCCGGACATCGACGCGGTCTACAACCCGCTGCCCAACAACCTGCACGGGCGCTGGACCCGCGCGGCGCTGACTGCCGGCAAACATGTGCTGTGCGAGAAGCCGTTCACCGCCAACGCCGTCGAAGCCCGCGAGATCGCCGAGGTGGCCGCCGCAACCGGCCGGGTGGTGATGGAGGCGTTCCACTACCGGTATCACCCGATGACGTTGCGCATCGAGGAGATCATCGCCTCGGGGGAGTTGGGCACGCTGCGGCGGGTGGACGCCGCGCTGAGCTTCCCGCTGCCGCGGTTCTCCGATATCCGCTACGACTTCTCGCTTGCCGGCGGCGCGTTGATGGACGCCGGCTGTTATGCGGTGCACATGGCCCGCACCTTCGGCAGGGCAACCCCGGAAGTCGTTTCGGCACAGGCGAAGCTGCGCGATCCGCAGATTGATCGCGCCATGACGGCACAGTTGCGGTTCCCGGCCGGACACACCGGGTCGATCCGCTGCTCACTGTGGTCGACGAACCTGCTGCAGGTCAGTGCTCGGGTAATCGGCGATCGGGGGGAGCTACGGGCGTTCAACCCGCTGATGCCCCAGTACCTGCACCGGCTGCGGGTGCACTCCCAGCACGGCAAGCGCGTCGAACGCTTCACCCACCGGGCCTCCTACGCCTTTCAGCTCGACGCGTTCGCCGACGCGGTGCTGCGCGGCGCACCGGTGCGCACCACGCCGGCGGACGCGATCGAGAACATGACCGTCATCGACGCGATCTACCAGGCTGCCGGCCTGCCGGTGCGCCGGCCGAGCTGAGCTCCAAGTCAGGCGTCGTGGCCGGGCTCGATGTCGCCGACGTCGGAGAACGCCAGCAGCCGCCCGGCCGGGCGGGAGGCATGCCCGGCGACGGGCTCCAACAGGTAGCCCAGATGGTCGCCGAGCTCGATACGGCTCAGCGTCTTGCCGACGAACCAGGCCGCGGCGTCATCGAGGATCGGCATACCCGCGGGGCCGGTGTGCCAGCTGCAGTGCTGGAACTTGTCGGTGTCGTCGCCGGTCTGGCCGCCGAACAGCCGGGCGAGCTCAAGGCTGCGGCGTTCCAGCACATGAACGGCCAGGTGCCGCGAGCGCGCCGCCACCCCGAAGGTGTGATTGCGCTTGGATATCCCGACCAGAAACCGCGGCGGCTGCAAGCTGGTCTGGGTGGCGAACCCGACCAGGCAGCCCGAGCGATGCCCGGTGGCCTCGGTCGTCACCACGAACATGCTGTAGTCCAGCATCGCGGCCAGGCGCTCGAATGATTGGTCGTCCATCAGTCCATGATGACCATCATCGAGCGGCTACCGGGCGAATATCGTCGCGGCGTGCACCAGGTCGAGCAACGGCTGCGGGAACACGCCGAGCCCGATGGTGACCGCGGCGCACAGCGCGATCGCCGCCTTGCTCCAGACGCTGGGCAGCACCAGTTGCGGCGGATCGGCGGGGGAGTCGGTGAAAAACATCAGCACGATCACCCGGACGTAGAAGTAGGCGGCGACGCCGCTGGTGACCACGCCGATCACCACCAGCGGGACGGCGTCGCCCTCCGCGGCGGCCTTGAAGACCGCGAACTTGCTGACGAAGCCGCTGGTCAACGGAATACCCGCGAAGGCCAGCAGGAACATTGAGAACAGAAGTCCCACAACGGGATAGCGCTGCCCCAGACCGGCCCACCGGGACATGTCCAGCTCTTCCTCGCCGCCCGAGCCGCGGATCAGGTTCACAACCGCGAAGGCGCCCACCGTGGAGAAACTGTAGGCCACCAGATAGAACAGCGTCGAGGAGACACCGGCCGGGATCGCGGCCAGCACGCCGGTCAGCACGAAGCCCACGTGGGCGATCGAGGAGTAGGCGAGCATCCGCTTGATCTCGGTCTGGGTGATCGCCGCGATGGTCGCGACCACCATGGTCAGCACCGAGATCAGCCACAGCAGCGGACGCCACTGGTCGTGCAGGGCCGGCAGTGCCACATAGACGATCCGCAGCATCGCCCCGAATGCGGCGACCTTGGTGGCGGCCGCCATGAATCCGGTGATCGGTGTGGGCGCGCCGACATAGACGTCGGGCACCCAGGAGTGAAACGGTACGGCGCCGACCTTGAAGAACAGCCCCACCAACAACAGCCCGGCGCCGATCAGCGCCAGCGGATCGCGGCTGTGGGCGAACAACTGCTCGCCGATTTCAGGCAGTGCCAGCGATGCCGTCGCGCCATAGATCAGGGCCGCGCCGAACAGGAACAGCGCCGAGGAGAACGCGCCCAGCAGAAAGTATTTCAGCGCCGCTTCCTGCGATAGCAGGCGACGATAGCGGGCCAGCCCGCACAGCAGATACAGCGGCAGCGAGAGCACTTCCAGGGCCACGAACATGGTGACCAGGTCGTTGGCCGCGGGGAACACCAGCATGCCGCCGACCGCCAGCACGGTCAGCGGGAACACCTCGGTCTGGGTGAACCCGCTGCGGGCGGCGTCGAGTTCGGCGGCGCTGCCCGGGACCGCGGACGCCTGCGGGGTGAACGAATCCAGCCCCCGGGGCGTGGCGGTGGCGGCGCCCGGTCCCTCGGTGGCGCCGACGTTGCGTTCGGCGATGAAGACGACGGCCATGATCCCGACCAGCAGTATCGTGCCCTGCAGCACCAGCACCGGCCGGTCGACCGCCACCGCGCCCAGCACCGCGGTGTGGCCGGCGGCCGGCAAATCCCGGCCCACGGCGACGATGGCGGCGAACGCGGCGGTCAGTCCGCCGGCGGCCAGCAGGACCTGCACCAGGTAGCGCGCCCGCCGTGCCACGAACGCCTCGAAGAGCACGCCGGTGACCGCGGTGCCGAAGACGATCAGCAGTGGCAGCAGAAGGTCGTATTCGATGTGGGGTGTTGGCATGCCCGACATGTCAGTGCGCCCCCTCAGCGGTCAGCGGTGCCGGGTCGGTCTGGCCGATCGTGGTCAAGGTGTGCTCGACGCCCGGGTTGATGATGTCCAGCACCGGTTTCGGGTAGAAGCCCAGGAACAGCAGCAGCGCGAGCAGCGGTGCGACGACGACGAGTTCGCGCGGCACCAGATCGCGGATGCGTTCGTTGCCGGCGGTGACCGGGCCGGTCATCACCCGCTGGTAGAGCCACAGCATGTAGATCGATGACAGCACCAGTGCGGTGGTGCCGATCGTCGCCGCCAGCCAGTACCGGTTGAAAGTGCCCAGCAATACCAGGAATTCGCTGATAAACGGGGCGAGTCCGGGCAGCGACAGGGTGGCCATCGCCGCGACCATGAAGGTGCCGGCCATGACGGGGGCCACCTTCTGTACGCCGCCGTAGTCGGCGATCGACCGGGTGCCGCCGCGCCGGGAGATCAAGAACCCGGCGATCAGGAACAGTGCCGCAGTGGACAGCCCGTGGTTGAGCATGTACAGCGTCGACCCGCTCTGGCCCTGGCTGGTCATCACGAAGATCCCCAGGATGATGAAGCCGAAGTGCGAGATAGACGTGTAGGCGATCAGCCGCATGATGTCGCGCTGGCCGATCGCCACCATCGCGCCGTAGACCACCCCGATCACCGCCAGCACGATGATGGCCGGGCGGAAATACGTTGAGGCGTCCGGGAACAGCTGCAGGCAGTAGCGCAGCATGCCGAAGGTGCCCACCTTGTCCATGACCGCCATCATCAGCACCGCGGTGGCGGGGGTGGATTCCACCGCCGCGTCGGGCAGCCACCGGTGCAGCGGCCACAGCGGAGCCTTGACCGCGAACGCGAACATGAAACCGGCGAACAGCAGCTTGAGCACACCCGGGTCCACGGTGGTGGTCGCCGAGGAGAACAGCGAGACCAGTTCGCGGAAGTCGAAGGTGCCCCCCGAGGAGCCCTCCCGGGCGCTCACCACGTACACGCCGATCACCGCGGCCAGCATGATCAGGCCGCCGAACAGGTTGTACAGCAGGAATTTCAAGGCCGCTTGCGAGCGTTTGGCGCCGTTGCCGAAGCCGCCGATCATGAAGTACATCGGGATCAGCATCGCCTCGAAGAACACGTAGAACAGCAGCACATCCAGCGAGACCAGCGAGATCAGCACCATCGCCTCGACGGTCAGCGTCAGCGCGGCGAAGGCGTGCGGGCCGCGGGTGCGTTCACCGCCGTCATTCCAGCCGGCCAGCATCAGCAGCGGCACCAGGCCGGCGGTCAGCAGCGCCAGCACCACCGCGATTCCGTCCACGCCGAGGGTGTAGCTAGCCCCGAACGCCGGTATCCAGGAATGGGATTCGACGAACTGGTAGGGCGCGGCGACGGGCGTGGTGTCGAAGCCGACGGTGACCACGATCGCCACCGCCAGCGTCACCAGGCTCACCAACAGGCCGGTCCACTTCGCCAGCCGCGCGGCCCCGGCCGGCAACACGATGACCAGGCCGGCGCCGACCAACGGCAGCAGCCACAGCAGGCTCAGCCAGGGCAGGTTCATGTTCACAGTTGCACCGCCAGCACTACCACCACGACCAGCACCGTGCCGGCCAGCATCGTCAGTGCATAGGAGCGCACGAAGCCGGTCTGCACGCGGCGCATCAGATACGACCCGATCGCCACCAGCCCGGCCAGGGCGTTGACCGAACCGTCCACCGCCCGGTCGTCGACTTCGACCAGGCCTTGCGCCAGTCGGTTACCCGGACGCATGAACACCTCCTCGTTGAAGGCATCGCCGTAGAGATACTGGCGGGCCGCCACCGTCAGCGGCGACACATCGGTAGGTGCCGTGACCGGTATCGGTTTGCGGCCGTACAGGCGGTAGGCGACCCCGGCGCCGAGCAGCACGATGCCCAGGGTGATGGCACCGGTGAGCCAGGCCGGAATGGCGTGCGCCGTCTCGTGGGCCGCACCGGCCACCGGGCTCACCACCGGTTCCAGCCAGTGCTCCAGGCGCCCGCCGATGGCCAGCGCGGCGCCGGAGACCACTGCGCCGGCCGCCAGCACGATCATCGGCCAGGTCATCACCCGCGGAGATTCGTGCGGGTGCTGCAGTGCCCGCTCCGCGCTCACCTCGCTCTCTTCGGCGGCCCAGCGGCGTTCGCCGCCGAACGTCATCAGCATCACCCGGGTCATGTAGAAGGCGGTGATGCCCGCACCCAGGATCGTCACCGCGCCCAGGATCCAGCCTCGGGTTCCGCCGGTGGCCAGTGCGGCCTCGATGATGGCGTCCTTGGAGTAGAAGCCGGCGAACGGCGGCACCCCGATGATCGCCAGGTAGCAGATACCGAACGTCACGAACGTCACCGGCATGAAGGCGCGCAACGCGCCGTAGCGGCGCATGTCCTGCTCGTCGTTCATCCCGTGCATCACTGAACCCGAACCCAGGAACAGCCCGGCTTTGAAGAAGCCGTGGGTGAGCAGGTGCAGGATCGCGACGGCATAGCCGGCCGGGCCGAGCCCCGCGGCCAGCACCATGTAACCGATCTGGCTGACGGTGGAGGCGGCCAGCGCCCGCTTGATGTCGTCTTTGGCGCAGCCGATGATCGCACCGAAGAGCAGCGTGACCGCACCCACCACCACCACCGCCAGCCGGGCGTCGGCCGACAGGTCGTACACCGGGCCGGAGCGCACGATCAGGTACACCCCGGCGGTCACCATGGTGGCGGCATGGATGAGCGCCGACACCGGGGTGGGACCCTCCATCGCGTCGAACAACCAGGCCTGCAGCGGGACCTGGGCGGACTTGGCGCACGCCCCCAGCAGCAGCAGCAAGCCGATCGCGGTGGTGAGTCCGCTGGGTCCGGCGTCGCCGACCGCGCTGAACAATCCGTCGAAGGACAGTGTGCCGAAGCCGGCGAACATGGCGAACATCGCCAGCGACAACCCGAAGTCGCCGACCCGGTTGGACACGAACGCCTTCTTGCCGGCGGCCGCGGCAACCGGCCGGGCGTACCAGAACCCGATCAGCAGGTAGGACGCCAGGCCGACGCCTTCCCAGCCTACGTAGAGGCCCAGGTAGTTGTCGGCCACGACCAGCAGCAGCATCGACGCGACGAACAGGTTCAGGTAGGCGAAGAACCGTCGGCGATCGGGGTCTGCAGCCATGTAGCCGATCGAGTAGATGTGGATCAACGCGCCCACGCCACTGATCAGCAGCACGAAGCAGATCGACAGCGGGTCGATCAGCACCCCGAAGTCGACCTGCAGGGCGCCGACCGGAACCCAGCTGAACAGGTGGGTGTGGATCGCCCGGTCCTCGCCCGGCCGGCCCAGCATGTCGGCCAGCAGCGCCAGTCCGATCCCGAACGACCCGAGGACGGTGGCAGAGCCCAGCAGGTGCCCCCACCGGTCGGTCCGCCGCCCGCCGAGCAACAGGATCAGCGCGCCGGCCGCCGGCAGGGCTACCAGCAGCCAGCTCAGCTGGCTCAGATTCGTCATTGAGCTTCCCACTCCTAGCCGCGCAGTAGGTTCGCGTCGTCGACCGACACCGATCGCCGGGCCCGGAAGATCGTCATGATGATGGCCAGGCCGATCACCACCTCGCAGGCGGCGACGACCATCGTGAAGAACGCCACCATCTGGCCGTCGAGCTGGGTGTGCAGCCGGGCGAAGGTGACGAACGCCAGGTTGGCGGCATTGAGCATCAGCTCGACGCACATGAACATCACCAACGCGTTGCGCCGCAACATCACTCCGGTGGCGCCGAGGGTGAACAGCATCGCCGACAGGTAGAGATAGTTCTCCGGATTCACTGGTCTGACTCCTCCCCGGGTGCATGCACCGCGTTGCCGGTGGCGCCGACCCAGCGGTGCTGCAAGGTGTCCGACACCGACAGTTCCGAGTAGGAGCCGTCGGGCAGCCGTGCGGCGATGTCGACGGCGTTGTGGCGGGCGTAGACGCCCGGCGTCGGCAGCGGCGTGGGTCGGTGGCCGGCCCGGAAGCGCCGGATGGACAGCTCCCGCTGCGTCATCCGGGGTCGCAGGCGCTCGCGATGCGTCAGCACCATGGCCGCGACCACCGCGGTGATCAGCAATGCACTGGTGAGTTCGAACGCCCAGAGGTAGCGGGTGAAGATCAGCGCCGCGAGTCCCTCGACGTTGCTCTGGCCCACTTCGGCCGAGCTGCCGGTCGCCGCGGCGGGAGCGCCGATCCGGCGCAGGTGTACGGTGGCGCCGCCGATTCCGGCGATCAGCAGCACCCCGAAGCCGATACCGGCGAGCGTCGAGGCGATCCGCTGGCCACGCAGGGTCTCCACCAGAGACTCGGCGGAGTCGACGCCGATCAGCATCATCACGAACAGGAACAGCATCATCACCGCGCCGGTGTAGACCACGATCTGCACCACACCGAGGAACATCGCGTCCTGAACGAAATAGAACACGGCCAGCGCGAGCATCGTCATCGCCAGGAACAACGCCGAATACACCGCCTTGGCGGCGGTGACGACTCCGACCGCACCGACCAGCGCCACGGCGCCCAGGATCCAGAATGTCACCGCCTCTCCGGTGGAGGTGCGGACGACGAGGTCGGCGGCAAGAAGTGTGGCGTCCATCAGGCCTTGCCCTGTTTCTTGCGGTCGAGCATGACGAACAGGTCCGGGTCCTCATCGAGTCCGTCGGGGCCGACCCGGCCCAGGTAGTAGTCCTTGTCGGTGGCGCCGGGCGGCATCGGGTGCGGCGGCGCGGTCATCCCGGGCTCCAGCGGTGCCAGCAACTGGTGGCGTTCCAGGATCAGGTCGGCGCGATTGTCGGCGGCCATCTCGTAGTCGTTGGTCATGGTCAGCGCGCGGGTGGGGCAGGCCTCGATGCACAGGCCGCACCCGATACAGCGCAGGTAGTTGATCTGGTAGACACGGCCGTAGCGTTCGCCAGGGGAGAAGCGTTCGTCGTCGGTGTTGTCGGCGGCCTCGACATAGATGGCGTCGGCCGGACAGGCCCAGGCGCACAGCTCGCAGCCGATGCACTTCTCCAGGCCGTCCGGGTGCCGGTTGAGTTGGTGGCGCCCGTGGTAGCGCCGCGCCGTCGGCTTCTTGTGCTCCGGGTAGCCGTCGTTGATCGGCCGTTTGAACATCGTCTTCCAGGTGACGCCAAATCCGGCCAGAGCGTCTCTGATCCTAGCCATTGACATCCTCCTTGACCCGCGGTGAATCGCGCTGCGGCAGCGGGGGTGTCGGGAACGATCCCCCCGAAGCGGTGACGGGCGGTGGCGCGGGTGCGGCCCGCCGGGTGTTGACCGCCCTGAACCGGCGATGCAGTGCCATCAGCACCGCCACTGTGGTGAGCGTGCTGATGGCTATCAGCACCACTTGCCAGTGCTGGTAGCCGTCATTGCGCAGGCTGCGCAGCACCCCGGCGACCAGCACCCAGGCCAGCGCCAGCGGGATCAGGATCTTCCAGCCCAGCGCCATGAACTGGTCGTAGCGCAGCCGGGGCAGGGTGGCCCGCAGCCAGATGAAGATGAAGATGAAACCCCATACCTTGGCGGTGAACCACAGCAGCGGCCACCATCCGGAGTTGGCGCCGGCCCACAGGTTGATCGGGAACGGTGCGTGCCAGCCGCCGAAGAACAAGGTGACGGCGAGCGCCGAAACCGTTGCGATGTTGATGTATTCGGCCAGGAAGAACAGCGCGAACTTCAGCGACGAGTACTCGGTGTGGAAGCCGCCGACCAGCTCGCCCTCGGCCTCGGGCAGGTCGAACGGTGCGCGGTTGGTCTCGCCGACCATCGCGGTCACATAGACCAGGAACGACGGCATCAACAGGAAGGTGAACCACATCCGGTCCTGGGCGGCCACGATGCCCGAGGTGGACATCGTGCCGGCGTAGAGGAACACCGCCGCGAACGACAGCCCCATCGCGACCTCGTAGGAGATCACCTGGGCGGTGGAGCGGATACCGCCCAGCAGCGGGTAGACCGACCCCGACGACCAGCCGGCCAGGATGATGCCGTACACCCCGATCGACGACATCGCCAGGATGAACAGCACCGCGATCGGCAGGTCGGCCAGCTGCAACGCGGTGCGATGGCCGAAGATGCTGACTTCCGGCCCGAGCGGCATCACCGCGAACGCGGTGATCGCCGGCACCGTCGAGATGACCGGCGCCATCACGTAGATCGCCCGGTCGACGCCGGCGGGGGTGATGTCCTCCTTCAGGGCCAGCTTGATGCCGTCGGCGAGGCTCTGCAGCCAGCCCTTCGGCCCCACCCGGTTGGGTCCGGGCCGCATCTGCATGCGCCCCAGCACCTTTCGCTCGATGACGATCGCCAACAGCACCGTCAGCACCAGGAATCCGAAGATGCCCAGCACCTTGACTAGCATCAGCCACCAGGGATCGCTCATGGTCTGCGTCCAATCCGTACCACCGCACCCGGGCCGACCCCGAGATTGCGGTGCACCGCTGAGTCAGAAGAATTCATCGGCAACCACACCACCCGGTCCGGCATCTCGGTGATGACCAACGGCAAGGTGATGTCGCCCTGCTCGGTGCTGACCGTGACCGGATCGCCCGGCGCGGCACCGATCTCGGTAGCCGTCGTCGCCGCCAGCCGGGCCACCGGCTTGCGGGCGGTGGCGGCCAGGTTCGGTTCACCGGCCTGCATCAGTCCGTTGTCCAGCAGCATCCGCCAGCTGGCCAGCACGGCCTCGCCCGCCTCGGGCTGCCCCGGAGTACCCGGCGGCATATCGGGCGCGGCTGCCCGCTGGCCGTCCCAGCCACCCAGCCGGGCCAGCTCGTCGCGCGCTGCCTCCACGGTGGAAAGCTTCAGCGCTACGCCCATCTCCTCGGCGAGCGCATCGAGCACCCGCAGATCCGACAGGGTGCCGCGCTCACCCAGCGCCACACCGAACCGGCGGGGGCGGCCCTCCCAGTTCAGGTAGGTGCCGGACTTCTCCACCGCCGCCGCGCTCGGCAACACCACGTCGGCGCGCTCGGTGACCTCGCTGTGCCGCAACTCGATGCTGACCAGGAATTCGACCGCGTCCAGGGCGGCCAGCGCCGCAGCGGGGTCGGCCAGGTCAGCCGGTTCGACCCCGCCGACCACCAGCGCGCCCAGTGTCCCGTCGGCGGCGGCCGCCAGGATGGCGTCGGTGTCGCGCCCGGGCTGCGACGGCAGATCGTCGGGGCTCTGGAGGCCCCAGGCCTGTGCGACCTCGGCCCGCGCCGCCGCCTCGCCCAGCGGACGCCCGCCGGGCAACAGCCCGGGCAGGGCACCGGCCTCCAGGGCGCCGCGCTCTCCGGCACGACGCGGCACCCAGGCCAGTCGTGCCCCGGTCGCCTCGGCCAGTCGGACCGCCGCGGACAATGCGCCGGGTGAGCCCGCCAACCGCTCGCCGACCAGCACCACCGCACCGGGCTGGCGCAGCAACTGCCCGAGGTCCTGGTCGTCATGCAGGTCGTCCAGCACCGCCGCCTCGCCGCCCGGCACCGCGGGCAGCAAGGTGCCGAACATCTTGGTCAGTGCGCGATCGGCGAACGGCGCGACGGAGAACACCCGGGTGTTCTTCTTGCGGGCGGCTTTGCGCAGCCGCAGGAAGATGATCGGCGACTCTTCCTCGGGTTCCAGGCCGACCAGCAACACGGTGGCAGCGGCTTCCAGGTCGGCGTAGGTGACCCCGAACGGCCCTGAGCTGCCGCGCCCGGCCACCCGGGCGGCCAGGAACGCGGCTTCCTCGGCGGACTGGGTGCGCGCCCGGAAGTCGATGTCATCTCCGTGCAACGCCACCCGGGCGAATTTGGCGTAACCGTAGGCATCTTCGGCGGTCGTCCGGCCGCCGACCAGCACGCCGGTGCGCCCGCGTGCGGCGGCCAATCCGCGCGCCGCCACCGCCAGCGCGTGCGGCCACGAGGTGGGGACCAGGTTCCCGGCGTCATCGCGCACCAGCGGGGTGCCGACCCGGTCGGGCTGCACGGCGTAGGTGAAGGCCCAGCGCCCCTTGTCGCAGTTCCACTCTTCGTTGACGTTCGGGTCGTCGCCGGCCATCCGGCGCATCACCTTGCCGCGGCGGTGGTCGGTGCGCTGGGCGCAGCCGGCCGCGCAGTGCTCGCAGACACTGGGTGTGGACACCAGGTCGAACGGTCGGGCCCGGAACCGGTAGGAGGCGCCGGTGAGCGCGCCTACCGGGCAGATCTGCACGGTGTTGCCGGAGAAGTAGGAGTCGAACGGCGTCTCGGTGTAGATCGCGACCTGCTGCAGGGCGCCGCGGTCCATCATCTCGATGAACTTGTCCCCGGCGATCTCGTCGGAGAACCGGGTGCAGCGTGCGCACAGGATGCAGCGGTCCCGGTCGAGCAGGACCTGGGAGGAGATGTTGATCGGCTTGGGAAAGGTGCGCTTGGCCTCTTCGAAGCGGGTCTCGGTGCGGCCGTGGGTCATCGCCTGGTTCTGCAGCGGGCACTCGCCGCCCTTGTCGCAGGTCGGGCAGTCCAGCGGGTGGTTGATCAGCAGCAGTTCCATCACCAGGTGCTGGGCCCGGTCGGCTTCGGCGGAGGTGTGCTGGGTGCGTACCACCATGCCGTCGGCGGCGGCGACCGCGCAGGACGGTTGCGGTTTGCGCTGGCCCTCCACCTCGACCATGCATTGCCGGCACCAGGCGACCGGATCCAGCAGCGGATGATCGCAGAACCGCGGGATCTCGATACCCAGTTGCTCGGCGGCCCGAATGATCAAGGTGCCCTTGGGAACCGTGATCTGCCGGTCGTCGATGGTGAACGTCACCGACTCCTGGCCGTCGGCCTGAGGGGGTTGAGTCACGCCACACCGCCGTGAGATCCGTTGGGCACGAACATGCTCGCTTTCGGGTCGAACGGGCAGCCCCCGTCAAGGTGGGCGATGTACTCGTCACGGAAGTACTCGATCGACGACTTCACCGGCATCGCCGCACCATCGCCCAAGGCGCAGAAAGACTTTCCGAACAGCACGTCGGCGATGTCGAGCAAGGTGTCGAGGTCTTCGGGGGTGCCGCGGCCCGTCTCGAGGCGTTCGTAGATCGGGACCAGCCAGTAGGTGCCCTCACGACACGGGGTGCACTTGCCGCAGGACTCATGCTTGTAGAACTCCGACCAGCGCATGGCCGCGCGCACCACGCAGGTGGTCTCGTCGAAGATCTGCAGGGCCTTGGTGCCCAACATCGATCCGGCCGACGCCATACCCTCGTAATCCAGCGGGATGTCGAGGTGTTCTTCGGTCAGCAGCGGTGTTGAGGATCCGCCCGGCGTCCAGAACTTCAGCCGATGGCCGTCGCGGATCCCGCCGGCGTACTCGAGCAGCTCACGCAGCGTGATGCCGAGCGGCGCCTCGTATTGGCCGGGCCGGTTCACGTGCCCGGACAGCGAATACAGCGTGTAGCCGCGGGACTTCTCGGTGCCCATCGAGCGGAACCACTCCGCCCCGTTACGCAGGATCGACGGCACACTGGCGATCGATTCGACGTTGTTGACCACCGTCGGTGAGGCGTACAGGCCCGCGACCGCGGGGAACGGCGGCCGTAGCCGCGGCTGGCCCCGGTAGCCCTCCAGCGACTCGATCAGCGCGGTCTCCTCGCCGCAGATGTAGGCGCCGGCCCCGGCGTGCACCGTGATGTCCAGGTCGAATCCCGTGCCGTCGATGTCGGTGCCCAACAGCCCTGCTGCGTAGGCTTCGGCCACCGCGTTCTGCAGCCGACGCACGATCGGCAGCACCTCACCGCGCACGTAGATGAAAGCGTGGCGGGCGCGGATCGCGTGGCAACAGATGATCATGCCCTCGATGAGCACGTGCGGCGTCGCCAGCATCAGCGGCATGTCCTTGCAGGTGCCGGGTTCGGACTCATCGGCGTTGACCAGCAGGTAATGAGGTTTGGCTGCGGCGCCTTGATCGCCTTGCGGCACGAACGACCACTTGGTCCCAGTGGAGAACCCGGCGCCGCCCCGGCCGCGCAGCCCGGATTCCTTGACCAGCTCGATGACGTCATCGGGTTCCATGGCCAGCGCCTTGCGCATACCGACATAGCCGCCGTGCCGGCGGTAGGTTTCCAGCGTCCAGGACTCCGGATCGTCCCAGTAGCTGCTCAGGACCGGGGTCAGCGCGGTCGCCGCGGTCGGCGGGGGAGACGTCACTGTTGCCCCCCGTCGGCGTCGGATTCCGGCGCGGCCATGCCGTGCTCCTGGGCGAAGCGCAGCCCCGCCAGCGTCGGCCCGGCCGGTCCGCCCTGACCGTCGTCCGGACGCCCATCGGCGAACCCCGCGAGTACCCGGGAGGTTTCGCGGAAGCTGGTCAGCGGCAGCCCGCGGCTGGGACGCACCTCGGTGCCGGAACGCAGCGCATCGGTGAGGTCGCGCGCCGTCTCCGGCGTCTGCTGGTCGAAGAACTCCCAGTTGACCATCACCACCGGCGCGCAGTCACAAGCGGCGTTGCACTCGATGCGCTCCAGGGTGACCTTGCCGTCGGCGGTGGTCTGCTCGTCATTGACGTCCAGATGCTCCTTGAGGGCGTCGTAGATGGCGTCGCCGCCCATCACCGCACACAGCGTGTTGGTGCACACGCCCACCAGGTAGTCGCCGGTCGGTTTGCGCCGGTACATCGAGTAGAACGAGGCGACCCCGGCGACATCGGCGTGGGTCAGCCCGAGCACGTCGGCGACGAACGACATGCCGGCCGGGGTGATGTAGGAGTCTTCGGCCTGCACCAGATGCAGCAGCGGCAGGATCGCCGAACGCGGCTGCGGGTAGCGGGCGATGATCTCCTTGGCGTCGGCCTCGAGCCGGGACCGGACTTCCTGGGAGTAGGCGCGCGGCGCTTCCGGGTGGTTGAACTGGTTGGGCTCCTCCGGTGGGCGGCCCAGCTGCAGAAACACCCGCTTGCCGTCGGTGCCGGCGGTGGCCGGCATCAAGCGGCCCCGCCCGGTCTTCTCGGTCTGACCGTTCGTCTGGCTCACCGGTCCACCCCGCCCATCACCGGGTCGAGGCTGGCGACCGCAGCGATCACGTCGGCGATCAGCCCGCCCTCACTCATAGCGGCGACGGCTTGCAGGTTGGTGAACGACGGATCCCGGTAGTGCACCCGGTAGGGCCGGGTGCCGCCGTCGCTGACCATGTGCACCCCGAGCTCGCCGCGGGGCGACTCGACGGAGACGAACACCTGACCAGGCGGCACCCACAGGTCCTCGGTGACCCGCTTGAAGTGGTGGATCAGCCCCTCCATCGAGTGGCCCATGATCCAGCCGATGTGCTCCTCGGAGTTGCCTTGCCCGTCCGGGCCCACCGTCAGGTCGCCCGGCCAGGCGATCTTGCGGTCTTCGATCATGACCGGTCCGGGCCGCAACTTGTCTAGACATTGCTCGACGATTTTCAGTGACTCCTTGATCTCCGCGATGCGGATCAGGTACCGGCCGTAGGCATCACAGCCGTCATCGGTGATCACCTCGAACTCGTAGTCCTGATAGCCGCAATACGGCTCTTCCCGGCGGACGTCATAAGGCAGGCCGGTGGACCGCAGCACGGGGCCGGTGATGCCCAGCGCCATGCACCCGGTCAGGTCCAGGTAGCCCACGCCCTTGGTGCGGGCCTTCCAGATGTAGTTGTCGGTGAGCAGGTCCTCGATGTCCTTGAGCCGCTTGGGCATCAGCTCGAGGAAGTCGCGGATCTGCGGAATCACCTCGTCGGGCAGGTCCACCGAGACCCCGCCGGGCCGGATGTATTGGTGGTTCATCCGCAGGCCGGTGATGGTCTCAAAGATGTCGAGCACCAGCTCACGTTCCCGGAACCCGAACAGCATCACCGACAGCGCGCCGAGTTCCATACCGCCAGTGGCCAGCGCGACCAGGTGCGACGAGATCCGGTTCAGCTCCATCATCAGCACCCGGATCACGTTGACCCGCTGCGGAATTTCGTCGGTGACGCCGAGCAGCTTCTCCACGCCGAGGCAGTAGGCGACTTCGTTGAAGAACGGCGACAGGTAGTCCATCCGCGTGACGAAGGTGACGCCCTGTGTCCAATAACGGGCTTCCAGGTTCTTCTCGATACCGGTGTGCAGATAGCCGATGCCGCAACGGGCTTCGGTCACCGTCTCGCCGTCGAGTTCGAGGATCAGCCGTAGCACGCCGTGCGTCGAGGGGTGCTGGGGCCCCATGTTGACGACGATGCGTTCGCCGGGGTCGGCGGCCTTGGCCGCTTCGACCACCTGCTCCCATTCCTGCCCGCCGACGTTCAGGACGGTGCGGGGCGTCTCGGTGCTCATTACGTGTAGGCCCTCCGCTGGTCCGGCGGCGGTATCTGCGCGCCCTTGTACTCGACCGGGATACCGCCCAACGGGTAGTCCTTGCGCTGTGGGTGGCCGTGCCAGTCGTCGGGCATCTGGATCCGGGTCAGGGACGGGTGGCCGTCGAAGATGATCCCGAAGAAGTCGTAGGTTTCGCGTTCGTGCCAGTCGGTGGTGGGGTAGATCCCGTACAGCGAGGGAATGTGCGGGTCGGCGTCCGGGGCGGTGACTTCCAGCCGGACGCGGCGGCTGTGGGTGATGGATCGCAACGGGTAGACCGCGTGCAGCTCGCGGTCGCTGTCGGCGGGGTAGTGCACGCCGGAGACCCCGAGGCTCAGCTCGAAGCGCAGGGCCGGTTCGTCGCGCAGCAGCTGAGCGACCGCCGGCAGCCGTGCCCGGTGGACGTACAGGGTCAGCTCGTCGCGGTAGACCACTACTTTCTCTACAGCGTCGGCGAATTCGACGCCTTCGCGCTCCAGCGCCGCGGCGAGAGTGTCCACGAGTTCGTCGAAGTACCCGCCGTAGGGCCGTGGAGTTTCCCCGGGTAGCGCGGCCTCGGCCACCAGCCGCCCATAGCCGGACGTGTCGCCGGTGCCCCTCGCCCCGAACAGGCCGCGGCGGACCCTGATCACATCTTCGCTGTCGCCCCGGTCGTCACCGTCGACAGTGCCCTGGCTCACCGCAGCAACCCCCTCATCTGCCACGTGGACGGGGCCGACAGGGCCGCCTCCTCGGTCGCGGTGATCACCTGCTCCCGGTTGGCACCCAACGGCATGTCGCGAATCTTCTCGTGCAGCTTGAGGATCGCGTACATCAGCATCTCCGGCCGGGGCGGGCAGCCGGGCAGATAGATGTCGACCGGGACGACATGGTCCACCCCCTGCACGATGGCGTAGTTGTTGAACATCCCGCCCGAGGAGGCACACACGCCCATCGACAGCACCCACTTGGGTTCCACCATCTGGTCGTAGATCTGCCGAAGCACCGGCGCCATCTTCTGGCTGACCCGGCCGGCCACGATCATCAGGTCGGCCTGGCGAGGCGAGGCCCGGAACACTTCCATGCCGAACCGGGAGATGTCGTAATCCGGCGCCATCGACGACATCATCTCGATCGCGCAACAGGCCAGCCCGAAGGTTGCCGGCCACAGCGAGCCTTTGCGGAAATAGCCGGCCAGGTCCTCCACGGTAGACAACAGGAGACCGCTCGGCAGCTGCTCTTCTAGTCCCATATGTAAGCCCGCCTACTCCCCACTCAATCCCAATTCAGGCCGCCGCGCCGCCAGACGTAGGCGTATGCGACGAAGACGACGGCGGCGAACAGCACCATTTCGATGAGGGCGAACACCCCGAGCTTGTCGAAGGCGACCGCCCAGGGGTAGAGAAAAACGATTTCGATGTCGAAGACGATGAACAGCATCGCGGTCAGGTAGTACTTCACCGGGAAGCGCTGACCGGGCGGGGCGTGCGGCCCGCTCACCGGCTGGTCGGTGGGCTCGATCCCGCACTCGTAGGCTTCCAGCTTCGCCCGGTTGTAGCGCTTGGGGCCGACCAGCGGCGCTATGACCACGGAAAATACGGCGAAACCGGCGGCCAGCGCGGCGAGCACCAAGATCGGCATGTACAGGTTCATACGCGGTGACGTAGTTCCCTTCCGGGCGTCGATGTGAGTTCAGGCACAGCCTAGCCCGCAGCAACGGGGCGATCTCAAAGAATCCGAAATTGGCGGCAACTGTGACCGGCGTCACCTACTGCAGCGGTCAACGGCCACAGCGCAATTCGCTTCTGAGGTCGCCCTAACTCCCGGTCGGCGTGCGCAGCAGACCCAGCACCGCGCGGCTCAGTGCCATGGGGTCGACCGGGTGTGCCAGCGCGGCGTCGGCGTGCGACCATCTCGCCAGCCAGACGTCGTCGGCGCGGCCGGTCAGAACCACGATCGGCGGGCAGGGCGCGATCTCGTCTTTGAGCTGTTTGCAGATGCCCATTCCGCCGGCCGGGGTGGCCTCCCCGTCCAGGATGGCGAGGTCGATTCCCCCGGCATCCATCTGCCGGATCACCACCGGTTCCGTCGCGACTTCGACATAACTCAACTTCGGCAGATCCGGGTGCAATTGCTTACCCAATGCGGTCATGACCCTGGCGCGGGTCGCGGCGTCGTCACTGTAGACCAGAATCCGCAGTGCTTCGGAGGAAGGTGTGGAGTCAGACACGCTGCAGATGCTACTGCCCGCGTTGCAGCGATAGAGCGGGTTTGGCCGAGCGCCGTCGAAGTGACTGTCGCGCAGTGACTCTAAGCGACGGGCGGTTCGTTACACGTCATAGCCGGGGTGGTCGATCGCCAGCCGGTGCCGTACCAGCGCGTACAAACAGGCGGTGAGCGCATCGGGTCGCTCGTCGAACTCACCGGCGCGGATCGCGGCGGCCAGCGCGGCCTCGTCGGCGAAAGCCAAGTCGGCCAGCGCTTGGGTCGCGGCGCTGCTGGAGGTATCGCCTAACTCCCGTTCGACGATCCGCAGCGCGTTGGCGGCCACCCGGGCGTGGAACCGGACCTGGCCGTCGGTGCCGGGCCCGCCCTCGCGGTCCACAAACGCCGTGTCGAGGAATTCGGCGACCGCGGCGACGAGCTCGGCGGCAGTGGGCCGGCGGCCGGTCACGGCTTCACTCCGTCGAGCAGCCGCAGCAGGTCCCATTCGGTTTCGGAGACCCGCCGCCCGATCGTGGCCAGCTCCACCGAGCGGGCCTGACCGCTCAGATGGCGTTCGGCCTGGTAGCGGCAGATGATTCCCCACCGCAGCGTGCCCATCGTCAGCCACCAGTCGAACCGCCGGCGGTCGACCTGGATGCCGGCGGCCTGCTCATAGGCGGTCAGGAACGCCTCGATCGCCCCCAGTCCGCCGGCGCCGCGGTCGATCGGCGCACCGAACCGCCAGGCCCGCAAACAGAACCAGGCCAGGTCCTCGCAGCCGTCGCCGAGGTGCACCAGCTCCCAGTCCAGCACCGCCGCCAGCTCGGCGCCATCGACGATCAGGTTGCCCATCCGGAAGTCGCCGTGCACCAGCTGCGGCTGCGCGGCCGGCGGCCGGTGGGACTCCAGCCAGCGAAACGCCCACTCGAAGGGGGCGGTGGTGTCGTGCATCGCGTCGAGCTGGCTGCGGCAGGCAACGAGCTGGTCCTCGGCGCTCAGCGCGATCCCCGCGGGGTCGGCGCGGTGGATGGCGGCCAGCGCCTGCGCGCACTGCTGCAGCAGGGCTTCGCGTCCGGTGTCTTCGAGCTGGCGGTCGATGCGCCGAACCACTGTCTCGCCGGCGACCGCATCGCAGATCAGAAACGGATTACCCAGTGCCGCAGTGGAATTGTCTGCCAACAGGACGGTCGGCACCGGGGCACCGGCTTGACGTGCGGCGCGTTGGGCGTGTGCTTCCAACTCCATGCTGGCGTTGCTCTCATCGGGCGGGCCGGTGCGCAGGATCAACGCTCGTCGCCCGGAGTCCCCGATCGCGTCGAATGCCCAGGTGGTTCTACTGGCCCCGCCGGTCAGGGCGCGCAGCGCCTCGACGGTGACCGGACCCAACACCGGCGCCAGCACCTGCGAAAGCCGGTCGGCCAGCTGGTCGGAGTTCACCAGTGCCTCCTGTTCGCCTCATGCGGCGAGCGTGCGGTTTGGTACGCGACACGCCGGGTGTTTTGTACCAAACCGCACACTCGACGGGGAAGAAAACTCATCGCCGGCGGTCGAATCCGAACAGTCGCTGCGCGACGCGGCGGATCTGAATCTCCTCGGAGCCCTCGGTGATCCGGTAGCGGCGGTGATGCCGGTAAATGTGCTCGAACGGTTCGTGGCGGGTGTAGCCAATCCCGCCGAAGGTCTGGATGGCCTGGTCGGCGGCGTCGCACACCAGTCGGTTGGCGCGATAGTTGGCCATCGACACCTTGTCGGAGACCTCCAGGTGGTGGTCGCGGTCCAGATGCCAGGCCGCGTAGTACACCAGCAGCCGCACCATCTGGGCTTCGGTGGCCAGCTCTGCCAACGGCCATTGCACGGCCTGGTTGACCGATAGAGGCTTGCCGAACACCACCCGTTGAGTGGCGTACTCGGCGGCCCGGTCGATGCAGTACTGGGCAGCACCCAGGCTGGACGCGGCCTGGCGGATCCGGTTCTCGTGCAGGAACGTCTGGGCTACTTCCAGCCCGCGATCCACCTCGCCGAGCACCGCCTCGGCCGGTACCTTAACGTCGGCGAGCTCGACCTCGCCGTGGTCGGTGGGCATGTTGAACGTCCACCAGTAGAACGGCACACGGAAGCCCGGTGTGTCGGTGGGCACCAGGAACGCGGTGATGCCGCGCGCCGAGCCGGAGTCACCGGATGTGCGGGCGAAGACCAGGTCGTGGGTGGCCCGGTGCACTCCGGTGTTGAATCGCTTGGCGCCGTTGATCACCCAGCCGTCGTTGGCGGGCTCGGCACGGGTTTCCATCCAGGTGGCATCCGACCCGTGGGCCGGTTCGGTCAGCCCGAACGCCATCGACCGTTCACCGGTGATGAGGGCTTGCGACCATTCCCGGCGCTGCTCGTCGGTGCCGAACCGCTCCATCATGATCACCTGGGGAAAGTTCCCGACGATCGACGACTCGTCCTGCAGGTCGTTGTGCAGGCCGAGTCCCTTGTGGGCCAGATGTTCCCGGATCACCGCCATGTCGACGTTGGTTCCGTCCCGGCCGCCCAGCGACGACGGCAAGCCGTAGCGCAGCCAGCCCGCGGCGTCGGCCCGCCGGCGCATCTCGGCCAGCAGTTCCTCCCAGTCCCGGTTCGGGATACCGCCGTTGGCCACGTCGGTGCGGGCGAACTCCCGGCGGTGGTCGAAGTACTGCATGTTCTCGGCCTGCAGCGGGGCGATCTCGCGCTCGATGAAGTCATCCATCTCGGCCAGTAGCGCCGGAAGATGATCGGGCAGTGTGAAATCCATGGCACGTCCTTTGTCGGTGGTCAGCAGCCGTACAGGGTCTTCCGCCAGATCGTCGACAGCGTTGCGATGGCGTCGCTGTCGCTGATTCGCCACCCCGGCCCGGACGGACCGACGAAGACGACGGTGAAGTTCTCGAACAGCAGCGCGATCGCCGCCGCGATGTGGTCGGGGTTCAGACCGACGCCGTGGCCCTGTTGCTGGGCGCGCCGAACCGAGGCCGCGACGATCTCCATGCCGAACCGGCGGAACTCGTTCTGCAGCGCGGCGAATCGCTGCTTGGTGGCTGCAAGCTGTGCCACGGCGATCATCACGCCGATGTTCTGCTTGAACATGCTCCAGTAGGCGCTCACCACCGAGGTGAAGAACTCGCTGTCCTGCGGTGAGTCCGGCAGCCGCATCTTCAGCCCAGATGGCTCGACCACGTCGGACAGAAACGACTCCGCCAGCGCTGCCAGCAGATCCTCTTTGTCCTGGAAATAGCGGTACAGCACTGCCGGGGACTTGCCGGCTGCCGAGGTGATGTCGGCCAGCGTGGTGCCGTGGAAGCCGCGCTCGGCGAACAGATCTCGGGCGGCTTGCTCGATAGCCTGGCGCGTCTGGCGGCCTTTCGAGCTGAGCTCACGCGGGCTGGACATCGTGGCGTTCAGTCCCGTTTCCGGTCACCGGCGGCCAGCAGCGCGCTGGGCAACCCGTGTCCGACGACCGAACTGGCCACGCCGGCCGCGGCGATGGCGGCCTGCAGGTCGATGCCGGTGTCGATACCGCAGTCGCCCAGCAGATAAACGAGATCCTCGGTGGCGATGTTGCCGGTGGCACCGGGAGCGAACGGACAACCGCCCAGGCCGCCGGCGGAGGCGTCCAGGCGGGTCACACCAGAGCTGACGGCGGCGTAGGCGCAGGCCAGCCCGGCGCCGCGGGTGTTATGGAAGTGTGCCCCCAGGGCCATGTCGCCGATGATGGGGCGCACGGCCGCGATCAGATCGGTGACCCGCCGGGGAGTGGTGGTGCCGATGGTGTCGGCGATCGCCAGCCGGTCCACTCCGAAACCGCTGGCCGATTCGGCGATCTCGGTGACGCGCCCGGGTGGTGTCGGGCCGTCGAACGGGCAGTCCCACGCGGTGGCGATGATGACCTCGACGGAGCCACCGGCATCGTGTGCGATGCCGGCGATGTCGGGGATCGCCGCAACCGCTTCCGCGGTCGGCCGGCCGACGTTGGCCGAGCTGAACGAATCCGAGGCGCACACCACGTATTCGAGGGAGGTCAGGCCCGCGGCCACCGCCCGGGCGGCGCCACCGGGGCTGGCGACCAGCGCGGAGAACTCCAGGCCGGGGTAGCGCCACAGCTCGGCGGCGAGTTCGGCGGCATCGGCCAGTGCGGGAACTTTGGTGGGGGAGACGAACGAGGTCACCTCGACTTCGCGTACTCCGGTGGCGGCGATCGCGTCCAGCAATTCGAGTTTGGCGCGCAACGGGATCGGCTGCTCGATCTGCAGCCCGTCGCGCAATGCCACCTCGCGGATCGAGACTTCGCTGGGAATCACAGCACCCCCTCGGCGCGCAGGTCGGCCAGTTCTGCCGTTGTCTTGCCGAGCAGTCCGGTGTAGACCTCGGCGTTGTGTTGGCCGGGCCGGGCCGAGCCGGCGTTGCGGATTGTTCCCGGGCTCTCGGAGAGCACCGGGATGATCCCGGGGCCCAGCACCGTGCGTTCGGCCCCTTCGTCCCAGTGCTCGGCGAGCATGCCGCGGGCCCGCAGCTGTGGGTCGTTGACCACCTCGGCGACCGTGTTGATCGGTCCGGAGATCACCCCGGCGTCACTCAGCGTGGCGATGATGTCCTCGGGCTTACGCTGCGCGGCCCATTCGCCGATGATCGCGTCCAGTTCGTCCTGGTTGCGCCCGCGCGCCACATGGCCGGCGAACCGCGGGTCCGTCGCCAGCCCGGGCTGGTCCATGGCCTGGCACAGCCGGGCGAACACGCTGTCCTGGTTGGCGGCGATCACCACCCAGCTGCCGTCGCTCGCCTGGTAGATGTTCGACGGCGCGATGCCTTCCAGGCGGGTTCCGGAAGGCCCGCGCACCACACCGCCGACGTCATAGTCGGGGATGGTGGATTCCTGGATGGCTAAACAGGCTTCGGTCAGTGCGACGTCGACGACCTGGCCCTGGCCGGTGACGGTGCGCCGGTACAGCGCGGCGAGCGCGCCCTGCGCGGCGAACATGCCGGCCAAACTGTCGCCCAGCGAGAGCGCCAGCCGTGGTGGTGGGCCGCCCGGGAAGCCGTTCATGTGCCGCAGCCCGCTGGCCGCCTCGGCGACCGAGGCGTAGCCGGCCTTGTGGGCGTCCGGGCCGGTCTGGCCGTAGCCGGAGACCCGCACCAGGATGATGCCGCGGTTGTGCTCGCGCAGCACGTCGTAACCCAGTCCCCAGCGCTCCAGCGTGCCTGGGCGGAAATTCTCCACGACGATGTCGGCGTTCTCGATCAGCTGCAGGAACAGCTCGCGCCCGCGGTCGGCGCGCAGGTCCAGCGTGACGGCCTTCTTGTTGCGGGCATGCACGGTCCAGAAGAAGTGGTGGCCGTCGACCTCGGCCTGCCCCCAGGTGCGCAGCGGATCGGGCTTGCCGGGCAGCTCGATCTTGATGACCTCGGCGCCCAGGTCACCGAGCAGGCGCCCGCCGAACGGCCCGGAGATCAGCGTGCCGAGCTCGATGACGCGGATGCCGTCCAGCGCACCGGTCGTTGGAGTCATACCGACGAGCCTACGAACTCATGCCGTTCCAGCCAATCGGTGACGATGTCGACGGCCTGGCGCAGCGCACCGCGCTGATCCGGGCCGGCGTAATAGTGGTTGGCGCCGGCGATTTCGTGCATCTCCTTGTCGGGGTGTCCGATCGCCTCGAAGAGCCGACGGGTGTGGCTGGGCGTGCAGGCGTCATCGGCCATGTTGCCGATCACCAGGGCGGGAACCGCGATGTCGTTGCCGCAGTCGACTCCGTCGCCGTTGGCGTCGTCGTAGCTCCACTGCGACAGCCAGCTGCGCAGCGTGCAGAACCGCGCCAGACCGACCGGGCTCATGTTCACCACCTGCGGATCGCCCAGATAGCAGCTGCCGGGGGTGCGGTCGTTGGGGTCCACCGCCGGATCCAGCCAGCGCGGGTCGGCCATGGTGCCGTGCACCACGAACGCGAACTCGTCATCGGGGCGGCCGCTGCTTTGAAGTTCGGCCAGCTTCGCCTTGACCCAGGCGGTGATCCGGCGGTTCCGCTCGATCTGGGCCTGGCGGTAGCGGTCCAGGAATTCTTCGGTGTACGGGGGTTGGTTGGGGTTATCGGGGTTGTAGAGATCCAGCTCCGGGTCCCGCCTGGTCGGATCGGATTCGTCGAGGATCGAGGCGTCCAGCCATTCGGTCATGGTGCCGTGCCGACTGATGTGCGCGGCCAACAGCATGACGCCGTCGGCGGGGATCAACCCGAGCTTGGTCAGGTCGGGGCCATCGCCGGACGGGCTGGCCGTCACCGTCGGATGCTGCGCCTGCTGCTGGTAGAACAGCGACAGCGAGCCGCCGCCGCTCCAGCCTGCCAACACCACCTTGGAATAGCCGAGCCGATTCTTGGCGTCTTTGAGGCATTCCCCGAGGTCTTCGACCACCTTCTCCATCAGCAGTGCGGAGTCCGTGCCGCGGAATCGGCTATTGCAGTAGATGACATGGTGGCCGGCGCGGGCGAGCGCGTTGACCATCGGCAGGTAGGCGCCGCCGCCGATCGGGTGCATGAACACCAGCACGGTGTCGCTCGGGTTGTTTTTCGGCCGCAGCAGGTAGCTTTCCAGCACCACCAGCTCGGCGACGCCGCCGTAGACGTCTCGGACACCGGAATTGTTCTGGTAGGCAATCAGATACGGGATGCGTTCGTAGTCGTGCTTGGTGCTCATGCGTGCTGTCCTAGGTCGTGGGCGAGAACTTCCGGTGACGGGGTGAGCCGACGGCGGGTGTCGATGGCGATCACCTGCCAGTCGACGCGCTGGTAGTCGTCGAACTTGCGGCGGGCGCGTTCGCGGGCCTTCTCCGGCGCGCCGTGATGCACGCCTTGCGGTGCATGGCTGATCAGGCCCGGCGGCATCGGAATCCCGTAGAGCGATCCGCCGTGGAAGAACGCGATCTCGTCGTAGTCGACGTTGCGGTGATACCAGGGGGTGCGCTCGGTTCCCGGCACTCCTTCGGCGGGCTTGGGCAGGAAGTTCATCACGTACACCCCGGTGGCCTGCATGAACAGGTGCACCGTCGGGGGCAGGTGCACGCTGTCGGAGGTGATCACGTGGTAGTCGGCGATGTTGAAGGTGAACGCGAAGTTGTCGCCGCGCCAGCCCTCCACATCGATCGGATTGTGTTGGTAGTGAAGCGTCGTCGGGCCGCCCTCATGGATCAACCGGACCTCGTAGCTGTCGCGTCCGTCGTCCTCGAGGGGTGTCGGTTCGGGGATGACTGCCTGCGACGGGTCGAATGGAAAGTGCCGGCCCAGCGGTCCCGGCGGCGGGACCCGGAATTCGTCGGTGGCCTGAATCAGCAGCAGCATCGTTTCGGCGGCGGGCACTTGTCGCCAGGTGGTCGCCTTGGGCAGGTAGACCCAGTCGCCTTCGCGGTAGTCCAGCGGACCGAACTCGGTCTCCAGTCGCCCGGAACCGGTGTGGACGAAGCACAGCAGGTCGCCGTCGACGTAGCGGACGTGAAACGGCATCTCCGCCGAGCGCCGGGACAGCGAGATGCAGCAGTCGGCATTGTCGAACAGCCGCAGCGGCCCGCCGGCGGGATCGGTGGCGTCCGTCGGTTCGAGCTGGCTGGCCAGCACGTCGACGGGCCGTAGCGGGCCTTCGGCGCGGTAGGCGGTCGGGTCGTGGCGCCGGTACATGTTGGCGGTGCGGCCGGTGAACCCGCCGCGGCCCAGTTCGTCGTCTTTGAGGCCGTTCAGATCGGCGTGCAGGCGCCGGGGCGTGGTGCCTTTGCGCAGGTGAACGAAGGATTCCATCGGTGGCCCCCGGATAGTCGTACAGAAAGTAAAAGCAACATTACTTTTTGTTCCGGCCCGGGGCAAGGGCGTCACGGCGGCGCGGAGAAAGCGCTCTCGGGACTCAGCGGCCGACGAACTCCGCGGTGCTGCGGGACAGAAACGCCTGCACCCCGATGGCGGCGTCCTCGCTGGCAAACAGCTTCTGGACTCCCGGCACCAAGTCGGCCTCGGCCGCGGCGTCGCCGTCGCGCACCGCCTGGCGGGCGCTGCGCAGGGTGGCTTGCACGCCCAGCGGCGCCTGTCGGGCGATGGTCTGGGCGATCTCGATGGCCCGGGTCACCTGCTCGCCGTCGGGTACCACCTCCTGGACGATTCCGATGCGATGGGCTTCGCGGGCGTCGAAGGTGTCGGCAGTCAGGATCCACCGCATGGCGTTGCCCCATCCGGCTGCTCGCGGGAATCGGATGGTGGCCCCGCCGAACGGGTATATGCCGCGGGCGATTTCCAGTTGCGCGAAGGTGGCCGACTCGGCCGCGATGGCGATGTCGCCGGCGAGCATGAGCTCGATGCCGAGCGTGAGCACCTTGCCGTGCACGGCGGTGACGAGCGGCTTGGACAGCTGCCGGCCGTCGACCTGCCAGGGATTGATGCCACCGTCGGGAACGTAGGAGACGTTGTTGGCGATGTCGCCGGCCACATTGGCCAGGTCCAGGCCGGCCGTGAACATCGGTCCCTCGCCGTAGAGCACGGCGGCCCGCAGGCTGTCATCGGCGTCGAATTCCCCGTAGGCGGCGGATAGTTCGCGCAGCATGACGGCGTCGAACGCGTTGCGCTTCTCGGGTCGGTCCAGGCCGATGATGAACACGTGGCCGTCGCGGCGGATTGTCAACGTCTCATAACTCACGACAATGCCCTCCTTTAGAGCCGGATGCCGGCGGTGGTGCTCAATCCGCCGTCGAGCGGGATGACCGCTCCGGTCATGAAATTGGTGGCCGGTGCGGCCAGATACACCGCGGCGGCGGCGATGTCCTCGGTGCGGCCGATGCGTTTGACCGGGCTGGCGGCCTCGAGTTGTTCGCCGACGGCGTCGAGGGTCGCTGCCATCATCTTCGACGGGAACGGGCCGGGAGCGATCGCGTTGACCAGGATGCTCGGTGCCAGCTCCGCCGCCAGGTGCCGAGTCAGCTGGTGGATCGCCGCCTTGGATGCCGAATAGGAGAAGTTGGGCACCCGGGGCACCGCCAGGCCGTCGATCGAGCCGATGTTGATCACCCGGGCGGGGTCATCGGGCACCGAGGCGGCCTCCAGCATCGGACGGGCCAGCTGGGTCAGCACGAACGGCGCCTTGACGTTGAGGGTCAGTACCTTGTCGAAGGCGGCCGGCGGGAAGTCGTCGAAGGCCGCGCCCCAAGTCGCTCCGGCATTATTGACCAGGATGTGCAGCTGGTCTTCGCGTGCCGCGATGGCATCGATCAAGTTGCGGCACTGGTCTTCCCGGCTGGCATCGGCGGGGATCGCGTGCACCTCACCGAACCGCGAGAGATCCTGCTCGGCTTGTCGGCAGGCCTCGGGTTTGCGCGACGAGATATAGACCCGCACGCCGGCGCGGAGGTAACCCTCGGCGATCATGTAGCCGATTCCGCTGGTGCCGCCGGTGACTAGGGCCGTCTTGCCGGCCACGGAAAACAGTTCTGGGAACACGCGTCCTCCTGCTCGGTATCGGCTAGACTAAATGGTCTAGACCAGAGCGTCAAGAGTAGAGGGAAGCGATGGTAGCCGCGGCGAATGCTCTGCCCCACAAAGAGCGACTGCTCCGCCAGGGGATGAGGTCGTTTTATGCGACCGGGTTTCACGGCACGACTGTCGACGCCATCTTGGCGGCGTCCGGGGTGCCCAAGGGCTCCTTCTACCATCACTTCGGGTCTAAGGATGCGTTCGGCATGGCCGTGCTGGACCGTTATATGCAACTCCAGTTGGACGCACTGGCCAAGTGGGCCGAAGACGAAACCCTCAGCACCACCGATAAACTCACCGGTTACTTCGCTGAACTCACCGCCCGGTTTGTCCGGTCCGGCTTCCAGCGGGCCTGTCTGGCCGGCAAGTTCTCCACCGAACTGGCGGCAGACTCCGCACCGTTTCGCGATCGCCTCACCGTCGCACTGTCCGGCTGGCACAGCGCGCTGAGCGAGCTGATGCAGGCCGGCCAGATGCGGGGCGACGTGCGCGATGACCGCTCCGCCGAGGAGCTTTCGCACGCCGTGCTGGCACTCATCCAGGGCGCGTTCGTCATCGCGCTGTCCGCGCGCGACACCCGGACGCTCGACGCCGTCAATGCCAGCTTCGGGCCGTTGATTCAGCCGCCGGTGAGCGATCAACAGGGGATGACGTAGCCGGGGTCGGTGGTTGCGTCCAGCCACTTGCCATAAGCGTTCCCGCCCGCAGTGCGCACGGCGCTGCACACCTGCATCTGAGTTGTGCCGGCCGGGGTGAACGCCGCGTAGATGGGGTTACCGGCGTCGGTGGCTTGCCGCAGCGATGGGCAACTTGTGTCCGTACGCAGGTAGAACGCCCCCGGGTGCGCGTCGAGGAGGCGTTGCACCCCGGCCGCATATAACCCCGGGGTGGTGACCGACCCGAAGATCACAACTCCCTGGCCGTTGCAGCTTGGGAAGCTGATCGGCGTCCCCAAGCCCAGGTCACCTGGACGAGCGCCCGCCTTGGTCGCGTTAGGAGGTGATGTGGTGACCACCGGCGGCGCCGCCTGCCGGGTAACCGTTATCGGGGGCGGCGCAGGCCGGGTGACAGTGACCGGCGGTGCGGCGGAGCGGGTGACGGTCGCGACCGGCTCTTGGTAGGTGACCGCTGTTGATGGTGCGGTCGGCAGCGCTTCGGTGTCTGGAGTGGAATTCGGCTGTGCCAGCCGGGCACCGACGAAGGCGACCATGCCGACCGCTGCCAGTGCGGCGATGCTCCCGCCGATCAGCGCCGTCTTGCGGGGGATGGCCAGGGAATCGGCCGGCGCCTCAGCCGCCTGCGCAACAGTAGGCTGCGCCGCGAACTCGTTGCCCGCGGCGGCTCGGGTCTCATCGCTCGCGCCAGCGCCGCCTGCCGCGTACTGCGTCAGCATCGCGGCGAATTCGCGGCAACTGCCGAACCGTTCGGAGGGTTCTTTGGCCATCGCCCTGGCAAGCACGCCATCCATCGGCGCAAGGCCGACGCGCAAATTTCCCGCCCTCGGCGGTGGCGCTGACAGATGGGCGGCAAGCACCGGGGCCGGATTGACGTCGGCAAACGGCGGCCTACCAGTCAGGAGATGGAAAGCGGTGCAGGCCAAGGCGTACTGGTCGGCGCGGCCGTCAAGGGGACGCCCCATGAGTTGTTCGGGCGCGGCGTAGTCGATGGTTCCGATGGTGACGTTGGTGGGGGTCAATCCGCTGACTTCGCGGGTATCGCGGGCGATCCCGAAGTCGGCCAAGACGATACGTCGGTCGGCAGGGCCCGGCTCGGCGATGAGGATGTTCGCGGGCTTGACGTCTCGGTGCAGCAGCTTCTGCCGGTGGGCATAATCGAGCGCCTCAGCGATCGCGGTGACGATCTTGAGCGCATCGTCGACCGGCATTCCGTAGCGGTGGTGGTCCCGCACTAGGCGCGCGGCATCGGTGCCGGCCACATAGTCCATGGTGATCCACAACTGGTTGTTGTACTCACCGCGGTCGTGGATTTCCACGATGTGGGGATGCCACAGCGAAGCGGCAAGGTCGGCCTCGCGAGCGAACCGTTGCCGATATGCCGGATCGGCACTGACGTCGGCGGGCAACACCTTCAGTGCTTCCTGGCGTGGCAGCCGAGGGTGTTGCACGAGGTAGACCTCGCCCATTCCGCCGGTACCGAGTGGCCGCAGGATGGAGTATCCGGCGAACACTTCACCATTGGTCAGTGGCATGGGAGGAATGGTAGCGGGACCGTCGGACATGGAACCGGGAGTATGGACCCCAGCCGACTTTCCTGGGGAGTTCGCCGGATATCGTCCGAATGCGTCCGTATCGTGGCGAGCATGGACGCAAGCCGGCGACGGTTGCTGCAGCTGTGCGGCGGGTTGGGACTGGCTGTTGGGGTGGGCGCATGCTCGCACCGGACGAAGGAGCGGTCTGGCAGCGAGTCCGAAACCGCCTTGAGCTCAATGCCGTTGACCGGCCCCGACCTTCCCTCCGAGACGGCGCCACCTAGCCCGAACCCGCCCGTCGCCGAGCCGATGTCGCCCTCGGGTGTGCTGCTGTGCCGCGACGCCTGGGGTGCACGCCCGGCGCTGCCCGGCGGGCGGCCGCTCCGGATCACCCGGATGACGATCCACCATTCCGGTGTGGTGTTCAGTGACAATCGCACCATCGCCGAGCGGCTGCGCCAGCATCAGCGATACCACCAGGACGAGCATGGCTGGATCGACATCGCCTACCACGTAGGAATCGACCGCGGCGGCAACGTTTTCGCGCTGCGTGACACCGGTCTGATCGGCGACACCGCAACGGATTACGATCCGACCGGACACTTCCTCGTACTGTGCGAAGGCGACTTCGACCAGCAAGATGTCCCGGAGGCTCAACTTGAAAGTGCCGCACTGGTGTTGGCGTGGGCGGCGCAAACCTTCCAAATCAGCACCGATACCTTGGCCAGTCATCGGGAGGTGGCGCCAGCCACGACCTGCCCGGGCGCGAACCTGCAAGTCCATATCGCCTCCGGTGAACTCAGGCGTCGGGTAGACGATCTCGCCAGCCGGGGCCCGGTTGGGTTGGCGTTGAAATGCCGCCACGAAGCGGCCGCGACCATGGCCGCCATCGCGGCTGGTAGGTGAGAAGGAGTTGGTCAGCCGATGCCGCGAGCAGACACGTAAGCCCCCAATTCCGCCTGGAATTGGGGGCTTAGGTGTCTGCTCGGCGCAGGGAGGCGCTACTTGAGCTCGGCCGAACTCAAGCCCAGCAGCCGGCGGGCCACCACCAGCTGTTGAATCTGCTGGGTGCCTTCGAAGATGTCGAGGATCTTCGAGTCGCGGCCCCACTTCTCCAATAGCGTCTGCTCGGAGTAGCCGGTGGTGCCGGCCAGCTCAACGGTCTTGAGCGTGACGTCGGTGGCCATCCGGCCGGCCTTGGCCTTGCCCATCGAGGCCTCTTTGGAGTTGGGGATGTTGTTGTCGGCCTGCCACGCCGAGCGCAGCGTCAGCAGGTAGGCCGACTCCCAGTCGGCCTCCATCCGCAAAAATTCTGCGGCCGGGGCGCTTTGGGCGTGGGCCGGCTTGTCGTAGGAGATCTCCACGCCGGCGTCGGTGAGGATCTTGCGCAGCTCTTCCAGGGCCGCCCGCGCCACCCCGATCGCCATCGCCGCGACGATCGGCCGGGTGTTGTCGAAGGTCTCCATGACCCCGGAGAAGCTTTTCTCGGTGTTGATCTCCGGGCTGCCCAGCAGGTTGTCCTTGGGGATGCGGGCGTTGTCGAACCGGATCACCGCGGTGTCGGAGGCCTTGATGCCCAGCTTGTGCTCGAGGCGTTCGACGATGACGCCGGGGTGCTCGCGCGGCACGATGAACGACTTGATCGCCGCCCGACCCAGCGACTTGTCCAGCGTCGCCCACACCACGATGTGGGTGCAGCGTGATCCGGCGGTGACGAAGATCTTCTCGCCGTTGATCACGTACTCGTCGCCGTCCAGGGTGGCCGTGGTGGTCACCGCGGCCGAGTCGGAACCGAAGCTCGGCTCGGTGATCGCCATCGCCGCCCACACCTTGCCGAGCCGCTCGAGCTGCTCGTCGGTGGCCACGCCGGAGATTGCCGCGTTGCCCAGCCCCTGGTAGGGCACCGATAGCATCAAAGCGACGTCGCCCCAGCTCATTTCGAGAACCTGCAGCAGCGCGGCCATGTTGGCGCCGTTGCGGTTGCCCTCTTTGCCCTCGGTTTCTCGGAACGCCTCGGCCCCGGCCAACGCATTCCCGCCGGCCTTCGACACCCCCTCGAACAGGGTCTCGAGCGTGTCGAGTTCGACCGGATAAGCGTGCTCGCGCTGGTCGTACTTGCGCGAGATCGGGCGCAGCATCTCGGCGGCGCCGGCGTGCGTCATCTCGACGACATGTTGCAGCTTCTTGGGGAGTTCCAGATTGATTGCCATGTCAGGTCTTTCAGGTCGGTATCGGAAAGAAAGGTTGAATGACCGCTAGATCACTACGATGCCCTCGGCGACGCCGATGGCCCGCAGGTCGCGGTACCAGCGCTCGACCGGGTGCTCCTTGACGTAGCCGTGGCCGCCGAGCAGCTGCACGCCGTCCAAGCCGATCTGCATGCCCTTGTCGGTGGCGATCCGCTTGGCCAGCGCGGCCTCTCGGATGAACGGCAGGCCCTGCTCGGCACGCGCCGCCCCGCGCCAGGCCATCAGCCGCAGGCCGTCGAGCTCGATGGCGATGTTGGCGCACATGAACGCCACCGACTGCCGGTGGGCGATCGGCTCGCCGAAGGCGTGGCGCTCCTTGATGTAGGGCATCACGTAGTCGAGCACCGCGTGGCTGGTACCGACCGCCAGCCCGGCCCAGCCCAGGCGCGACAGCGCGATCGCCTCGGAATAGTCGGAATCGGCCGCAGCGTCCTCGCCGAGGCGGGCGGTCAGCGGCACCGACACCTTGTTCAGCTCGATCTGGCCCAGCGCCGCGGCGCGGATACCCATGCTCGGGTCGGCCTTGACCGTCAGGCCCTGGGCTGAGGACTCCACGATGAACAGCGCCGGCTTGCCGTTGAGTTGCGCGGCCACGATGAACAGCTCGGCGTTCGCCGCCGCCGGCACCAGGGACTTGACGCCGTCCAGCCGGTAGCCGCTGGGGGTGCGCACCGCGGTGGTCTTCAGGTTGGTGGGGTCGAACAGCGGCTGCGGCTCGGTGATGGCCACGCACGCCTGGGGGACGTTCTCACCGGCGAACTCCGGCAGGTAGGTGGCCTGCTGGTCGGCGCTGCCCCAGTGGGTCAGCGCGGCGGCCACCCCGCCCGGCGCCAGGATCGGCAGGGCCAGGCCCATATCGCCGTAGGCCAGTGCCTCGGCGACCAGGACGTTGGTGATCGCGGAGCGGTGCGCGGCGATCCCGTCGAAGTCCTCGGGGATGTTGATCGCGGTGATGCCCAGCTCGGCGGCCTTGGCGATCAATTCGTGCGGGTGGTCGGCGGCCTCGTCGGCGCCGGGGGCGGCCGGGCGCAGGATCTCGGCGGCGAACTCCTCGACCGTCTCGACGATCATCTGCTGCTCGTCGTCGGGGGTCAGGTCGAAGTAGTCCTTGCCGCTCGCCTTGAGCCGGGTGGGGGCCTTGCCCAGAGTCTGGACGCGCTTGAACTCGCGGCCGGCCGCCCCGGCCACCGAGAAGACGGTCTTCACGCCGTAATTGAGCGTGCGGTTGAGCGGGTTGCGCAGATTGTGCCGGTCCAGGAACTCCCGGCTGACCAGGGGAGTGACGAGTGCCAGTGCGGTGGCGATCGGGGTGCGCTTGGGCTTCTCCAGCCCGATGGCACTCGATCGGGTCGACCGCTTGTCCTTGGAGCCGGGGGCGACGGATGCCGTGTCAGTCATGTCAGAGCCTCACTGAAAAGGAAGTATCGGTGAGACCACCTTACTCCGAAGTAAGATGACTCGACAGTAAGGTGTGACGAAGTCGTCAGCGGCGCCCGCCGCGGCGCCCCTAGCCTGCGGTCAGGCGACCCAAGACCGGCTGGTGCAGCAGGGCGTTGGCGGCCACTGCGCTGCCGCCGTGCGGCCCGGCGTTGCCGTCCAGATCGGTGAACGTTCCGCCCGCCTCGCGCACCAGCACGTCGAGGGGGGCCAGGTCCCAGACCGACACCGCCGGTTCGACGACGACGTCGACCGCGCCCTCGGCCAGCAGGCAGTACGCCCAGAAGTCGCCGTAGGCACGCACCCGCCACACCGCCTCGGTCAGGTCGAGGAATTGCTCGCGCAGGCCGCGCAGCGCCCACGTCGTCAGGCCGGCGAACGACAGGCTGGCCGAGTCCAGGTCGCCCACCGCGGACACCGACAGTCGTCGCGGCGGCCCGTCGCCGAAAGCGCTGAACGCGCCCTGGCCATCCGCGGCCCACCACCGCCTGCCCAATGCGGGGGCACTGATGACCCCGACGCGGGGCACCCCGTCGATCAGCAACGCGATCAGGGTGGCCCAAACCGGGACGCCGCGGACGAAGTTCTTGGTGCCGTCAATCGGATCGATGATCCACTGGCGGCCGCTGAAAGACGCTGTGCCGCCGAACTCCTCACCGAGGATCTCATCGGCGGCCCGCTCGGCCGCGAGCACCTCGCGCAGTGCGGTCTCGACCGCCTGGTCGGCGTCGGTGACCGGGGTGAGGTCCGGCTTGGTGTCCACCCGCAGGTCGAGTGCACCGAATCGGGCCAAGGTGATCGCGTCCGCCCGGTCGGCCAGCGTCAGCGCCAGGGTCAGGTCTTGGTGGAGATCGGAGTCGGGATTGTTGTTGCTCTGCGCCATGGCTGCAGTCCTACCATGGCCTGATGTGGGAGATGTGGGCGCTGTTGTTGCTGCTGGCGATTCTGGCGCTGTTCGTGGCGCCCCGGTTCTTCCGGCCGGGACCGGGCGGCAAAGCGCAGGAGGGCACCCTGCTGGTCACCGGCGTCAGCCCCCGCCCCGACGCCGAAGGGGCGCAGTACGTCACGATCACCGGCGTCATCAAGGGGCCCACGGTCGATGAGCATGAGGTCTACCAACGGCTCGCGGTCGACGTGGCCAACTGGCCGAGCATCGGTGACCTGCTGCCGGTGGTGTATTCGCCCCGCAACCCCGACAACTGGAATCTGACCGGGCAGTGACCGGGCTCAGCCGCGCCCGACCCGCAGCATCTCGGCGACAGTGACCAGCTTGACGCGGGGCCGGCCATGCGGCTCCCCGGTGGACCGCTCGTGGGCGTCGATCAGCTGCCAGCGCTCACTTGTCACCAGCTCGGGCTGGCGGGACATCAGCCACTTGAGCAGCTGCACGTCATGATCGACGTCGACATCGGGCAGCTCGGCTGCTGCTGCCCGGGCGGCCAGGTCGGCGGCGAGCCTGTCGACGGTGGCCTGCGAGTCGCTCTTGTTGGAACCGATCACCCCAGAGGGCCCGCGCTTGATCCACCCGACCACGTACTGATTGCGGGTGCCTTCGATACGGCCGTCGGTGTGCGGAATGGTGCAGGTGCGCTCATCGAACGGCAGACCCGGCGTCGGCACCCCGCGGTAGCCGACCGCGCGCACCACCAGATCGACCGGCAGCACCTCGCGCTCCCCGGTGTCGCGGGCGCTGACCCTGCCGTCTTCGTCGGTGACCAGCTCATTGCGGCCCAGCACGATCTCCTGGACCCGGCCCTCGCCGCGGATCTCGATCGGGGAGGTGCGGAACCGGAACACGATCCGGCGGTTGCCCGCATGCTGTTCGCGGCCGACGTAACCGCTGAGCACCTTGAAGTTCGCCTTGGCGTGTTTGCCGGCGGCTTCGACGTCGGCCTCGGTGATTCCGGCCAACTCCTCGGGCGTGATCACCACGTCGACGCCCTCGAGGCTCTTCATCTCACCCAGTTCCCGTAGTTCGGGGCTGGTGAAGGTGGCCTGCAGAAGCCCGCGCCGGCCGATGATCACCACCTCTTCGATACCGCGCGGGTCGAGCAGTTCCAGCGCGTGGTCGGCGATGTCGGTGCTGCGCAGTTCTTCGGGGTCGCTGACCAGGATTCGGGCCACGTCCAGGGCCACGTTGCCGTTGCCGATCACCACCGCGCGCTTACCGGTCAGGTCCAGGGTCATGTCGGTGTAGTGCGGGTGGCAGTTGTACCAGCCGACGAAGTCGACGGCCGCGACGCTGCCGGGCAGGTTTTCGCCCGGGATGCCCAGGTGCCGGTCGGACTGGGCGCCCACGGCGTAGATCACCGCGTCATAGCGTTCAGCCAGTTCCGCGGGCTGGACGTGTTCGCCGACGGCGATGTTGCCGAAGAACCGGAAGCGGGGATCGGCGGCGGTCTTCTCGAACTGTGCGCTGATCGACTTGATCTTGGGGTGATCGGGTGCCACGCCGGAGCGCACCAGACCCCACGGCGTGGGCAGCATCTCCAGCATGTCGACGCGCACGTCGACCTCGTCGCCCGCGGCCAGCTTGAGCAGCGAAGCCGCGGCAAAATACCCGGACGGACCGGAGCCGACGATCGCGACATGGTAGGGCCGCATCCTCGAACCTTCTTTCCTGTGGGGAAGTCGTGCCTGCACCGGCTATCCCCGATGCTAGAGGTCGACCCACGACGGCCGCCGGTAACCTCGGTAAACGTGGAACCCGACCGCCAGCCCGACATCGCCGCCCTCGACACCACCTTGACCACGGTGGAGCGGGTGCTAGACGTCGACGGCCTGCGCAGCCGCATCGACAAGCTCGAGCACGAGGCGTCCGACCCGAACCTGTGGGACGACCAAGCCCGCGCCCAGCGGGTGACCAGCGAGCTGTCGCACGCCCAGGCCGAGTTGCGCCGGGTGGAGGACCTGCGCCAGCGCGTCGACGACCTGCCGGTGCTCTACGAGCTGGCGGCCGAGGAGGGTGGGGCCGAGGAGGTCGCCGAGGCCGACGCCGAACTGGCCAAGCTGCGCGAGGACATCGACGCCATGGAGGTCCGCACGCTGCTGTCCGGCGAGTACGACGAGCGTGAGGCGCTGGTCACCATCCGCTCCGGAGCGGGCGGCGTGGACGCCGCCGACTGGGCCGAGATGCTGATGCGGATGTACATCCGCTGGGCCGAAAAGCACAAGTACGGCGTCGAGGTGTTCGACACCTCCTACGCCGAAGAGGCCGGTATCAAGAGCGCGACGTTCGCGGTGCACGCCCCGTTCGCCTACGGCACGCTGTCGGTGGAGCAGGGCACTCACCGGCTGGTGCGGATCAGCCCGTTCGACAACCAGAGCCGCCGGCAGACGTCGTTCGCCGAGGTCGAGGTGCTGCCGGTGGTGGAGACCACCGACCACATCGACATTCCCGAGGGCGACGTCCGCGTCGACGTCTACCGCTCCAGCGGGCCCGGCGGGCAGTCGGTGAACACCACCGACTCGGCGGTGCGCCTCACCCACGTGCCGACCGGGATCGTCGTGACCTGCCAGAACGAGAAGTCCCAGTTGCAGAACAAGGTGTCGGCGATGCGGGTGCTGCAGGCGAAATTGTTGGAGCGCAAGCGTTCTGAGGAGCGCGCCGAACTCGACGCGCTCAAGGGTGACGGCGGCAGTTCGTGGGGCAACCAGATGCGCTCCTATGTGCTGCACCCGTATCAAATGGTCAAGGACCTGCGCACCGAATATGAGGTCGGCAACCCGGCGGCGGTGCTCGACGGTGACATCGACGGCTTTCTCGAAGCCGGAATCCGTTGGCGCAACCGGCCGGCGGAGGACTGACCTGATGGTATTGGCGTTCTCGCCGGGCCAGCGCTGGCACAACGTGTGGAGCGGTGAGATCGGTCAGTGGGTCATTACCAAGGGATTGCGGATCGTCCTGCTGGTGATCGGGGCGGTGCTGGCGGCGCGGTTCATCACCTGGTCGGCGCGCCGGGTCACCCGCCGGCTGGAACTGGGCTTTGAGGCCAGCGACGCACTGGTGCGTTCGGAGGTCTCCAAACACCGCCAGGCCGTCGCCTCGGTGATCTCCTGGGTCACGGTGGCGATGCTCGGTGTGGTGGTGGCCGTGCAGATCACCGGCATCCTCGACATCCCGGTCGGGTCGCTGGTGGGACCGGCCGCGGTGATCGGCGGGGCGATCGGCTTCGGTGCCCAGAAGCTGGTGCAAGACCTGCTCAGCGGCTTCTTCATCATCACCGAAAAGCAGTACGGCTTCGGCGATCTGGTGCAGCTGAGCATGATCGGTGCGCCGGAGGAGGCGCTGGGAACGGTCGAAGACGTGACGCTACGGGTCACCAAACTGCGCAACGCCGACGGTGAGGTGTATACCGTCCCGAACGGCAACATCGTCCGATCGCTGAACCTGTCCAAGGACTGGGCGCGTGCGGTCGTCGACATCCCGGTGCCCACCAATGCCGACCTGAACCGGGTCAACGAGGTGCTGCACCAGGTGTGCGAGAACGCGATGGAGGCCGACGCCCCGCTGCGCGAACTGCTGCTGGACGAGCCGTCGATCATGGGGGTCGAGAGCATCGAATTGGGTGTGGTCAATCTGCGGATGGTGGCTCGTACCCTGCCCGGCAAACAGTTCGAGGTGGGACGCCGGCTGCGGATCCAGGTGGTGCGTGCGCTGGCGTCGGCCGGGGTGGTCACCGCCGGTGACGTGGAGCAGGTGGAGGCGCCGTGATGAACAAACGGGACAAGCCGGCGGCTGCCCGGTCGGGGGGCGCCGGGCCGCGCTGGCCGACGCATCTGTTCAACGGCCGGGTCCGCACCTCCACGGTGCTGTTGGTCATCGCGTTCATCGCGCTGTGGTGGGTGTACGCGACCTACCGGGTGGAGCCGACACCGCCGGCCGCGCCGCAGGTGGTGCCGCCCGGCTACGTCCCCGACCCGGCCTACACCTGGGTGCCGCGGACCAGGGTGCAGCAACCGCCGGAGACCTCCACCGAGACACCCACCCCGACGCCGACCACGACCGAGCCGACCGAGCCGCCGGCCCCGTCGCCGGTGCCCGGGTTCCCATTCTGCCCACCGTTCTGCCCGCCGCCGATGCCGCCCGAGCTGGCTCCCGGGGTCGCGCCCGAACCGTCGCACCCCCCGGCGGTTCCCGGCGCTCCGCAGCTTCCCGCCCCGCCCGCTCCGCAGCTTCCCGGCCAGCCCGCCCCGCTGCTTCCCGGCCAGCCCGCCCCGGCAGGACCGGCGCCGACGACTGCGCATCCCGCAGCACCCTAGACGTGGCCTGACCGGCGGCGGCATGTCGCACGGCTAAACTGCGTGCCGTGATGATCACGCTCGACCATGTCACCAAGCAGTACAAATCGTCGGCCCGTCCGGCACTGGACGACATCAACGTCAAGATCGACAAGGGCGAGTTCGTGTTCCTGATCGGGCCGTCCGGTTCGGGCAAGTCGACGTTCATGCGCCTGCTGCTGGCCGAAGAGATCCCGACCAGGGGCGATATCCAGGTGTCGAAGTTTCACGTCAACAAGCTGCCCGGCCGCCACGTCCCGAGCCTGCGCCAGGTGCTCGGATGCGTGTTCCAGGATTTCCGGCTGCTGCAGCAGAAGACGGTGTTCGAAAACGTCGCGTTCGCCCTGGAGGTCATCGGCAAGAAGCCGGAGATGATCAACCGGGTGGTCCCCGAGGTGCTGGAGATGGTCGGGTTGTCCGGCAAGGCCAACCGACTGCCCGGCGAGTTGTCCGGCGGTGAGCAGCAGCGGGTGGCGATCGCGCGGGCCTTCGTCAACCGGCCGCTGGTGCTGCTGGCCGACGAGCCGACCGGCAACCTCGACCCGGACACCAGCGCGGACATCATGGATCTGTTGGAGCGGATCAACCGCACCGGAACCACCGTGCTGATGGCGACCCACGACCACCACATCGTCGACTCGATGCGCCAACGGGTCGTCGAGCTGTCGCTGGGACGGCTGGTGCGCGACGAACAGCGCGGTGTCTACGGGATGGACCGCTGACATGCGCTTCGGATTCCTCTTCAATGAAGTCCTGACCGGGCTGCGCCGCAACGTCACCATGACGGTGGCGATGATCCTGACCACGGCGATCTCGATCGGTCTGTTCGGTGGTGGTCTGCTGGTGGTGCGCCTTGCCGACCAGTCCCGGGACATCTACCTCGACCGGGTCGAATCGCAGGTGTTCTTGAACCCCGACGTCGCGGCCGAGGACCCGAACTGTGAAGCGCAGGCGTGCAAGGCGCTGCGCGAGCGCATCGAGGCCCGCGATGACGTGAAGTCGTTGCGCTATCTCAACTCCGACGACGCCTACGCCGACGCGATCCGCAAGTTCCCGGAGTTCAAGGACGTGGCGAGCAAGGACTCCTTCCCAGCGTCATTCATCGTCAAGCTGGAAAACCCCGAGCAGAGTACCGATTTCGACGCCGCGATGGCCGACCAGCCCGGTGTGCTCAGCGTGCTCAACCAGAAGAAGCTGATCGATCGGCTGTTCGCAGTGCTCGACGGGCTGAGCAGCGCCGCCTTCGCCGTCGCCCTGGTGCAGGCGATCGGGGCGGTGTTGTTGATCGCCAACATGGTTCAGGTCGCCGCCTACACCCGCCGCACCGAGGTGTCGATCATGCGGCTGGTGGGGGCCAGTCGCTGGTACACGCAGTTGCCGTTCCTGGTGGAGGCGGTGCTGGCTGCGACCGTCGGTGTCATCATCGCGATCATCGGTTTGATCGTGGTGCGGGCACTGTTCCTCGACAATGCGCTCAGCCAGTTCTATCAAGCACATCTGATCGCGCGTATCGACTATGCCGACATCCTCTACATCTCACCGATCCTGCTGTTACTGGGCGCAGCGATGGCCGCGGCGACGTCGTATGTGACGCTTCGCCTGTACGTCCGGCGGTAGCGGTGGCCAAGAAGACGCCGGGCAAGCGCAGCGCGAAGCAGGACGGCAAGCAGATCGTTGCCTCGAATCGCAAGGCACGCCACAACTATTCGATTCTCGACGTGTACGAGGCCGGGGTAGCGCTGCTGGGCACCGAGGTGAAGAGTTTGCGAGCCGGTCAGGCCTCGCTGGTCGATGCGTTCGCCACCGTCGACGACGGGGAGGTGTGGCTGCGCAACATGCACATTCCCGAGTACCGGCACGGCAGTTGGACCAACCACGACCCGCGACGCACCCGCAAGTTGCTGTTGCACCGGCGTCAGATCGACATGCTGATCGGCAAGATCCGCGACGGCAACCTGACCCTGGTGCCGCTGGCGGTGTACTTCACCGAAGGCAAGGTGAAAGTCGAATTGGCGCTTGCCCGCGGCAAGCAGGCCCATGACAAGCGGCAGGATCTGGCCCGCCGTGACGCCCAGCGCGAAGTCACCCGCGCGCTGGGACGCCGCGCCAAGGGCATGTGATCGGCGCCGCGCTGGCACTGGTGTCAGCGGCCGGCTTCGGGTTCAGCGACTTCGTCGGCGGCCTGGCATCGCGGCGGGTGTCGCCGCTGCAGGTGTTGCTGGTGTCCACCCCGCTGGCGCTGGTGGGGCTCACGGCGGTGGCGGTTGCGACCGGCGGCCCGATCCGTCCGGGTGCTGTCGGCTGGGGGGTGGCCTGCGGCGTGGCGCTGGGGCTGGCCAGCTGGTGGTTTTATGCGGCTCTGAGGTCCGGCCCGATCTCGGTGGTTTCGCCGCTGTCCGCCGTCGTGACGGCCGCGGTGCCGGTCGCGGCCGGCCTGCTCCGAGGCGAGCGGCCCGGCTTGGTCCCCGGCGCCGGCATCGTGCTGGCGCTGATCGCGGTGGTCCTGGTAAGCCGGGAAGTCACCGACGAGGACATCCGGCCGCACCGGTTCACCCCGAAGGTGGCGTGGCTGACCGTCGGTGCCGGAGTGGGATTCGGGCTGAACTTCGTGTTCATCGAGAAGGCGCCGGTCGAGTCCGTGTTGTGGCCGCTGATGTTCGCGAGGTTGGCGGCGCTGGTGGTGGTCATCATCATTGCGGCCGCCACCCGTGATCTGCGGCTGCCGTCAGGAACGCCGATGAAGCTGTCGCTGACCGCCGGGCTGATGGATACCGGTGCGAACGTCGCCATGCTGGTGGCGCTGCGGCATTCACCCCTGTCGTTGGGCGGCATGCTGATCTCGCTGTTCCCGGCCGTGACAGTGGTGTTGGCCATCGTGGTGTTGCGGGAACGGGTGCATCGCGGGCAGGTGATCGGCATGGTGGCGGCGGTCGTTTCGGTGGCGATGATCACCGCCGGGTAGCGGCGGGTTTAGCATCGGATCCCATGACCGGCCCCGCCCCGACCCGACTCGACAAGTCCGAGGTGCTGGCAGGTCTGGTCGCCTGCTGGGATGGCCTCGATAAGTTGCTGGGCGCTTTGACCGAGCAGCAGTGGACGCGGCCGGTGCCGCTGCCGGGCTGGTCGGTGCACGACGTCGTGGCGCACATTGTCGGAACCGAATCGATGCTGGTCGGAACGCCCACTCCGCAAAGCGATCTCGACGTCTCAGCCCTCGAACATGTTCGCAACGAGATCGGCGCGAACAACGAGTGCTGGGTCCGTCACCTGCGTGGCGAATCTCCGGCGGAGATGCTGGGGCGGTTTCGGACGGTGACAGAGCAGCGGCGCGCGGTGCTGGCAGCACTGTCCGACGACGACTGGAACGCGCCGACTATGACGCCGGTGGGGCCCGACAGCTACGGCCGGTTTATCCGGGTGAGGGTCTTCGACTGCTGGATGCACGAACTCGACATCCGTGACGGGCTGGGACTGCCGGCCACCGATGCCGAGCTGGCCGGCCCGGCGGCTCGGCTGGCCCTTGATGAGATGGCCGCCGCGATGGGACGGGTGGTGGGCAAGCTCGGCGGGGCGCCGCAGGGCTCCCGGGTGGCCATCGAGCTGACCGGGCCCCTGGAGCGGACCATCCGGGTGGCGGTCGACGGCCGGGCCCGGGTTGTCGACGACTTCGGCGGCCAGGCGCCGACCGCGGTGATCCGGATGGACGGGGTGGCGTTTACCCGGGCCGCCGGTGGGCGCGCGGCTCCCGGGGCGGTCGAACTCGAGGGCGACCGGGACGTCGCGGCCCGCATCGTCGAGCACCTGAACTTCGTCATCTGACGCGGCTGACCGGCGTGACCCCGGAATAAAGATGCCGCATCCTGTCGTTGCAGACCGGTACCATGGGTTAACTCGCCGAATCGGCGGGCGTAGAGAGAACAAGGACAGGGGGCTGAAAGGTTTCGACTGCGTGTGTCGAATCAAGGGAAGCGTGCCGGTGCAGGCAGGAGACCACCGTTAAGCGTCGCTGTAACCAAGTAAGCGCCAAGGTTGCACTTACTCCGGCTAAGGTCGCTCTCCAGAGCGACTTCGCTCTCGCTGCTTAAGCGATAGCGGGCCTGTCAGACCGGGACCTCCCTCGGCCCGGACCCTGGCATCGACTAGAGGGATCCACCGATACGTCCGGTCGCGGGATTTATCGGGACACCAACAGCGACTGGGATCGTCATCTCGGCTTGTTCGCGTGACCGGGAGATCCGAGTAGAGGCATAGCGAACTGCGCACGGAGAAGTCTTGAGGGAATGCCGTAGGACCCGGGTTCGATTCCCGGCAGCTCCACATCGAGAAGCTGGCCAGAGCACAAGCTCTGGCCGGCTTTCTTTTTCGGTCCGCCGGCCATGAAGCCGAGGCCGGCCTGCCGGCGATACCCTGGGGTATGAGTCCCAAAACCACGTTCCGCGTGGCCCGGGTTTACGACGAGCCGAGCGAAGCCGACGGTGAGCGCATCCTCGTCGACCGCGTATGGCCGCGCGGATTCCGCAGAGACGACCCGCGGGTGGGGCAGTGGTTCAAGGATGCGGCGCCGTCTCGGGAACTGCGCGGTTGGTACAACCACCAGCCCGAGCGGTTCGATGAGTTCGTCACCCGCTACGAAGCGGAACTGCGCACCCCGCAGGGTGCCACAGCGCTCAATGCCCTGCGCGCGCTTATCCGGGGCAAAAAGACCGTCACCCTGGTGACCGCGACCCATGACGTCGACGGCAGCCAGGCTGCGGTGCTGGCCAAGCTGCTGGCCAGCAGTGACGGCGCGGCCTAGCCGCGGCCGGCGGTGGTGATCAGCATGCCGATCGGAATGCTCACGATCAGCGCCGCGATGAACCCCCGGTAGGTGACCAGCGCCCAGCCACGTCGCGCGGTGCGCCGGACCCCGTAGAGCAACCACGCCAGTACCAGGAAAAGCAGCGCCGCACCGATGTTGAAGACCGCGATGTGGTCGGTGACGACACCGAGCACGATCGCCGCGCCCGAGACGTTGAACGCCGCGGCGGTGACCCGAGCCGCGCCCGATGTCAGTGGCTCGGCCGCCAGCAACGCTTGACCCGCACCCAGCACCAGCTGGCCGACCCCGAGCACGAGCACCAGGTAGGCGACCGCCCAGACACCATGGCGGGTCGGCGACGGCGCAGCGATGGCGGCGGCCAGCCCACCGCCCGCCACGATCGCGACCGCGCCGGCCACGGCAAACGGCTTGAATGCGGCCCGCTGATCCCACAGCGCCAACACCGCCGGCCGCTGGGCCGGGTCGTCATTCATCGCTGGGCTCCTTCTGCGCCGCAGTAGTTCTCATGATCAAGTCTGCTCGGGCCTGAGATTACCGGGGGCGGACCGATGACCCGGCTCACAGCGATCCCTACCGCGGCCTCCAGGCCCCACCGAACCGTTGCCTAAAATCGGTGGGTGACTTCCAACTCCCCGGCCGCCCGCATGCGGCTGCCGCGGGAAGTCTTCGTCCTACTCGGCGCCAACTTTTTGATCGCGCTCGGGTACGGGGTGGTATCGCCGGTCCTGCCGGTCTATGCCCGCCATTTCGGGGTGAGCATCTCCGCGACGACGTTCCTCATCACCGCGTTTGCGCTGATGCGGTTGTGCTTCGCGCCGGTGAGCGGTCTGATGGTGCAGCGGCTGGGGGAGCGCCGGGTCTATGTGACCGGCCTGTTGATCGTCTCGGTGTCGACCACCGCCTGCGCTTTCGTCCAGACCTACTGGCAGCTGCTCATTTTCCGTGCGCTCGGAGGCGTCGGGTCGACCATGTTCTTCATCGCCGCGGTGGGCCTGATGATCCGGATCAGCCCGCCGGATGCGCGCGGCCGGGTTGCCGGGATGTTCGCCACCGCGTTCCTGCTGGGGACCGTCGGCGGTCCGGTATTGGGCAGCCTGACAGCGGGTTTCGGTCTGAGTGCGCCGTTCCTGTTCTACGGTTCGGTGCTGCTGGTGGCAGCCACCGGCGTGTTCGTCAGCCTGCGCAATTCGCACCTGGCCGAGCCGGCCGACTCGACCGGGCCGACGGTGTCGGTGCGGGCGGCGCTGGGCCATCGCGCCTACCGGTCGGCGCTGTTGTCGAACTTCGCCACCGGTTGGTCGGTGTTCGGCCTACGGGTGGCGTTGGTGCCGCTGTTCGTCACCGAAGTCCTGGACCGCGGGCCCGCCGTCGCCGGCCTGGCGCTGGCCACGATCGGGATCGGCAACGTGTGCGCGGTGCTGCCCAGCGGCCACATGTCCGACCGGATCGGCCGGCGGGGCCCGCTCATCCTCGGGCTCGCGGTGGCCGGGGTCGCCACGATCCTGCTCGGTGCGAGCGGCTCACTGACGGTGTTCCTGGTCGCGGCATACCTGGCCGGGCTGGCCTCGGGCATGTACGGGGCGCCGCAGCAGGCCGTCATCGCCGATCTGGTCGGCAACCAGGCGCGCGCCGGAACCGCGGTGGCCACCTATCAGATGATGGCCGACCTCGGGTCGATCATCGGATCGCTGGTGGTCGGGCAGATCGCCCAGCGGCTCTCGTTCGAGTGGGGGTTCGTGATCAGCGGCGCGGTGCTGCTGGTGGCGGCGGTGGCCTGGGTGCTGGCACCGGAGACCCGGGCGCGCAGCCCGATCGGCGGGATCACCGGAGAGACGTGGTTAGGCTCGGTTGATGGTGACGCTGGACCGGCTGGTCAACGTGGTGGGCAGCTACGGGGTTCGCCTGCGGTTCTGTTCCGTCCCTCGGACGACGCCGCTGAGCAGTGTCGTGATGCACGAGGTGACCGGTGAGCGCGCCGTCATCGGCGACGTTCTGCTGGCCGTCGGCGCCCGCTCGGTAAAGGAGGCGGTGCGCTGGGCGGTGGCCGCCAAGGCCATCGCCGTGCTGGTGCGCGACGGCGAGGACAAGACCGCATTCGCCGGTGAGGGCGAGTCACTGGCGGTGCTGGTGGTGGATCCCGCGGTGTCCTGGAGCGAACTGGCCGCTGTGGTCTACGGGCTGGTGCTCGAGGGCAGGGAGACCGACTCTGGCCGCGGCCCAACGGATCTGTTCGCGGTGGCCGACAGTCTGGCCGATGCCGTCGGTGGGGCGGTCACCGTCGAAGACCAGCTGGGCCGGGTGCTGGCCTACTCGAGGGGCCAGCGGCACGCCGATCCGGCGCGTTCGGAGACGATCCTGAACCGGCAGGAGGCCGGCCCGCTGCGGGAGCTGTTCGAAAAACGCGGCGTGCTGGCGCATCTGGATCGCCACGATGAGCCGCTGTTCGTCGCCGCCGACTCCGAGCACGGGCTGACCGGCCGCATGGTGGTGGCGGTACGGGCCGGCCGAGAACTGCTGGGAGCGGTGTGGGTGGCCTGCCCGGCCCCGCTGAACGGCCACCGGCTGACGGCACTGGCCGACGGCGCCCGCACGGTGGCACTGCACCTACTGCGGTCACGGGCCAGTGCGGACCTGGAACGTCAGGTCGAATCCGATTGGGTCCGCCGGCTGCTGGACGGCCAAACCGACCGGGCCGACGCCGCCGCCCTGCTCGCCAGGTTGGGCCTGCCGCAGGTGCCGCTGCGGGTGATCGCCGTGCACACCCGGATCGCCACCCAACCGCATGCCGGGCTGTTGCTCACCTTCGAGGCCGTCACCACCGGGTTCGGCTGGTCACGTCCGGGCCGCAGCGCCCTGGCTGCCAACACCGTTTATACGGTGCTGCCCGCTCACGATGCGGCGCAGGCCCGGCAATGGGTGAGCGCACTGCGTTCGGCGCTGCCGCCACAAGCCAGCGTGCTGGCCGGGATCAGTGCGGTCGCCGAGGTGGCCGAGCTGGCCGCGGCGCGCCGCGAGGCAGAGGAGTGTCTGGCGTTGCACGAAGCCGGTCCACCCGACGGTGTGCCGCCGGCCTACGACGAGGCCTGGGACGAGATCGTGCTGCGACGGTTGTACACCGCCGCGCGCGCCGGGCGGGTGCCGGCCCGCGGGCCGGTTGCGGAGCTGCGCCGCCACGATGCGGTGCACGGGACGCCGTACGTGGCGACGCTGCGGGCTTGGCTCGATGCCCACGGCGATCTGGCGCGGGCGGCCGAGCGACTGGGCGTGCACGAGAACACGATGCGCTACCGGTTGCGCAAAATGGCGGAGGTGACGCCGCTGGGCCTCGACGACGCGCGCACCCGGTTCGCGGCGATGATCGAGCTGGCGGCCGGTGACATGTCGGTTTTCGACAAAGCCTGACATCCTCGTTGTGTGATTAGGTCAAACCCGTTTCGGGCGATCGTCGCATCATGGAGTAATGGGTGCGGGCAATCGGATCGACGGCGCGCCACGGTCGGTGATCGTGGTGGGTGCCGGCATCGTCGGATTGTCGACCGCCTGGTTCCTGCAAGACCGCGGCGTGGAGGTCACCGTCGTCGACCGGCTCGGGGTCGCGGCCGGTTCGTCGTGGGGCAATGCCGGCTGGGTCTCCCCGGCACTGGCCATCCCACTCAACGAGCCCGCCAACCTGCGCTTCGGGCTGCGGTCGCTGCTGAGCCGGGGCGCGCCGCTGCAGGTGCCGCTCAACGCGGGCCCGGCGCTGTGGAGTTTTTTAGCGCGCTTCGCTGCGAACAGCCGCCCGTCGGCGTGGCGCCGTGCGGTGCGGGCCAACGCACCGCTGAGCGCCGACTGCATCGAGGCCTACGACGTGCTGGTGTCCAACGGGGTGGATGCCCCGGTCACCGACGCCCCGATCACCGCGATCTTCCGCACCTCGGCCGACGCCGAGCGTCTGCTCGACGAGCTGCGGCGGTTCTCCGAGGCCGGCCGGCCGGTGTTCTGCACCGAACTGACCGGGGCGGCACTGCGCGAACGGGTGCCGCTGGCGTCGGCGGCGGTCGCGGCCGCCGTGCAGATCGACGGTCAACGTTTCCTCGACCCGGGCCGGTTCGTGACCGCGCTGGGACGCGCGGTAGTCGAGCGCGGGGCCGCGCTGCACACCGTGGACGTCGTGGACGTGGCGCCGTCCGGGGACGGCGTGGCGGTGACGGGCCGTGACGGTACGACGTTGACGGCGGCAGCGGCGGTGATCGCCAACGGCGCCTGGCTGTCGCAGCTGGCGGCCCGCTGGACTCGGGTGCCGGTGCGGGCCGGACGCGGCTATTCCTTCACGGTTCCGGTCGACGGTCCGGTCACCGGCCCGATCTACCTGCCTGACGCCCGGGTGGCCTGCACACCGTTGAACGCCAAACTGCGGGTCGCCGGCACCATGGAGTTCGGCGACCCCGACGCCCCGATCGTTCCCGCCCGCGTCGAAGCCATCGTGGCGGCGACCCGGCCGCTGCTCGACGGGGTCCGCTGGGAGGAGCGCACCGACGTGTGGGTGGGCCCGCGCCCGGTCAGCCCCGATGGGCGGCCCTTGGTGGGCGAGGTGTGCCCGGGTACCGTTTACGTCGCCGGCGGCCACGGGATGTGGGGCCTGACGCACGGCCCGGTGACCGGCCGGCTGCTGGCCGAGCAGATCACTACCGGCAAGCAGTCCGCGGTATTGCGTGAACTCGATCCACTGCGCTGAATCTAGTTGATACCCAAGCAATTTTGTTCGTAAAGGAGATCGTCGATGACTGATTCGCAAAGTGTCTGGATGACACAGCAGACCAAGGACCGGCTACTGGCCGAACTGGCCGAGCTGTCCGAGCCGCACATCGGCTCGGGCACCGCCGATATCACCGAGCAGCAGGCCCGCCAGGCCCGGATCCACCAGATCCACGACCTGCTGTCGGTGGCGGTCGTCGGGGAGGACCCGCCGGATGACGGTGTGGCCGAACCCGGCATGGTGCTCACCGTCCGCTACGACGACGGGGACACCGAGACCTTCCTGCTGGGGGTGCGCGACGACGACCAGAGCGGGTTGGAGGTCTACTCGCCGCAGTCACCGCTGGGCAAGGCGATCACCGGGGCCCGTCCCGGCGAGCAGCGCAGCTATCAGGTGCCCAGCGGCGCCAACGTGACGGTCACCCTGCTCGACGCGGTGCCCTACGGGATGCATCAGACCCAGCACCCGGCCTGAATCTCGGGCTGAGTGACCAGGTGTTTTGAGCCTGGGTATGGCGGTGGTGTAGCTTCGATGAGCACGACACCGCGGGGCTATGGCGCAGCTGGTAGCGCACCACACTGGCAGTGTGGGGGTCAGGGGTTCGAGTCCCCTTAGCTCCACTCATTTTGTTGAGTTCTGGAATGCATGCGCGTGGTCGCTGATCCGCATCAGTGCGGTAACGAATTGCATTGCAATCCGAGTTACTTACACCGCTGTGATACGGTTCATTCGCAGTCGAAAAACTGCGTGTCCGGGGGGCTGGATACTAACAATCGGAGTGTGCAGTGAAGAGCCTCGGGAGACCCGGTATCGCGATATTTGCCGGTATTGGCTTATATGCGAGTGCATTGATTTTCAGCGCCAGTGCGGCGGCTGTGCCATTTTCGGTGGCGCCATTTCCGGCGGGTGGGCCGGTGTGCGGTGGCGTGGTGACGCAGACGGCCGGCGAGGGTGTGGCGGCAGGAGCGGTCCCCGCTGGAGCGGTCGCCGCTGGAGCGGCGGCGGCCTGCGGACCGGCCGTCGCCGACCTGACCACCCTGGCCGGTCCCGTGGTGCCGGTCGGGCTTCCTCCCGGCCCGGTGCCCCCGGTGCCGATCGCCCCGATTCCACCGATCCCCGGAGCGCCTCCGCCGATACCTCTGGTGGCGCCGGGACCGGCGGGCGCCGCGGCGGCGAGCCCGGTGGCCGGTGTGTTGACCGACGCCATCGGCGCCCCGATCGGGCTGGCCGGCGGCACCAAATAGCCCCCCGTAAAGGGCCCGCAAGCATTTGCTTGCGGGCCCTTTTCTATGCCGTCAGAATTGTCGGCTATAGACGCCCGGTATTCTCTGCAGAATTGTTATACGTCCGACACCGTAATGCGCTTTAGTCGTAAGAAAACGCTGCTATGGGTCACCCGGCCACAATGCGTCGCGGTGTGCCCGCGCAATAGCCGGCAATATCGTCGACGATATCCCGGTAGAAGCGGCCCATGCATTCTTCGGTGACATAGCCCAGGTGCGGAGTGAGGACCGTATTGGGCAGCTGCGTCAGGGGGTGGCCGGCCGGTAGTGGCTCCGTCTCGTAGACGTCGAGCCCCGCACCTTTGATCCGGTTCGCGCGCAGCACCTCGATCAGCGCCGCCTCGTCGATCAGGCCGCCGCGGGCGGTGTTGATCAGAATCGCGCTGGGTTTCATCGCGGCCAGTTCGTCGCGGCCGACGACGCCGCGGGTCGTCTCGGAAAGCACCAGGTGAAGCGACACGACGTCGGCGGTCGCGAACAGGGTGCGGCGATCCAGCAGCTCCGCCTGGGCTTCGGCGGCACGCTCGGCGGTCAGGTTTGGGCTCCACGCCGTGACCCGCATGCCGAAGGCGTGGCCCACGGTCGCGACCCGTCGACCGATCCGCCCCAGTCCGACCAGTCCCAGCGTCGCCCCGGCCAGGTCGGTGCCGACGGTCTGTTGCCAGCGGCCGGCGCGCAGCGCGCGGTCCTCGACGATCAGGTGGCGCTGCAGGGCGTGGATCAACGCCCAGGTGAGTTCGACCGTCGGGGTGATGATGCCGCCGGTGCCGCACACGGTGATCCCGAGCCGGCGGGCGGCCGCGGTGTCGATGGCGGCGTTGAACGGCCCGGTGGTGACCAGCAGCTTGAGCGCCGGCAACCGGCCCAGCAGGTCGCCGTCGATCGGGGTGCGCTCCCGCATCGCCACCACGACTTCGCGATCGGCCAGCCGGGCGACGAGTTCGTCGCCGGGTGCGATGTGGTCGCGCAGGGCCAGCAGGTCGACGGGCCGCGGGATGGGTGACCAGTCCACGGTTTCGGCGATGCCCTGATAGTCGTCGAGCACCGCGACCCGCAACGGGGAGTACGGGTCCATCTCAGAACGCGTCCGGGTCGCGTTGAACCGCCTCAGGCACCGGATGCTGATACAGCCGAGAGGCGTTCTCCCAGGTCAGCTTCCGGATCACCTCCGGCGGCAGGCCGCCGATCTGCTCGTGGATGACACGCTGGGTGTTCGGCCAGGTCGAGTCGCAGTGCGGGTAGTCGGCCTCGAGCATGATGTGGTCGGTGCCGATGCGCTCGTGCTGGCAGAACGACGACTGGTCTTCGACCGCGCAGAACCAGAAGTTGCGCTGCAGCACTTCGGCCGGCGACAGGGTTTCGCCGAGCGCCCTCCAGGTTCCGTACATCTCGTGATAGCTGAGCATGTGGTCGAGCCGGTCCAATAGCCCTGCGACCCAGCCGATTCCGCCCTCGGACAGGCAGATCTTGAGCTCGGGGAACCGGCTGGGCAGTCCGGAGTACAGCCAGTCCACCGCCGCGGAGATGGCGTAGGCGAAGAACAGCACGCCTTGCACGTCCGGCGGCGCGTCGTCGGTGGTCGACGGCGCCGAGCCGGACGAGCCGATGTGCAGGTTGACCACGGTGCCGGTTTCGGCGCAGGCGGCGATGAACGGATCCCAGTGGCCGGAGTGAATGGTCGGCAGGCCCAGCATCGCCGGATTCTCGCTGAACGTGACGGCGCGAAAACCACGCTCCGCGTTCTGGTAGATCATCGTGGCGGCCAGCTTCGGATCCAACAGCCACGGCAGTTGGCAACCGATGATGCGCTGCGGGTAGGAACCGGCCCACACCTCGTGGTGCCAGTCGTTCCAGGCGCGAACCGACGCCAGCGCCAGGTCGCGGTCTTTCGTCGTCAACTGGAGGCGCTGCCCGGCGAAGCCCGGCAGGAACGACGGGAAGTTCAGTGAGGCGTAGACACCGTTGAGGTCCATGTCTTTGATGCGTTCGTGGATGTCCCAGGCGCCGCGTCGCATCTCATCGAACCGCGCGGGTTCGAAACCGTACTCCGAAACCGGCCGGCCGACGACGGCGTTGAACCCGACGTTCGGCAGCGATGCGCCGTCGTAAATCCAGGTCTGGCCGCCGTTGTCAGTCTCGACCACCCGCGGCGCCCGGTCGGCCAAGCTGCGCGCGACGCGGCCGGCGAAGGTGTCGGGGGGTTCGACGATGTGATCGTCGACCGAGATGACGGTGTAGCGACGGTGCGCGCGTGGCGGTTCGGGCAGGAAGGTCACGGTGCGCTCGGCGCCGACTTTGGCGGTGGTGAAGCTCGGGTCGGAGCTGAGTTCATCGATCGATTTCACCCACAAGCCTCGATTCTGTTCAATCCAGCACGTCGCGGTCGGCCTTGATGGTCATGCGCACCGCGCCGGCCCAGTACACGTCGGCGGCGCGTTCGATCAACGACGTCTGCATGCCGGCCATGTCGGACCGCTTCATCGGCGCGGGGGTCCGACCCGTCAGCATGACGTGGTAGGCCAGCTTGCAGACCCGTTCGATGGTCGCTGACCGATAGACCGCCTCGGCCAGCGTGCGTCCGGTGACGATCACCCCGTGCGATGCCAGGATCGCCAGGTTCGCACCGCCGATGCGCCCGACAAGCTCCTGAGCGCGGGCGGCGCTGTCGATTTCGCCGTCGTAGCGCTCGACGAAGCACAGGTCGTCGAGGAACAACGAGCCGGTCTGGTGGACCAGTTCGGGCGGGGCGTGCAGGGATGCCAGCAGGCTGACGTAGTAGGGATGGTTGTGGATGACCACCCGGGCGTCGGGGCGGGCGCGGTGCAACTCGGTATGGATATGAATGGCCGGGGTGACATCCCAGCGGCCGGCGACCACCCGGGCCTCCTCGTCGACGGTGCAGATGTCGGAGGCGGTGAGTTCGGCCCACCACAGCCCCCACGGGTTGACCAGCATCTCGCTCTGGCCTTCGGGTTGCCAGGTGATGTGACCGGCCATGTTCTCGGCGAAGCCGATGTCGGCGAGGTGGCGAAACGCCACGGCCAGCGCCTGCGAGTCGCTCAACTCGACTCCGATCGGTGGCACCACCGAGGGCGACCAGACCGCCGAGCCACCGGGGCGCACCGGCTCCATCATGACCAAAGCATATGGAAGCAAGGGATTTGTGTCATACGATCGCCGTGCGAGAAGGGGATCACGGGCGTGCAGCACTGGACTGTCGGCGAAGTTCGGATCCACGCGGTCCTGCAGGCGGTCATTCCGATCCCGCCGGGGCGGCTGTTCGCGAACCTGCCGGACCGATTGCCGGAGAATTCGTCGCCAAACTATATCGACGCCTCCGGCAACATCTTGATGGCGATCCAGTCCTACCTGATCGAGTCCGCAGCGGCGCGGGTGCTCGTCGACACCTGCTTTGCGGAGAGCTTTCTGCGGGAGCGGGGCATTCCGGACCGCTTCGAGGAGTCGTTGGCCGCCACGGGATTTACCGCCGCTGACATCACGGCGGTGATCTGCACGCATCTGCACCGCGATCACGCCGGACGCAACACCACCGAGTGCGACGGGCGGTGGGTGCCGGCGTTTCCCAACGCCGACTACCTGGTGACCGCGGCCGAGCACGAGCACTGGTGCGGGTTCGCCGGTGAGGACCGCGCGCCCTCGGAATGCATTGCGCCGCTGGAACACCATGGCAAGCTGCGGCTCATCGGCCCCGATCACCGGGTGAGCGACGATGTCCAGCTGGTACCGACCGCCGGTCACACGCCCGGTCACGTCTCGGTGCGCATCGAGTCGACTGGCGCCGTCGCGTACATCAGCGGCGACGTGGTTCATCACCCGATTCAGATCGCCGACCCCGACATCGCCGCCCTGCCCGACGCGGACCCCGTCGCCGCCCGGGCCAGCCGGCGGCAGCTGCTGCGCCGTATCGCCGACGAGCGGGCGCTGCTGCTCGGATCGCATTTCGCCGCCCCGTCGGGCGGGTTCATCGACGGCACCGAAAACGCATGGCAACCGCTGGCCGATCGAGAGGCAACACGATGACCCAGACACCTCGCCTGCTGCCCGAAGGGTTCGACTTCACCGACCCGGCGCTGATCGCCGAACGCATCCCGCACGAGGAGTTCGCGCTGCTGCGCAACACCGAACCGATCTGGTGGAACGACCAGCCGTTCGGCGCGTCCGGCTACCCCGACGAGGGCTACTGGGTCGTCACGAAACATGCCGATGTCCGAGCGGTTTCGCTGCAAGACGAGGTGTTCTCCTCGCACGAGAACACCTCGCTGATCCGGACGAACACCACCAGCAATCAAGACCTCCACGACGCCAGCCGCGACAACATCATGCTGTTTCTCGACGGACCCAAACACGCCAAGCTGCGCCGGATCGTATCCCGCGGATTCACCCCCCGTGTCGTCGCCGGCATGCGGGATTCACTCGACCGCCAGGCCCGCGAGATCGTCGCGACCGCCGCCGAGCACAAGACCGGTGATTTCGTCGCCGAGGTGGCCTCCCAGCTGCCGTTGGCGACCATCTGTGAGCTGATCGGTGTTCCGGCCGACGAGCGCCAGCAGGTCTTCGACTGGAGTAACCGACTGGTGGGCGGCGGCAACGGCGACCCGCAGGCCGCAGCCGACGGGATGCAGGCCTCTGCTGAACTGCTGGGCTACGCCTACCAATTGGCCGAAGACCGCAAGAGCCGCCCCCGCGATGACATCGCGACGGCCCTGGTCACCGCCACCATCGACGGAGAGGCGCTGACCCCACTGGAATTCGGCTACTACGTGATGATGCTGATGGTCGCCGGCAACGAGACCACCCGCAACGCCACCTCGCAGGGGATGCTGGCGTTTTTCGCCTATCCCGACCAATGGCGGTTGTTTGTGGCCGAACGCCCACCGACCATGGTGGACGAGGTGGTTCGCTGGGCGACTCCGGTGATCTCCTTCCAGCGCACGGCGCTGCGCGATGTCGACCTCGGCGGGGTGCACATCCGCAAGGGCCAGCGGGTCGGAATGTTCTACGGCTCGGCCAACTATGACGAGGAGGTGTTCGACAACCCGTTCCGGTTCGACATCCTGCGAAGCCCCAACCCGCACCTGGGTTTCGGGGCTCCGGGCGCGCACTACTGCATCGGCGCGAACCTCGCCCGCCTCCAGATCAACCTGGTGTTCGGCGCCCTGGCCGACATCATCCCCGACATTCGCCGACTCGACGACGGGAAACGCTCCGTGCTGCCCTGGATCAACGGGATCGATTCCCTGAAAGTGGATTTCGGGAGTAGCGCCTCAGAAGGCGAAGCTATTCCTTGATGATCACCGGGTCGCCGATATTGACCCGCTCGAAGTACCATTCGGCGTCGGTGGGGCTCAGGCCGACGCAGCCGTGGCTGACGTTCTCCAGGCCCAGGGACCCCAGCGCCCACGGTGCGGCGTGGACATAGAGGCCGCGCCGCGAGATGCGCACCGCTTGCTCGACGTCGAAGCGGTAACCCTCGGGGTCATCGACCGGGATGCCGACGCTGCTGGAGTCCATCAGGACCTTTCGGTCCTTGGCCAGCACGGTGTAGTTGCCTGTGGGCGTGGGAAACGCGGATTTGCCCATGGTGGCGGGCATCACCCCCTCCTCGCCCCAGTACGGGCGGTGGTGCGGTGCCGGCAGCGGGCCGGCCTCCTCATCGTCGACGGTCACGGTGAAGGTGTGCGAGGAGATACTGGCAACGCCCACCACCTTCGCGCCGGTGCTGAAGTCAGCGGAGAGCTTGCCCACCGACAGCTTCACGGTGCTGTGCGCCGGCCAGTAGCGGTCCGGAACCCACTGGACCTCGGTGTCGTCGACCCACTCAAAGGTGCCGGCCATGGCCGGCGTCGACCGCACTGCGACGGTGCGCTCGGCGGCCCTGCGGTCTGTCACCGGCGTCGCGAAGCGCACCACCACCGGATGCGCCACGCCGACAACCGCACCCGATGCCGGCTGGATCGAGGCGATACCGCCGCCCGGTGGACGGCTGGCAGCAGCCGCACTATTTCCTGGCGGGGCCACCACCGTGGTGACGGCGACCCCGACAACGACAATGGCAGAGCGCACCGATTTCCACATCTCCGCTTACCTTCCCGACCAAACGTTATTGCCGTTGATGGTAAGGAGATTCGCACCGCTGGCCCCGCCGCACATGCCCACGACTCGGTCAAGTCTTCATTAAGGTTTGGCCACAGCAAGGTTTGGCCACAGCCGACCGGGTCGCGCGGCCGATACTCGCGCCACCTCTCGATCATGCCTGAGGAGCCCGGTCAGCAGCACCGTCCGCCGGGATCGGCGTCATAACGCCGACGCCAGTAGTCCCGCTCGGAGAGCACCGGTTCCCCGGGATGGGCCCGGCGGCGGTACTCCAGGTAACGGCGGTAGTGGTTGTCGCCCAGCAGGGTCGCCCAGTACCAGCCGACCTGGCGAGCCGCCCGCCCTAGCCGGTGTGAGCGTCCCACTGCGCCTGTACCTTTCGCTCGGCCGCCGAGGCAATCAGCCCGGCGGGGGCGAACCGCCGCGACAGCGCCGGCGCTGCTTCGGTCGTCCGCGCGCTGCCGCGAATCGCCTTGATGCAGACCAGGACTCCGGTCACGAACACCACCGCGACCAGGGCGGCGAATACGATCGACAGGCTGCCCTGGATGAAGGTGTTGCGCACGACGTCATGCAGCTGCGCGGGGTCGGCGGCCGACCCGAACGAGGTCTTACCGGCCCGCTCGGCGTCCCGGTAAGCGAAGTGCTGCGTCCAGTAGCCCACCCGCGGATCGGGCGAGAAGATCTTCTGCCACGACGCCGTCATGGTGACCGAGAGATCCCACAACAGCGGAATGCCCGGCACCAGTGCCCATTTGAGGTTCGAGGTGCCTCGGCCCCGCTTGACCACGATCACGGTCACCACGGTCAGCGCGATCGCGGCCAGCAATTGATTGGCGATACCGAACAGCGGGTAGAGGGTGTTGATTCCGCCGAGCGGGTCGGTCACCCCCATCAACAGGATCGAACCCCAGCCGGCGACCACCGCCACGCTGCACCCCCAGGCCCCTATCCGCCACCCCGGGTTGGCCAGTTTGCGCAGCGGTCCGCCCAGGTTGCTTAGGGCGTCGGCCAACATGAAGCGGGCCACTCGGGTCCCGGCGTCGACGGTGGTGAGGATGAACAGCGCCTCGAACATGATCGCGAAGTGATACCAGAACGCTTTCAGGCCCGGCCCGCCGAAGACCCGCCCCAGCACGTCGGCCATGCCCAGCGCCAGGGTCGGCGCCCCGCCGGTGCGCGACACGATCGAGGACTCGCCGACGGCGGCAGCGGCCTCGCTGATCTGATCGGCGGTCACCGGGGTCCCGCCGAGACCGAGCCCGTTGACGTAGTCGGCGGCACTGGCGGCGGTCCCGCCGGTCGCCGCGACCGGAGCATTAAGGGTGAAGAACAGGTGCTGGTCCAGAATCGACGCGGTGATCAGGGCCATCACCGCCACGAAGGATTCGGTGAGCATGCCGCCGTAGCCGATCAGCCGCATCTGGCTCTCTTTTTCCAGCAGCTTGGGGGTGGTGCCCGAAGCGATCAGCGAATGGAACCCCGACAGCGCCCCGCACGCGATCGTGATGAACAGGAACGGGAACAGCGATCCGGCGAACACCGGCCCGTCGCCGGTGTAGGCGAACGTCGAGACGGCCGGAGCGGCCATCATCGGCTGGGCGATCAGGATCCCGACGGCCAGCAGCATGATGGTGCCGACCTTCATGAACGTCGACAGGTAATCGCGCGGGGCCAACAGCAACCACACCGGCAGCACCGAGGCGGCGAAGCCGTAGCCGATGATGCACCACGACAGCGTGACCGGCGACAACGTGAACCACGCGGCACCCCAGGACGTCTGGGCAACCCAGCGGCCGGACGCCACGGCGCCCAGCAACGCGACGATGCCGATCAGCGACACCTCGGAGACCCGCCCGGGCCGCAGGAACCGCAGGTAGATCCCCATGAACAGCGCGATCGGAATCGTCATCGCGATGGAGAACACGCCCCACGGGCTGACCGCCAGCGCGCGCACCACGATCAGCGCCAGCACCGCGATCAGGATCACCATGATCACCAGCACCCCGATGATCGCGGCGGCACCGCCGACGGCGCCGAGCTCCTCGCGGGCCATCTGCCCCAGCGAGCGGCCCCGCCGGCGCACCGAGCACCACAGCACCAGGTAGTCCTGCACGCAGCCGGCCACCACCGCGCCGATCACGATCCAGATCGTGCCAGGCAGATAGCCCATCTGGGTGGCCAGCACCGGGCCCACCAGCGGACCGGCACCGGCGATCGCGGCGAAGTGGTGGCCGAACAGCACTCGCCGGTCGGTCGGCAGATAGTCGGTGCCATCTTCGAAGATTTCCGCGGGAGTGGCGTGCTCGTCGCGGGGCTGCACGATTTTGCGTTCGATAAGCCTTGCGTAGCAGCGGAATCCGATCATGTAGGTGCACACCGCGGCGACGACGAACCACACCGCGTTCACCGACTCGCCGCGCACGAAGGCGATCAGCGCCCACGCCACCGCGCCGACGACGGCGAGCGCACCGAACGCCAGTTTGTGGCGCGCGGAGATCGGCGAGTGATCGACCACGGCGACCGGCGGCAGATCGGGGTCGGTCCGCAGGTAAGTCACCGGGCCGTCGCGTCGCTCGATCACCTCCGGGGCGGTCGGTGCGGCCACGGATACCTCCTTTTCAGGCCTGCTGGATGCCCGAGTGGCAGCGGTTTCCGAGCGGAACGATAACTTGTTCTTGAAACTCAAGTACTTGCTTAAAGGAGTCCGCATGGAGATCAGTGGCAAGAAGGTCGTCGTCGTCGGTGGTGCCTCGGGGATGGGCCGGGCCACCGCCGAGCTGTTGGCGGCCCGCGGCGCCAGCGTCGCGGTGCTGGACCGCGAGGGTTCGGAGGGCAAAGAGGTCGCGGCCGGGTTCGGCGGCGAGTTCTACCCGGTCGACGTCACCGATTTCGCCGGCACCGAAGAGGTGCTCAACACCGCTGTGCAGGCCCTGGGCGGCCTGCACGTCATCGTGACCACCGCCGGCGGCGGGATCGCCAAGCGCACGCTGTCCAAGTCCGGGCCGCACGATCTGGAGTCGTTCCAGTCGGTCGTCGACCTCAACCTCGTCGGCACGTTCAACATCAGCCGGCTGGCCGCGGCGCACATGAGCGTCAATGAGCCCGAAGACGAGGAGCGCGGCGTCATCATCAACACCGCGTCGATCGCGGCGTTCGAGGGCCAGATCGGCCAGGTCGCTTACACCGCCGCCAAAGCCGGCGTCGCCGGCATGTGCCTGACCATGGCCCGGGACCTCGGCTCGGTGGGCATCCGGGTGCTGGCGATTGCGCCCAGTCTGTTTGCCACCGGGCTGACCAAGGGCATCCCCGACGAGTTCGCCAGCGCACTGACCAAGGACGCGGCCTTCCCCAAGCGGCTGGGCCGGCCGGAGGAGTACGCCAAGCTGGTCGCCGCCGTCGTCGACAACCCGATGCTCAACGGGCAGTGCCTGCGCCTGGACGCCGGGCAGCGGTTCGCACCCAAGTAGCCACAGACCAGGAGACCTTCAATGGGCATCGCAGTAATCGACGACCATCGCGAACTGGCCGAGGTGGCCCGCGGATTCTTGACCGCCCAGAAGGCTCGCGCAGCGGCGCGTGCGCTGCTGGACGCCTCCGACGAAGGCCGGCCACCGTTCTGGGAGGAGCTGGCGGCCCTGGGCTGGCTGGGCCTGCATATCGACGAGGCGCACGGCGGCTCGGGCTTCGGGCTGCCCGAACTGGTGGTGGTGATCGAGGAGTTGGGCCGGGCGGTGGCACCGGGCCCGTTCGTGCCGACGGTCATCGCCTCGGCGGTGATCGCCGCCAACGGTACCGCTGACCAGCAGGCCCGGTTGCTGCCCGGGTTGATCGACGGGTCGGTCACCGCCGGGGTGGGCCTGGCCGGCGACGTCGCTCTCGACGGCGGGGTGGCCTCCGGCGACGCCGGGATCGTGCTGGGAGCCGGACTGGCCGACGTGCTGCTGCTGGCCGCCGGCGACGACGTGCTGGTGCTGGAGCGCGACCGGGCCGGCGTCAACGTCGATGTGCCCGGCAATCTCGACCCGACCCGCCGCTCCGGTCGAGTCACGCTGACCGGTGTCGGGGTGAGCGCCGACGACACCCTGGTCGGCGCGCGCGAGTCGGCGCTGGCCGGCGCCCGGGTGCTGCTGGCGGCCGAGGCGGTCGGGGGCGCCGCCGACTGCACCGACTCGGCGGTGGCCTACGCCAAGGTGCGCGAACAGTTCGGCCGCACCATCGCCACGTTCCAGGCGATCAAGCACCACTGCGCCAACATGCTGGTCGCCGCCGAGGCGGCCACCGCAGCAGTGTGGGATGCCGCCCGCGCCGACGGGGAAGACGAGTTCGCCTTCCGGCTGGTCGCCGCGGTCGCCGCCACCCTGGCCTTCCCGGCCTACGTGCGCAACGCCGAGCTGAACATCCAGGTGCACGGCGGCATCGGCTACACCTGGGAGCACGACGCGCACCTACAGCTGCGTCGAGCCCTGACGGTCCAGGCGCTATTCGGCGGTGACGCCCCGGCTTTGGCGGTATTCGAAAGCGCCGCCGCCGGCATCACCCGGGCTAACAGTCTGGACCTGCCGCCGGAGGCCGAGGAACTGCGCACTCAGATCCACGCCGACGCCGCCGAGATCGCCGGATTGGCTGCCGAGGCCCAGCTGGACCGGCTGATCGAAACCGGTTACGTGATGCCGCACTGGCCCAAGCCGTGGGGACGGGGCGCCGACGCGGTCGAGCAGCTGGTGATCGAGCAGGAGTTCAGTGCCGCCGGGATCCAGCGGCCGGACTATTCGATCACCGGCTGGGTAATCCTGACACTGATCCAGCAGGGCACCGCCTCGCAGATCGAGCGGTTCGTGGAGAAGGCGCTGCGCCAGGACGAGATCTGGTGCCAGCTGTTCTCCGAGCCGGACGCCGGCTCGGATGCCGCGGCGGTCAAGACCAAGGCCACCCGGGTCGACGGCGGCTGGAAGATCAACGGTCAGAAGGTGTGGACCTCGGGCGCACACCTGTGCCGGCGTGGGCTGGCGACGGTGCGGACCGATCCCGACGTCCCCAAGCACGCCGGCATCACCATGGTGATCATCGACATGGAGGCCCCCGGTGTGCAGGTGCGGCCGCTGCGGCAGATCACCGGTGGCTCGGAGTTCAACGAGGTGTTCTTCAACGACGTGTTCGTGCCCGATGAGGACGTCGTCGGCGAGGTCAACGAGGGCTGGAAGGTGGCCCGGGCCACCCTGGGCAACGAGCGGGTCAGCATCGGCGGGGGCGGGTCCTACACCGCCGGTGTCGACCAGCGGCTGATCGCGCTGGCCCAGCAGCACCGGCAGGCGGTGGCCGACGCCGACGTGCGGGTCGGCCGGTTCGTCGCCGACGAGCACGCCTTGCGGCTGCTGAACCTGCGCCGCGTGGCGCGCAGCATCGCCGGCGCCGGCCCCGGTCCGGAGGGCAACGTCACCAAACTCAAGCTCGCCGAGCACATGGGCGACGGTGCGGCGATCGGAGCGGCGCTGCTGGGGCCCGACGTCGCCCTCGACGACGGTCCGGGCGCGATGGCAGGCCGGATGGTGATGGGAGCGCGCGGCATAGCGATCGCCGGCGGCACGTCGGAGGTCACCCGCAACCAGATCGCCGAGCGGATTCTGGGGATGCCCCGCGACCCGCTGATCAAGTAGCGTTCCTCCTACGCGGAGCACACTTTTCTGGCGCGAGCTGGGGGCACCTCCCGCTTGCGGGGGAGCGTGTTCCCGGCCGACACGCCGAGGTGAAGGCCGTTTCTGCGCACGCTCACGCAGGGGAACGGAGGGACGTGAAATGGCAACCGTCGCCGATCATCTCATCGCCGCCCTCAAACGCAGCGGGGTGCACCGCGTCTACGGGATCCCGGGCGACAGCCTCAACGGCTTCACCGACGCGATCCGGCGGGCCGGTGACTTCACCTGGGAACAGGTGCGGCACGAGGAGACCGCGGCGTTCGCTGCTGCCGCCGACGCCGCGCTCTGCGGTGGGTTGGCGGTGTGCGCCGGCAGTTGCGGGCCCGGAAACCTGCACCTGATCAACGGGCTGTTCGACGCGCAGCGCAGCCGGGTGCCGGTCCTGGCGATCGCTGCCCACATCCCGCTTGCCGAGATCGGCTCGGACTACTTCCAGGAAACCCACCCGCAGAACCTGTTTCGCGAGTGCAGCGTCTACTGCGAACTGGTCAGCGCCCCCGAGCAGGCGCCGCGCATCCTGGAGATGGCGATGCGCACCGCGGTCGAGGAGGACGGGGTCGCGGTCGTGGTCGTGCCGGGCGAGATCTTCTCCCACCGCGTCGACGACGACACTGCCTGGGGATCGCGTCCGGTGCTGCCCGCCCGGTTGGTATGCCATCCCGACGAGCGTGGGTTGGCGGCGGCGGCGGGCATGCTCAACGCCGCCACCAGCGTCACCATCCTGGCCGGTGCCGGGGTGGCCGGTGCCCACGACCAGGTCATCGAACTGGCGCACACCTTGGCGGCCCCGATCGTGCATGCCTTACGCGGTAAGGAGTACATCGAGTACGACAACCCCTACGACGTCGGCATGACGGGGCTGCTGGGCTTCGCCTCCGGGTACAAGGCGATCAGGGAAGCCGATGTGCTGCTGATGCTCGGCACCGACTTCCCCTATCAGCAGTTCTATCCCGAGCGTGCGCAGATCATCCAGGTCGACATCCGCGGCCGAAACCTGGGCCGGCGCGCTCCGATCGACCTCGGGCTGGTGGGTACGGTCACCGACACGCTCGCCGCGCTGCGCCCGTTGCTGGCGATCAAAGACGGCCGCACTCATCTGGAAAAGTCGTTGCGGCACTACGACAAGACCCGGCGGCGGTTGGACTCGCTGGCGTCCAATGACCGCGACCGCACTCCTATTCGTCCCGAATACGTTGCCGCCGTGGCGAACCGGTTGGCCGACGACGACGCGGTGTTCACCGTCGACGTCGGATCCCCGGTGGTGTGGGCGGCACGCTATGTCACCATGAACGGGCGCCGACGGATGATCGGGTCGTTCAACCACGGGACCATGGCGTGCGCGTTGCCGCATGCGATCGGCGCGCAGACCGCCGACCGCGAGCGGCAGGTGGTCGCGTTGGCCGGCGATGGCGGGCTGGCGATGTTGTTCGGCGAGCTGCTGACGCTGACGCAGAATGGGTTGCCGGTCAAGGTGATCGTGTTCAATAACTCGTCGCTGAACTTCGTCGAGCTGGAGATGAAGGCTGCCGGCATCGTCAACTTCGGCACTGAGTTGCAGAATCCGGACTTCGGCGCCGTTGCCCGCGCGTTGGGCATGTTCGGACGGCGGGTGGAGCAGCCCGGCGATTTGGAAGCCGCGCTGGCCGAGGCGTTCGACTATGACGGACCGGCCGTGGTCGACGTCGTCACGGCCCGCCAGGAACTGTCGATCCCGCCGGCGATCACCGCCGAGCAGGCCAAGGGCTTCTCGTTGTACGCGATCCGGACCATTCTCGCCGGTCGCGCCGACGAACTGCTCGATCTGGTGAGCACCAACGTGGCCCGGCGCATCCTGGATTGATTCGAATCGGGTTGCACGCCGACTACAGCGGGACTAACCTGGCCGGATCATGCGTCATCTGCTTGTAGTAGCCAGCACCCGCAGCGGGGTCTGATTCAGGCCGACCCTCCGCTGTGGGTCGGAGGCTACTACCCGTCGGTCACTCTCCTCGAGCAGAAAAGACCGAGATATGACCACAACATCGTTCGCCGACCAATTCCGGGGTCCGCTGCCACGTGAACTGCGCGACCAGGCCGCGCGGCTGTCGTGGGACGGCTTCGTCTCCGCCTACGGCCGCGCCGCCGGCCCGCTGAGCCTGAGCCGATGGTGTTGCCTGGACGCGGAGCGCCCGGCCGCCAGACTGGGCCCGCAGGGGCGGACCTACCAAGCGACCATCGCCGTCCGCGGCGTGAACGGTACCTGCACCGCCGCGGCGCACGGGCCGCTGGCCGCGCTCACCACGATGCTTCATGACCGCGGAATCACCCTGGAAATCCTGGGTTTTCACCAGCTTCGGTGTGGCGCCGAGACCGCCACGTTCATCCATGGCTCGAACGGGCGCGCCGCGGCGTGGGCGGTGGGCTTTGCGCCCGATGCCGGGCACGCCGCGCTGGAGGCGGTCATCAGCTGTGCCAACCGGTTGTTGACGGTGCAGTGACGCTCGCGGGAGTGGGGGGCTGCCGATCTACAACCGGCGCAACACGATCGGCATACCGTCCATCGGGATCGGCATGCCGCCGTAGTCCCAGCGCGGCTGGTAACCGGGCCGGGTCAGCTCCAGCCGGTAGCGGCGCAGCATCCGGTGCAGGATGGTCTTGACCTCCAGCCGCCCGTAGTTCATCCCAATGCACTTGTGCGCGCCGCCGCCGAACGGTGCCCAGGCGTAGCGGTGTTGCTTGTGCTCGGCACGCGGCTCCAGGAACCGCTCCGGGTCGAATTGACGCGGGTTGGTGTAAAGCTCGGGCAGCCAGTGGTTCATACCGGGCCAGGTGACGATGTTGGTGCCGGCCGGAACGTAATGCCCGAGCAGCTCGGTGTCGCGCACGGCCTGGCGCATGTTGAACGGCAGCGGAGTGACCAACCGCAGCGACTCGTCCATCACCAGGTCGAGGGTCTCCAGCTTCTCCAGCGACTCGATGTCCAGCGGTCCGTCGCCCAGTCGGGTGGACTCGTCGCGGGCACGCTCCTGCCACTCCGGGTGTGCGGCCAGGTGATAGGCCATCGTCGTCACCGTCGACGTGGTGGTGTCATGCGCGGCCATCATCAGGAAGATCATGTGGTTGACGATGTCCTGGTCGCTGAACGTGTTGCCGTCGTCGTCGGCGGTATGGCACAGCACCGACAGCATGTCGGCGCCCTCGACGCGCCGGCGTTCGGTCACCCGCTTGGCGAAGTAGTCCTCGAGCACCTTGCGGCCCTGCAGGCCCTGCCACCATTTGAACGGCGGTATCGAGGTGCGGATGATCGCTCCGCCCGCCCGGGTGGTCTGCTCGAACGCGTGGTTGACCGCGGTCACCAGCTCGTGGTCTTCGCCGGGTTCGTGGCCCATGAAAACCACCGCCGCCACATCGAGGGTGAGTTCCTTGGCCGCGGGGTGAAACAGGAACCGCGTATTGTCGATCGGCCAGTCGGCCACGATCCGGGTGATCACCCGGTCCATGTCCTCGACGTAGCTGGCCAGCCGCGGACGGGTGAACGCCCCCTGCATGATCCGCTTGTGATGCAGATGTTCGTCGAAGTCCAGCAGCATCAGGCCGCGGTCGAAGAACGGCCCGATCACCGGGATCCAGCCCGTGGTCGAGAAGTCCTTCTGCTTGTTGGTGAAGATGGCCTGGGTGGCGTCGGGTCCCAGCGCGACGATCGACGGCAGGATCGGCGACTCGGCGAAGTACACCGGGCCGTACTTCTTGTAGATGTGCAGCGGGAAGTCCGGACCTTGACGGAACATCTCGATGATGTGGCCGAGAACGGGCAGTCCGGAGTCGCCCATGATGGGCTTGAGCCCGCTGCCGACAGGGGGCTCGGCCAGCATCTTCTGCTTCCAGTCCACGGTCAGCAGCCGCTTCTCGATGGCGCCCATGCCGGGGATGGTGTTCAGCGTCGGGGTGAACCGGCGCCGAGCCTGGTCGAGAAGATACTGGGGGGTGGACATGGTCGTCATCGGCTGACTACCTCTCGGTCATGGCGTCACGGCGCGCGACGAGGTGTGGCGACTGTCACGCAACCACATCCTCAGATTAAAATTGACGCGTGTCAAGTTTGAATCCGGCGCGGCGTGGTGCAAGGTGCAAAGAATGAGTACCCGGCCCGACGCGGGCAGCCCGGCCACCGACGATGCGCCCCAGCGCCGCGGCGACAAGCAGCGGCAGGCGATTGTGCACGCCGTGCGGGAATTGTTGGAGGAGAAGCCGTTCGCGGAGCTGTCGGTCAGCACCATCAGCGACCGGGCCGGGGTGGCGCGCTCGGGCTTCTATTTCTACTTCGACTCCAAATACGCCGTGCTCGCCCACATCCTCGCCGAGGCGACTCAAGAGCTCGAAGAACTCACCCACTACTTCGCGCCGCGCGGTGCCGACGAATCGCCCGCGGCCTTCGCCGAACGGATGGTGGGCAGCGCGGCGGCGGTGTATGCCCACAACGATCCGGTGATGACGGCGTGCAGTTTGGCGCGCAACAGCGACGCCGAGATCCGCGAACTGCTCGACGCCCAGATCGACGCGGTGATCAACCAGATCGTCGGCGTGGTCAACGACGAGATCGCCGCCGGCACCGCCAACCCGATCAGCGATGACATCCCCGCCCTGGTGCGGACTTTGGCGGCCACCACCGCCTACATGCTCGCCGGTGACAGTGCCTTCCTGGGCGCCGACGGCGACGTGCCGCGTGGCGTGCGGGTGCTCGAGGCGCTGTGGCGCACCGCGCTGTGGGGTGGCTCGCGCTGATCGCCAGCGCGGCGGGGGATTGGATCATCTGCGTCCGGTACCGCCGGTATCGTCTGCAGCCATGACACGTGTAGCGGAGTACTACCGGGGCAAGCGGTGCTTCATCACCGGGGCGGCGAGCGGGATCGGTCGGGCAACCGCGTTGCGGCTGGCCGAGGTCGGCGCCGAGCTCTATCTGACCGACCGCAACGCCGAGGGGCTGGCCGAGACCGTCGCCGATGCGCGGGCCCTGGGTGCGCTGGTTCCCGAGCACCGGGTGATCGACATCGCCGATTACGACGACGTCGCCGCGTTCGGCGCCGAGATTCACGCGCGGCATGAGGCGATGGACGTCGTGATGAACATCGCGGGGGTGTCGGCGTGGGGGACCGTCGACCGGTTGACCCACCAGCAGTGGCGAAAGATGGTCGACATCAACCTGATGGGCCCGATCCACGTCATCGAGACGTTCCTGCCGCCGATGGTCGCCGCCGGCCGCGGCGGGCACCTGGTCAACGTGTCGTCGGCGGCCGGCATCGTCGCGCTGCCCTGGCATGCGGCCTACTCCGCCAGCAAGTACGGCCTGCGTGGCGTCTCGGAGGTGCTGCGGTTTGACCTGGCGCGTCACCGCATCGGGGTGTCGGTGGTGGTACCGGGTGCGGTGAAGACCCCACTGGTCAACACCGTGGAGATCGCCGGCGTCGATCGCGACGATCCGCAGGTGGAGCGCTGGGTGGGCCGGTTCGCCGGCCACGCGGTGACACCGGAGCGGGCGGCGGAGAAGATTCTGGCGGGGGTGGCCCGCAACCGCTACCTGGTCTACACCTCCGGCGACATCCGGGCGCTCTACGCGTTCAAGCGGCTGGCCTGGCTGCCCTACAGCGTGGCCATGCGACAGGTCAACGGGCTGTTCAGCCGCGCACTGCTCCCGTCCAAGAAGGCCCTGCACCGGTAGCGCGCGTCTGTGGAACGGGCCGCTGAGGCGGGCCGAACCGCTCCGATCGCGTCTTTGCTGGAACCCAGCCGGGTGTCGGGCGCCGGGGCGTCGTTGTCGGTGGGTGGTGGTAGACCTGTCGCTATGACGGCCCGGGATGGATTTTGTGACGTGCGACACGCCGGGGCGCTTGCGGCGACAGCCTTACAACCAGCGAATTTCATGAATGTCGTTCGGAACATCTTGTATGGCTTCTCAAGCCGACCCACTAGGTGTAGTGTTTCAAGCACCGACAGACCCCGGATCGCCCGGCTGGCCGGACTGCGGCGAACGGCATCGATGCGGTGCCCGGAGCTGCGGTGGAAGCTGGAAATTCCGGGCGTCGGCGGCCCGTTGAAAGTAGTACCTGATCTGTCATCTGTTCGTTGTCGACGATTCGCTGAGGAGTCTGGCGCCCATGAGCATCACCGTGTACACCAAGCCCGCGTGCGTGCAGTGCAACGCCACCTACAAGGCGCTGGACAACCAAGGCGTCGACTACGAGGTCGTCGACATCTCGCTGGACGCCGAGGCGCGGGACTACGTGATGGCGCTGGGGTACCTGCAGGCTCCAGTCGTCGTCGCCGGCGACGAGCACTGGTCGGGCTTCCGGCCCGACCGCATCAAGGCGCTGGCGCAGACCGCGCTCAGCGCGTAATCGGCCAGCGGGTCGGGTACGGGTGGAGTCTGACTGAGAGCTGAAGGGGGTCGCCGTGTCTGCGGATTCTGAATGCAGCCTGGTGTATTTCTCCTCGGTGTCGGAGAACACCCACCGCTTCGTGCAGAAGCTGCAGCTGCCGGCCATCCGGATTCCGCTGCACGGGCGCATCGAGGTGGACCACCCCTACGTGCTGGTGTTGCCGACCTACGGCGGCGGCCGTGGGACACCGAATATCGCTGACGACGCTGCGGGCGGCTATGTGCCCAAGCAGGTCATCGCCTTTTTGAACAACGAACACAACCGAGGCCTGCTGCGCGGCGTGATCGCCGCCGGCAACACCAACTTCGGTGCGGAGTTCTGCTACGCCGGCGACGTGGTCGCCCGCAAGTGCGGGGTGCCGTACCTATACCGATTCGAATTAATGGGAACCGACGAGGACGTACACGCCGTCCGCGCGGGCTTGGCCGATTTCTGGAAGGACGAGGCATGCCACCTACCGCTGCAACTGCAGAGCAGGTAACCGCCACCACCCGCAGCGCACCGGTGGGCGAGCTGGATTTCCACGCGCTCAACGCGATGCTCAATCTGTACGACAGTGACGGCAAGATCCAGTTCGACAAGGATGTGCTGGCCGCCCGTCAGTACTTCTTGGAGCACGTCAACCAGAACACGGTGTTCTTCCACAATCAGGACGAGAAGCTCGACTACCTGATCCAGAAGGACTACTACGAGCGCGAGGTACTCGACCAGTACTCGCGCAACTTCGTCAAGTCGCTGCTGGATCGGGCCTACGCCAAGAAGTTCCGGTTCCCGACGTTTCTGGGCGCCTTCAAGTACTACACCTCCTACACGCTGAAAACCTTTGACGGCAAGCGGTATCTGGAACGGTTCGAGGACCGGGTGTGCATGGTGGCGCTGACGCTGGCCGCCGGTGACACCAAGCTGGCCGAGCAACTGGTTGACGAGATCATCGACGGCCGTTTCCAGCCGGCCACCCCGACGTTCCTGAACTCGGGCAAGAAGCAGCGCGGCGAGGCGGTGAGCTGCTTCCTGTTGCGCATCGAGGACAACATGGAGTCGATCGGCCGCTCGATCAACTCCGCGCTGCAGCTGTCCAAGCGTGGCGGGGGAGTGGCCTTGCTGCTGAGCAACATTCGCGAGCACGGCGCGCCGATCAAGAACATCGAGAACCAGTCGTCCGGGGTCATCCCGATCATGAAGCTGCTGGAGGACTCGTTCTCCTACGCCAACCAGCTCGGCGCCCGCCAGGGTGCCGGTGCGGTGTACCTGCACGCCCACCACCCGGACATCTACCGGTTCCTGGACACCAAGCGGGAGAACGCCGACGAGAAGATCCGGATCAAGACGCTGAGCCTGGGGGTGGTGATCCCCGACATCACCTTCGAGCTGGCCAAGAAGAACGACGACATGTACCTGTTCTCGCCCTATGACGTCGAGCGGGTCTACGGCGTTCCGTTCGCCGACGTCTCGGTCAGCGAGAAGTACTACGAGATGGTTGATAACTCGGCGATCCGCAAGACCAAGATCAAGGCGCGGGAGTTCTTCCAGACCCTGGCCGAGCTGCAGTTCGAGTCCGGCTACCCCTACGTCATGTTCGAGGACACGGTGAACCGGGCTAACCCGATCGCCGGCAAGATCACCCACTCGAACCTGTGCTCGGAGATCCTGCAGGTCTCCACGCCGTCGGTGTTCAACGAGGACCTGTCGTACGCCAAGGTGGGCAAGGACATCTCCTGCAACCTGGGTTCGCTCAACATCGCCAAGGCGATGGACTCGCCCGACTTCGGCCAAACCATCGAGGTCGCCATCCGGGCGCTGACCGCGGTATCGGATCAGACCCACATCTGGTCGGTGCCGTCGATCGAACAGGGCAACAACCAGTCGCACGCCATCGGCCTGGGCCAGATGAACCTGCACGGCTACCTGGCCCGGGAGAGCATCCACTACGGGTCGGAAGAAGGTATCGACTTCACCAACATCTACTTCTACACCGTGCTCTACCACGCGCTGCGGGCGTCGAATCGCCTTGCGCTGGAACGGGGTCAGTCGTTCGTGGGGTTCGAGAAGTCCAAGTACGCCTCCGGCGAGTTCTTCGACAAATACCTCAACCAGGTGTGGGAACCCAAGACGGTCAAGGTGCGCCAGCTCTTCGCTGACGCCGGTATCCGGATCCCCGAGCAAAGCGATTGGCAGCGACTCAAGGAATCGGTTCAGGCGCACGGCATCTACAACCAGAACCTGCAGGCGGTTCCGCCGACCGGGTCGATCTCCTACATCAACCACTCGACGTCGTCGATCCACCCGATCGTGTCGCGAATCGAGATCCGCAAGGAAGGCAAGATCGGCCGGGTCTACTACCCGGCGCCGTACATGACCAACGACAACCTGGAGTACTACCAGGACGCCTACGAGATCGGCTACGAAAAGATCATCGACACCTACGCCGCGGCCACCCAGCACGTGGACCAGGGGTTGAGCCTGACGCTGTTCTTCAAGGACACCGCGTCCACCCGCGATGTGAACCGGGCGCAGATCTACGCCTGGCGCAAGGGAATCAAGACGCTGTACTACATCCGGCTGCGGCAGATGGCGCTGGAGGGCACTGAGGTGGAGGGTTGCGTCAGCTGCATGTTGTGACGGCTGGTTGAAACCAAGTTGCAGGCCAGGGAGATTGATCCCTGGCCTGCTTCCTTGTCTGGGGACGTTTTGCGCTCGATGAGGAGGCGGCGTCGATAGGGTGGGCGGCGTGACCCGGATCAGACCGTTCCTCATGTTCCAGGGCGGTACTGCCGCTGCGGCGATCGACAAGTACCTTGCTGCGTTCCCCGGCGCCTCGGTGGTGTCCTTGACCCCGCACCCCGAGCCGGCCACCGGCATCATGCTGGCCGAACTCGACCTGGCCGGGCTGCGCGTGCTGGTCAGCGACAGTGCCGTCAAAGACGCCTTCGACTTCACCCCGTCGACCTCGCTGTTCGTGGACGTCGCCGACCGCGTGGTGCTGGAACGGCTGGTGGCCGAACTGGGAGAGGGCGGCGCCACGCTGATGCCGCTCGGCGAGTACGGCTTCTCCACCGCCTTCGCGTGGGTCAACGACCGATTCGGGGTGTCCTGGCAGCTCAACCTGCCCTAGGCGGTATTCGGGCCGGCCTGGGGACTGCGGCCGATCTGCTCGGTGGGCAGCGCATCCTCGCGCAAGTCATCCACCAGTGGATTACCAGTGCGCTCTGCCATCGTTCGCGACGAGGACGCCGAATGGGCATCCCTGATGCAGAGGAGTCTTTGTGACCGAGTTGTTGCCCGGCCAGGCCGCCGCCCCCGAAGGGCCCGCTGACCTGCGGATGATGTACGTGATGCACCACGGTTTCCGGCGTGACCTCACACACTTCTGCGTCGCCGTGCGCCGCACACCGTTCTCCGACGGGCGCACCTGGCGCGCCCTGTTGGCGCGGTGGGACCTACTGTCCACCGTGCTGCACGATCACCATCACAAGGAGGACGTGGTGCTCTGGCCGCTGCTGCGCGAACGCGCCGAGTCCGACGGCGACGCTCACGCACTCACGGTGCTGGACGCCATGGGCACCGAACACGATCAGATCGACCCGCTGCTGCTCCGGGTGCGTGCCGGCCTCGAGGCGATGACGATCGGCGCCGGTACGCCCGATCGGGAGACGCTGACCTCATGCGTCGACGAGGCCTACGCCTGCCTCACCGGTCACCTCTCGCACGAGGAACGCGACGCGAACGCGGTGCTGCAGGCGCGGATTGGGGGCGAGGAGTGGGACCACCTCGAGCGGACGAAGCTGCGGGGCGGCATGAGCGCCCGCGAGCTCACGCAGATGCTGCCCTGGGCTTTTAAGGACCTCCCGGACCCGGTGGCCTCCGAGCTGCTCGCCGAGGCTCCGCTACCCCTTCGGGCGATGCTGCGGATCGGGCGGCGCCGTTTCCAGCGGCTCGACGACGCTGCGTTCGTCGCGGTTCCGTCGGGCACGACCGTGGGCACCACCTTGGTGCGCTGAACCAACCGATCAGAAGCGGTGCCGGCGCCGCATTTCGCTGATCCGTGCCTCGATGCGCGGCAACCGCCAGCGGCTGGCCTGGTCGGCCGCCGCGTCCGCATACGCGGCGGCCGCTGTGGCATCCCCGGTGACCGCGGCCCCGTAGGCCAGGAACAGGTCTACCGGGCCGAGAGCCGCCGCGGTCCCCGCGCTCGCCATCCGCCCCGAGTAGTCCCGCAGGTAGCCGAAGGCGTCCGCAGCGAGATCCGGGCGGTCGAGTTCCAACGCGATCTCGCAACTCATCGCGGCAAACACGGATCCGAGGAAGGTGTGGCGTTCTGCGGGCAGCGAATGAGTCTCGACGAAGGCCGCCGCGCGTTCCCGCTCGCCGGCGCGCAGCAGCATCAACGCCACCGTCGACGCGGCCGGAATCCGGCTGTCCTGGAGGAACCCGTCCAGCATCGGCAACGACTCGGCTGCGCGGTCCGCGTGCAGGCACGCCAGCGCGGCCGCCACCTGGGCCGCCTCGAAGACGTTGGGGGTCCGCACTTCGACCGCCAGCTCGTGCAGCCGCAGCACCGACGCGACCGCGGCATCGTCGTCGCCGGCCATCGCGTGCCAGGGCGCGGCGACGGTGTGCAGTACCACTTCGGCGGTGCCAAGCCCGGCCGAGCGCAGCCGGCTGGTGAGCGCTCGGATACCGGACCACACCGTGTCGGCGTCGCCGAACTCGTTGGCCAAGCCGGTGGCCAGCGTCGCGACCATCATCTCCAAGCGCGGATCACCCAGCAGCTCGACGTCCGCCCGGGCGAGCCGCAGGTACTCGGCCCGGGACGCCGCCGCATCCGGTCGGAACCGCGCAACGTACGCGCCCAGCTGCACCGACACCCGGACCCGCGGATCGTCGATCGGGCGCGCCACGTCCAGTGCCTCGGCGACCAGGGCGTCGATCCGATTCATGTCTCCGGAATAGAACAGCTCCATGGCCAGCGTCAGCAGCGCCCGACTGCGCACCGCGGTCCGGCGGGACGGCAGCTGCGGCAGCACCTCGGTGAGCGCGTCGACCACCGGGGCGTGCACCTCGCCGTAGGACCTGACCTGCCACAGCGCACCATCGAGGTTGGCGGACAGGGTTCGTGCCGCCAGCTCCGCGGTGGCGCTCCGGTCGTCCGGATCGCCGAGCCGGCCGACCAGCAGCGTCGCGGCATCCACGCAGTCCGAGACTCCCTGCCAATCACCTGACCACCGGTACGCGTCGGTGGCCAGCATGAGCAGTTCGTAGCGTTCCCGGGCCGACGCCGTGCGGTCGCTCCGTTGCAGGTCCAACGCCAGGACCAGATGCGCCGCCTCTTCGTCGTAGTGGGCACCGGCCCGCGCGTACTGCGCGGTCTCGACCAGCATGCGCCAACCGGTGCCGGAGTCCGCCGGCGCGGCGCCGCGCAGGTGGTGCTGCACCGATGCCCGCACATCAGCCCGATTCAGGTCGCCGTTCGCGGCGACCTCGGCGGCGCGCCGGTGCAGGTCCGCGCGCACATCCCCGGCCAACGACCGATGGATCACCTCTTGCACGATCACGTGGCCGAACCGGAATCCGACACCGGTGTCGGCCACGATCCCGGCCCGGCGCGCGGGCTCCAGGAGTTCGATCGTTCGCCCGGGGTTCGTGTCCGTCATCCCGGCGAGATCCACGGTCTGAAACGTCGTTCCGAGCACACTGGCCGCGCGTAACGCCTCGACCGTCTCGGCGGGGAGCGACCCGACTCGCTCCAGCACCACGTCCGCGAGGGTGCCGCTGGGTGCGCCCGCACTCTGCAGCAGTTCCACCAGATACAGCGTGTTCCCACCGGTCCGGTGCCACAGCGCGTGCGCACGGTCATCGCCGATGGCTGATCCGGCTACCGCTTCCGCCAGCGGTTCCACCGCGTCGACCGGAAGCGGGCCCAACTCGATCCGGCTGCCCTGCCCGCGGGCGCTCGCACGCAGGAATCGTTGCAGTTCAGAGCCTTCTGCGGGGTCCGGCCGGGTGGTTGTGATCACCAGGAGCCGTTGATCGGTGAGCCGCTCGATCAGCGCCGTCAGCGCCCGGATCACCACCGGACCGGCCCAGTGCAAGTCCTCGATGACCAGGGCCGTCGGCACCGTCGATGCGGATTCCGTGGTCATCCGCACGGCCAGGTCGCGCAGCGTGAACTCGGAACCGGAGGTCAGCTCCTCGTAGAGGACCGTGGTCGGGCGGCCCGAAATCCCGGCCAGCGCCTCCGCCAGCGGCCACAGTTCCGGTTGGTCGGTGTCCCGGCAGCGCCCCACCCCGATCCGGAAGCCAAGCGTGGCCGCGTCCTCCGCGAACGCGTTCAGCAGCCGGGTCTTCCCGGCGCCGGGCTCGCCCACGACGACGGTGACGCCGGGCGTCCCCGCCGCGGCGGCCTCCGCCTCGGCCCGGAGCCGGCGCCGTTCCGGTGCGCGTCCCACCAGCGGCCAACGCGGTCGTGCGAAGGGGGCCGGGCGCGGTGTCTGCTCGGCGCTGGGCGTTGTGGTGATGGAAGCCGGCCCGCGAGCCGTCGAGCCAGGCGACGGCGCCGGCCACCCGAGCGAAGGGTCACGGCGCAGAATCGCGCTCTGTAGGGCGCGGACCGCCTCGCTGGGATCGAGTCCCAGCTCGTCGGCCAGTTCGGCCCGCAGGGTCTGCAGCGCGGCGAGCGAGTCGGGCAGTCGCCCGCAGCGGAAGAGGGCGACCGCCCACAGCGACCACCAACGTTCGTGCAGCGGATTCTCGGCGCACAGGGCAGCGAGCTCACCCACCACCTCGTCGTGTTCGCCGATCGCCAGGCCGGCGACGATCCGCAGTTCCCGGGCGGCGGCCCGTAAGTCGGCGAGCCGCACCCGCTCTGCGACCGCGTCCGGGTCGTCGCCGAGTTCCGGATAGGGTTCGCACCGCCAGTAGGACAGTCGGTCGTCGAGCGCCATCGCAACCCGTGCGATCCGCTCGGCGGCGTGTCCAGCCGCGGACGGACGATCGAAGTCGACGAGTTCGGTCAACGTGGCGCGCGCCGCGGTCACCGTCTGCTGCAGGGCGACATCGTCGCGTTCAATCGCCGGGATGCGCAGCGCGTAGCCAGCGTGCTCCCGAACAAGTACCGTCGCCGTCTGGCGAGGACCGCGCCCAGGCTCCAGGACGCGGCGCAACTTGCCGATGTAGCTGTGCAGGGTGGCTGTCGCCGAGGCGGGCGGTGACTCGCCCCACACCCGATTGGCGAGTGTCTCGACCGAGACCCGCTCGCCCTGTGCCAGGGCGAGCGCTGCGATCACGGCGCGCTGCCGGGGCGTCCCCAGGTCAACGGGCGCGTCGTCCCGCAGGACGCGGATCGGCCCGAGGACAGCCAAATTCACGCCGATGATGCTACCGGCGGGATCGGTGTGCCTGGTCTCAGTGATGTCCAACCACTGGTTTCCTCACCTTTGCGCGGAACCCACGGCGCCGCAACGTGTCTCGTAACTCGACGGGAATATCTGCTGCTGACTGCGCGGAAGTGCTGATTCAGCCCTGGCGAGTTTGGTCGGCACGCAACGCCTTATTGCGCCGCTGCTCGCGCAGGACTTCCTGGTAGTTCTCACGTTCGGCGACCAGCCACTCCGGCTTGTCCTCGAGCAGCGCGACGATCTGCTCGGTGGTCAACGCATTCTCCATGCCGCTACGAGTGAGACCGGAGATCGAGATGCCCAGCTTGGCTGCCACCAGGTTCTTCGGGTGCGGCCCGTTCTTGCGCAGGTCCTTGAGCCACTGGGGCGGTTCGGCCTGCAGGGCCGCGAGCTCGGTGCGGGTGATCGGGTTCTCCTGGAACTCTGCGGGTGTGGCGGGCAGGTACACGTCCAGCTTCTTGGCCGCCGTGGCGGGTTTCATGGACTGTGCGTTCGGCCTGCTCATGGCGCCAGCCTATCGGTAGCCTGATGCGGTGAATCCGCCTTCTCTCACGCTCGGCTACGTCCCCGGCGGGACGCCCGCAAAGTGGGCACGAGTCTGGGGACAGCGGCATCCGGACGTCCCGTTGCTGCTGCACACCGTTGAAGCCGCCGACGCGGCCGCCGCGGTGCGGGCCGGCACTGTCGATGTGGCGCTGCTGCGGCCGTTGTCCGACACCGCCGGGCTGGCTGTCATTCCGCTCTACGAGGAGACGACGGTGGCCGTGGTGTCCAAGGACCACGTCTTCAATGCCGTCGACGAGATCACCTCGGCGGATCTCGTTGACGAGCCGCTGCTGCTGCCACTCGACGACGTCGTTGCCTGGGCGGACGCGCCCGGCAAGCCGATCGACCACCGCCCTGAAACCACCCAGGACGCAATAGAACTCGTCGCAGCCGGGCTGGGCGCACTGATCGTTCCGCAGTCGTTGGCGCGGCTGTATCACCGCAAGGACCTGGCCTACCGTCCGATCAGCGATGCGCCCACCTGTCCGGTGTCGCTCGCTTTCGCCGAAGGCCCGCAGATGGTGCTCGTTGAAGAGTTCGTCGGCATTGTGCGCGGCCGCAAACCCGGTTCATCGCGGGGGCAGTCCCAGCCGGCACCCAAACGCAGCGCGCGGGAGAAGACCCTTGCCAAGCAGGCCGCCCGAGCTGCTGCCGGCAAAGTCGCCCGCAAGCCAGGTGGGGCCCAGCGCGGTCGACGCTGAGATAGCCCGCCGCGCGGCTCAGTAGGTGTGCGACGGCCCCTGCTGGCCCCGGTACAGCCGGGCCAACAGCACGTCGCGGAAGCGCGCGTTGTCCAGCAGCTTGAGGCCCGCGTTGGCCACCGCCGGCCGACCGGCCAGCTTGTGGAAGAACCGCCCACGCCGGTACTCCCGGCCCCAGGCGGCCTGCATCCGCTGGGCGTAGTTGGTGAAGTCGTCTGGGCCGCCGTTGGTCAACGCCGCGACCGCGCACTCACCGGCGGCCAACCCCGATTCCAGCGCCTTGGAGATCCCGGCGCCCGAGGTCGGCCGGCCCGCACCCAACGAGTCGCCGGTGAACAGCACGCCCGGCCGCCACGGCGGCCACGCGGTGAAACCCATCGGCAGCCGCCAGGCCCGCACCGTCTTGGACTTTTTCAGCTCGGTGATCGACGGCAGCTCCCAGTCCCGCGGCAGGGTCTCCAGGAATTCGCCGAGGAACTGGGTGGCGTTGATCGCCTGCCAGTTCTTGTAGCTGTTGACATAGCCCAAGCCGATGTTGACCCGGCCGCCGCCCAGCGGGAACACCCAGCCGTAGCCGGGCAGCTGGTCGCCCTGGAACATCAGCTTCAGGTAGATGTCGAGGGAATCGACGTCGGGACGCACCGCCGGCATCTCGGCGCGGATCGCGATCGCCGAATAGCCGTTGTAGGCAGAATCCAGTTTCAGCGCCCGCTTGATCGGCGAGTAGGCGCCGTCGGCGGCGATCACCGCATCGGCCAGCACCTTCTCCCCGCTCTTGAGCAACACCCCGACCACCCGGCCGGTGTCGTCCAGCACCGGTCCGGCGGCCTCGGCAGACTGGCGGACCTGCGCCCCGGCCGACTCGGCGTGCTTGAGCAGCAGAGTGTCCAGCTCGGGCCGGCGCGCGACGTAGCCGTGATCGGGCATCCCGGGGCGGCGCGGAAACGACAGCTCCCACTCGCTGGGGCTGAACACCTTCACCCGGTTGACCTGGTGGAATTTGTCGACCTCTTCGGCCAGCCCCATCTTCTGCAGATAGCTGACCGCACGGGCGGTAAGCCCGTCACCGCACGGCTTGTCGCGTGGGAAGTCGGCCTTGTCCAGGACGACGACGTTCGCACCGGCCTGGCGGGCCTGCCAGGCCGCCGCCGACCCCGCCGGGCCGCCGCCGACGATGGCCAGGTCGAATCGTTGGGTCACCACATCTCGTCTCAAATATGCGCGTTTTTGCACCGCGGGAACTGTCTACCGATGCTAACGGACCAGTTCACCGCGCGGTTGCCCCAGGTCAGCCGCGGCAAGGCGGTAAGGTGCTTGACGTGCGCGGAACGAGCAGGCCCAAGCCGGCCGACAACGGCGGGCAGAAGGTCGATGCGCGCAGTGAGCGTTGGCGCGAACACCGCAAGAAGGTCCGCGGCGAGATCGTCGAGGCCGCCTTCGGCGCGATCGACCGGTTCGGTCCCGATGTGAGTGTGCGCCAGATCGCCGAGGAAGCCGGTACCGCCAAGCCCAAGATCTACCGTCACTTCACCGACAAGGACGATCTGTTCGAGGCGGTCGGGACCCGGCTGCGCGACGACCTGTGGGCAGCGATCTTCGCCTCCATCGACGTCGCCACCAACTCGCTGCGCGACATCATTCAGCGCAGCGTCGAAGAGTACGTAACGCTGGTCGACGAGCACCCCAATGTGCTGCGGTTTTTCCTCCAGGGGCGGGTGCGCGCGCAGTCCCGGTCGACGATGCGCACCCTCAACGAGGGCCGGACGATCACGCTGGCGATGGCCGAGATGCTCGGCAACGAACTCCAGGAGCTGGACCTCAACCGCGGGGCGCTGGAGCTGGCGGCGTTCGCGGCATTCGGTGCGGCGACCTCGGCCACCGACTGGTGGCTGGGCCCCGAACTGGACAGTCCGCGCCGCATGCCCCGCGACACCTTCGTGGAGTACTTGACGACGATCATGATCAACGTCGTCAACGGCACCGCCCAGAACCTCGGCATCGCGATGGACCCCGATCAGCCGATCCACGAGGCCGCCCGGCGTGAACCGGTCGCCTGAGCTGTCGTCACGCGACCTGCGGCGCTAGGCACCCCGCCAGCGCAGCGCCTCCAATGCCACCGCCACCCGAACGCTGTTGTCGGCCAACGGCATCGGTAACAATTCGTCGGCGCGAGCGATCCTGCGCAGCAACGTATTTCGGTGCAGGAACATCCGTTCTGCTGCGCGTGAGGCGTTGCACTGCTGATGGATGAACGTCAGGGCAGTTTGCTGTAACTCGGCATCAGCCGTCGCGAAGTCGCCGAGCGTATGCGTGATGAACCGGTCCGCCTGTTCGGGTTCGGCGCTGATCAGGGCCACCAACTCGATATCGGTGAAGCGCGCGACGCGCTGGGTGGACCCCAGCCGCATCATCATGCGTTGCGTGGTGACGGCGTCGAGATGGCTGCGCCGGAATCCGTCTATGCCGGCAGCTGTCGTCCCGACCGCGATCTGCACCCCGGGAAGGTTGTCCACTGCAGCAGCGACACCCGGGAGGTCCGGGCCTGCGGGACCGGGTATCCACACCCATTGTGTGACTGCGCTCGCCAGCACCGACAAGGCGCGCTGGCCGCCCTCGGTGCTGGTCAGCGCCTCGGCCGCCGCGTCCAGGTCGGCCAGGTTGGTGGTGGACTGGTCCCCCCAGATCACGGCGGCGGTGTGGTTCTGCTCCAGCCGGTAGCCCAGCCGGCTCTCGGCGCGCTGCCTGGTGATCGCCGCACCGTCCAGGATCAGCGCGACGGTCTCCCGACGCTCGGCGTGGGTGCCCCGGGTGAGCGCCTCGCGTTCCATCTGCATCTGTTTGCCGATTCCGGCGATGGTGGCATCGATGAACGACGTGAGGGACCGGGAGGTCACGTCGAGCAGTTCGCATAGTTCGTCGGCGTCGCGGGTGAGGGAGAAGGCGGTCTGCATCCAGGACCGCCACGCCACATTCGTGCCCACCCGGTAGGCGTCGAGAACTGCCGATTCATCCAGGCCGCGGCGGAACCCGTCGCGGACGATGAGCAGTGCCTCCGTCGAGAGGTTGGCCGCTACCGGCTCGCCGGGGTGGCTGAGATTGGCGGCCGCCCAGTGCATCAGGTTGGACCGATTGCTGCGGCGGATGCCTTCGGCGAGAACCGGATCCGAGGCGATGGCCTGTGTGTACACGGCCGACAGGGTGGCTTCGTGAAGCTCGTCGAGGGCCTCCGGGGGAGCGCTGACCATGACTTGGGCGGTCTGCTGGATCAGCTCGCATACCCGCTCGGAGGGGCGCTCCCAGTCCATCGACCGAGCGTAGCGCGGTGGTGCAATGTGCATCTATCGATAGGTTAACTCGGTGCGAATCGCTCTTTCTTCTGAGATCCGGCGCAGCGAACAATCAGGTCGCTATCAGGTGACAGCCGTCACAGCGCACCTTGACCACACACCGGAGGACCACATGTCGCGCATCGGATCCACCCAACGCGCTGCCGTCGAGCGCGCCAACGAGAAAGCCGCCCAGCGGCGCCGGCTGCGGCAACGGCTGCGTGTCGTCGCCGCCACGGCACCGGGAGCGGTGGCCGGGGCGCTGGCGATGACGTTGGCGACCCCGCATGCGGTCGCCGCGACGGGGCCGACGGCTGCCATGCAGTCGATCATCGATCAACTGCTCGATGCACAGCAGCAGGTGTACGACACGAACAGCCAGTATCCGTTCATCATTCCGTCGGATCTTGACTCGCTGCCGCAGTACATCCAGGGCCTGGCAGCCACCGAGCTGGTGTTGCAGTACGGCGAAATGTTCAACCCCAATACCGGAATCCAGTGGCTGCTCGGGTTCCCGTGGGACGCCAACTCAGCCGACCCGGGACAGTTCTACATCCTGGTAAACCCCGACAATCAGTACGGCGTCATCCCGATCAGCTCGGACGGCACGTACACGATGACGGTCCATCCCGGTCCTGGCAGCCTCGACGTGTCGTTCACGACGCTGTCCGGCACGATCGGCTCTCAGCAGGGCTACCTGCCGACCGGCCAGGTGCTCAGTCTGTCCGGGGCAACACCGAATGCCGACGGCAGCTACACGATCACCTTCAGCCCGACGCCGCACGACGGGAACTGGATCGACACCACCGGTGCCGAAACCATGCTTATTCGCAACTCCATCGGTGACGCGGGACTGCCGCACGACTTCTTCTCGCTCCAGCAGGAGGGCGTTGCGCCGACCTACCACCTGCCTTTCCTCTCCGACGAGCAGCTGACGACGCTGTTGAGCAACGTCGCCAGGGATATTCCCACCACCAACGCCGACGCCGTCTACTACGACCAGACCGCGATCCCGAACAAGCTCCCGCTCAACTGGATGACACCGGTCGCATCGTCCACCACCGCGATCAACGGACTCATGCCCGGTCAATACAGCACGATGGGACACTTCCGGCTGGATGACGACGAGGCATTGATCGTCAAGGTGCCCAACCTCGACGCCCGGTACTCCGGCCTTGAGCTGGCCAACGCGTGGGGGCAGAACGTCCCGATCGTGACCGCGCAAGGCAGCCTGAACAGCACCCAGACGTTCGAGGATCCCGACGGCTACACCTACTACGTCATCAGCGCCAAAGACCCTGGCGTCGCCAACTGGATCGACACCGGTGGCCTCGTCAACGGAATGCTCGGAATCCGCTGGCAGGGCGTGGAGGGCAATCCGACGGGTTCGCCGACGTTTTCCCAAGTGGTGAACGTCGCCGATGTCAAGGATTACCTGCCGGCCGATCATCCCCTTGTCAGCCCCGAAGAACAAGCGGCGCTGCTGCACGAGCGCCTGTTCAATTGGAACTACAACCAGGACCAGGACCACGACATCTCCTGGCTGGGCGCCAACCTCCTGCGCTACCAGGTTATGGCCGCAATGGGCGAGGAGAACTTCGAGAAGATCTTCGGCAGCCAGGTTGACGCACCGACCGTCTGGGACCGGATGAGCGACCCCGCGCTGATGCCGAACCTGGACGCCGTCTCTTCGGAGTTCTTGACCAACCCGGCCGGTGCCATGGCGGCGTTCGTCGGCAATATGCCGTTGGCGGTCAAAGACATCGAGATGCCGATGCTGCTGGCCATGATGAGCTCGAAGGCTGTCGTGGACCAGACCTGGCAGGGTTTGCAGGGCGACTTCAGCTCCGGTGATTGGACGCAGGCGTTAACCACGCTGACCGGTGGTATGGAAAGGCTCGGGTCGGTGTTCGAACTGGCCTGGGACGACCCGACCGCCGGCATCATCGCGGGCCTGCTCAATGCACGCGACGACATGTCGACCGGAATCCTGAACGCCGGCAACAGCTTCGACCTGAGCGGGTACGCGCCGCTGATGGAGTCACTGGTCGATCTGAACAACCAGGTGACAGCAGCCCTCATGGGCTGAGCGTCCTAACCGCCGTGCCGCCTTCCCGCACGACCCTGCGGGAAGGCGGCGCGGGCGTTGACGGACTCAGGTCCGGCAAACACACTGAACATCGATACCCGAAAAGGGAGGGACGCGTGATGACGCTGACCGATCACACCGCTGAGGACGCCGGCCAACGTGCACCGGTTGTGCATACCCGGGCGCTCATCATCGGGACCGGATTCTCCGGGCTCGGCATGGCCATCGCGCTGCAGAAGCAGGGCGTGGACTTTCTGATCCTGGAGAAGGCCGGCGACATCGGCGGCACTTGGCGCGACAACACTTATCCAGGCTGCGCCTGCGACGTCCCGTCACATCTGTACTCCTTCTCCTTCGAGCCGAAGGCCACCTGGAGCAAACTGTTCTCGCCGCAGCCGGAGATCCTGGACTACCTCAAGGGTGTCACCGACAAGTACGACCTGCGCCGCCACATCCGGTTCGGTTCGCACGTCGACCGGGCGCACTGGGATGACGACGAATTCCGCTGGCATGTGTTCACCGCCGGCGGCCAGGAGTATGTCGCCCAGTTCTTGATCTCCGGGGCCGGGGCGTTGCATCTCCCGCGGCTGCCCGAGATCGAGGGCATGGACGAATTCGCCGGTGCGGCTTTTCATTCCGCGCGGTGGGACCACGATGTCGAGCTGGCCGGCAAACGGGTGGCGGTGATCGGCACCGGCGCCAGCGCGATCCAGATCGTGCCCGAGCTGGTTCGCGATGACGCGGAGGTAGCTCAGGTGCAGTTGTATCAGCGCACCCCGCCCTGGGTGGTGCCGCGGCCGAACAGCCCGTTCCCGAAGGCGGTGCTGACCGCGTTCTCGAGGGTCCCGGGCCTGCGCCGCGGCGTGCGTACGGCGATCTACTGGGGGCTGGAAGGCCTCGGGTTCGCCATGACCAGGCGGCCCAGCCTGCTACGGGCAGTCGAGCTGGTCGGCCGGTGGAACATCCGACGAAACGTCCCCGACAAGGAGCTGCGCCGCAGACTCACCCCGCGCTACCGGGCCGGTTGCAAGCGAATCCTCTACGCGCCCAACTATTACCAGGCGGTCGCCAATCCGAAGGCGGAGCTGATCACCGAGCGCATCGAGCGGATCACCCACGGCGGGATCGTCACCGCCGACGGTATCGAGCACCCATGCGACGTCATCATCTACGCCACCGGCTTCCACGTCACCGACTCCTACACCTACGTCGACGTCAAGGGCCCGGGCGGGGTGGACCTGGTGGACCGCTGGAACCGCGAGGGGGTGGTGGCGCACCGCGGCATCGCGGTCGCCGATATGCCCAACCTGTTCTTCCTGCTGGGACCCAACACCGGGCTGGGACACACCTCGGTGGTGTTCATGATCGAGTCGCAGATCCACTACGTCGCCGAAGCGATCAGCGCGGTGGATGCGGCCGGGGCGCAGGCGCTGGCGCCCAGCCGTGCCGCCCAGGACCGCTTCAACGCCGGACTGCAGCGCCAGCTGGGCGGGTCGGTGTGGAACACCGGCGGCTGCAACAGCTGGTACCTCGACGAGCACGGGGTCAACCGCACGCTGTGGAGCGGCATGACGTGGCAGTACTGGCGGGCCACCCGTAAGCTGCGGCCGGATGAGTACCACTTCTCTGGAGTCGGCTGAGGCGACACGCAGACACAACTTCTTGTGTTGCCACGGGTTGTCGGCCCCCAGGGGTAGTGTCAGTGGCCTATAACGGCCTAGCTTCCCGCGGGTGAAATGGGGTTGTGGTGAGCGAAAAATTGAAGCTGATCGACCGGGTCTCAGCGATCAACTGGAACCGGGTCCAAGACGACAAGGACCTCGAGGTCTGGGACCGGCTGACCGGAAACTTCTGGCTACCCGAGAAGGTGCCGGTTTCCAACGACATCCCCTCTTGGGGGACGCTGACCGATCAGGAGCGGCAGCTCACCATGCGGGTGTTCACCGGCCTGACGCTGCTGGACACCATTCAGGGCACCGTCGGCGCGGTCAGCCTGATCCCCGACGCGCTGACCCCGCACGAGGAAGCGGTCTACACCAACATCGCGTTCATGGAGTCCGTGCACGCCAAGAGCTACAGCCAGATCTTCTCCACGCTGTGCTCGACCAACGAGATCGACGAGGCCTTCCGCTGGTCGGAGGAGAACACCAACCTGCAGCGCAAAGCGGCCATCGTCATGCAGTACTACCGTGGTGACGAGCCGCTCAAGCGCAAGGTGGCCTCCACGCTGCTGGAGAGCTTCCTGTTCTACTCCGGGTTCTACCTGCCGATGTACTGGTCGAGCCGAGGCAAGCTGACCAACACCGCCGACGTGATCCGGCTGATCATCCGCGACGAGGCGGTGCACGGCTACTACATCGGCTACAAGTTCCAGCGCGGGCTGGCCGCCCTGGACGAGGCCAAGCGCCAAGAGCTCAAGGACTACACCTACGAGCTGCTCTTCGAGCTCTACGACAACGAGGTCGAATACACCCAGGACCTCTACGACGGGGTCGGGCTGACCGAGGACGTCAAAAAGTTCTTGCGCTACAACGCCAACAAGGCGCTGATGAACCTCGGCTACGAGGCGTTGTTCCCGCGCGACGAGACCGACGTCAACCCGGCGATCCTGTCGGCGCTGAGCCCCAACGGCGATGAGAACCACGACTTCTTCTCCGGTTCGGGGTCGTCGTACGTGATCGGCAAGGCCGTCATCACCGAGGATGAGGACTGGGAGTTCTGAGGCGTTCTTGCTGAAGTAATTCTCGTCGGCGCGGCGGTATTCTTGCTGCATGGAAACGCCGGCAGCCAGTTCCGATGCTTTGCGGGTCACTAATGGCGGCCTTCATGCGGAGGCGAGTTGGTGCGAATCGTTGGCGGCCAGGCTGGCCGCCAACAACGCGCCGTTCGGATCGGCGACCTCCGGGCTTGCCAGCGCGGCGGCGGTCAACACCGCCAACTCCGTGGTTGTCGCGGCCGGCACCAGGTGCGCGATGCGGATGCAGGCGACTGCCGCCGCGCTAACCGCAGCAGCGACCGGTTACACGGAAAACGAGGCAACATCCGCGGCGATGATGCGGGCTGTTGCTCCACCGAGGATGTATTGATGCCCGCAACACCGATGCTGAAATTGTCACAGGTTGAAGCGCTAGACACCGCGTATCTGCGGAACGCAGCTGATTTCTGGGAGCACACCGCCAACGTGTGGGAGGAGTCCTTTACCGAAGTTCACCGCCGGCTGTCAGCTCCAGGTGGCACGGTTTGGACCGGTGTTGGAAGCCAGGGCGCGCTGGGTCGCTCTTATGCGGACATGGTGAAAGTCCGCGACCCAGCGGATGAGATGCACCAGGCAGCCGGGATCGCCCGCCGGGGCGACGAGGCGGTGCAGTCCTGTAAGCACGGCGTGCTCGACGCAGTCCGAGAAGCCCGCAACGACGGGTTCGACGTGGGTGAGGACTATTCAGTGACCGACCGAAATCAGGGCGGATCTGCGGCCTTTCGTGCGGAACGCAAGTCCGCGGCGCAGGGACACGCCTCGTTTATCCGCCAGCGGGTGGGCGTACTGATTGCCAAGGACCACGAAATCGCCACTCAAATCACCACCACGTTGGCCAAAGTTGGTGACCTTAGCTTCCACGAAGAAGCGGCCCCGACACGCGTCAGCGACCGGCCGCAACCGGACAACCGAAAAGCTGCGGTGCAGTTGGTGAGCTGGGGTCACGGCGGAAAGCCATTGGCGCCGGCTCCTGCTCCGGATCCGACGGAGCCGTTCCCGCCGGGACCGGAGGCGTTTGGGGGTGGCACCGAGCCCTTACCGCCGATGCAGGGTCCGCCGCCCCAAATTGGCCCATTTCCGGTGCCACCGGAAGTGGCCGCCGCCGTCCCAAAGGACGCGGCAGCTAGGCCCCTGCCTTTATCTCCTGGGCCTGCGCCGACGGCGGCCGTGAAAACCGATTTCGGTCAGTGCGTCCGTCAGGAATTCCGTGAAAATATCGGACTTAATATGGTCAAGGAGGGATTCAAGAAGGCCGCCACAGGGGCGGGGTTCGGTGCTGTGGCAGGCGCTGGGATCGGCGCTGCTGCGACGCCAGAAGCAGCGGGTGCCGGTGCTGTTCCTGGCGCTCTTGCCGGTGGCGTGCTGGGCTTCGTCGGTGGTTTCGGGAAGGGCCTCCTTGAGGCGCCTGTCAAAACCGCTGCCGAGGCTTCGCTGGAATGTGCAAGACAGGCGGATACGCGCTGATGGTCATCAACACACGCCGAGTGCTCCTCATTATGCCGATATACGTGGCGTATATGGTCTGCATCAATGTATTTTTTGATTCCGCAGGATTGGATGCAAGAAACAATCTACCATTGTGGTTGATAATTGCATTTACAGTCATGTCGATATCCACGGTGTTGCTGCTGATATGGTTTATCTCGAGCAAGGTTCGCGGCAAAATCTCGGTGCGGCGAGAACGCTTCTACCTGGGAATATTGATAATCGTATTCATCGCCGACTTTATCGATGACGCGCTCAAAGGCTTGACTTCCCTCATCTTCAACACTTCATCGATATGGGTCATGATTCCCATGTATCTAATTTCCTATGTCGCCCTGTGGGTCGTAATTGTGATCGTGTTCAACAAGATCGCAAAAAGGCCCGAGGTCGCAGTTTCGGCCAATATCGGACCCGAGTAGTAGAACGCGCAGCCTGTCTCCAGTGATTCGCGCTGCGATCCCGCGGTAGCGGTTGCATAATCCGGATCGCCACGTCATGTAGCAGGCCGCCGCCCGAGTCTCAACCGACCGTGGCCAGGTCGGGCGCCAAGTAGTCGTGCGGCCACAGCGGCTGCGGGACCTCGACGCCGAAGGGTGCACCCCAGCGGTTTCGTGATGAAACCTCCTGCACGGGAAGCCGATTGGCAGCGACACCCCATTTACCTCGGGGGTAGCCCAGTGCCAGCATTGCCGACATCTTCCAGCCCTCGGCAAGCGGCACACCCAACATCTCACTGACGCGGTCCTCGACGTTGCGGAGCACCATCGTCATCACCCCGCCGACACCCTCGGCGCGGGCGGCCAGCAACGCACTCCAGATCGCCGGGTAGATGTTGGCGCCGCCGAGGTCGTCGATGGCGAAGACGAACAGCAGCAGCGGAACGTCTTCGAAGTGGTCGGCAAGGTAGTCACCGGAGCCCTTGATTCGGCGCATGGTCTCGGCATGCTGGGTCGGATCCGCGCCGGGCGCCGGCGCGACCATCGGCCCCGTCCCGCCCGCGAACCTCTCGTATTCGACGGCGCGGGCCTCCCGGAACAGCTGGGCCAGCGCGCGTTTGAGTTCCGGGTCGTCGACGGCGAGGAAGTGCCAGCGTTGGGTGTTGCCGCCGTTGGGGGCGCGCACCGCGGCATCGAGGATGCGGGCCTGGGTGTTCAGCGGAATCGGATCGGGCCGCAGCCGCCGCATCATCCTGGTGGTGTACAGCGCTTCGTGGATCTCCATGTGCCTGCTCCTTTCCACTATTCGGGCCATGGGCTGTTGAGAATGGCTTCGACCAGGTTGCCGCGCTGGAACGTCGGGTCGAAATGGGCCAGTATGTCGTCGTTCATCGTCCCGAACGTGGTCTCCGGACGATGCTGCATGCCGTTGTGGAACGCCGCCAGAATGCGGTTCTTGAAGTCGGGGCGCGGATGGGCGGCGACCACCGCGTCGATGTGCGCCGCGTCCAGATCCGCCCGGCCCACACCGACCACATCGGTCTTGACACCCGCTGCGAGCAAGTGTGTTTCGGTGTCGAGACGTCCGGTGATCTCCGGAGTCGTGTGTAGCGCGATGCCGAGCCACACCCGATCGGCGTCGGACTGCGCTATGCCGCGGTCCACCAGGAACTCGCGTGCGGCATCGGCACCGTCGATCTCGAAACGCTGGGTGGAATTCCGGTAACGCGGGGTGAGACCGAAGTCGTGGAACATCGCCGCCACATAGAGCAGTTCCAGATCTGGTTGTCGCCCCGACCGGCGACCGTGCAGCGCGCCGAACAGATACACCCGTCGGGAGTGGTGGAAGAGCACATCGTCCTCGGCGCTGCGAATGAACTCGGTCGCCTCGCGGGCGAGCGGCGTGTCGGGTATGACGACGTCAGCGATGGTCTCGATCCGCTGAATGGTCACAGTCGGTCTCCTTGGTTGGTCGAACAGAAACCAGCCTGCCGCCGATATGCTCGGTCCACGCGGTGTGATCGAGCCGTCAAAACCTCAGATTGCGACACAATGAAGCCGTGGCTGACGCCAGCGCGCCATCGCGCGTAGTAGTGATCGTCGTCTTCGACGACGTGACGATGTTGGATGTCGCCGGAGCCGGTGAGGTCTTCGCCGAAGCCAACCGGTTCGGCGCCGACTACCGGATCAAGATCGCCTCGGTGGATGGGCGTGACGTCACCACCTCGATCGGGACGCGCTTGGGTGTCACCGACACCCTCGCGGCGATCGAGTCCGCCGATACCGTCATGATCGCCGGCGCCGACAACCTGCCGCGCCGTGCGATCGACCCCGAGCTGGTGCAGGCGGTCAAGTCCGTCGCGGGCCGCACCCGCCGGCTGGCCTCCATCTGCACCGGATCCTTCGTTCTCGCGCAAGCCGGTCTGCTGAACGGCCGCCGCGCCACCACCCACTGGCATGACGTCCGGTTGTTCGCTCGCGCCTTCCCCGAGGTCACCGTCGAGCCGGACGCGATCTTCGTCCGCGACGGCGAGGTGTTCACCTCGGCGGGGGTGTCCTCGGGTATCGACCTGGCGCTGGCGCTGGTCGAGATCGACCATGGCGCCGAGCTGGTCCGGGCCGTGGCCCGGTGGCTGGTGGTCTATCTCAAGCGCGCCGGCGGGCAATCGCAATTCTCCACACTGGTCGAGGCCGACCCGGCCCCGCAGTCGGCGCTGCGAGCGGTTACCGACGCGATCGCCGCCGACCCCGGCGCGGACCACCGGGTGAGCGTCCTCGCCACCCGGGCCTGTCTCAGTACGCGGCAGCTGACCCGGTTGTTTCGATCCGAGCTGGGGATGACTCCGGCCGACTACGTCGAAAAGGTTCGAGTCGACGCCGCGCGGGCCGCCCTGGACGCAGGCCACAGCGTCACCGACGCCGCACGGCTGGCGGGTTTCGGCAGCACCGAAACTCTGCGGCGGGTGTTCTTCGATCACCTCGGCGTCTCGCCGAAGGCCTACCGAGACCGATTCCGCACCGCCCTGCGCGGCTGAACGCCGGCCTGCGCGCCGGCTTTTTGGGCGAATGACGAGCCTTCCGGGCCTGGCGGTGTTTGCATGTTCCGGTGAGGAGCGTTGATCGACCCGACGCCGGCGCTCGTCCGGGCGTGCAACTGGTCCTGGCCACCTGGGTCTCGGTGATCTGCTTTTGGGCGTGGAATCTGGTCGGCCCGCTGTCGACGCAGTACGCCATCCAGATGTCGCTCAGCGCCAACCAGCAGGCACTGATGGTTGCCACCCCGATCTTGGTTGGGGCGCTGGGCCGGATCGTCACCGGACTGATGACCGACCGCTTCGGGGGCCGCACCATGTTCATCGGGGTTTCGCTGGCCTCGATCGTCCCGGTGCTCGTGGTCGGCTATGCGGCGCAGATCGGTTCTTACCCGATGATGGTGGTGGCCGGATTCTTCCTGGGCGTGGCCGGAACGGTGTTCGCCATCGGAATCCCGTTCGCCAACAACTGGTTTGCTCCGGAACGTCGCGGCTTCGCCACCGGGCTGTTCGGCATGGGAATGGCCGGAACCGCGGCCTCGGCATTCTTCACCCCGCGGTTCGCCAAGTCGTTCGGCCTGTTCACCACCCACGCGATCGTGGCGGTGGCGCTGGCGGCAACTGCACTGCTGTGCGCCGCGGTGCTACGCAACGGCCCGCGATTCGTGCCGAACACGGCGAGCGTGCTGCCCAAGCTGAAGGCCGCCGCGAAATTGCGGGTGACTTGGCAGATGTCGATCCTCTACGCGTTGGTGTTCGGTGGGTTCGTCGCGTTCTGCAACTACTTGCCCATCTATACCAAGACCATCTACGACTTCTCGCGGGTCGGCGCCGGTGAACGCACCGCGGCCTTTGCCTTGGCGGCGGTGCTGGCACGCCTGCTCGGCGGGATACTGGCCGACCACATCGTGCCTAAGTACGTCGTGCTGGCCGCGTTGGCCGGTGTTGCCGCGCAGACGCTCATCGCGGTCTTCCGCCCGCCGGCGGACCTGTGGACGGGCTTGACCTTCATTCCGCTGGCCGTCGCGCTCGGTATCGGCACCGGCGGGGTGTTCGCATGGGTGTCGCGTCGCGCCCCGGCCGGTTCGATCGGTTCGGTCACCGGGATCGTGGCAGCGATCGGCGGCTTGGGTGGCTACTTCCCGCCGCTGGTGATGGGTGCGACATATGACCCGGTGCACAACAATTACACCGTCGCGCTGGTGTTGTTGGTGGCTACCGCGGTGCTGCTGTTCGGCTACACCGCGATATTCCTCCCCGCCCGCGAACCCTCACCATTACCTTCGAGTCCCAGGAGTGCGAGATGACGACGACGCCAAACACCGACCGCCGCAAGCGTTCCCGAGCGTGGTTCGCCGGAGCCGCGATCACCGCCCTGCTCGGGTTGTTCTTTGCGTTCGATGCCATCCCAAAGATCCTCGGTGTGTCCTTCGCCCGCGAAGGCACCGAAGCGCTCGGCTTCTCCCCGGACAAGACCGCGGTTATCGGCTGGGTCCTGCTGGTATGTCTGATCGTCTTCCTGATTCCGCGCACCGCCGTGCTGGGCGCCCTTGGCCTCACCGCCTACCTCGGTGGGGCGGTGACCATGAACCTGCATGCCGACAAGCCGCTGGCGGGCTTCGTGTTGTCCGGGGTGTATGTCGGCGTGCTGACGTGGATCGCGCTCATCCTGCGCCGGCCGGAATTACTGCGGGTGTTGGGAATTCGGCGCACCTGAGCGACTCAACTTGGCGGCAGCCGGTTCAACAGCTCATCGAGGAATCCGCCGGCCTCGCGTCCGGCCGCCTCGACGTCGCCGGCGGCGATCGCCTCCACCAGGCCCCGATGCCGAATCTGGTCTGAGTGCACCGGTTTCGCGCTGGTGGTGGCCACGCTGGCCATGACCACATCGGTGAGCCCGCAGTACAGCTCGGTCAACACCGGATTGTGCGAGCAGCGGACCACCGCGAGATGAAAATCGGTGTCCGACCGAACGAAGTCCTCCTGTTGGCCCTGCTGCTGGTGGCCGTCGCGGCGCTCCAACAGGGCGCGCAACGCGGCCAGGTCGTCGTCGGTGCGGGCGACCGCGGCCAGCCGGGCCCCCTCCACCTCCAAGCAACGCCGCACCTGCAGCACGTCGCGCAGCGCTGAGCCGCACAACCGGCGCACGGCGCCGGACACCTCGCTGGTGGCGCGCACGTAGGTCCCGTCGCCTTGGCGGACTTCCAGGATGCCGCTGTGGGCCAGCGCCCGGACCGCCTCACGCACGGTGTTGCGGCCGACGCCGAGCGCGTCGGCGAGCTCTTGCTCGGGGGGGATTCGTGAATCGACCGGCCATTCCCCGCCGGTCACCGAGGCGCGAAGCTGCTCGATCACCTGATCTACCAAACCGGTGCGGCGGGTGGTGACCAACGGCACAGCATCCTCCGTTCATCCAATCATGGGATGTATGCGAACCTATTTTAGGTGACCCGCACCGCCCGCCACGCAACACGCGACCAGTACGAGCATGACCTCCAACTGGAACTCGAAGGCGCCGCCGAATTCCGGCCGGCGACGGTGGCGGCCGGCGGTGCACTGCTGACTGTCGCGGTGGTCTTGACCGCGCTGAACCTGCGCCCTGCGATCACCAGCGTGGGGCCGCTGCTCCCGGAGATGCGGGGAGCCTTAGGCGTCTCGCACACCTGGGCGGGTGTGCTGACCACACTGCCGGGTCTGTGCTTCGCCGGAGCCGGGCTGGGCGCGCCGTGGTTATCCCGGCGGATCGGATTGGCCCGCACGGTCTCGGCGGCGCTGCTCACCCTCGTCGCCGGACTGCTGATCCGGGTCTGCGACGGGCCCCTCGTCATGCTCGGCGGAACACTGGTTGCCACCGCCGGCATCGCGTTGATCAACGTGCTGATCCCGGTCATCATCCGGGGGTCGTTTCCGGCGCGGGTCGGGCTGATGACGGGTATCTACACCGCGGCGCTGCAAGGGGGAGGGGCACTGGGCTCCGCGGTCACCCCGATGCTCGACAACGCCTTGGGAGGCTGGCGCTCGGCGCTGGGGGCATGGAGTGCGCTGGCGTTGCTGGCGCTGGCGGCATGGGTGGTGGGGGCCCGCGGATTCGAGCGGGCGGCCACCGCCGCACCCGCGGTCGCGACAACGGGTCGGTCGCTGTTGCGCAGCAAGCTGGCCTGGACCGTCACGCTGTTCTTCGGCACCCAGTCGTTCCTGGCCTACGTGGTGATTGGCTGGCTGCCCGAGGTGCTGATCGAGAACGGCACAAGCGAGACGCGCGCGGGACTGCTGCTCGGGTTGATCTCGCTGATCGCGGTGCCGATCAGCCTGATCGTCTCGCCGCTGGCCGCCCGCCGCCAAAGCCAAAGCGGATGGATCGTCGGCCTGGGCGTGCTCGGCATCGCCGGAATGCTCGGTCTGCTGATCGCGCCGGCGGCCGCACCGCTGCTGTGGAGCGTGCTGGTGGGGCTGGGAATGAGCGTGTTCTCCTTGGCGCTCACCGTGATTGCGCTGCGCGCCCGCGACGCCGAGGACACCGCGCGCCTGTCGGGGATGGCGCAGGGCTTCGGCTACCTGCTGGCCGGCGTCGGCCCGTTCCTGTTCGGTCTGTTGCACCACGTGAGTGGCGGCTGGACCGTGCCGTGGCTGATGATGCTCGCCGTCTACCTGGTGCAGATCCTGGCGGGTGCGCTGGCCGGGCGGGGCCGCTACGTCTGAGGCGGAAGCCCGGCTCAGACCCGCCGCAGTGACGCGGTGTCGATGACGAAGCGGTAGCGCACGTCGGAGGCCAGCACCCGCTCGTAGGCGGTGTTCACGTAGTCCGGTTCGATCACTTCGATCTCGGGGCGCACGCCGTGCTCGGCGCAGAAGTTCAGCATCTCCTGGGTCTCGGCGATCCCGCCGATCAACGACCCCGACACGCTGCGCCGCATCCGGACCAGCGGGCCCGGCGGCACCGCCAGCGAACCCTCGGGCATGCCCAACTCGACCAGCGTGCCGTCCAGGGTGAGCAGGTTCAGGTACGCGCCCAGATCCAGGTTCGCCGAGACGGTGTTGAGGATGACGTCGAAGTTGCCGCGCAGCTTCTTGAACGTCTCGGGGTCGCTGGTGGCGTAGTAGTGCTCGGCGCCCAACCGCAGCCCGTCCTCCATCTTCTTCAGCGACTGCGACAGCACCGTCACCTCAGCACCCATCGCGACCGCCAGTTTGACGGCCAGGTGACCCAGTCCGCCGAGGCCGACGACCGCAATTCGCTTGCCGGGGCCGACATTCCAGTGGCGCAGCGGCGAGTAGGTGGTGACGCCGGCGCACAGCAGCGGCGCTGCGGCATCCAGCGGAATCTCGTCCGGGATGCTCAGCACGTAGTTCTCGTCGACCACGATCGCGCCGCTGTAGCCGCCCTGAGTGGGCTGGCCGTCCCGGCCGACACCGGCGTAGGTGCCGACCATGCCACCCCCGGTGCAGTACTGCTCGTGGCCGGCCAGGCAGCTGGGGCATTCCCGGCAGGAGTCGACGAAGCAGCCGACGCCGACGCGGTCGCCGACCTTGAACTTGGTGACCTGCGCTCCGACCGCGGTCACCACCCCGGCGATCTCGTGTCCGGGGACCAAGGGGTATTGCGGGAGGCCCCACTCGGCCTTGACCGTGTGGATGTCGGAGTGGCAGATACCGGCGAAAGCGATGTCCAAGGCGACGTCGTGCGGGCCGGGGTCCCGGCGGGTGATGGTGGTCTTGCTCAGCGGGTCGGTCGGCGACGTGGCGGCATAAGCGGCAACGGTGCTCATCGGTGATATCTCTCTTCACAACTCGGCGTTTTTATATAGCCTAGCGAAGTAAATTGGTGGGGTGGTCGTCCGTTCCTCGGTCAGGCGCAATGGCGACACCTGTTTGCCCAGCGTATGGGCGGTGCCGGGACCGTTACGTAATCTTTGACACATCCCGCCGCGGCTCGACGTGCCGGGGCTTCGATCTGCGGCGGGTGGTCAGAGCGATACGGGCTGCCCCACGCAGGATCCATGGTGTCTGCCGTGCCATCACGGCTACGGCCCGGTCCGAGCGGCGCATCGAGGCCTGCGGGCCGGGGGTCGGCGTTGAGGCCAGTTCGGCCTCGACTGATCCGGCCGCCGGGCCGTTGCGATCGATGGCAAGGAGTTGCCAGGTGCCGGGAACGCCGCGAAGCTCGACGCTACCGCGGTCCTCGAAGCCCGTGCCCGAGCCGACGACGAGATCGCGCACGGTGCGCGACACCAGAATCTCGCCCGCGCCGGCCTGGCCGACGATCCGCGCCGCGATGTGCACGGCCATCCCGGCGATGTCGTTGTCGATCAGTTCGCATTCACCGGTGTGGATACCGACCCGGATCTCGATGCCCAGTGCGTCGGCGTCGGTCTGCAACGCCTCGGCGCAGCGGATCGCCTGCGTCGGGCCGTCGAACGTGGCGAGGTGACCGTCGCCGGTGCTCTTCACCACCGTGCCGCTGAATCGTTCCGTGAGTTCGGCGGTGATTTCACCAAAGCGCTGCAGCACCGCTCGCCACCGCTCGTCGCCGGTCGCCGCGGCGTGTTGCGTCGAAGCGACGATGTCGGTGAACAACACGGTGCGCAACGCGCGATGTGACTGTGCCGGCGCGGCATGGCCACCGGTGAGAAACTCTTCGACCTCCGCCAGGATCCTGTCCGGCTCGGTCAGAAAGGGTGCGTGGTCCACACCCTCGACCTCCAGGTATCGCGCTCCGGGGATATGTGCGGCGAGATACCGGCCGCCCTGAACCGGCACCGCGTTGTCCTCGCGGGCATGGATGACCAGGGTCGGCGCGGTGAGCGTCGGCAGGATCGGCCGCACGTCGATCAGAAACGCCGCTTCAAAGGAGGCCCGCGCCATTCCCGGGCTCGCACACATGCGCTCGCACATCGCGAGCTGGCGTAGCGACCGGACCGATGGCGAACTGATGCTGGCTGTCTCGCCGTTTCCCCACCCGGAGCGCACCGTGCGGCCGGCTTGCTGGAAGCGGGCGAGCTGATCGATCGAGGGCGTGTAGTCCTCACCCAGCTCGGCAAGGAAGCGCGCCCGCAGCTCGGCCGGGTCTCGATCCAAGTCGTCCCAGTCCTCGAAGCCCCAATACGGAACTGTTCCGGACAGGATCAGCGCCCTGGTTCGGGTCGGCCATGTTGCCGCGAACATGATGGCGACCGGTCCACCGTCGCTCAGTCCGCACACGACGGCCTGTCCGAAGCCGACCGTGTCCATGATCGCCTCGACCTCGGCCGCTCGCTCCTCCAGCGTGCGAACTTTCGGCACCGGGTCCGACAGCCCGACCCCGGCCTTGTCGAACCAGGCAACGCGACAGAAGGTTCCGAGCTGGTCAACGAACGCTTTGAATTGGGGCAGGGTCCAGGCCAGCTCGACGTGGGTCACGAACGGCCCGACGATGACCAGCTCGATCGGCCCATCGCCGAACAGCTGATAGGCCAGGCTGAGATCGCCACACTTGGCGTATGACGTTTCCGGCACGGAATGAGCGTACTGCGGCCGGGGTTAGCCGTCGCCGAAAACGGAGTGGCCAGACACACGCCGATCACACGGGCGGTCGCCGGCCCCGACGGGAAGCGTCAGCCGGAAGGAAAGCCTTGCGATACAGCAGGTTTCCGTTTCCTCGCACCCGGAAAGCGGTGCACGTCAGCGAATGCGTGTGACGCATTGCTGTGAAGTTGAGCGGTAAGGCTGAGAGTTCGCTGCAATGTCGACGGTGGTGCAATTTTCGTGGCGTCCTCAGCACTTCGTCACCGCGCAGGACGGCGCCACCGAGGCCGGCCGGGACGGGAGCTGGTGCCGGTTCAGCGTCCCCGGTGGCCGGACACCAGAGCGCCGAAGCGACGGTGCTGCAGACCTGGCCGGTCGCATCCGAGATCGGCTACTACGACCTGGAACCGGGCCGGCTGGAGCAGGCGCTGGCCGGCCGCTCATTGGACGCCGGGGCGGTCGGCGCGCTCTCGCAGGTGCTGACGCACCAGAACAACGCTCGCCGGCTCGACGCGCAACGCGAACGCGCCGAAGAACAGCGCGAGGAGGTCTACAACGCGCAGAGCCGCATCGCCGAACAGCTCCGGGTGCTCGGCACCGAGGGCGCCGAAGGCGAACTGCGGAACCGGCAGGTGCGTGAGCTCAACGGCCTACAAGACCGGGTCAGCGAACTGGACTCCGAGGTGCGCCGGCTGCGCGAGGAGGCCGGGCAGGCCCGTCAGCGGGCCTCGGCCGAACTGGGGCAGCTGATCGCGCAGCGGCCGCTTTAGTTGATCGGCGCGTTCACCCAGCGCAGGTCGTCGACCACTCCGCGGGCCGCGATCGGTCCCTGCCCGGTCTGCCACACCTCGTTGTTCACCACGAACACCCGGCTGTCGCGGTTGGCCGCCAGCCGGCGCCAGGAGACGCTGTCGAACACGGTGGCTGCTCGCGCCTTGGCCGCCGGCGAGGCGAACGACACGTAGACGATGTCCCCGTCGGCAGCCGAGAAGTCCGCGCGGCCGCCCAGATCGCCGTCGCCGGCGGTGATCTCGAGGTAGGGCTGGTCGGTGAACCGCTGCGCCGGCGGCCTGTCCACCCCGACCGCCTTGAGCACACTGGCAGCGAAGTTGGCCGCCCCGTACACCCGCAGGCCGCCGTCGGTGAGCTGCACCACCGAGGCCTGGAAGTGGGTGGCGTCGCTGGACTCGCCGGTGGCATCGGCCTTCTCGCTAAACCTGCCGAGCACCTCGTCGGCGGCGCCGCTGCGCGCGGTCGCGGCGCCGACCCCGCGCAGGTTGTCCTCCCATGCCGCGCCCGGCGCCCCGGTGAACATGGTTGGGGCGATCGAGGCCAGCTCGGCATATCCCGGCGTCAGGCCCTGTGCCCCCAGGATCAGGTCCGGGCGCAATGCGGCGATGGCGTCGGTGTCGGGATTGCTGCGGGTGCCCACGGCCGGCAGGTCGTGCACCACGGCGCCCAGATATAACGGCTGGCTCTCCGCGCCGTCGGGCAGCGCGGCCCCGACGATGCGGGACTGGAGGCCCAGTGCGCACAGCGCATCGAGCTGATCACCGGAGAGCACCACGATGCGCTCCGCGTCCTCGGGCACCTCGACGCTGGGCGGCTCCACCCCGGCCGCGTTGTGGACCGACCGCATCGGTGGTCCCGGGTCGGCCCGGGCCGGCTCCGGGGCGCAGGACTCGTCGGGCCGGCGGTCGTTGCCGAGCACTCCGGCGCCGGCGACCATGGTCGTGGTGGTGGACGTCGGGACCGTTTCCGCGCCATCGCCGGAGCAACCCGAGACCGTGATCAGCGTCACGGCCAATGCTGCCGCGGACACTGTCCGCCGGTCCGCCCTGATCACGCGGTGACGGTAACACCCGCTTGTGGCGGGCCCGGGGAGGAGACGAATACGACAGTTTGTAGGAGGGCTATACCGGCGGGGAGAGGCTCGGGGTTAGGATTTGACCCAAGTTCCGGGATGCCCATGTTTGGAGGAATGTTGACCGCCGAAGCACCCCCGCGCGCAGAACTCGAGCCAAGTCGGCCGTTCCCCCCGTTGATGGGTCCCAAGGGCAGCCTGCTCTACAAGATGATCACGACCACCGATCACAAGCTGATCGGCATCATGTACTGCGTCGCCTGCATGGTGTACTTCTTCATCGGCGGCCTGCTGGCGCTGCTGATGCGCACCGAGCTGGCCGCGCCGGGCCTGCAGTTCCTGTCCAACGAGCAGTTCAACCAGCTGTTCACCATGCACGGCACGGTGATGCTGCTGTTCTACGCCACCCCGATCGTGTTCGGATTCGCCAACCTGGTGCTCCCGCTGCAGATCGGCGCCCCGGACGTGGCGTTCCCGCGGCTCAATGCGTTCTCGTTCTGGCTGTTCGTGTTCGGCGCGACCATCGCGCTGGCCGGGTTCATCACTCCCGGCGGCGCGGCTGACTTCGGCTGGACCGGCTACACCCCGCTGAGCAATGCGGTGCACTCACCGGGCGCCGGTGCCGACCTGTGGATCATGGGCCTGGCCGTCGCCGGCCTGGGCACCATCCTCGGTGGGGTCAACATGATCACCACCGTGGCCTGCATGCGCGCCCCGGGGATGACGATGTTCCGGATGCCGATCTTCACCTGGAACATCCTGGTCACCTCGATCATGGTGTTGATCGTCTTCCCGCTGTTGACCGCGGCCCTGCTCGGCCTGGCCGTCGACCGGCACCTGGGCGGGCACATCTACGACTCCGCCAACGGCGGCGAGTTGCTATGGCAACACCTATTCTGGTTCTTCGGCCATCCCGAGGTGTACATCATCGCGCTGCCGTTCTTCGGCATCGTCAGCGAAGTGATCCCGGTCTTTGCCCGCAAGCCGATCTTCGGCTACGTCACCCTGGTGTACGCGACGATGAGCATCGCTGGGCTGTCAACGGCGGTGTGGGCGCACCACATGTATGCCACCGGTGCGGTGCTGCTGCCGTTCTTCGCGCTGCTGACCCTGATGATCGCCATCCCGACCGGGCTGAAGTTCTTCAACTGGATCGGCACCATGTGGCGGGGCCAGATGACGTTCGAGACGCCGATGCTGTTCTCGCTCGGCTTCATCGTCACCTTCCTGGCCGGCGGCCTGACCGGCGTCATGCTGGCCAGCCCGCCGATCGACTTCCACGTCAGCGACAGCTACTTCCTGATCGCGCACTTCCACTACGTGCTGTTCGGCACCATCGTGTTCGCCACGTTCGCCGGAATCTACTTCTGGTTCCCGAAGATGACCGGCCGGCTGCTCGACGAGCGGCTGGGCAAGCTGCACTTCTGGCTGACGTTCATCGGGTTCCACACCACCTTCTTGATCCAGCACTGGCTGGGCAACATGGGTATGCCGCGTCGCTACGCCGACTACCTGCCCACCGACGGATTCCAGCCGTTCAACATCGTCTCCACCGTCGGCGCCTTCATCCTGGGTGCCTCGATGCTGGCCTTCACCTGGAACGTGTTCAAGAGCTGGCGCTACGGCGAGGTCGTCACCGTGGATGACCCGTGGGGTTACGGCAACTCGCTGGAGTGGGCGACCAGCTGCCCGCCGCCGCGGCACAACTTCACCGAGCTGCCCCGGATCCGTTCGGAGCGCCCGGCTTTCGAGCTGCACTACCCGCACATGATCGATCGGCTGCGTGCCGAGGCGCACGTCGGCCGTCACCCCGGCGACGAGCTGTACGAGCCCGCAAACGCTTGATGAGCCCGTCGGGGGTGAGGTGGCGCCGGGTCCGGTCCGGCCGCCGCCGCGGGTGAGGATGCCCAAGGTGCCGATGCTGATCACGGTCACCGGCGTTGATCAGCCAGGCGTGACGTCGGCGCTCTTCGAGGTGCTGTCGCGGTATCAGATCGAGCTGCTCAACGTCGAACAGGTCGTGGTCCGCGGCCGGCTGACGCTGGGTGTGCTGGTGTCGGCGGTACCGGAGGTGGCCGACGGGACGGCATTGGTAGCCGAGGTCACCGCGGCCATCCACGGCGTAGGCCTGGACGTCACGATCGAACGCAGCGACGACGCGCCGATCATCGCGGTGCCGTCCACGCACCGGATCGTGGTGCTGGGACGGCCGGTGACCGCAGCCGCCCTCGGAGCGCTGGCCACCGAGATCGCCGAGATCGACGCCAACATCGACATGATCCGGGGCGTCTCGGATTACCCGGTCACCGGGTTGGAACTGCGGGTTTCGGTGCCCCCCGGGGCGGCCGGCCGGTTGCAGACCGCGTTGAGCCAGGTCGCCGCGCAGCAGCGGGTCGACGTGGCCTTCCAGGACGCCAGCCTGTCGCGGCGGACCAAGCGCCTGATCGTCTTCGATGTCGACTCCACGCTGATCCAGGGCGAGGTCATCGAGATGCTGGCCGCACGCGCCGGCGCCGGGGATGCGGTCGCGGCGATCACCGAGGCCGCCATGCGCGGCGAACTCGACTTCGCCGAGTCACTGCATCACCGGGTGGCGACGCTGGCCGGGCTGCCCGCCGGGGTCATCGACGAAGTGGCCCAGCAGATCGAGCTCACCCCGGGGGCGCGCACCACATTGCGCACGTTGCGCCGGCTGGGTTTCAAGTGCGGGGTGGTCTCCGGGGGCTTCCGCCAGGTGATCGCGCCGTTGGCCGACGAACTGAAGTTGGACTTCGTCGCCGCCAACGAGTTGGAAGTCGTCGACGGCGAACTCACCGGCCGGGTGATCGGGCCGGTGGTGGACCGGTCGGGCAAGGCCGATGCGCTGCGCGAGTTCGCCGACCGGGCCGGCGTGCCGCTGGAGCAGACCGTCGCGGTCGGCGACGGCGCCAACGACATCGACATGCTGGCCACCGCCGGGCTGGGCGTGGCGTTCAACGCCAAACCGGCGTTGCGCGAGGTCGCCGACGCATCGCTGAGCTACCCGTACCTGGACACGGTGCTGTTCCTGCTGGGTGTCACCCGCGCGGAGATCGAAGCCGCCGACGCGCACGACGGGGTGCTGCGCCGGGTCGAGATCCCGCCGGAGTAGCGCGGCGAGCAGACGCGAAAGCGCCCGATACGCCACGAAATTAGGGGCTTTGACGTCTGCTCGCGAGGGGTGGGTGAGCCGGGGTCAGAACACCGCGCCGATCAGGATCAGCGGCAGCAGCCCGAGGTCGGCGGCGAGCGGGGTGCCGATGGCGTCGAGCATGCTGCCGCCGTCGGCGAGTATGGACGTGTAAATCTGGTCGTTGTACTCGGGCAGCGTGAACAGCACCGCGCTGAGCATGTCCAGCAGCGGAATGCCGGTGTGCGCCGGGGTGGTTTCGAAGAGATCCGTCCAGGTGGTGGGCACCATCGACAGCAACGAGGTCTCGCTGCCGGCAAACGCCGGGAGCTCTCTGCTCAGCTGCTCGGCCCACTCCGGCAGGGTGTACACGTAGTTGGCCGGGTCGGCCAGCCGGGCGAAGAAATCGTTGATGCCCTGCTGTGTAGCGTCGGCCAGGGCTTGCGGAACCTGTTGCAGCACACTGGCGTCCGGCAGGAAACCCAGACTGGTGGGCATGTCGGCGAACCCGGGGCTCCAGCCGTGCTCGATGTTGCCGTAGCCCAGGTTCACCAGCACCCGCAGGGCCGGTTGCAACAGGTCGACCAGCGGATTGCCGATGAACGGCAGCAGCTGCAGTGGCGCCAGCAGCGGCAGCGTGTCGGCCGGAATCATGTAGTAGTCGGTCAGGACGTCCGGGCTCGAGGTCGGCAGTAGCACCGCGTTCGCGATGTCCTCCGGGGCGAGCCCGAGGTAGGTGCTGTGCTGGAAGGCGATGCCCATCACGGCGTTGATGACCGACAAGAAGTTGATCGGGTACTGCGGGAAATTGGCGAAGCCGTCGTATTCGTTGGTGTAGACGTCGGTCGGGAACAACGTCGTCGGCTGCGCACCGCTGAACGTCAGGCCCAGGCTGGGAATGGTCGGGTGCTCTCCGGTCGGCAGGTCGAACCGGGCCAGCATCCCGCCGTTGGGCACCGTCTCGTCGCCGGCCAGCACGAAGTGGACGTAGTCGCTCGGCACACCCTGGTCGGCGAGCTGCTGCATCAGCACTGCGGACATCACCGCGCTCTGCGACCAGCCGAACACCACCACCGGGTTGTCGGCGTCGACGTGGCCGCCGGCGATCTGTTCTAGGATCGCCGCCTCCAGGACCTGGTTGCCCTGCTCCACCGATCTGTCGAAGGTCTCGCCGAACGGGCCGAGGAACGGGTACAGCCCCTCGGGCGTGGTCAGGATCTGGGTGGTGCCGGTGAAGCCGTGCGGAGCGAGGTACAGCTCGTTGACGCGATCGGCGTAGGCCTGGCCGGGGGTCGAGATGCCGCTGGGGCCCAGGATCAGCGCTGTCCCGTTGCCCAGCGCCCCGGAATGGGCAGCGGTGAGCCGCACGGCGTGAGTCTGGCCGTCCAACAAAGTGGGGGAGCCGATCAGCGACGTCCCGGTGAGGAGGCTGACCGCGAGTGCGCCTGGAACCCGGAACATGCGAACCCCCTGATATGGACCCTAGACACTCATGTGCGATCACTGTGACTCAAATTACAACACAGCGACGCGCGTTTGCCGGCTCCGACGCCCTCCAGCGGCGCTGCGGGCTACCGGCACCCGGTCGGTTGCTGCCGGGCCGGGGTACGGCACCATAGGGCCGTGCCCGACACCGGACGCCCCGGCCCGCTTGCAGCGGCCGATCAAGATCTGCTGATCCACTTCGAGGGCGTTTCGCTGTGCCGTGACGGGCGCTCCCTGGTGGGCCCGCTGGACTGGTCGGTGGAACTTGACGAACGCTGGGTGATCATCGGGCCCAACGGCGCCGGCAAGACCTCGCTGCTGCGGATCGCCGCCGCCACCGAACACCCGTCCTCGGGCGCGGCCTTTGTGCTCGGCGAGCAACTGGGCCGGGTCGACTCCACCGAACTGCGGGCTCGGGTCGGATTGAGCTCCTCGGCGCTGGCGCAGCGGATTCCGGACCACGAAACCGTCCGCGACCTGGTCATCTCGGCGGGCTATGCGGTGCTGGGGCGCTGGCGGGAACGCTACGACGCCATGGATCACGACCGCGCCGTGGACCTACTGGAGAGCCTGGGCGCCGAACACCTGGCCGACCGCACCTACGGCACGCTGTCCGAGGGTGAGCGCAAACGGGTGCTGATCGCCCGCGCCCTGATGACCGACCCCGAGCTGCTGCTGCTCGACGAACCGGCGGCGGGCCTGGACCTGGGTGGCCGGGAGGAACTGGTCGCCCGGCTGGCTGATCTGGCCGCCGACCCGGACGCGCCGGCGATCGTGCTGGTCACCCACCACGTCGAGGAGATTCCGGTCGGTTTCAGTCACTGCCTGCTGCTGGCCGAGGGCCGCACCGTGGCGGCCGGTCTGCTCAGCGATGTGATGACCGCCGAGAACCTGACCGCCGCGTTCGGCCAGTCGATCTCCTTGGACGTCATCGACGGGCGATACTTCGCCCGCCGGACCCGCGGCCGGGCCGCCCATCGGAGGCGCGCATGAGCGCCGCACAGCCGCCGCCGTTGCCGACCCGGCCCGCCGCGACGGTGATGTTGGTGCGCGACGGGGACAGGGGGAACGGCCCGCTGGATGTGTTCCTGATGCGCCGCCACGCCGCCATGGAGTTCGCCGCCGGGGTGATGGTGTTTCCCGGCGGCGGGGTCGACAACCGCGACCGCAGCACCGAGATCGCCTGGGTCGGGCCGGACCCGTCCTGGTGGGCGCAGCGCTTCGGCGTCGAGATCGATCTGGCCGCCGCGCTGGTGTGCGCGGCGGTGCGGGAGACCTTCGAGGAATCCGGCGTGCTGTTCGCCGGCCCCGCCGACGACCCGCAGCGCGTCGTCGCCGATGCCTCGGTGTATGCCGAGGCCCGGCGCGCGCTGGCCGTCGGCGAGCTGTCGTTCGCCGACTTCCTGCGCACCGAGAATCTGGTGCTGCACGCCGAGCTGTTGCGGCCGTGGGCGAACTGGGTGACACCCGAGGCCGAGCGCACCCGCCGCTACGACACCTACTTCTTCGTCGCCGCGCTGCCCGACGGGCAGCGCGCCGACGGCGAGAACACCGAGTCCGACGGCGCCGGCTGGGTCACCCCCGACGCCGCGATCGCCGACTTCGCGGCAGGACGCAGCTTCCTGCTGCCGCCGACCTGGACCCAACTGGATTCGCTGGTCGGGCGCAGCGTGCAGGACGTGTTGACGCTGGAGCGCCAGATCGTGGTGACCCAGCCGACGCTGGCCCGGCACGGCGACAACTGGGAGATCGAGTTCTTCGACTCGACGCGCTATAACGAGGCGCGCGGAACGCGGTGGCCCGGATGAGCGAATTCGTCACGCTCCACCCGTCGCCGGCCGGAGTGGCCACCCTGGTGCTGTCGCGTCCGCCGAGCAACGCCTTGACCCGTCAGGTCTACCGGGAGATCACCGAGGCGGCCGTGGAGGTCTCGGCGCGCGACGACGTCGCCGCGGTGGTGTTGTTCGGCGGCCACGAGATCTTCTGCGCCGGTGACGACGTTCCCGAACTTCGCACCCTGATCCCCGCCGAGGCTGAGCGCTTCGCGGCCGTCCGCCAGGACGCCGTGGAGGCGGTGGCGGCGATCGGCAAGCCGACGGTGGCCGCGGTCACCGGCTACGCGCTGGGTAGCGGCCTGGCGCTGGCGTTGGCGGCGGACTGGCGGGTCAGTGGTGACAACGTCAAGTTCGGCGCCACCGAGATCCTCGCGGGCCTCGTTGCCGATGGGGCGGGATTGGCCCGATTGACCCGCACCATCGGGGCCAGCCGCACCAAGGAGTTGGCCTACAGCGGGCGGTTCTTCGATGCCGAGGAAGCGCTCGCGCTGGGCGTGATCGACGATATGGTCGCCCCCGACACGGTCTACGACGCGGCGATGAGTTGGGCCGGCCGGTTTGTCGACGCCCCGCGGCAGGCGCTGGCCGCGGCCAAGGCATCGATCGACTCCGTGGCCACGCTGCCCCCGGCCGAGCGGGCCGCGGCGGACCGCCGCCGCTACGCACAAGCGTTCGCCGCCGGACTCGGCGAAAACCCCCGATAATCACCCGTTCTAACTCTCTTATCAGCTAACGTTCAGTCACGCGGCGATGTTCGCCGCGTGCCGGCGTCAGGGAGAGAGACCAATGCAGCCACTTGCCCCCCGTCCGTGGATCACCGCGACCGTTGCGCTGGTCGCCGCGGGAGCCGTCGCGGCCCCGCCGGTCGCGACGCCGCCGCCTGACGTCGCCGCGGTGGACATCCTGCTGACCGCCCAGGACATCACCCTGGACCTGGTGCGCCACGGCGAGTCGGTGGACAACGCCGAAGGCTATTTGGGCACCTTGGCGCCAGGTGCGGAGCTCACCGATCTCGGCCGGCAGCAGGCGGCAGACGTCGCCCCGGCGATTCATGAGGCGTTCCCGGACGGAATCGCCGGGCTCTTCGCCTCGGAGATGATCCGCGCCCAGCACACCGCCCAGCCGCTAGCGGACCTGCTGGGAATGGAGGTCACGCACCTAGCCGGGCTCAACGAAATCCATGCCGGATGGTTCGACGGGCGCGAACTCGACACGCTCACCCAGATCGCCTACGCCCTACCGACATTGATGTGGGTCATGGGTCAGTACTGGGTGCCGATGATGGGATCAACGATCGACCCCAACGGGGTGGCGTTCAACGACCGCGTCACCGACGCGATCGAAACCGTCTACAACCACACCGTCTCCGACCAGGACAACCCGCTGAGCAGCGCGGTGTTCGCCCACGCGGGCACGATCGCGATCTGGACGTTGATGAACGTCAAAAACCCCGACTTCGGGCTGGTCATCAAAGAGTTGCTCGACACCCACACTCCGCTGGCCAACACCGGCCAGGTCGTGATCGAGGGCAATCCGACCGACGGCTGGACGCTGGTCAGCTGGGAAGGGCACGAGGTGTCGGCCACTCCGGACCTGCTCACCGGATTGTTCGTCGACTGGCGCGATCTCACCACGGCGCCGCAGATCGCCGCCTGGCACATCCTGGAGGCCTTCCAGGGCGGCGACCAGGCCGACATCACCGCCGCCCTGCAGACCGGATTCGACCAGGTCGTCGCGGCCTTCACCGCCTTCCCGCAGGCGGTCATCGACACCCTCAGCGGGGCGTTGAGCGGCTAGTCGCGACGCGGCCGTCCGATTTCTCCGGCAACCCATTGACAGTGAGGAAAACATCAGATTAGCCTCAGGGAAGTCATTTGCGCTACGCGTCGTAGCGTAACGGAAGCCTGCCGCCCGCCGAAGGGAACGTCATGAACCACACCCGTCCGTGGATCACCGCCGGAGTCGCCCTCATCGGCGCCGGTCTTCTCGCCGTCACCCCGGTGGCCCCGGTAGGCGGGCCGCTGTCCGCGGTCGCGGCCATGCCCGGCATCCAGCTCACGGCCGCCGACATGGTGCTCGACCTGGTGCGCCACGGCCAGTCGGTGGACAACGTCGAGGGCGTCATCGGAACGCTGCCGCCGGGGGCGGCGCTCACCGATGAGGGTGCGACGCAGGCGGCCTATCTCGCCGACCCGGACAACCCGCTGCGCCTGGCCGACCCGAGCTTCTATGACGGGGTCTACGCCTCGGAGTTCCTCCGGACCCAGCAGACCGCGACCGACTGGCTGACGGCCGCGGGCGCGTCGGAGACCTCGCCGACGGTCCTTGCCGGTCTCAACGAACTCAACGCCGGCCTCCTGGAAGGCGGCTCGCAGTCCAACCAGGCGATGGCGCTGCTGTACCTGGCCGCACCGCTGGCGTGGATGTTCGGCCAGTACTGGGTGCCGCAGCTGGGTTCGACGATCGACACCAACGGGATGGCGTTCCAGGACCGGTTCAGCGACGCCGTCGAGACGATCTACAACAACGGCGGCCCGGTCGACGCCGACGGCAACCTCAATAGCGTGGCGTTCTCCCATGCGGCGGCGATCTCCACCTGGGTGATGATGAACGTTAAGAACCCCGATTTCGAGATCTACTTCAAGTCGTTGATGCAGGGGTTGTTGCCCAACACCGGCCAGGTGGTGATCGAGGGCAACCCGACCGACGGCTGGACGCTGGTCAGCTGGAACGGCACCGAGGTGGCGGAGAACCCCGGACTGCTCACCGGGCTGTTCGTGGACTTCCGCGATCTGATGGTCGCGCCGCAGATGGCGAGCTGGCACATCATGGAAGCCCTTCAGGGCGGGGACCCGGCCGACATCACAGCCGCGCTGCAGACCGGCTTCAACGACGTGCTGGCCGCTTTCGCCGCATTCCCGCAGGCGGTCATCGACACCATCACCGGGTCGGTGGGCGACACCGCCGCCAGCAGCGCGGCCGAGGCGGTCGGCGACGTGGTGGCGGGGCTGGCCGGCTGAACCTAGGGCTTGGCCGGGCGCTGCCGTGAACCCGCAGCGCCCGTCCTCGGCATCTGAAAGCCGATATCGAATTCCCTGAAAGTTTGGTATTGCCCGGCTCGCTGTGGAATATGTATCGTGAGACGAGTCACACGGTGTCCTGCCAGGGGAGGAAACGGACATGCAGCGACTTGTCAACCATTCGTGGGTGATCACCGGGGTCACGCTGGTCAGCGCCGGCTTTGTGGCCGGCACACCGGTGACGGCGCCGCCACCCGCCGGCGCGGTCGCCTTCGACATTCGGCTCACCGCCGAGGACATCACGCTCGATCTCGTGCGGCACGGGCAATCGACCGACGACCTCAATGGCATTCTCGGCACCATGCCGCCCGGCGCCCACCTCACCGACTTGGGAGAACAACAGGCCGCGCAGGTCGCCCAGGACATTCAGCAGGAGTTTCCGGGCGGTATCGCCGGCATCTACGCCTCGGAGCTGGTCCGGACACAAGAGACCATGGCCGCGCTGGCCGCGCTGCCCGGGATGCCGGACGTGACGGTGCTGCCGGATCTCAACGAGATCCCCGCCGGTCTCTTCGAAGGACACCCCCGCGACCTGATCACCGAAGCCAACTTCTTCCTGCCGATGGCCTCATGGATTCTCGGCAACCTCTTGGTCTCGGAGCCCGGCACCAACTACAACGGGGTGGTCTTCGAGGACCAGGTCAACCAAGCCGTCCAGACGATGTACGACAACACCATCGCCGCTGACGGCCCGACGACCGCGGTGGCGTCTTCCAGTGGCGGGGACATCGCCATCTGGATTCTGATGAACGTCAAGAACCCCGATATCTGGCCGATTCTGCAGACGGTGCTGGAAAACGGCGGTCCGCCTCCCAACGCGGGCGAGGCCATCCTGGCGGGCAACCCCACCGACGGCTGGACGCTGGTCAGCTGGGACGGCATCGCCGTGCCGGCGACGCCGGATCTGATCACCGGATTGCTCGTCGACTACCGCGATCTGATCACCGCGCCGCAGATCGCGTTGTGGCACCTCTGGGAGGCCATCCAGGGTGGTGACTCTGCCGACATCAGCACGGCGTTGCAGACCGGCTTCAACGACGTGCTCGCCGCGTACGAGGCCTTCCCGCAGGCGGTGATGGACACCATCACCGGCGCATTTGGGGGTGGCGCCGGCGGGGCCGCGGACTCGCTGGCCGACGGCTTGCTGGGAGCGATCTGACCCGAGGTCGGCCCAGCCGTTAGGCTGACTCGCTATGACGAGTACGGACCCGACGCCGAACCCGCACGCCACCGCCGAGCAGGTGGAGGCCGCCCGCCACGACAGCAAGCTCGCTCAGGTGCTCTATCACGACTGGGAGGCCGAGCAGTACGACGAGAAGTGGTCGATCTCCTATGACGAGCGCTGCATCGACTATGCCCGGGGCCGCTTCGATGTGATCGTGCCGGCGGCCGACCGGGACAAGCTTCCCTATGACCGGGCTCTGGAGCTGGGCTGCGGCACCGGGTTCTTCCTGCTGAACCTGATGCAGTCCGGGGTGGCGCGGCGCGGGTCGGTGACCGACCTGTCGCCGGGCATGGTCAAGGTCGCCACCCGCAACGGCAAGGCCCTCGGCCTAGACGTCGACGGCCGGGTCGCCGACGCCGAGGGCATCCCGTACGAGGACAACACCTTCGACTTGGTGGTCGGCCACGCGGTGCTGCACCACATCCCCGACGTGGAGCTGTCGCTGCGTGAGGTGGTCCGGGTGCTCAAGCCCGGCGGCCGGTTCATCTTTGCCGGCGAGCCCACCACGGTCGGCAACTTCTACGCGCGCCGGCTGGCCGACCTGACCTGGAAGACGACGGTCGCCGCGATGAAGCTGCCCGGGATGGGCTCCTGGCGCCGGCCGCAGGAAGAGCTCGACGAAAACTCCCGTGCCGCTGCGCTCGAATGGATCGTGGACCTGCACACCTTCGAGCCGCGCGACCTCGAGCGGATGGCGACCAACGCCGGGGCTGTCGAGGTGCGCACCGCCAGCGAGGAGTTCACCGCCGCCATGCTGGGCTGGCCGGTCCGGACCTTCGAGTCGACCGTCCCGCCGGGCAAGCTCGGGTGGGGCTGGGCGCGATTCGCCTTCCGCAGCTGGACCGCCCTGAGCTGGGTGGACGCCAACGTGTTGAGCCGGGTGGTGCCCAAGGGCTGGTACTACAACGTGATGGTCACCGGGGTCAAGCCCTCCTGAGCTACCGCTTCTCGCTGGCCGACATCGGCTACCTGCGGTCGGCGGCCGGTACCGCCGCCCTGGCCGAGGCAGCGGACCTGGCCCTCACCGATGCCAGCCGCGTCGCCGACATCGCCACCCTGCGGGGTCGCTTCGGTGACCGGACGCCGGCCCTGGCCGAGACCATCCTGCTGCGGCGCCGGGCGGCGGCCAAGCTGGCCGAGCTGCCGGACACCTCGCAGTGGCTGTTCACCGACGAGGCGCTGCAGCAGGCCAGCGCCGCACCGGTGGCCCGACACCGCGCGCAGCGCATCACAGCGGCAGCGCCACATGCCGTCGTGCACGACGTGACCTGCTCGGTCGGTACCGAATTGGCAGCGCTGTCCGAGGTCACCGCCGCTGTGCTGGGCAGCGACCTCGACCCGGTTCGGCTGGCCATGGCGCGCCACAACCTGGGCGGGGCGGCCAGGGTCTGTCTTGTTCAAGCCGACGCGTTGACCCCGGTCAGCCGCGACACCGTGGTGCTGGCCGACCCGGGCCGTCGCGGTGGTGGACGGCGCCGCTTCGATCCGGCCGATTACGAACCCGCCCTGGACCGGCTGCTGGATGTCTACACCGGACGCGATCTCGTCGTAAAGACCGCTCCGGGAATCGATTTCGAGAAGGTCGAGATGCTCGGCTTCCAGGGCGAGATCGAAGTCACCTCCTGGCGGGCCTCGGTACGCGAGGCCTGCCTGTGGTCGCCCGGACTGTCCGGGCCCGGTGTGCGCCGCCGCGCGGTGATCCTCGACCGCAACGAAGAGATCACCGACGCCGAACCCGACGACTGCGACATACGCCCGGCGGGGCGGTGGATCATCGATCCGGACGGCGCGGTGGTGCGTGCCGGCCTGGTACGCCAATACGGTGCCCGGCACCGGCTCTGGCAGCTCGATCCCAACATCGCTTACCTGTCTGGAGATGAATTACCCTGTGGGGTAAGGGGATTCGAGATACTCGAGACGTTGGCCTATAGCGAGAAGCGCCTGCGTCAGGCGCTGGCGGCGCTCGGCTGCGGCGCCCTGGAGATCCTGGTGCGCGGCGTGCGCGAGGTACAGGCCGACCCTGATGGCTTGCGCCGGCGGCTGCGGCTGCGTGGGCAGGTGCCGCTGTCGGTGGTTATCACCCGCATCGGGAGCGGGACAATGGCTCGGACAATTGCGTTTATCTGCCGTCCATCCCGGTGAGCGGCCCGGTAGGCTATCGGCTTCGGGGCCATTCCTGCTTGCTGCGGCAAGTCGAGACAAAGCGAGACGAACCGACAATGCGCATCGTGGTGGCCGCCCTGTTGGCGGGCGGGGCAGTAAGCGGGTGGTTGGGCCTAGTCGGCCCCCCCTCGGCGATGGCGGCCTCGCCGTGTGCCGAACTGGGCGGAAACGTCGAGGCCGGCGGGCTGTGTCACGTGCACTCCTCGAACTCCAGCTACACCCTGGACATGAAGTTCCCGGTTGACTACCCCGATCAGCAGACCCTGACCGACTACCTGGTCCAGAACCGCGACGGATTCCTGACCGTCGCCAAGTCGCCCGGGTCGCGCGACCTGCCCTATGAAATGGACGCCACCTCGGAGCAGCACCGGTCGGGTCAGCCGCCCAAGGGAACTCAGAGCGTCGTGCTCAAGATCTTCCAGGACCTCGGCGGCCCGCAGCCCTCCACCTGGTACCAGTCCTTCAACTACGACTTGGCCGCCCGCAAGCCGATCACCTTCGAGACGCTGTTCGCGCCGAACAGCAAGCCGCTGGAAGCGATCTTTCCGGTCGTGCAGCGCGACCTCGAGCGCCAGACCGGCGTGCCGGCGATCCTGATCTCGCCGGGCTCGGGAATGGACCCGTCGCACTACCAGAACTTCGCCATCACCAACGAGGACGTGATCTTCTACTTCGCGCCCGGCGAGTTGCTGCCGATGAGCGCCGGTGCCACCTCGGTGAAGGTGCCGCGCACCGCGCTGCCGCCGCTGGCCGTCTAGGCGGCCGGGAGCGACCTCAGGCGGGGGCGAAGCTGAAAACCTGCCCGGCGCTGGTGGCGGCCACCACCCGACGGTCGTGGCCAACCGACACCCCGAGCGGAAACCCGCGCGATTCGGGCAGCGGATAGCTGTTGACGGTATGGCCGTCGTTGGGGTCGAACACCAGCAGCGACAATCCGGCCGGGCCGACACTGGTACCGGCGACGACGGTGTAGCCGACCTTTCCGGCCAGGCTCGACGACGACAGCGGAGTGGTGTCGTCGCGGCGCCACACCTGCTCGGCGTACTCGCCGCGGTCGGCGAACGCGACCAGGTCGGTGTCCGGCCCGCCGCCGGAGACGATCAGCCCACCGGGCGTCACCGCCGGCGGGGTCTGGGCCAGGAACTTCAGCGGCACCGACCATTTCGCCTTCCCGTCGGCGGCGTTGATCGCCCAGAGCCGTTGGTCGCGCCCGTTAACGTAGACGGTCGCGCCGTCGGCGGACAGCACCGGGCTGGCCAGCACCCCGGCGGCGACGGCGTCGCTGGTCCACTCCTGGGTGAGCAGGGGAGTGCCGCCCGGGTGGTACTTGATGCCGACCAGTCCGGACTCGGTGGCGCCGGGCTGCCACAGGCTCACCACCACGGTGTTGCTCGCGGGTGAGAAGGCGGGGGCGGCCGCGACCGGGCAGTCCGGCCCGGCGGCGGCGCAGTCGGACAATCCACGGCGGAAATCGGTCGGGTCGACGCCGTCCACCAGGTCCAGCGGGGTGCCGACGACGGTGCCGCGGTGCGCGTCGAACACCAGTGTCTGCCCCAGGTGGGTCACCACCAGCAGTAGGCCGTCGCCCAGGATCCGCGGCGTCGAGGGCATCCCGATCACCGGTGCCCGCCAGCGGATCCACTGGGTGGGCGGAAACGACAGCATCGCACCCGGCTGGCCGACGTAGACGTTGTCGAAGCCGTCGATGAGCGGGCCGAAGAACCCGCCGCCCTGATGCAGCCGGGTACACCAGCGCTGCCTGCCGTGCTCGGCGTTCTCCCACTGCATCAGCGAACAGCCGGCCTCGGTCTGCCCGTTGAGCACCAGCCAGCCGTGCACGCCCAGCGCGGGGCCGGCTCCCAGCTCGCCCTTGACCGAGCGGGTCCAGTCCAATTGCAGGTCGGTAGCCCCGGTAGTGGTGGTGTTGCTGCTGTTGGCGGCGTCGGCGTACTGGGCGGGCCAGCCCGGCGCGGGCGCGGCCTCCACCCACGAATCGGTGTTGGCGCAGCCGCCCAGCGTCACGGCCGCCGCTGTCGCCGCCGTCGTCGCGATGGCTGCCAGGACACCACGTCGCGGCAACACAGTGGCAATCCCCAATCCCCAGTCAACAAGTCCAGGTGAGGGTAGCGCGTGAGCCCAACCCGCTCGCGTAGGCTTTCCGGCCATGACGACCATGTGGGGTGCTCCGATCCACAAACGCTGGCGCGGTTCGCGCCTGCGGGATCCGCGACAGGCCCGCTTCCTCACCCTTGCCTCGCTGCGCTGGGTGTTGGCCAATCGCGCCTACACGCCCTGGTACCTGGTGCGTTACTGGCGGCTGCTGAAGTTCAAGCTGGCCAACCCGCACATCATCACCCGCGGCATGGTTTTCCTGGGCAAGGGCGTGGAGATCCAGGCCACCCCGGAGATGTCATACATGGAGATCGGCCGCTGGGTGCACATCGGCGACAAGAACACCATTCGGGCGCACGAGGGGTCGCTGCGCTTCGGCGACAAAGTGGTGCTGGGCCGCGACAACGTCATCAACACCTACCTGGACATCGAGCTCGGTGACTCGGTGCTGATGGCCGACTGGTGCTACGTCTGCGACTTCGACCACCGGATGGACGACATCAACGTGCCCATCAAGGACCAGGGCATCGTCAAGAGCCCGGTGCGGATCGGTCCGGACACCTGGGTGGCGGCCAAGGTCACCATCCTGCGCGAGACCAGCATCGGCCGCGGCTGCGTACTGGGCGCCCACGCGGTGGTCAAGGGCGTCATCCCGGACTACTCGATCGCGGTGGGCGCGCCGGCCAAGGTGGTCAAGAACCGCAAGCTGGCCTGGGAGACCTCGGCCGCCGAACGGGCCGAGTTGGCCGCCGCGCTGGCCGACATCGAACGCAAGAAAGCGGCGCGCAACTAGGCGGTCCGGCCGGAACCCCATCGCGCTGCTTGGCGCCGCCCCGGCGGGCAGACTTGACCAATGACCGCCCTGCTGTGGTTTCGCCGCGACCTGCGGCTGCATGACCTGCCGGCATTGCTGTCCGCCGCCTCGGACAGCAACGACGTGCTGGCCTGCTTCGTTCTCGATCCGCGGCTGGAAGCATCGTCGGGCCCGCGCCGGATGCAATTCCTGGGTGACTCGCTGCGGCAGCTGCGCGACGAGCTCGATGGCCGGCTGCTGGTGACCCGGGGACCGCCCGAGCAGCGAATCCCGTCGATAGCCAACGAGATCGGCGCGTCGTCGGTGCATATTTCCGAAGATTTCGCGCCGTTCGGCCGGCGCCGCGACGAGCGGGTCCGGGCGGCGCTGGGGCAGGTGCCGCTGGTCGCATCCGGATCGCCCTACCTGGTCTCCCCAGGACGTGTGCTCAAAGACGACGGAAACCCCTTCAAGGTGTACACACCGTTCTTCCGGCGCTGGCGCGAGCACGGGTGGCGGACCCCGGCCCGGTCTGACCGGGCCTCGGCGCGCTGGCTGGACCCGCAGGACCTGCCGACACGGTCGGCCGAACCGGTGGACATTCCCGACGGCGGGGTGGAGATGACCCTCGCGGCCGGCGAGGCAGCGGCGACACGCCACTGGAAGAACTTCGTCGAGACCGGGCTGGAGCGCTACAGCGAGGACCGTAACCGCCCGGACCGCCAGAGCAGCCGGATGTCGGCGCACCTGAAGTTCGGCACCATTCACCCGCGCACGATGCTGGTCGACTTGGATCTGCGCCGCGCCGGCGCCCAGGCCTATCTGCGCGAGTTGGGGTTCCGGGATTTCTACGCGGCGGTGCTGTATCACTGGCCGCGCAGCGCCTGGTGGAATTGGAACCGAAATTTCGACGCCATCGAGACCGACACCGGCGCCGAGGCGCAACGGCTTTTCGAACTGTGGAAGGCCGGCGAAACGGGATTTCCGATCGTCGATGCCGGGATGCGTGAGCTCAACCAGACCGGTTTCATGCACAACCGGGTCCGGATGCTCACCGCGTCGTTTCTGGTGAAAGACCTGCACCTGCCCTGGCAGTGGGGCGCGCGCTGGTTCTTGGAGCAACTGGTCGACGGAGACATGGCCAGCAACCAGCATGGGTGGCAGTGGTGTGCGGGTTCGGGCACCGACGCCTCACCGTATTTCCGGGTGTTCAACCCCACCACCCAGGGCGACAAGTTCGATCCCGACGGCGCCTATGTCCGACGGTGGATTCCGGAATTGGCCGACGTCGACGACGTCCATCTCAAGTGCGGGGATCGTCCGCCCGGTTACCCGGACCCCATCGTCGACCACGATGCCGAACGCCGGGAAGCGCTGCGCCGGTATCAGTTCGTCGGGCCGAAGTCAGAGAGCGGATCAGACGGCAATCGACGTTCGCCGAATTAATATTCTAGAAAATGAAAAAGATCGCGGGTCGCGTTAGAGTGGCGGTTGATCCGCATCGAGCGCGGCGTGCGAACCCGGAAGGGCCAGGCATCCGATCGTCACCCACGGGGTATACGCCAGCGGTACCCACAACTGGTGAAAGGGCCGGTATGCGCATCCCCACCCTGCTCGGCACCGCGGCTGCCGTCCTGCTGACCTCCGCGCTCGGCGCCGCCGCGACCACCCCGGCGGTCCGATCAACGTGGTATGACCACCTGCGCAAGCCCGCCTATCAACCGCCCCGGCAGGTGTTTCCGGTGGTGTGGCCGGCCCTCTACGCCGACATCGCCATTGTTTCGGCGTCGGCGATCGACCGGTTGCGCGACGCCGGGCAGGACGGTGAGCAACGGGCCTATCAGGCCGCGCTCGCTGGCAACCTGGCGCTCAACGCCGGTTGGTCGTGGTTGTTCTTCAACCGCCGGCGCTTCGGCGCCGCCACGCTGCTGAGTGCGATCCTCACGGCCAGCAGCGCCGACCTTGCCCGTCGAGCGGTCAGCGTCGATAAGGCGCGGGCAATACCACTGGTGCTGTACCCGCTGTGGTGCGCCTTCGCCACCGTGTTGTCCGGGCACATCTCGGTGCTCAATCGCCGTCAGCGGTAGCGCCATGAGTGCGGAGCCCGAGTTGGTCGCCTCCCGCAAGCGGCGACACATCGATGTGTGCCTGACCGAACGCGTTGAGTTCGAACGGGTGTCGACGGGCCTGGAGCGCTACCGGATGCCGTACAACGCGCTGACGCAGACCAGCCTCACCGGCATCGACATGGCCACCGACTTCCTCGGGGTTCGGCTGCGAGCTCCGGTGTTGATCGGCGCCATGACCGGCGGTCCCGCGCTGGCCGGAACCATCAACCGGAACCTGGCCGCCGCCGCCCAGGAGCTGGGCATCGGGATGATGCTCGGTTCGCAGCGAATCATGCTGGAGCCGGACATGACCGAACAGGCGGCGGCCAGCTTCGCGGTTCGCGATGTGGCGCCCGATGTCTTGCTTATCGGCAATATCGGGTTGGCGCAGTTGTCGCAGGCCGCGGCTCCGGCCATTGCCGCAGCGCTTGACCGGGTCGGGGCGGACGCCCTTGCGGTGCATACCAATCCATTACAGGAGGCACTGCAGCGCAACGGCGACACCGACTTCTCGGGTTCGCTGGGCAGGCTGGGCGAGTTCGCCGCTGCAATCGGGTACCCCCTGCTGTTGAAGGAGGTCGGCCACGGGATCGGCGCTGCAGCAGTGGGCGAACTGCTCAGGTGCTGCCCGGAGCCACCGGTGGCGGCGATCGATGTCGCGGGTGCCGGGGGCACCTCATGGGCGCGCGTCGAGCAGTATGTCCGTTACGGTCACCTGCGCTACCCGGATCTGGCCGAGTGGGGCATCCCGACCGCCCGGGCGATCTGCGAAGTCCGGGCTGCCCTGCCGGAGATCCCGTTGGTCGCATCCGGCGGCATTCGCACCGGCATGGACGCGGCCAAGGCGCTCGCCCTGGGCGCCGACGTCGTCGCGATCGCGCGACCGCTGCTGGCCGCCGCGATCGAATCGGCGGATTCGGTGTCGGCCTGGCTGCACCGATTCATCGAGGAACTGCGCATCTGCATGCACGGTTGCGGGACGCCGGATCTCGCGGCACTGCACACAGTTCAGCTAGCCGCTGAGTGACGACTACCGCTTGATGCTGCGCGTTTGGACCGCCAGCTCATCCTCGTAGGTCGCCATCGCCTCGGTCATCGCCACGAATCTCGGTGCTCCGCTGGGACGGTGCCTGACCGTCAACATTTATGTCTCGCGTAAAGCACTGCTGGGCAGCAGGTTTGACTGCTGGCCCGGTGCGGGTAGCCGGTCTGGCAGCACCGAATGGCAGGACTTCGATCGAGAGGACAGAGCATGACCAGCAACATCACCGCCAGGGTGGACGTGAATCGCCCCATCCGCACCGTCTACAACCAATGGACCCAGTTCGAATCGTTTCCGCAATTCATGGAGGGCGTGGAGCGGGTCGACCAGCTCGATGACACCCACCTGAAGTGGCGGATCAGCGTCGGCCCCGCGAGCCGCGAATTCCGGGCGACCGTGACCGAACAGCACCCCGAGGAGCGGGTGGCGTGGCACTCGGACGACGGACCCGACCACGCCGGCGTCGTCACGTTTCACCGAATCAGCGATGACGTCACCCGCGTGACGGCGCAGATGGACATCGACCCGGAGGGGTTCGTCGAAAACGTCGCCGACAAACTCGGCATTCTGGACCGTCGGGTTCACGGGGATATGGAGCGGTTCAAAGAATTCATCGAAAGCCGGCCGGTGGAAACCGGAGCATGGCGCGGCGACGTGCAACGCTCCTGAGCGTCGGATCAGGGTGACGCATTTGCCAGCGTTCGACTTCCACTTCACCCGGCCCTACCTGATCGCCGGGTTGCTCTTCGGCGTCAGCCCGTCGACATGCGAGGTACGAGTGAGCAGCGGCGGCGTGGCAATCCGATTCGGGCCGTGGCGAGCGAACGTCGAGCGGGACAACATCGCCGACGCTCAGATCACCGGCCCGTATCGTTTTCTCAAAACCGCGGGGCCGGCACACTTGTCACTTGCCGATCGGGGCATCACCTTCGCGACGAATGCCGAGCAGGGGGTGTGCATCAGGCTGCACACCCCGATTCGCGCGATCGAGCCGACCGGCCTGCTGCGCCATCCCGGCGTCACTGTGACCGTCGCCGACTGCGAGGGGTTGCTGGGCGCGCTCGTGTGACGCGACGCGGGGGAGGCGACACATGGCCCGACGGATCGTGATCACCGGTGCCGCCGCTCGACCGCCCGTTCGGCTTGCAGACAGCTGGCCAGGGCGCGCGGCTCACCGACGACCCGGGTCGTGATCGTGACACCGTCTCGCGGCTTTCCGCCGGTGAGACGGGCAGCGGATAGGCAGAACCGAATCCACATGTTCACTTGGATCTCGCTGCCGACCCACAGGTGCCGGTAGAGCAGATCCACCACCCGGTTAGCCGACCGTGCCCACACCTCGATCTCGAACCGCAGCCCGGCGTTTCGGTCGTGAGCGCGGAACTCGATCTGCCCTGCTTCCATGTGGCCGGCGAGGGTACCCAGCCGAAAAGAGTTGATATCGCGGTGAATGACGCGCACCGGGCCGTTCCAGGGACCCGGAATTCGGAACGTCATGCGGTCCCCGGGGTGCAACTGGCGGTGTTGGTGAGCCGGAAGTTCGACTTCGGCCGCCTCGCTGGGCACAGCGCTGTTGAGGTCGGCGCCCAGCACGCCGACAAGCTGATCGGCGCGCAGTCGCCCGTCATCGATATCGACGCCGAACACGCGGTGATACAGCGGTCCGGTACCGCTGGCCAGCAATTGGCTGCTGGGGTCAGCGAGGTGTTCGCGCGGCGCCGCGGGCGGCGCATCGCCGGCATCGCCGGGCGCCGTCGAGCGGTGCAGCGGAACGGTCGACCACGCATAGCGCCAGCTGACCAACGGCACGCCGACGCCATAGCGCGCAAGGCCGGCCCAAACGTGCCCTGGAGCGTGCATCTTCTGCCCCTTTCGTGGGATCACCGCCGCTAGCGGTAGGCGGAGGGTTACCCCAATTCCCCAGCGGGTATCGCGTTGCCATGACTCTGGAAGGACCCGGGTATGCAAGGCAGTGGTTGAGCACCGCGCTGCGGGGCGCTTCGGTCGGGTCAGTCGGATTGAGCATCGCGTTATGGATCCGAGCCAAATCGGTTGACCAGGCAGAACGGGGCAACGCCGAACGGCGCGCGTTGTTCGTCGGGCTGTGGCCACAATTCTTGTGGGTCGCCGCCGATACTGTTGCCGGTCCGCAGCGCTTCGGAGTGGGCGGATGATCGAGGCATTGCCCGGGCGCGTCGACTTCGCCGCCGAACTGGCCAAGCTGGCGCATCTGAAAATCAACTACGACGAAGCGGACGCTCCCCGGCCCGGGAATCCCGGCGACTGGCACATCGACGAGCCGAGCGCGTTCATCGCCGCCGAGCCGCCCGGCCCGCCGGTCCCCGGCGGGCCGTGGGACATCGCTTGCACGCTGGTGCGCGAGTACGAATTCGCCGACCCGCGCATCATCCGCGCGGTGTACCGGCCCGACAGCGAACTGCTGGGCCGAGACATGTTGCTCGAGGCGCGGTTTGCCGGACTTCGGTTTTATGTGGGGGTGCGGGTGACGCAGGTGGTCGACGGCTACCGCGACGGCAAGCGGGCGTGGGGATGGGCATACCAGACCCTCGAAGGTCATCTGGAGCAGGGCCGGTTGCTCTACGAAGTGACCAAAGATGAGCAGAGCGGGGAGGTGCAGCTGGTGTTGAGCGCCTACTCGCGGCGCGCCCCGATAGCGAACCCGGTGGTACGGGCCGGCTTCGAGATCTTCGGCAGGCGACTCCAGCTGTACTTCTACGCGCAGGTGGGTCGCAGGCTGCGCAGCGCGGTGGAAACCGTCTTGGCCGGCGGCGAAGCTCCGCAGCCGATACTGACGTCAGAGGGCCTGATCATGGCGCCGTCGGGCATCAGGCGCAATCCGTTTGAGCGGTTGACGATCAAAGCGCACCACTCCGGAGGGTGAGACCCGATCACTGCTTAGCCCGCACCTGGTAGCGGCGTTCGGCATAAGCCAGGTCGTCGCGCCATAACCTGGTCGCGGCCAACCGCATCAGCGGTGTGATGACCGCAGCCGCGGTGAGGGCGCGCTGAAACCCAGGCCGTTCGGAGCGCGCGATGGTGGCTTCCAGCACCGCGGTGCGCGGGCGGCCGTCGGCGGTGGAACCGATTGGTGTGGCATGGGTTTCGACGACACTGCCCACCCCTTCGCCTTCCACGATCCGCATCACGATGGTACGGGCGTCGGGCGCGGTGAACTCGGCGATGACCGGTACACCGAAGCGCCCCATCCGGAAGGTGACGGCTACCAGAAAGCGATCGTCCTGCTCGGTCGGAGTAGCCAGCACTTCCAGCCTGCTGAATGAGTAGGGGTGAAACCACCCGCCATGCCACGGGTCGAGCCGGTTGGCGATGATGTCGGCGGGCTCACAAATGCCGACCAGCCGGGCGACGGCGTGCAAGGTGTCGCCCGTCGGTCTGGCCGGAAGCACCGGCTGCTCCAGGGGTTCTTCGCCGCCGACGGCATCAAGGCGCACCCAGGCCAGCACGCCGTCGTCGTGGCTGGTCATCGGCCGCCAGCCCAGTACGCAGCTGCTGCCGTCCAGTGGCAGCCCGTGCCAGCGGCAGATCAGGACGCCGTCGAGTACCCGCCCGGTGGCCAGGTCGGCGGCAAGGTGCGGGCAACTGCGCGGCCCGACAGCCAACCGGTGCTGCGGATCGCGCCACGCCACGATTTCGACCCCGGCGACGGTGGTGCCCAGCGGCCGGTCGGGGCGCACGTCGCGGCTGGCGGCGAAGGCGTACCAGTTGCCGGTCGCTCGACGTTGGGCGCGCCGCAGCGCGGCGCTGATGATGGCCGGATCGGCGTCGGAGTAGGTGGGGGATTGCGCCGCCCACGACAGCGCGGGCAGAAGTTGCAGCGGCCAGTTCTTCGGCCATCGCCGCCGTAGGTCTCGGTGAAGACTCATGTGCCACTTCGCTTTCGCTGGTCCGCCAGCCACCTCAGCGGCCGTGATCGACCCCGGTTGGGCACAGTGTGCAGGTCGTGACCGGCAAGCCGCCACTGGCTCAGCAAGTGGTTTGCGGCGCTGAAGCCCGTGGTGGCGGCGCGTTCCATCAAGGCCACCGGCAGGTCGATCCGGATCCCGTCACCGGCCAGCACCAGGCCCGGCTGCGGGGTGCTGATCCCGGGCCGGTCCGCGTGCGATCCGGGCGGAAACAGCGGGCAGTCGGCGCGGTGCAGCTCCCGTTGCACCAGCACGCCGGCCCGGGCGGTCTCCGGATACACCGCGTGCAGCTGACGCACCGCGGCCGCTGCCGACCCGGCCGAGCCGTTGGCGTAGCAGTGCAATTCGACGACAGATCCGCGCCGCTCCCGCGCCCAAGTGCGAGCCTGGCGTTCGTAGCGCTCCAGCACGCTGATGTTGTCGAGCGGCGGGTGACCGGCCGTTCCCAGAAACGCCGGCCGGTCGGCTGCGACCGGGCGATCCAGCCATAGCCGGTGGACCGTGAACGGTGGTGCAGTACGCAGCCCCTGTATCCGCTCGCGCCACCGCTTATCGCCCAAAGCCGACGCCGAAACGATCTGCTGCAGGCCTGTCACATCGGTGGCGAGTACCACCGCATCGGCATCGAGGCATTCGCCGTTCGTGTCCACGATCCGAAACGACGGCGCCGGGTCGGCTTCGATGTGCAGCACCTCGACGCCGAGCCGGAACTCGACCCCCGCGGATTCCAGGTACTGCCGCAGCGGGTTCCACAATGCCTCGTCGTAGTTGGCGTCGGGGACATCGAAGATCAACCCCTCGCTGGAGCCCAGGAAATAGATGTGGAACATCGTCGCCAGCTCCGCGGCCGACAGCTCGGCCGGGTCGGCGAAGAAGCTGCGGGAGAACACCTCGAAGGCCAGATGCCGGGCAGCCTCGGGGAAGTTGATGGCCCGCAGAAAGGTGTCCGCGTCGATGCCGTCAAGTGCTTCGTAGACCTCCGGCACCGAGACGGCGGCCAGTGGCGCGGCCGCTCGCGCATTCAACCGGACCAGGTCGCGCAGCCGAAACGTCGGGCTGCGCAACGCGAACGCCAACGCATTCCACGGCGGCTGCTGCGGCAGGCCCCGGAACGTGTCGAGCCGGCCCGCGCCGTCGACGAGCGGATAATCGTCGACAGCAGTGAACATGCGCAGCTGCGGGTCGATCCGCCGCAGCAGAGCCCGCAGGTTGTAGTACTGGCGGAAGAACGCATGGAAGCCGCGGTTCATGGCGACCTCGGTGCGGTCGTGATGTTCGGTCCAGCCACCGACCCGGCCACCGAGGTAGTTCTCCCGTTCGGCGACGACGACCGCGACACCGCGTTCGGCCAACCCGGTCGCGGCGGCCAGCCCGGCGATTCCGGCGCCGACGATCACCACCCTCGGCCGCGACGGCAAGGCCGCGACGTTGGGCAATCCGTCAGTTGCCCGATGTAGTTGGCGGCGTGGATCGGTCATCGCGGCACATCCGCCAGGAAGGTGTGAACGATGTCGGCCTGCCAGCCGGGCACCGATTCGCTGTGCACCGCGGTGAACCCGGCGTCGTCAAGACGCCGCCGGAAGGCCGCCGCGCCGTCGAAAGCCAGCACGCTGCGCCACAGGTAGCGGTACAGGGTGGTGTCCCGGCTGCGCCACCATCCGACGGGAATGATGATGCCCCAGCACACCGCATGCCACCTCGCGATCGCCGCCGGTGAATCGCGCACGGAATACTCGTGGACCGCCAGCGTGCCGCCCGGTCGCAGCAGTTGACGGAACCGTCGCAGCTGGGCATCGGGGTCGGCCAGGTTTCGCACCAGGTAGGCGGCCAGGATGCCGTCGAAGGGCCCGGTTACACCGTGTTGGCTCAGCTCCTCGACCGGGGCGTGGACGAACCGCACCGATTCCGGCCACGGTTTCGCGCGCGCGGCGTCCAGCATGCCCGCCGAGGCGTCGACGGCCACGATCTCGGCATCGGGGGCCACCGACAGCAGGGCGGCCGTCGAGGCGCCAGTGCCGCATCCGGCGTCGAGCAGCCGCAGCCCCGTGCCGCGCCCGGGCAGCCGCATACGGCGTGCGGAGAGCCGCAGGTGGTCGTGATAGCCGGGGTTCGCGTCGACCAGGCGGTCGTAGCTGCCCGAGCCCGCGTCGAATGCCGCCGGCAGGTCGATGTGCTGCCTGCGCTGATCAACGGGGCGCACGTTGACGCTCCCAGAGCAGTAGCACCGCGGTCAGCATCGCGAAGCCGAACAGAAAGTCTTCGACGGGAATGTCGAACGGAAAGCGCAGTCCGCTGGTGTGCCGCTCGTCGTAGCTGACGATCGGAGCGCTGAGTTTGGTCAACCACCCATCGACCGGCACCTGGAAGCCGAGCGCGATCAGCATCGCCAGCCAGTAGGCCGGGCGCCGGAACAGTCCGGTGCGCAGCCAGCCCAATTCCAGTGCGCAGACGGCTATTACGCTCAGGACGGCCGGCGCGGTGTAACCCAGACCGCTCATCGTCGTCGCATCCTGGCGAGAATGTCGTCGACCGCGTTGTAGGTCAGCAGCGCGCAGAGCGGAATCACGATGAAGAAGAGCACTTCTTCGATCGGCACCCCGAACGGGATATGCAGCCCGGTGATGTATGCCGGATCGTAGGTCCACACGCGCGCAGCGACGGCCACCTCATCCCAGATCAGGAAGACCGCGGCAACCGGGAGCACCGCGCGCAGCGTCCGGCCCGGTCGCCGGTAGACGCCGCCGCCGAACACTTCCAGCGGTGCGGTGATGGCGAGGCAGGCGCCCAACACCAGCAGATATTGCCATCGATCGGTCATGCCGCACCGAACTCTGCGCGTCCCGACCCGACGGCAGTGCCGGCCCGTGCCCGCCAGGCGCGCAGCAGCCCGACGGCCGCGACTTGCGCCCGTCGTGCGTTGCCAACGGTCGCCCGGCCGTTGAACACCGCGAAGCCGCTGTCTTCGATACGATCGAGGATGGCCGAGTACAGCGTCAAAGCCGTTGCCACACAAGGCCGCGACCGCGGCGCCAGCAGCGCGATCCCGCGGGCCGCGAATCGATAGGTCTGCCGGGCGATCGCGTGTTGGGCCGTCAGGGCGCTGCGCACCTTGGGATCGGTGCGGTTTGCGTTGTGGCACCACATCAGCAACTCTCGGTCGACACCGTAGGAACGAAGTTCGTCGGCGGGTAGGTAGATCCTGTTCCGCATCAGGTCTTCGTCGACATCGCGCAGAAAGTTGGTGAGTTGGAAGGCGCGCCCGAGCGCCGCCGCGTAGGGGGCGGCCTCGTCGGTTGGCCCGATCGCCCCCAAAATCGGCAGTAGTTGCAGACCAATGGCCTCGGCTGATCCGTGCATGTAGTGGTTGAGTGCGTCACGGTCGGGATAGTCGGTGACGGTCAGGTCCATCCGCATCGAGGCCAGGAAGTCGTCGAACAGATCCTTGCTGATGCCATACCGGCGCACCGTGTGGCTGACGGCGGCCAACACGGGATCGTCGTGCCGCTCGTTCTCGGCGAAGAACTGATCGGCGAGTCGCTGGAGTTGCTCGGCACGAACCTCGGCGCCGATGGCCGGGTCCAGGTCGTCGAGGATGTCGTCGGCGTAGCGGGCGAATCCATAGAGGGCATGAACCGCGGGCCGTTGATCCGGCGCCAGTAGCCGGGTCGCCAGGAAGAAGGTGCGGCCGTGGGTGGCGTTGATTTCTCGGCAGCGGCGATACGCCGCGCGCAGCCGCGGGTCGTCGATGCCGGCGGCGTCCAACTCGCTGTGGATCATGGCAACGATGCTTTCCGGTCGAGGTGCCAGGGGTGGTGGCGGACACTTCCGGTGATGCGGTCGGCGGCGAGCCGCCCGGAGATCAGCGCGGTCGGAACCCCCACGCCCGGAACCGTCGACGAGCCGGCCAGCACCGCGTTGTCGATGCCGCGGATGGTGTTGGCCGGGCGGAACGGTCCGGTCTGGCTGAAGGTGTGCGCCAACGCGAACGGCGTACCCGCCGCCATCCCGCGGCGGGCCCAGTCGGCGGGTGTGACGATCTCGAGCACTTCGGCGCTGTCGCGCAGACCCGGCTGCAGCCGATCGCGCACGGTGTCGACCAGGCCCGCTGCGTAGGCCGGCCCGGCCGCCGGCCAGTCGACGGTCCCGGTGGACAGGTTGGGCGCGGGCGCGAGTACGTACAGCAGGTCACGTCCGGCCGGGGCCAGCCCGGGATCGCTGGCGGTGGGGCGGGTGACCAGCAGCGACGGGTCGCGCATCACTTGTCCCGCGCCGATGATGTCGGTGAAAGTCTCCTGCCACGCCTCGCCGAACAGGATGGTGTGATGCGCGGTCGCCGGCTGCACCCGATGACAGCCCACGTGTACCACCACCGCGGACGGCGAGGCCCGCAGCGCTCGGAGGCGACGGGGCGTGCGGCCCAACAGTTCATAGGTCTGGGGCAGTTCGCTGGTCAGCACCACCGCATCGCAGGGGACCGCATCATCACGGTCGGTGCGGACCGCGGTGATCCGGTCTCCGCGGCTTTCCAGCGCGGTGACCGCCGTACCGTAGCGGAACCGCACTCCGGCGCGAGAACCTGCTGCAGCCAACGCATCCGGTAACGCCCGGATGCCGCCGCGCGGAAAGAACACGCCGGCAACGGTGTCCATATAGGCGATCACCGCGTAGGCCGCCAGCGCGTGTTGGGGGGCCACGCCGGCGTAGAGCGACTGGAAGGTGAACACCCGCCGCAACCGGGGGTCGCTGATGTACCGCTTGACCATGGTGTCCCAGGCCCGGAATCCGCCGATTGCGGCCAGCCGCATCAACGGCGGGTTCAGCAGAGCCAGCGGAGTGTCGAAGTTGGCGCCGATGAAGCGGTCGATCTCGATGTGATACAGCCGGGTCAGCCAGTCCCGCAGCCTGAGGTATCCGGCAGCCTGGCCGGGGCCGGCGAACTCCTCGACCGCGCTGGCCATCCGGTCGGCATCGGTGTGGACGTTCAGCGCGCTGCCATCGGCGAATCTGGCCTCGTAAGCCGGATCCACGGCGAGTAGTTCCAGTCGGTCGGTGAGAGATTCGCCGACGGCGGCGAACGCCTCGTCGATAAGGTCGGGCATGGTCAACACCGTGGGGCCGGTGTCGATCCGGTAGCCGCCGATGTCCAGTCGGCCGGCGCGTCCGCCCGGCCACGGCTCCCGCTCGATCACGGTGACTTCTCGCCCGCGCCCGGCCAGGTGCAGTGCCGTCGATAGGCCCGACAGGCCCGCACCGACCACCACCACATGGTCGGTGCGGCCGCCTACGGTGCGCGTCATCGGGAACGCTCCGTGCAGGCGGTGGCCATATGGGCCAGCGCGGTGCGAATGTTTTCCTCGATTTCCATGTCGTCCAGCGCAATCCGGGCGGTTACCAGCTTCTCGGCGATCATCTTCTCGATGGCCTCCACCGCGCCGGTGCGCACGATCAGCGCGCGCCACCGGTCGACGGCACGGCTGTCGACGTCGTCTCGCTTCATCAGTTCGGCGAGTTCGCGTCGGGTCGGCGCGTCGGCCATGTGGTAGGCGTTGACCACGACACTGGTCGGCTTGCGCTCGCGCAGATCGTCGCCGCTGGGCTTTCCGGTGGTGTCGGGCGAGCCGAACACTCCCAAGAGGTCGTCTCGCAGCTGGAATGCTTCGCCGATCTCGCCGCCGTAGGTGCCCAACCCGGCCAGGGTGGCGTCGCTGCAGCCGGCCATGGCCGCGCCGATCTCCAGCGGACGGCGCACCGTGTAGTTACCCGACTTGCGCCGCGCGACATCGAGGACGACGTCCAGCTCCGGGCAGTCACTCAGATCGCTTGCAAGGTCGGCGAATTGACCCACTGCGAGCTCGGTGCGCATCGCGTCGTAGCGGGGCCAGGCCCGCTGGAGCTGCTCGCTCTCCAAGCCGGATTCGCGCAGCATCTGCTCGGCCCAGATCAGGCACAGGTCGGCCAGCAACACGGCGCCGGATTGGCCGAATCGTCGCGACGACCCCGACAGGCCGCGCCGGCGATGCCATTCCGCGAACTGCCGGTGCGCGGTCTGCCGACCGCGCCGGGTGGCGGAGCCGTCCATCACGTCGTCTTGCATCAGCGCGAAGGTGTGCAGCAACTCCATGCTCGACGCGGCTGCCAGCGCGGCCCGGCTGGGTCCGGCTCCACAGAGCCAGCCCAGGTAGGTGAACGTCGAGCGCAGGCATTTGCCGCCCCCGACGAAGTCGACCAAGATGTCGCCGGCGACGGGCACGCCGGTGCCGCCGAGTTCAGCCGAACGGCGAGCCGCCACGAAAGCGGCGACGGCGGCGAGCACCTGGCGCCGAATGTGCGCCTGCCAGCTCTGGAAGCATTTGCTGTCCGCGCAGGAATTCTGCGGCACGCCGACTTCGCCGATGAGCGAACACGTATGTCGTTCGACCACGGACGCTCCTTCCGCAGGCCTGTCGTTTTGGGCGATACCCGCCGTGGTTTGCACCCAAACAACGGGGAGCCGGTTAACCCATTAAATGGCGAAGAAAGAGCGGTTTGACCAGGTGGATCGGCGCGGGATCAGCCGGTCCGGTCGGCGAGCGATCAGCCCACGCCTGGACCGCACCGAGGGACCGATCAGCCTTCGGCGACCCGCTCACCGGCGGAACGCCGCGGGTACCGTGGGCGAGGATCGTACGCGAAGAGGGTCGAAAAGAGGGAGGGGCGCCTTGACGGATTTGACGGATGTTTCCGAGACCCGTAATGACGAGAACCACCGCAACCCGGAGAAGGGTTATATCGCGTTACTCGGCTGGAGTTTGAACGCCGTCGATGCAGTGGACCGTTTCGACCGCCGGTATGTGGTCGTCGCGCCGGACTGGGCCGAAGAATACTGTCAGCAGCACGATATTCCCTACATCGCCTGGAACTTCGAGCGCCTGAACGAGCGGTCGATGGAGATCGCCGAAACACTCAAGGAGCGCGGCGTCGACGTCGCGATCCCACTCTTCGAGGAGACCGTGGAATGGGCGGGCGCGATCAACTCCGTCCTGCTGGACAACCCGCGGCTGCTCGGTCAAGCGATGCTGCTACGCGACAAATCGCTGATGAAGCGGCGTGCTCAGCTGGGCGGAATTCGGGTCGGCATCTTCGAGGAGGCGCACGACCGCGACGACGTCATCCGGTTCCTCAAACGGGTCAACCAGACGTTGTTGAAACTCGACGGCGACCCCAACGACCCCATCCATTTCAAGGCCTTCGACAAGGCCGGCTGCCTCGGCCACCGGGTGATCCGGGCTCCCGATGACATCGACTCGATTCCCGACGAAGAATTCCCGGCATTGATGGAATCACATCTCGACGGCTGGGAATTCGCCGTCGAGGCGTGGGTGCACAACGGGAAGATCCGGTTTCTCAACATTTCCGAGTACGTCACCCTCGGCTATTCGGTATTCGTACCGGCGTCGCCGGAATTGGAACGCTACCGGCCGCAGATCGCCGCTCAGATCGAGAAGCTGATCAAGGCGTTCGACATCGATTTCGGCTTCGTCCACCCCGAGTACTTCGTGACCAGCGACGGAGAGATGTACTTCGGTGAGGTCGCCTACCGGCCGCCGGGTTTCAAGGTCTTCGAACTGTTGGAGCGCGTCTATGGTTTCAACGGCTACCAGGCGCTGGTGCTGGCGTTCGACCCCAAGACCACCGAGGAGGAACTGCAGCAGTTCTTCCCGCGCGAGGTCGTCGACGCCAAGGGACACGCCGGCTGTTTCGGGGTGTATCCGCGCCGGCGGGTGGTCAGCACGCTTGCCATCCCCGAGGAGACCGAGGACCACCAATACTTCGAATCGCACGAACTCACCGCACCGCTCGAAGAGACCGTCACCAAGCGCACCGCTTTCGGCACCCACTGGGGTCTGGTCTACTTCTTCGGTGAGGATCCGTATGAGATGCGGCAGTTGCTCAAGCGGCAAGAAGAGCTTGACTTCTACCTCTGAGGCGGCATGCACGTGAGGAACCCGTTGTGAATGGGAATTCACCGGAGAGCCAGACAAACGGTGACCTAGCGACCCTGGAAAGTCGGCTGAGCAGGCTCGACGACGCGACCGGGGCGTTGGCGGAGGCCGGACCACTGGGCAAAGCGGACCGGCTGCGCCGTGTTCTGGACGGGCTGCGGCTGGTGTTGCTGCAGCCGGGTGGCTGTGCGGCGGTACGGGCCCGCAGCGCGGCGCTGGAAGAGGCCGGGCTGTTCCAGGGGACGGACTGGGCATCGCCGCGCACCCTGCTGCCGGTGCTGACCACCGGTACGTTGCGCAGTGCCAATCCTGACACCGTGGTGCTGGAGGCGGTCAACGAACTGCGTCTGCTCGCGGTGGCCAACGGCGAGTACAGCCATCCGCTGATCACCGCGGAGCAGGCGCGGCACCATCTGTCGCAGGTGCTGGCGATCAACCTGTCGCTGCTGTTGGCCCCGCCGACCGAGGCGGAGCGCGAACTGCAGGGCCGGATGGCGCGGCTGACCCGCGACCTGTTCGGGTACCTGGTCGAGGAGATCGGTTACGACGGCGTTCTGGACCGGCTGGTCGAGGAGATCTGGCGGATTCTGCGTCAGCGGCCCATCCAGGTCGACCAGATCAAGGCGATGATCACCCAGATCTCGATCGTGCGCAGTGATCCCAGCATCGATCTGGGCAGCGGCGCGGTGGGCACCGATCGGTTGATCACCAGCCTGTACGGCACCACCGACGGCTGCCGGGAAGATCCCGGGGTCCAGGTGTATCGCAGCCGGCTGGAATCGATGGACGAGCCGACCCTGCAGTACGAGGCGGCCGGCTTCGCGCGGTCGATGCATGACACCGGGCTGGTGTCGCCGTATCACGCAGTGCTGCTGCGGTTCCTGCTGGAAAAGAACGACTATCTGCTCGGCGAGGCGCTGGGCCTGTCCAGCACCGGGCGCGACAGCCTGCTCTGCTTCCACGATCTAGTGCACAGCCTGATCTCGGGGGCGGTGCACGTCGAGACGGCCCAGTGCATCTACGGGCTGGCGTTGCTGCTGGAGCGCGGCATCCTCTACCAGCCGCCGGTGGCGCCGTCGCTGTGGCGTCAATTGGCGCTGCCGGTCTCCAAGGCGTCCCGGAAGCGGCTCACCCAGGTGTTCGGAACGGTGCAGGATCCGCACACCTGGCTGCTGGCGGGGACGCTGTCGATGCTCGGGCTGCCGCTCGGGGTCGGGCAGGGTGACAACCCGACCTGCCAAGCAGCGCGTGCACTGTCGATGTGGTCCTACAACGATCCCGACTACCTGCTGCAGACGATCGCCTGGGCGGCCCGCGACGACGAGATCGTCATGCACTTCGAGGGTCAGCCGATCTCGTCGAAGGACAGCGGGGGCGGGGTGGCCACCCACCTTCCCGTCGACCTCGATCCGGTCTCGTTGCTGGTGGTGCCGCATCTGGACCGCATCTACGCCGAGATGTTCCGGCGGTGCGTCGGCCGCGACGGCGACCCGCACCGGTGGGTCAATCCGGAGTTCCACGGCTGGTGGTCCGGGCGAGGCTTCCGCATCAACGTCGACGTCGCGACCGGCAATCTGGTTGAGCTCGAAGGGTTTTTGCGGCACTTCTACGCCGCCTACCACCCGTTCTACAACGGCAATCAGCCGCTGATCCACCCGCAGCCGGCCGGCATCGCCGTGACCGACAGCGCCGCCCGCTTCGTCGGCTGGCATGCGATCACCGTGCTGCGGGTGGGCCTGGACCCCGAGGGGGCCATGCGGGTGTACTTCTACAACCCCAACAACGACAGTGGGCAGGATTGGGGTGACGGTGTGGTGGTCAGCACCGCCGGGCACGGTGAACGCTTCGGCGAGGCGTCGCTGCCGTTCGAGCAGTTCGCGTCGCGGCTCTACATCTTCCACTTCGATCCGCTGGAACCGGGCGAGCGGGCCGCGGTCACCCAGACCGAATTAGACCGGGTGCTGGGCTATCTCCAGCGCAGCTGGGGCGCCGATCGCATGGTCGGAACCGCTGCGGTCCAGGCGTGAGGCCTCAGAGTTCCGGCAGCACCTGTTCGGCCAGCAGCCGCAGGCTCTCCCAGCCGTCGTCGAGCGGTAGGCCGCCGATCAGCGGATGCAGGGTCACCCCGGTCCGGCCGGCGCGGCACTGCGCGATCAGCTCCGTTGGCGTCAGTACCTCCACCGTGCCGGCCCGGCGTAGCTCCGCGACGGTGCCCACCGGGGTTTCGTTGGGGCGCGGCACTTGCGGCACCGCCCAGGAGGCGTATTCGCGTGCCTCGTTGAGGAAGTAGTCGCCGCAGCGGTCCCAGGCCTTGTCCGGGTCGGCGCTCAGATGCGTGACGGTGTTGCCGTTTTCGGGGCTGAACACGAACCCCTGCTTGTCGTTGCGGGCGAGTTCGGCCAGATAGACCGCTTCGAGGTCGGGCATCGGCATCGGCGGCGAGAACGGCAGGCCGAACCGGGCTGCGCGCCGGGCCGCCGCGACGCTCATGCCGCCGATGAGCAGCATCGGATGCGGCTTGGTGTACGGCTTGGGTGTCACGTCGACCAGCTGGCCGTGGAGTTCGAACGGTTCCTCGCCCCAAGCTTGCAGCAGCACCGTCAGGCATTCGTCCATCAGCCGGCCGCGCCGCCGGAAATCCTTGCCGACGGCCTGGTATTCCGTTGGGCGGTAACCGATTCCGGCCACGAAGCTGACTCGCCCGGCGGATAGCTGATCCAGCACCGCGATGTCCTCGGCCAGCCGGATCGGATCGTAGAGCGGCACCAGCAGCGCGCCCACGCTGATCCGGATGGTCGTCGTGCACCCGGCGACGGCAGCGGCCATCAGCAGCGGGGCCGGTAACCATCCGGTGGCCGCGAGGTGATGCTCTTCGCAACCGATCGCGGTCACCCCGTGGGCGTCGGCGTAGGACGCCATCTCCAGCGCCGTCCGGTAACGCTCGGCATGCTCGGCGCCGGGGACATTGGTCATGTTCAGGCGCAGGGCGCTCAATAGTGGCATGGGACGGACCGGTCACCTCCTCCGGCGCTACCGTAGCCGACGACACGATCCACCGAGTGAGACGGAGCGCTGATGGCCGGACCGCCCGACCCCCAGGTGCTCGCGGCGTTGCTGGCGATGCGCGACGGCGGCGGCGAGCAGGTGCCGCCGCCCGCGGTCGGCGATGTCGTCACCCGCCGCCGCAATGCGGGCCACCTGTTCAACCGGGTGTTGGCGTCTCGGCCGCCGATAACCGGCGTTGAGGTGCGGTCGTTTTCGGTGGAATCCGACGACGGCAGCACGATCGGGTTGCGCTGGTACCGGCGCTCGGGCGCTGTCCAACCCGGCAGCGCCGCACTGTATCTGCATGGCGGCGGGATGATCCTGGACTGGGCACGCCTGGGTGCGCTCTACGACGCGGCGGTGCGCGGCTACGTCGTCGCATCCGGGGTGCCGATGCTGGTCGTCGACTACCGGGTCGCCCCGGAGTTCCCGCATCCGGTTCCACTTCAGGACTGCTATGCGGCGCTGTGCTGGCTGGCCGATCACGCCGCCGAGTTGGGCGTCGACGCCTCCCGGCTGGCCGTGATGGGCGACAGCGCCGGTGGGGGACTGGCCGCCGGTGTGAGCCTGCTGGCCCGGGACCGGGGCGGGCCGGCGATCGCGGCCCAGCTGTTGATCTACCCGATGCTCGACGACCGGACGTGTGATGGCGCCGGCGCCGCGAGCGCCGTGCTCACCTGGAGCCATGACGACAACGCCACCGGCTGGGGTGCGCTGCTGGCCGGTGGGGCCGCCGACGGCTATGCCGCGCCGGCTCGCGCCGATGACCTGACCGGTCTGCCGCCGGCCTATCTCGACGTCGGCGGGCTGGACATCTTCGCCGAAGAAGACGTCATTTTCGCGCACCGGCTACTGGCCGCCGGAGTTCCCGTCGAGCTGCACCTGTACCCCGGCTGCCCGCACGCGTTCGATCTGCTGGCACCCGATACCGATGTGTCGCAACGGGTTATCGCGGACCGGGTGCGGTATCTGGGGGCGCTGTAGACGCCGCGGGTCTGGACGGCCACCAGATCCGGTCGCCGATCAGGGTGAACAACGCCGGAATGACCAGGGTGCGAACCACGAAGGTGTCCAGCAGGATCCCGACCCCGACAATGATGCCCAACTGGGTCAGCACGATCAGCGGTAATACCCCGAGCACGCAGAACACCGCCGCCAGAACGATTCCCGCGCTGGTGATCACGCCGCCGGTGGCGGCGACCGCGGCCACCATGCCGGCGCGGGTGCCGTGTTCGCCGCTCTCCTCGCGGGCACGCGTCACCAGGAAGATGGTGTAGTCCACCCCGAGCGCGACCAGGAACAGGAACGCGTACAGCGGTGTGCCGTCGTCGAGCGCGGGAAAACCGAACAGGTGGATGCTGGCCCAGCCGCCCAGACCGAGCGCGGCCATCGCACTGAGCACGGTCGCAGCGACCAGCACCGGCGGGGCCAGCGCGGCCCGCAACAGTACGTAGAGCACCACCAGGACCACCGCGAGGATCGCCGGGATCAGCACCTTGCGGTCGCGGTCTGCGGCGTCGCGGATGTCGAGCGCCTGGGCATCGGCACCGCCCACCAGCGCACCGGAGTCCACGGTGCGGACCGAATCCCGCAGTGCGGTAACCGTGTCGAAGGCGCCACCGGTCGAGGGCGCGGCGTCGATCACCACCGACCACCGGGTCGAGCCGGCCGGCGACGCGCCGGTGGGCACCGCCGACGTCACCCCGGGGACCGCCGTGATGGCCTCCCGCAGCTGTGCCGTGCGGGCAGTGGACCCGATGATGACCGTCGGGTCGGATGCCCCGCCCGGAAAGTGTTCGGCCAGGGTCTGGAAGCCGGTCACCGAGTCGGCGCGGACCCGGAACTGCTCGGTTTGGGAAAGGCCGATCCGGGTGCCGAACAGCCCGGTCGCCAACAGCGCCAGCACCAGCACCGCAATCACGCAGACCGGGAGCGGCCGGCGGCCCACCGCATCGGCGACCCGGCGCCAGCCGGTGTTCCCCGAGCCGTCGCCAACACGGGGAATGAACGGCCAGAAGACGTTTCGGCCGCACAACGCCAGCAGCGGGGGCAGCACGAGCAGCACGAACACCGCGGCCACCACCAGGCCACTGGCCGCGCAGATCCCCAGGCTGCGGGTGCTCGGAATGCTCGCGGCGATCAGGGTCAGCAGCGCCAGCACCACTGTGGCGTTGCTGGCCACGATCGCCGGGCCGGCGGCACGGACGGCGGCGCGCAGTGCGCCGCGGTGCTCCGGCGAACGGCGCAGCTCCTCGCGGTAGCGCGAGATCAGCAGCAGTGCGTAGTTGGTGCCGGCGCCGAACACCAGCACGCTGGTGATCCCGGACGTCGAGCCGTCGAAGGTGGCCCCGGTGGCGTTGGCGATCACCCCGCCCACCGCGGTGGCGACCCGGTCGGCGAACGCGACGGCCAGTAGCGGCAGCAGCCACAGCACCGGGGAGCGGTAGGTGACGATCAACAGCAGGGCGACCACCAGCGCGGTCACCGCCAGCAGGGTGATGTTGGCGCCGGAGAAGGCATCGGCGATATCCGCGCCGAAGGCGGGGCCGCCGGTCAGGTGCGCGCTCAGCGGGCCGGGCAACCCGCCGCGGACCGCCTCGCGCAGCGCCTGCACCGCGTCACGAAGCTCGAATCCGGACAGCGCGGTGCTCACCTGCGCGGTGGCGATCGCCGCTTTGCCATCGGCGGACACCGGCGCCGGCGCCGGCAGGCCGGGTAGTGCCTGCGGCACCTGCTGCATCCGATCGCGGGCCTGCTCGACCGCTGCCAGATCGGCCTGCGTCAACGCTGAGCCGTCGTGGCGGGTGACGACCAGGATCGCGGTCGCGCGATCGCCCCCGGGGAACTCGCGCTGCGCCGCGGCGACCGCGGCGGACTCCGAGGACCCGGGCAGCAGCGTGGGTGAGGTGGTCGCGTCGGTGTTGTGGCCGCCCAATGCCATCAGCGCGGCGGAGGCGGCCAGGATCACCAGTGCCACCAGCCACGACCGACGGTGCGTGACTACGGTGGCGATTCGGTCCCACACCGGGCGTTACCGGTCCGGTAGCGCGTGCTCGATGATCGGCCGGCGCGGCTGGGGTTCGCGCTCGCGGCGCTTGGCGGCCAGGTAGACCTGCGCGGTCTCGTCGGCCACGGTGTGCCAGTCGAAGTCGGCGCTGAGCCGCTCCCGGGCGGCCACGGCGCGGTGTTGCGCCGCGGCCGGGTCGTCGAGCACCGCGCACACCGCCGAGGCCAGGGCCGGCACATCGCGCGGCGGACACGACATACCGGTGTCACCGTCGATCACGGCCTCGCCCAGCCCGCCGACGTTCGATGCCACCAGCGGGGTTCCGGCCGCAGCGGCCTCCAAGGCGGCCAGCCCGAACGGCTCGTAGTGGCTGGGCAGCACGGCGGCATCCGCGCGGTGCAACGCCGCCAGCAGTTCCTCATGGTCCAGGCGCCCGACGAACCGGGTGGCCTTGAGCACCCGGCGCTTGCGGGCGCATTCGACCAGCCAGTCCTGTTGGGTGCCGTCACCGGCGACGGTCAGCGTCGTCCCCGGGTGGGCCCGCCGGATCCGCGGCAGCGCTGCGATGGCGTCGTGGACGCCCTTCTCGTATTCGAGCCGCCCGACGAACAGCAGCTCTGGCGGTCCGGTGCGGTGCCCGCGGCGGGCGAACGGCCAACGGGCGGCATCGATTCCGTTGCGAATCACGGTGGTTTCGGCCAGCCCGGGACCGAACAGGTCGGTGATCTCGTCGCGCATGGAGGCCGAACAGGTGATCAGCGAGTCGGATTCGCGAACGAGCCAGGACTCCACCGCGTGCACCTGACGGCTCAGTGAGCCCGACACCCAGCCGGAGTGCCGGCCGGCCTCGGTGGCGTGGATCGTGGAAACCAAAGGCACATCGTAGAATTCGGCCAGTGCGATGGCCGGGTGCGCCACCAGCCAGTCGTGGGCGTGCACCAGGTCGGGGCGCCACAATGTCTGGCCGCCATTGGTTTTCAACGACAGCCCGGCACGCACCATGGAGTGACCCATTGCCAGGGTCCAGGCCATCATGTCGTCGCCGAAGGAGAACTCGTGCGGGTCCTGGGCCGCGGCCACCACCCGTACGCCCTCGCTGATCTCGTCCGACAGCGGGTGGGTGGTCGGGTCGGTGCCCGATGGCCGGCGAGCCAGCACGACGACATCGTGACCGGCGGCGGCCAGCGCGGTGGACAGGTGATGCACGTGCCGGCCCAGGCCGCCGATCACCACCGGTGGGTACTCCCACGACACCATCAGAATCTTCACGCGGCTGTTCCGTTCTGAGCAGTGCGGCGCGAGCTGGGGGTACCTCCCGCTCGCGAGCGTGCGCAAAAACGGTGGTCTCGCGGCGTGTCGGGCCGGGGACACGCACGCTCGCGCTGAAACGGGAGGGGGCGGGGGGTCACCGTGGCAGCCTACGGGCATCCAGCGCACCGAACAGGCCGTCGGCCCGATTCCAGCCCTCGGCCAGCCGTTCGGCCACGTCGCGATGGCCCGACGCCAGCGCATCGGCGATCTCCCGGGTGGCGTGGGCGTGCAGCTGCGCCCGGTAGCGGGCGTAGTCGGCGGCGGAGTCCTTGCTCACCATGAACGGCCAGTCGCTGGACACCGTCAGCAGCGCCTCGCGCAGGATCTGGTCGGCGACCCGGTCGCGGGCGCTCGGCCCCGCCGTCTGCGCCAGGGCCTTGTCCACGGCGCCCAGCGCGGTGTCGACCACCTCGGTGTTCAGCTGCACCAGGTCGGCCACCTTCTCCCCGGCCCACACCCGCCAGTCCTTACCCGAACCCCACGACCCGGGCGGCAATTCGACCGCATCGCCGACGAACCCGGCGCCGATCGCATCCGAGAGCGTGCCGACCCGAATCCCGGCCTCGGGCAGCGCCCGCAGCACCCGGGCCAGCCAGGTCGGCCCCTCGTACCACCAATGGCCGAACAGCTCGGTGTCGAACGCGGCGATCACATGGGCGGGGCGGCCGATCCGCTCGGACTCGGCCCGCAACCGGTTGCGAACCACCTCGACGAAATCGGCGACGTGGGCGTCGATCGCGGCGTCGGCGCGCTGCGGGTCATACGGCGCCTTGTGCTCGGGGTCGACGTTGCGGCCGGTCACCCGCGACGGCTTCAACCCGGTGCGGTGATCGTAGGTGTGGAAGTCCCGGTAGGCGTCGTGGCCCGGATAGCCCGACTTCGGCGACCACACCCGGTAGCTGACCTGCAGGTCGCGCCCGAAGGCGATCACGTCGGTCGCACCGACCGGGCGGCCCAGCGCGGTGTCGCCGTGCAGCGACGGGCCGTCGACCATGAAGTGCGAGACCCCCGCGGCGGCGTAGCCCTGCTCCATGCCGGGCGCATAGGCGCACTCCGGCGCCCAGATCCCGGCGGGGGTATGGGCCAGCCGCGCCCGGGCGTCGGCCAGGCCCTCGCGCAGCGCGAACTCCCGCAGCCGCGGCGCCAGCAGCGGCTGGAACGGGTGGGCCAGCGGGCCGCCGAGCAGTTCGACGGTGCCGGCCTGGGCCAGCTCGCGCAGCAGCGGGCTGGCGCCGTGGCGCCACAGCAGCGCGAAGTCCTCGAGGGCCTGCTCGGCCGCGGCGCTCTCGTGCCGGCCGAAGTCGCGCAGATCCGCCAAGGTGGTGGCCTGGGCGGCCCGCAGCTGCCAGTTCGCCAGCCAGTGGTGCATGCCGTCGAGGCAGTAGGGGTCGTCGAGCTGGGCGGCGACCACGGGCGTCACCCCGAGGGTGAGCAGGTTGCGCCGGCCCTCGGCGGCCAGGGTCCGCAGCACCCGCATCAGCGGCAGGTAGGCCGCCGACCAGGATTGGTAGAGCCACTCCTCACCGACGGGCCAGCGGCCGTGGTGGGCCAGCCACGGTAGGTGGGTGTGCAGCACCAGGGTGAACAGGCCCGGCACCGAGGGTTTTTCGCTCACGGCCGCACCGCGATCGCCACCAGATCCAAGCTGTCGTCGATGGTGCGTTCGGTGGCGTGGAGGATGTCGAAATCTGCACTGGTGACGGCGGCGACGTCGGCCAGCAGCTCGGCCGGCCAGGGCGCGTCGGCGACCGCCCGTTCGATCTGGGCGTCGATGATCGAGCCGCCGTGCCGGGCGTCCATCTCGCGTAGTGCCGGCCCATGAAAAACCCCGAGCATCGCCTCCATGACGAAGCCGCCGTCGACGAGTAGCTCGGTCAGCTCGGCGGCGTTGAGCTCGCGGGTGTGGAACGGGTTGATCGGGGTGTCGCGGCCGGGGGAGAAGGTGATCCGGTTGGGGGTGGAGATCATCAGCAGCCCGCCGGGACGCAGCACCCGGGCGCACTCGGCGATGAACTGCGCCTGGTCCCACAGGTGCTCGATGACCTGAAAATTGACGACGACATCCACCGCGACGTCGGGCAGCGGCAGCGCGGCGAGATTGCCTTGGATGGCCTCCACCCGCGGATAGCGGGCTCGCACATGTGCCACCGCGGCGTCGTCGTAGTCCAAGCCGATCACCCGGCGGGCCGCGCGCGCGATCAGATCGGCGCCGTAACCCTCCCCGCAGCCGGCCTCCAGTACGTCGAGTCCGGCGCAGCGCGGCGCCAACTGTTCATAGACGACCTCGTGGCGGCGGAACCAGTAGTTCTCGACGTCGAGCCCGGGAATGGTCCGCTCGCCGGTCAGCACCAGGGTGGTGTCGGCAGGGGAGTCGGGACCGTCAGTGGAGTTCATTGCATAGGCAGGCTAACGCGAACCCCGCGCTACGCGAACCGGCTACCCCGCAGTCGCCCTATCACGACCCGCTACGCTGTACACGCGAACCGCTCCAAGTTACTCATCAGTAACATGGTTGTGCGGCTGCGTGAATCGTGACCCAAGTCCTGTGGCCGGCCGTCGCAGGACCCCTTCGAGGAGGACGAACCACACTCATGACGAACATCGTGGTCCTGATCAAACAGGTCCCAGACACCTGGTCGGAGCGCAAGCTCAATGACAGTGACTTCACGCTGGACCGTGACGCCGCCGACGCTGTGCTCGACGAGATCAACGAGCGCGCCGTCGAAGAGGCGCTGCTGATCCGTGAGCGGGAAGGCGCCGAAGGCACGGTCACCGTGCTGACCGCCGGCCCCGAGCGGGCCACCGAGGCGATCCGCAAGGCGCTGTCGATGGGGGCCGACAAGGCGGTGCACCTGCTCGACGACGGCATGAAGGGTTCTGACGTGGTGCAGACCGGCTGGGCGCTGGCCCGGGCCCTGGGCGCCATCGAGGGCACCGAGCTGGTCATCGCCGGCAACGAGTCCACCGACGGCGTCGGCGGCGCGGTTCCGGCGATCATCGCCGAGTACCTGGGCCTGCCGCAGCTGACCCACCTGCGCAAGCTGGCCGTCGAGGACGGCAAGGTCACCGGCGAGCGGGAGACCGACGACGGCGTGTTCGCCCTGGAGGCCACGCTGCCGGCGGTGGTGAGCGTCAACGAGAAGATCAACGAGCCGCGCTTCCCGTCCTTCAAGGGCATCATGGCCGCCAAGAAGAAGGAAGTCACCGTGCTCACCCTGGCCGAGATCGGGGTCGAGGCCGACGAGGTCGGGGTCGCCAACGCCGGGTCCAAGGTGACCGCTTCCACGCCGAAGCCGCCGAAGACCGCCGGCGAGAAGGTGACCGACGAAGGCGACGGCGGCACCAAGATCGCCGACTACCTGGTCGGCCAGAAGCTCATTTAGCGACAACCGGACTCTCAAGGGAAAACAAACATGGCTGAAGTACTCGTGCTCGTCGAGCACGCCGAAGGAGCGCTGAAGAAGGTCAGCTCCGAACTGATCACCGCCGCGCGTGCGCTCGGCGAACCGTCCGCCGTCGTCGTCGGCGCCCCCGGCGCCGCCGCCCCGTTGGTCGACGGGCTGAAGGAGGCCGGCGCCGCCAAGATCTACGTCGCCGAGTCCGACGTGGTGGAGAACTACCTGGTCACCCCGACCGTCGACGTGCTGGCCTCGCTGACCGAATCGGCGACCCCCGCCGCGGTGCTGATCGCCGCCAGCGCCGAGGGCAAAGAGGTCGCCGGCCGGCTGGCGGCCAGGATCGGGTCCGGTCTGCTGGTCGACGTGGTCGAGGTCTCCGAAGGCGCCAAAGTGGTGCACTCCATCTTCGGTGGCGCCTACACCGTCGAGGCCGAGCCCACCGGTGACACCCCGGTGATCACCGTGCGGGCCGGTGCCGTGGAGCCGGCCCCGACCGCCGGTGCCGGCGAGCAGGTCACCGTCGAGGTGCCCGCCGCCGCCGAGAACGCCACCAAGATCACCTCGCGTGAGCCCGCGGTGGCCGGTGACCGTCCGGAACTCACCGAGGCCCCGATCGTGGTGGCCGGCGGTCGTGGCGTCGGCAGCGCGGAGAGCTTCTCGGTGGTCGAGGAGCTGGCCGACTCGCTCGGCGCGGCCGTGGGCGCCTCGCGTGCCGCGGTGGACTCGGGCTACTACCCGGGCCAGTTCCAGATCGGCCAGACCGGCAAGACGGTCTCGCCGCAGCTGTACATCGCGCTGGGGATCTCCGGCGCGATCCAGCACCGGGCCGGAATGCAGACGTCCAAGACCATCGTGGTGGTCAACAAGGACGAGGAAGCGCCGATCTTCGAGATCGCCGACTACGGCATCGTCGGCGACCTGTTCAAGGTCGCCCCGCAGCTGACAGAGGCGGTCAAGACCCGCAAGGGTTAGTTTCTTCTGCGTGAGCAGACGACAAATCCCCCGCACGCTCGGCGTGTCGGGGGATTTCTCGTCTGAGGTGCTCACCGGGCGTGACGGCGAGTGCGCACAGCTGCGCGACCTCATCGACGCTGCCCGCGACGGCCACGGGCAGGTGCTGGTCCTGCGGGGTGAGCCCGGCATCGGCAAAACCGCGCTGCTGGGTTACCTCGCCGAGCGCGCGACCGGGTTCCGGGTGATCGGAACGGCCGGGGTGGAGTCCGACATGGAATTGGCCTTCGCCGGCCTGCAGCAGCTGTGCGCCCCGCTGATGGAGTGCGCCGGCGCGCTTCCGGGACCGCAACGCGAGGCGCTGCAGATCGCCTTCGGGCTGCGGTCGGGGCCGGCGCCGGACCGCTTTCTGGTCGGGCTCGCGGCGCTGGGCCTGCTTGCCGCGGCCGCCGGCGAGCGGCCAGTGCTGTGTCTGGTCGACGATGCCCAGTGGCTGGACCGGGTGACGGCGCAGACGCTGGGGTTCGTGGCCCGCCGCCTGCGGGCCGAACCGGTCGCGCTGGTGTTCGGGCTGCGTGAGCGGGTCGACGCGCTCACCGGCCTGCCCAGGCTGGTGTTGCGCGGGCTCGGCGAGGCCGACGCCCGGGAGCTGCTGGAATCGGCGTTGCCCGGGCGCATCGATGCTCAGGTGCGGGACCGGATCGTCGCCGAAACGCACGGTAATCCGCTGGCGCTGCTGGAGTTGCCCCGAGGCCTGTCCGCCGCCGAATTGGCCGGCGGCTACTACCGGCCCGACGTCCAACCGGTCGTCGGCCAGATCGAACAGCACTTCCTCGAACAGGTCCGGTCGCTGCCCGACGATACCCAGCGGTTGCTGCTGGTGGCCGCCGCCGAACCGGTGGGTGACGCGGCGTTGTTGCTGCGGGCCGCCGAGGAACTGGGCCTGCCCGCGGCGGCGCTGACACCGGCGCAGGAGGCGGGGCTGGTCGCGGTGGCGGCACACGTGCGATTCCGGCATCCGCTGGTGCGCTCCGCGGTCTACCGCGCGGCGACCGGCGACGATCGCCGCGACGCACACCGCGCGTTGGCCGCGGCCACCGACCCGGCGCACGATCCCGACCGGCGGGCCTGGCATCGCGCGCACGCGGCGGCCGAACCCGAAGAAGCCGTCGCCGCGGAGCTGGAACAATCCGCCGGCAGAGCCGCGATCAGGGGCGGAACCGCCGCCGTCGCAGCGTTTTTGGCCCGTGCCACCGAACTGACCCCCGATGCCCACCGGCGCGGATCGCGCGCACTCGACGCCGCCGAAGCCAAGCGAGCCGCCGCTGAATTCGACGCCGCCGGTGAGCTGCTGGCCACCGCCGAACTGGCGCCGTTGGACACGCTGCAGCGGGCGCGGCTGGCACGCATGCGCGCGCAACTGGCGTTCACCCGCGGCCGCGGTAGCGGTGATGCGCTGGCGCTGGTGGATTCGGTCCACCAATTCTTTCGCGCCGCAAGCACTTTGGAATCGCTGGACGCCGCAATGGCGCAGGAGACCCTGTTGGAAGCGGTCAGCGCCGCGATGTACGCCGGCCGGCAATTCGGGGCCGATGTGCGCCCGCACGTCACCGCCGCGCTGGCCGCCGGCTCGGCTGCGGACCCGAGCCGACCAGCCGAACTGTTGTTGCGGGCCTTGAACACCCGAATCAGCGCGGGAAGCGTTGCCGGCGTGCCGCTGTTGCGTGCCGCCGTCGCCGCGCTGACCCCGGCAACCTGGTCCTGGCAGGCGTTTCCGGTCGGGTACGAAGCGGCCGTGCACGATGCGTGGGACGACGAATCGTGGTACCGGATCGCCACCGACGCGGTGCGGGTCGCGACCGATACCGGTGCGCTGGCGATGCTGCCGACGGCGCTGACGACCCGCGCCGGCCTGCACATCCAGTCCGGCGAGTTCGCGTCGGCGCAGGCATTGCTGGCCGAGGCCGGCGCCCTCTCGGCTGCCGCCGGCCAGGCACCGTTGCGCTATCACGAGTTGGCATTGGCGGCCTGGGTCGGTGACGAAGCGGAGAGCACCCGACTGCTCGACGCCGCCATGCGCGACGGCGTCGCTCGCGGTGAGGGACGGGTGACCGGGCTGGCGGGGTACGCCGGCGCGGTGCTGCACAACGGGCTGGGCCACTATCAGGCGGCGTGTGAGCTGCTGGTGCGGGCCTGTGAATACGAGGACCTGGGGCTCTACGGGTGGAACCTGGTGGAATTGGTGGAGGCGGCCGTCCGAAGCGACCGGCAGGATGTGGCCGCCGACGCGCTGGAGCAGCTCGGCGAACGAACCCGGGCCGCCGGAACCGACTGGGCGCACGGGGTGCGCGCCCGCTCGGCGGCGCTGCTCAGCGGCGGCGACACCGCGGAAAGCCTCTACCGCGAGGCGATCGAGCGACTGGGTCGCACGCGTATCGCCGTACAACTCGCGCGCACCCACCTGCTGTACGGCGAATGGCTGCGCCGGGAGAACCGCCGCACCGACGCGCGTGCCCAGCTGCGGACCGCGCACGAGGCGTTCACCCGGATGGGCGCCGCGGCGTTCGCCGACCGCAGCCGCCGGGAACTGCAGGCCACCGGCCAGAAGGCCGGCAAGCGACCGGCCGGCGCGGGGGACGCGTTGACCGCTCAGGAGCAGCAGATCGCCGAACTGGCCGGGGCGGGGCTGACGAATACCGAAATCGCCGCCCAGCTGTTCATCAGCGCGCACACCGTGGAATGGCACCTGCGCAAGGTGTTCGCCAAGCTGGCCATTCGCTCGCGCCGCCAGCTGCGCGACACCCCGTGGCGGTGACGGAGAGACTACGGACTTTCCGGGGTACACCCATCGGCTCGCCGGTGCCAGTCTGGACCAGAGACAGTCGGCCGACGGAAGGGCGGAAGGACATGAAAATCACCGTGATGGGCGCCAGCGGTCAGATCGGCACGAAGGTGGTGTCGCTGCTGGCCGCCGCCGGGCACGAGCCGGTGGCCGCCTCGCGCAACACCGGCGCGGACGTACTCACCGGCGAGGGCCTGGCCGAGGCGCTGTCGGGTGCCGACGTGCTGGTCGACGTGGTGAACTCACCGGACTTTGACGACGACCCGGTGTTGGACTTCTTCACCCGCTCGACGACCAACCAGGTGACCGCGGCCCGCAAGGCCGATGTCAGCCACTACGTGGCGCTGTCGATCGTGGGCTGCGACGCCCTGCCCGACAGCGGCTACATGCGGGCCAAGGTCGCCCAGGAACGGATCATCACCGAATCCGGATTGCCGTACACGATCGTGCGCGCCACCCAGTTCCACGAGTTCGCCGACGCGATCACCGCATCGCTGACCGTCGACGGGGTGGTGCGGGTCCCCGAAGGCCTGATCCAGCCGATCGCCGGCGCGGACGTGGCCGCCGCGGTGGCGCGCGCCGCCCAGGCGGCGCCGGTCGACGGGATCGTCAACGTCGGCGGCCCGGAGAAGATGACCTTCGCCGAGCTGGCCGGGGCGGTGCTGGCGCACCGGGGCGAGTCCCTGCCGATCGTCGTCGACCCGGCCGCGGTCTATTTCGGCACCAAGGTCGGCGACACCGGGCTGGTCACCGGCGCCGACGCTACGCTGGCCCAGACCCGGCTGGTGGACTGGCTGGCGAGCCAGTGAACGATCTCGCGGGCCAGACCGCGCTGGTGACCGGCGGGACCGCGGGCATCGGACTCGAATCCGCGCGGCTGCTGGCGCAGCACGGCGCCGCGGTCATCATCACCGGCCGTTCGGCGCAGCGCGGCGCGGCGGCGGTCGCCGAACTCGGTTCCGGTGTGCGGTTCGTGGCCGCCGACCTGTCCGACCTCGAATCGGTGAAAGCCCTTGTCCGGCACTGCGGTGAGGTCGACATCGTGGTCAACAACGCCGCGAGCTTCCCGGGCGCGCTGACCGTCGAACAGGACGTCACGGCCTTCGAGTCGACGTTCGACACCAACGTGCGCGGCGCCTACTTTCTGGTCGCCGCCCTGGCCCCGGGAATGATGCGGCGAGGACACGGCAGCATCGTCAACGTCACCAGCATGGTCGCCTTCAAAGGTGTGCCGGGGGCGTCGAGCTACAGCGCCTCCAAGGCCGCGCTGGAATCGCTGACCCGCACCTGGGCCGCCGAATTCGGGCCGCATGGGGTGCGGGTGAACAGCGTCGCGCCCGGCCCCACCGCCACCGAGGGGGTGGTCGCCGAATGGGGAGAGGTCAACGACGAACTGGGCCGGGCGCTTCCGCTCGGCCGCACCGCACACGCGGCCGAGATCGCCGAAGCGGTGCTCTTCCTCGCCTCACCGAGGTCCAGCTTCATCACCGGATCGACACTGCACGCCGACGGCGGCGGCGCCGCCGCTTGAATTCGTCACCGAGCGTGCACCGACCTGTCATGCGGTGATTGCCTTTACGCCGCATGATTGCGCGACCGTACCGGGTGTGAGCACTGGTTCTGTACTCATCGCCCCCGACCCCGCCACCGACTACACCCCGCGATACTCGCTGCTGGTATCGACGGATCCTGCGCTGATTGAAGCCGCGCAGCGGCTGCGCTACGAAGTCTTCAGCGCCGAGCCGGGATTCGCGCTGCCGCACAGTGCCGACGGCCGCGACGCCGACCGGTTCGACGACTACTGCGATCACCTGTTGGTGCGCGACGACACCTCCGGCGCGCTGGTCGGCTGCTACCGGATGCTGCCCCCGACCGGTGCCATCGCCGCCGGAGGTCTTTACATTGCAAGCGAATTCGACGTGGGCGCGCTCGATCCACTGCGGCCGTCGCTGGTCGAGATGGGCCGGGCGGTAGTACGCCCGGGGCACCGCAACGGTGCCGTCGTGCTGTTGATGTGGGCCGGGATACTGGCCTATCTGGACCGCCACGAGTACGCCTACGTCACCGGCTGCGTGTCGGTGCCCGTTTCCGGCGAGGGTGCGCCCGGCAGCCAGATCCGCGGCGTCCGCGACTTCGTGCGGCGCCGTCACGCTTCCCAGCACCGAGTGAGGCCGTATCGGCCGGTGGTGCTCGGTGGCAAGAGCCTTGACCAGATCACTCCGCCGGCTCGCCGGGTCCTGCCGCCGCTGCTGCGCGGCTATCTGCGGCTGGGGGCGCGGATCTGCGGTGAACCGGCCCACGACCCCACCTTCGGGGTGGCGGACTTCCCGGCGCTGCTGTGCCGAAGCGAGGCAGACACCCGGTATCTGCGCCGGCTGCGCTCGATGGCTGCGGCAGCCGCCGGCACCGCCGAAGCGTGACCCGGGCCGTCGTGCACCCCTGGGCGCCGCGGGGATGCTGCACGCCGGCGTGCGTGCACGGCGCCGCCGAGCGGGTGTCCCCGGCGGTGGTGGCGGCCCGGCTGGCCTTGGTGCTGCTGTTGATACCGGTGCTGCCACTGCTGGCCGTGCCGCTACCGGGCCGGGTGCACTTGCAGCGCGGCTGCTGCCGGCTGGTGCTGCGCTGCTTCGGAGTGCGGGTGACCACGACCGGCGGGCCGGTGCGCAACCTGCCCGGCATGCTGGTGGTCAGTGCGCACACCTCTTGGCTGGACGTGTTCGTCGTCGGCGCGGTGTCGCCGGGCACGTTCGTGGCCCGCGCCGACCTGATCGGCTGGCCCGGCGTCGGGGCGCTGGCCCGTCTGCTGCGGATCATCCCGATCGACCGGCACAGCCTGCGCGGGCTGCCGGCGGTCGTCGAAGCGGTGACGGCCAGGTTGCGGCAAGGCCGCGTCGTCGTGGCGTTCCCGGAGGGCACCACCTGGTGCGGGCGGACCCACGGCAGGTACTACCCGGCGATGTTCCAAGCCGCCGTGGACGCATCGCGGCCGGTGCAGCCGCTGCGGCTCAGCTACCACCACCCCGACGGGTCGCGCTCGACCCTGCCCGCGTTCGTCGGTGACGACACCCTGGTGGCCTCGATGCGGCGCTTGATCACCGCACGGCGCACCCTTGCCCGGGTGCACGTCGCGTCCCTGCAGCTGCCGGGGTTCGATCGGCGTGAGCTGGCCGCCCGCTGTCAGGCCTTGGTAAGTTGCCGGGTGGGTTGTCGGGCACAGCCAAGCCGCCAGGCCTGCAGCGTCTGCGGAATGCATGGCTGATCGGGTGCCTCGAAGTGCCCGGTATTCTGGGCGGGTCATGGTCTATCTGGATCACGCCGCCACCACCCCGATGTACCCCGAGGCCATCGAGGCGATGGCGGCTGTCATGAGCAGTGTCGGCAACGCCTCGTCGCTGCACGCGGGCGGCCGCGCCGCACGCCGCCGGATGGAGGAGTCCCGGGAGTCCATCGCCGCGCAGCTGGGCGCCCGCCCGTCGGAGGTGGTGTTCACCGCCGGCGGCACCGACGGCGACAACCTGGCGGTCAAGGGAATCTACTGGGCCCGCCGGGATGCCGAGCCGCGCCGGCGCCGGATCATCACCACCGAGGTCGAACACCACGCTGTGCTCGACTCGGTCAGCTGGCTCGCCGAGCACGAAGGCGCCGAGATCACCTGGCTGCCCACCCAGTCCGACGGTTCGGTGTCGGCGGCCGCGCTGCGCGCGGAATTGGAGGCCGGTCGCGCTGACGATGTCGCGCTGATATCGGTGATGTGGGCCAACAACGAGGTCGGAACCGTGCTACCGGTCGCCGAATTAGCCGCAGTCGCAGCGGAATTCGGGGTGCCCATGCACTCCGACGCTGTGCAGGCCGTCGGGCAGCTGCCGGTCGACTTCCAAACCAGCGGGCTGTCGGCGCTGAGCCTGACCGCCCACAAGTTCGGTGGTCCCTGCGGGGCGGGCGCGCTGCTGGTGCGCCGCGACGTGACGTGTGTCCCGCTGATGCACGGCGGCGGTCAGGAACGTGACATCCGTTCGGGCACACCCGATGTCGCGGGCGCGGTCGGGATGGCCACGGCACTGCAGATCGCGGTGGGCTCACTGGAGGTTACCGCCGACCGGGTGGCGGGCCTGCGCGACCGCCTCATCGACGGGGTGCTCGCGGCGATCGACGACACCTGCGTCAACGGGTCGCGCACCGACCGGCTGCCGGGTAACGCGCACTTCACCTTCGCCGGCTGCGAAGGCGACTCCTTGCTGATGTTGTTGGACGCCAACGGGATCGAATGCTCCACCGGTTCGGCGTGTACTTCCGGGGTGGCGCGACCGTCGCATGTCCTGACCGCGATGGGCGCCGACCCGGTCGCTGCGCGCGGCTCGCTGCGATTGTCGTTGGGGCACACCAGCGTCGAGGCCGACGTGGACGCGGTGCTGGCGGTGCTGCCCGGCGCCGTGGAACGGGCCCGACAGGCTATGCTGGCCGCCGCGGGGGTGCCGCGATGAAGGTGGCCAAATGAAGGTAGTCGCCGCTATGAGCGGCGGAGTGGATTCGTCGGTCGCCGCGGCCCGCATGGTCGACGCCGGCCACGACGTGGTCGGCGTGCACCTGGCGCTGTCGCGCAACCCGGGCACGCTGCGCACCGGCTCGCGGGGCTGTTGCTCGCGGGAGGACTCCGACGACGCCCGTCGGGTCGCCGACGTGCTGGGCATCCCGTTCTACGTGTGGGACTTCTCCGAGCAGTTCCAGGCAGAGGTGATCGACGACTTCGTCGAATCCTATGCCCGCGGCGAGACCCCGAACCCGTGCGTGCGCTGCAACGAGAAGATCAAGTTCTCCGCGGTTGCCGCTCGCGCCGTGGCGCTCGGCTTCGACATGGTGGCCACCGGTCACTACGCCCGGCTCGCCGACGGCCGGCTGCGCCGCGCGGTCGACGCCGACAAGGACCAGTCCTATGTGCTGGCGGTGCTGACCGCCGAACAGCTGAGCCACGCGGCGTTCCCGATCGGTGATACCCCCAAGCCGGAGATCCGCGCCGAAGCCGCCGAACGCGGCCTGGCGGTGGCCGGCAAACCCGACAGCCACGACATCTGCTTCATCCCGACCGGCGACACCCGCACCTTTCTGGGCAGCCATATCGGGGTGCGGCCCGGGGCCGTTGTCGACGCCGGCGGCACGGTGCTGGCCGAACACGACGGGGTGCACGGCTTCACCATCGGCCAGCGCAAGGGCCTGGGCATCGCCGGGCCCGGACCGGATGGCCGGCCGCGCTATGTGACCGGTATCGACGCTGCCACCGGCACCGTCACCGTGGGCGCCGCCGCCGACCTGGACGTGCTGGAGCTGACCGGGCGGACGCCGGTGTTCACCTCGGGGCGGGCGTGGGACGGGCCCGTCGAGTGCGAGGTGCAGGTGCGCGCGCACGGCGAGACCGTCGGCGCGATCGCCGAACCGGTCGGCGACGAACTGCGGGTGCGGCTGCGTGAGCCGCTGCGCGGAGTGGCCCGCGGCCAGACCCTGGCCTGCTACCGCCCGGACGCGCACGGCGACGAAGTGATCGCCAGCGCCACCATCGCCGGCACCGGCGACTGAGCCACCGCCCTTAACCGGGAACCCCGGCCGCCATGTTGATCACCACCAGATCGGCGATCGACTCCGAGAACCCGCAGTGGGTGACCTCCAGCAGGGCCACCGTTTTGAGCAGGTAGGAACGGCCGCACGCGCCGGCACGGGTATGCAGCGTCTGCTGGTCGGCGGCCCAGTCGCCGACCAGGACCGGGCCGGCCGAACTGTCGGCGCACTCGGCGACGGTGCCGATGAGGGCGTCGAATGCGCTCCGGGCGGTATCCGGGTCGGGGTAGACGGCGGCGCCCTCGGAGATCAAGGCGCCCTTGGGAGGGTACTGGTAGGTGATCTTGCGGAACTGGGCGAACTCCCGGCCGAACACCGTGTTCTCGGCGTAGATGTAGCGGCACGGTGCAGGCAGCGTCGCGGCGAGTTCGTCGATGTCGACCGGCGAGGTGGTATCCATGGACGGGATAATCGTCAATTCCTCACCGGCGCCGGTGATCCCACGCATCCGGGAGTTGTCGAGCAAGATCCTGCTGACCTCGACCCCTTCGGGTGGCAGGCGACCCGGAATCTGCGTCGGTGGCAGTAGGCCCGCGCCACCCACCATCCGGGTGCACCCCAGCAGGGCCGCGACCGCGCACAACGGCAGCAGCCGCGAGGTCCTCACTCGTCGAAGGTTAGCCCGCCGGTACGGTTCCCGGGTGAGTGTTTTCGCCACCGGCACCGGTATCGGCTCCTGGCCGGGTACCTCCGCGCGCCAAGCCGCCGAGGTGGTGGTGGGGGAGCTGGGCGGCAGCCTGGCGCACCTGGTCGAGTTGCCCGGCCGCGGGGTGGGTGCCGATCTGATCGGCCGGGCCGGCGCACTGCTGGTCGACATCGCCATCGACACCGCCCCGCGCGGCTACCGGCTGGCCGCGCGGCCCGGCGCGGTGAGCCGGCGCGCGGTCAGCCTGCTCGGCGAGGACGCCGATGCCCTCGAAGAAGCCTGGGAGATCGCCGGCCTGCGCGGCAGCGGGCAGCCGGTCAAGGTGCAGGCGCCCGGGCCGCTGACCTTGGCCGCCGAGGTAGAGCTGGCTAACGGCCACCGGGCCATCACCGACCCCGGTGCGGTCCGGGACCTGGCCGCGTCGCTGGCCGAGGGGCTCAAGACGCATCGGGCCGAGCTGTCCCGTCGGCTCGACACCCCGGTGGTCGTGCAGTTCGACGAGCCGTCCCTGACCGCCGCGGTGACCGGCCGGCTGGCCGGGGTGACCGCGCTGAGCCCGGTGCCCGGCATCGATGAGGCGGTGGCCACGGCGCTGCTCAACGGCTGCGCCGAGACCGTGGGCGGCGAGGTGCTGGTGCACAGTTGCGCGGCTGGACTGCCGTGGAATGTGTTGCAGCGCAGTAGTATCACTGCGGTATCGCTGGACGCCACCGCATTGGAGGCGCCCGACTACGACGCGATCGGCGCGTTCGTCGATTCCGGCCGCACCGTGGTGCTGGGGTTGCTCCCGGCGGTCGCGCCGGCGCGGCGCCCGTCGGTGGAGGAACTCGCCGCCGCGGTGGCCGCGGTCACCGACCGGATCGGCTTTGCGCGCTCGGTGCTGGGCGAGCGGGTCGGTATCAGCCCGGTCTGCGGGATGGCCGGCGCCACGCCCGAGTGGGCACGCACCGCAGTGGGGCTGGTGCGCAAGGCGGGTGAGGCGCTGGCGCAGGATCCGGAGGCGGTGTAGCGGCTCCGGCGGAAACCGGCCCCGAACCGAGGCTGATTTTCCGCAGATGACGAACTAGTTGTCGGCGTGCGTGTGATGCTGTCTCGCGATGCGCGGCGAACGACGAGGTCGGCGATTATTTACTTACTTCACCCGGTCGGAGATCAATTGCGTGACAGCTTCTGCGATCTGGTCCGAGCGGGGAATACCTTGGACTACGACATCGATCAGCACTGATGATGCTACGCGGTATATTACGCTCTGCGAATTCCCCGGGAAGACCAGGGCAACAGTGGACGGATCTTGTCTATTCATGCGGAAATCGTAGAGCTTTGCCTTTAGCGTCGCGCAAGCCTCGGAGAACGATACGATCCGGTCGAATTCAGCTTTCGCCGCGCCGTCATCGGGATATATCCCGACCGCCTGCGTGACGGCAGAGATGACGTTTATTTCTTTACCGACGGCCGTGTATGTCATGGCGCGAAACTGTGTCCAGTTATGGCCAAAAGCGTCTTCTTGGCCGAACACCGGGCGACACTGCTCCGGCGTGTGCGAGCTTTCGTGATGCGAGGCGGGCGCATCCCTCACCGGCAGCGAAGTGAGGTCGTTGCGGTCAGCGATACGTTTAACCTCACCGAGCCCCACGATCAACGAGCCGGCATCTACGCCCGGTACCGCGCCAACGCCGCCGGAATGGCAGGCGCTTAGCGCCACGACAATACCGTACGTGATAGCGGGCATCTTGAACCGTGGGAACAACCTTTTGCGAATCACGTTATCCCCTCCAAAAACCACACGGTCAGACACCTCATCTAGGAAGTTCTGGGGTAGGTGGCACTTGTATCGTGACGCCATAAGCGAGGAATTTGGCTGACAAGGTAAGAATTTCGTCATATAATTCCTGAGCTTCCGCGTTATACTCCGCCGCCTCAGCAGGGTTTCGGGGATCCGGGGGGCGGGCGTTGTGCGGCAATTTTTACGTTCACTTCCGCCAAGTCCTGATACAGATCGTCAAGTGATTCATTTACCGGTGATTGATCGTCAGGACCGCCTTTTTGCTTCGCGCCACCAGCCGGGTACCGCCCGGTCAACGCCAGCAGATACGCCTGGAACTGGCGGGCTCCGGCCGGGGTGCCAAGGCCTGGCCAGGTTGCGGCGGCCGCACGGATCTCTGTTTCAAGCGCATCCAACGCTGTCGTGCCTGCAGGTTGTACTGGTGCGCGCCGTGCAGGATCCCCTCGAAAGTCCGGTCGAGTTCCACCGACGTCGCCAGCCGCTGCACCAACTGCTGTTCGCGTGCCCGGGCGGCATCGGCGAAGGCGCCCAACTGGTCCGGCATAGCGCAAAGGTACGCGCGTCGGCGTCATCGCGTGTACGCAAGTGACTGGTTCGCGCTGGCCCCGGCCAGTGATGTCGTCTTTGTCGTCGCGCTGACCGGAACGGCGCCTGCTTCCCTACGGCAGTGTCCCGTCGGCGGATTCGGCCCGATCTAACAGCGCAACCGAAGGGTTGCGCATCGGGGCCGGGGCTTGTTCTACTGATAGGCAACCAGGAGGTTGCGTATGAGCGCCGATCGTATCGAGAAGCAGGTCGTGTTGCGGGCATCGCTGGACCGGGTGTGGCAGGCGATCAGCGACTCGGCGGAATTCGGGCAGTGGTTCGGTGTCCGGATCGACGGACCCTTCGTCGCCGGCAGTTCGGTGACGGCGACGATCACCCCGACGACCGTCGACGAGGAGGTCGCCCGGCTGCAGGAGCCGCACGCGGGCAACCGAACGACATGGCAGATCGTCGCGGTGGAACCGCGGCGACGGTTCGCCTACCGCTGGCACCCATGCGCCGGTGAGGCCGATGCCGAGGACGAGCCGACCACCCTGGTGGAGTTCACCCTCGCCGAAACGGCCGACGGGGTGCACCTCACCATCGTCGAGAGCGGCTTCGACGCGCTGCCGGAAGCCCGGCGCTCCGGTGCGTTCGAGGCGAACTCCGGCGGTTGGGCGCACCAGGCGGAGTTGGTGCGCAAGCACCTGGCGCTGGGCCGGCCGGCGTGACGGCCCCGGTCTTCGGCGCGCTCGGAGACCCCAACCGGTTGCTAATCGTCAAGCGGCTGTGCGAGGGCGGTCCCTGTTCGACTTCTCAAGTCGCCCAGGTGGTCCCGGTGACGCGGCAGGCGGCCACGAAACATCTGCAACTGCTGGAGGAGGTGGGCCTGGTCAACAGCGCCCGCCGCGGCCGAGAACGCATCTGGGAGGTGCAGACCCGGCCCCTGGCCGAAGCTGGTGACTACCTCGCCGCGCTGTCGCGGCGCTGGGACGCCACCATCCACCGGTTGCGCGCCCACGTCGAGTCATAGCCCGTCGAGCAGCCGGATCAACCGTGACGACGCGGTCAGCCGAAACGAGGCGTCGACCAGTTCGCCGACCTCATCCCAATCCACCTGGGCGGCATCGAAATCCAGTCCCAGCCAGCCTGACGGTCCCAGATACATCGGATAGAAGAACCGGTTGTCCTGCTCGAGGGCGCGCCGCTCGGATTCCTCGACCTTGACCAGTAGCGAGTGGGGATAGCGCACCATCGTGCCGTCGATCTTGGTGCTGCCGCTGTAGATCGCGAACATCTTCGGCGCGCAGAACACCGGGCGGCCGTGCGAGATCTTCTCGGACGCCTCGGGAAAGCCCAAGGCGATGCGGCGCAGGTCCGCCAGGCCCGGGTCGTCGTCGCGGAACATGATCGGGTGCGGCACCGTATCAGGCTAAAGCCTCAGCCGGTGGTGATCATCGCCACCGCGGCGGCCGCGAGCACCATGCCGACGACCTGCCAGCGATGTACTCGTTCGCGCAGCACCACGATCGCCAGCACCACTGTTGCTGCCGGGTACAGCGAGATGAGCACGCTGCCGAGCGAGAGCAGCGAGGTGTGCAGCGTCAGCACCATCGTCACGTTGGCCCCGGTGTCCAGCACGCCGGCGATCAGCGCCAGCCGCAGCGGGGCCCCCGACGGTGGCGCCGCGTTGCGGGTGGCCGTCGCCAGCACAACCACCAGCACGGTCGCCGCGGCCCGGGCGAACAGCAGTGGCCAGAGCCGCGACTGGAGCTCGGTGTGGTCGATGCACACGAAGTTGAGTCCGAGCGCCAATCCGGAGGCGATCGTCAGCCAGGCCACCTTGTAGGTGAAGCGGTGCGGTGTGGGAGTCCCGCCGGTGGCCTCTCGGCTGATCAGCAACACGGCCATCAGTGCCAGTGCGATGCCGGCCGTGGCCACCGGGCTGGGCCGCTCACCGGAGAGGAACCCGAAACCGATCGGGACGGCGGAGTCGACCAGGGCGGCCAGGGGTGACACCACCGAGATCGGTCCGGCGGCCAGCGCCGAGAAGAACCACCAGATACCGACCGCCTGGCTGATCCCGCCCAGTGCCCCGTAGATCACCGCGTTGGTGGTGACCGAGCCGCCGCACAGCACGGCCAGGCCGCCGATCAGCACCATCGACACCGGCGTGGAGATCAGGATCACCCGCAGCGCGGTGACCTGGCGGGCGGCCACCCCGCCGACGAAGTCGGTGACGCCGAAGCCGGCGGCCGACAGCAACGCCAGCGAGGGGCTTGAAGAGGCCATGCGTGCTCGGTGCTCCTAATGAGGTCAGTCCCGCGGTGGTGAGCAAGCTCTCTCCCGATGGCTTACGCAGGGCGCAGATTAACCACTCGCGGTGTACAGGCCGTGAACGGTTCGGGTCGGTTCGGTTTTTTCGGCCCTGGCCAGCGGGCCGGCGGGACAAGAATCACCCTGCGCCGAAACTCCGGCGCAGACCGAACCGGATAACCTGCGGGGGTGAGCCCACAAGCGGACAGCGTCACCCCTGAGATCCGGCGGCAGTGGCACGACCTGGCCGAAGACGTGCGCGAGCACCAGTTCCGCTACTACGTCAAAGACGCGCCGATCATCCCCGACAGTGAATTCGACGATCTTTTCAACCGGCTGCTCGCGCTCGAGGACGCGCACCCCGAGCTGCGGGCCGCGGACTCACCGACCCAGCTGGTGGGCGGGGCCGGGTTCACCACCGAGTTCGCGCCGGCCGAGCACCTGGAGCGGATGCTGTCGCTGGAGGACGTGTTCTCACCCGATGAGCTGACCGCCTGGGCGGGCCGGGTTGCCGGGGAGATCGGCGGCGACACCACCTATCTGTGCGAGCTCAAAGTCGACGGGGTGGCGCTCGGGCTGGTGTATCGCGACGGCCGCCTGAGCAGCGCGGCCACCCGCGGCGACGGCCGCGTCGGCGAGGACGTGACGCTCAACGCGCGCACCATCGCCGACATCCCCGAATTCCTCACCGCCGCCGGCGAATTCCCGATCCCGGCGGTGCTGGAAGTGCGCGGCGAGGTGTACTTCCGGCTGGAGGACTTCGAAACCCTCAACGCCGGGCTGGTCGCCGAGGGCAAGGCGCCGTTCGCCAATCCCCGCAACAGCGCGGCCGGGTCACTGCGGCAGAAGAACCCGGCCGTCACCGCCCGCCGCAATCTGCGGATGGTCTGCCACGGTCTCGGCTACACCGAGGGATTCAACCCGGCCACCCTGCACGAGGCCTACACCGCGATGAGCGCCTGGGGCCTGCCGGTCTCGGCCCACACCGCCCGCGTCGAAGGCATGGCCGCTGTAGCCGAACGCATCACCTACTGGGGCGAGCACCGCCACGACGTCGAACACGAAATCGACGGTGTGGTCGTCAAAGTCGATGATCGGGCACTGCAGCGCCGACTTGGTGCCACCTCGAGGGTGCCGCGTTGGGCGGTGGCCTACAAGTACCCACCGGAGGAGGCGCAGACCACGCTGGTCGACATCCGGGTCAGCGTCGGGCGCACCGGCCGGGTCACCCCGTTCGCCTACATGATCCCGGTCAAGGTGGCCGGCTCCACGGTGGGGCTGGCCACCCTGCACAACGCCTCGGAGGTCAAACGCAAAGGCGTGCTGATCGGCGACACCGTGATCATCCGCAAGGCCGGCGACGTGATCCCCGAGGTGCTCGGGCCGGTCGTCGACCTGCGCGACGGCACCGAACGCGAATTCGTCATGCCCACCCACTGCCCCGAATGCGGAACCCTGCTGGCGCCGGCCAAGGAGGCCGACGTCGACATCCGCTGTCCCAACGCGCGGTCCTGCCCGGCGCAGCTGCGCGAGCGGGTGTTCCACGTCGCCGGCCGCGGCGCCTTCGACATCGAGGCCCTCGGGTACGAGGCGGCGATCGCGCTGCTGAGCGCCGGCGTCATCACCGACGAGGGCGATCTGTTCACCCTCACCGAAGACGACCTGCTGCGCACCGAGTTGTTCACCACCAAAGGTGGTGCGCTGTCCAAGAACGGCCGGCAATTGCTGGTCAACCTGGACAAGGCCAAATCCCAACCGCTGTGGCGGGTGCTGGTGGCGTTGTCGATCCGCCACGTCGGCCCGACCGCGGCCCGGGCGCTGGCCACCGAGTTCGGCAGCCTGGAGGCGATCACCGCGGCGTCCACCGAGCAGCTGGCGGCCGTCGAGGGCGTCGGGCCCACCATCGCCAGCGCGGTCACCGAATGGTTCGACGTCGACTGGCACCGCACGATCGTCGACAAGTGGCGGGCGGCCGGGGTGCGGATGGCCGACGAGCGCGACGCGAGCATCGCACGAACCCTGGAGGGCTTGAGCATCGTCGTGACCGGTTCCCTGACCGGCTTCTCCCGCGATGAGGCCAAGGAGGCAATCATCGCCCGCGGCGGCCGGGCGGCCGGATCGGTGTCGAAGAAGACCGCCTATGTCGTCGCCGGTGACGCGCCGGGGTCGAAGTACGACAAGGCCGTCGAACTCGGCGTGCCGATCCTCGACGAAGAGGGCTTCGCCAGGTTGCTGGCCGAAGGGCCGGCCGAGACAACGGATTAGCCCAGCAGGGTCGCGACGATCCCGGCCAGATAGCCCAGCCGCGCCACTTCGGCCGGCAGGAACGCCGGACCGCCGGTGCGTCCCAAGACCACCGCGGTGCGCGGGTCGCCCAGCGGGGCGGCCAGGAGCGCGGTGTCCATCTCCCGCCAGACCGTGGGGACCCACTCGGCGGTGTTGTCCAGCGCGGTGGCGCGCTCGATGGGCAGCCACGGCAACGCACCGACTTCGGTCTCGGGGGTGCCCGGGCTGCCGGCCAGCCGGCGGAACCGCCCGGCGGATCCCTCGCCGTGCACCACCATGCACCAGCTGACCCGCAGCACCCGGGGCGCGTCGTCGACCAGCTTCTGCAGTTTGGCCCGGCGGTCACCGGCCGCCGCGATGCGGTCGATGAGCTCGAGTTCGCGGTGCGCCTCCAGCAGCCCGGTGTGCGGGCGCACACTGTGCACTCGTATCCCGGTGAGCCGTTCGGCGGCGGTGATCAGCACGTCGGGCATCGACCCGGGCGGCAGCTCGACCACCAGATCGTCGATCGCCGAGCCACTGCCGCGCTCGATGACGTCCAGCGACAAGATGTCGGCACCCACCGAGCCCAGGGCGAGCGCCAGCGACCCGAGGCTGCCCGGGCGGTCGTCCAGTTCGACGCGCAGCAGATAGGAAGGCACGGCGAACACTGTTCCACAGCCCGGCTAGGCTTGGCGGTCGTGTCCCAGATCTCCCGTGACGACGTAGCGCACTTGGCCCGGCTGGCCCGGCTGGCGCTGACCGACGCCGAACTCGACGGCTTCGCCGGCCAACTCGACGCGATCCTGACCCACGTCAGCACAATCCAGGCCGTGGACGTCACCGGTGTGCAGGCGACCGACAATCCGCTCAAGGCCGTCAACGTCACCCGTCCCGATGAGATCGTGCCCTGCCTGACTCAGCAGCAGGCGCTCGCGGCCGCCCCCCGTGCCGAAGACGGCCGCTTCGCGGTGCCGCAGATCCTGGGGGAGAGCCAGTGAGTGAGCTGATCCGGTCCGACGCGGCCACCCTGGCGGCGCGGATCGCTGCCCGCGAGGTGTCCTCGGTCGAGGTCACCAGAGCTCACCTGGACCAGATCGCGGCCACCGACGACCGCTACGGGGCGTTCCTGCACGTCGGCGCCGATGAGGCGCTCGCCGCGGCGGAAGCGGCCGACCAGGCGATCGCCGCCGGCGAGGCGCCCTCGGCGCTGGCCGGGGTGCCGCTGGCGCTCAAGGACGTGTTCACCACCGTCGATGCGCCCACCACCTGCGGATCGAAGATCCTGGAAGGCTGGCGGCCCCCCTACGACGCGACCGTGACCGCACGGCTGCGCGCGGCCGGCATCCCGATCCTGGGCAAGACCAACATGGACGAGTTCGCGATGGGCTCCTCCACGGAGAACTCCGCCTACCAGGTGACCCGCAACCCCTGGGATGTCGAGCGGGTGCCGGGCGGGTCCGGCGGTGGGAGCGCCGCAGCGCTGGCGGCTTTCCAGGCGCCGCTGGCCATCGGCACCGACACCGGCGGTTCCATTCGCCAGCCGGCCGCGCTGACCGCCACCGTCGGCGTCAAACCCACCTACGGCACGGTCAGCCGCTACGGGCTGGTGGCCTGCGCGTCATCGCTGGACCAGGGTGGGCCGTGCGCGCGCACGGTGGCCGACACCGCGCTGCTGCATCAGGTGATCGCCGGGCATGACCCGCGCGACTCCACCTCGCTGGACGCACCGGTGCCCGACGTCGTCGCCGCCGCGAAAGCCGGGGCCGGCGGCGACCTCTCGGGTGTGCGGATCGGGGTGGTGCGCCAGCTGCACAGCGGGGAGGGCTACCAGCCGGGCGTGCTGGCGTCGTTCCACGCCGCCGTCGAACAGCTGACGGCGCTGGGCGCGCAGATCTCCGAGGTGGACTGCCCGCACTTCGACTTCTCGCTGAGCGCCTACTACCTGATCCTGCCCTCGGAGGTGTCGTCGAACCTGGCCCGGTTCGACGCGATGCGGTTCGGGCTGCGCGTCGGTGACGACGGCACCCACAGCGCCGAGGAGGTGATGGCGCTGACCCGCGCAGCCGGATTCGGTCCGGAGGTCAAGCGCCGCATCATGCTCGGCACCTACGCGCTGTCAGCGGGCTACTACGACGCCTACTACAACCAGGCGCAGAAGGTGCGCACGTTGATCGCCCGCGATCTGGACGAGGCCTATAAGTCCGTCGACGTGCTGATCTCACCGACCACGCCCAGCACGGCGTTCCGGCTGGGGGAGAAGGTGGACGACCCGCTGGCGATGTACCTGTTCGACTTGTGCACGCTGCCGCTGAACCTGGCCGGGCATTGCGGGATGTCGGTGCCGTCGGGTCTCTCCGGCGACGACGGGATGCCGGTGGGCCTGCAGATCATGGCGCCGGCGTTGGCCGACGACCGGCTCTACCGGGTGGGCGCCGCCTACGAGGCCGCCCGGGGGGCTCTGCCCACCCCGGTGTAGTCGAGTACATACCCCCGCGGGTATGGCATCCGTACCCTGGCGGTATGGGAGAAGTCACGATTCACGAGGAAGAACGGATGATGAGTCGGGCCGAGGCCGCCGCAGACCTGCGTCGCCTCGCCGACGAACTGGAAGCCGGCACGATCACCTACGGTGCCGGCGGCACGCTCGACGTGCCCGAGGCGCTCGAGCGCGAGATCGAGATCGAGCGCGAGGACAAGGGCAGCAGGGTCAAATACGAGGTCGAGTTCGAACTGGGGTGGTCGGTCCCCAAGGCCTGAGCCGGGCGAGATCCGGCCAACAGCGGAACCGACAGGCGGCCACCCGGCAAGATGGATCTCATGCGGATCGGAATCCTCACCGGTGGCGGTGACTGTCCCGGCTTGAACGCGGTGATCAGGGCGGTGGTGCGCACCTGCGATTCCCGCTACGGCTCGTCGGTGGTGGGATTCCAGGACGGCTGGCGCGGCTTGCTGGAGAACCGGCGAATCCAGCTGGCCAACGACGACCGCAACGACCGATTGCTGGCCAAGGGCGGCACCATGCTCGGCACGGCCCGGGTGAACCCGGACAAGTTGCGCGCCGGCCTGGCCCAGGTCAAGGCAACCCTCGACGACAACGGCATCGACGTGCTCATCCCCATCGGCGGAGAGGGCACGCTGACCGCGGCGCACTGGCTGTCACAGGAGGACGTGCCGGTGGTCGGGGTGCCCAAAACCATCGATAACGACATCGACTGCACCGATCTCACCTTCGGGCACGACACCGCCCTGGAGGTCGCCACCGCGGCCATCGACCGGCTGCATTCGACCGCCGAATCCCACCAGCGGGTGATGCTGGTCGAGGTGATGGGCCGCCACGCCGGCTGGATCGCACTCAATGCCGGCCTGGCCTCCGGTGCGCACATGACGTTGATCCCCGAGCAACCCTTCGATGTCGAAGAAGTGTGCCGGCTGGTCAAGCAGCGCTTCCAGCACGGCTCGTCGCACTTCATCTGCGTCGTCGCCGAAGGAGCCAAACCCGCCGCCGGATCGATGGAGCTACGGGCCGGCGGCATCGACGAGTTCGGCCACGAACGATTCACCGGGGTCGCCGCGCAATTGGCCGTCGAGATCGAGCGGCGGGTCAAGAAAGAGGTGCGCACCACCGTGCTGGGGCATGTGCAGCGCGGCGGCACCCCGACCGCCTACGACCGGGTGCTGGCCACCCGCTTCGGTGTGAACGCCGCCGACGCCGCTCACGCCGGTGAGTACGGAATGATGGTGTCGCTGCAGGGCCAGGAGATCGGCAGGGTCGCGTTGGCCGACGCGGTGCGCCAGCTCAAGGTGGTACCGCAGAGCCGCTATGACGACGCGGCGGCGTTTTTCGGGTAGTTCGCGTTTGTGCATCACCTGTTGGGGAAATAGTCACCGAATGGTCGATGCGTGTTCGGCGGACTACGGTTCGCTAGCCGGATGGACGAACGTCGGGGGGCGCGAATGGGGAAGCTGTTGCGGATGGCCGCGGCGCTGTGCGCCGTGCCGGTAGTGCTGGCCCCAGCGGCCCCGGCGCACGCCAGCGGCGACGCGGTGAGCGGATACGTCGACGAGCACGGTGGCGAGGTCTGCGCGTTCATGAGCGACCAGCCGACTCTGGCGGGCGTCAAACACGCCGTCGACCACATCCTGGCTACTTCCGGTTTGCCTCAGGACCAGACCGGACAGTTGCTGGCCGGGTCGGTGATGGCAGACTGCCCCCAATACGGCGAGCTGGTAGAGCAGTTCGTCTGGTACGTCCATCACCGTCAGCAGCAGCAACAAAACGGCGGTATCGGCGCCGTGCTCGGCTCGTAGCGGATCACAGATCGCCCAGGTCGTCAGGCACGTCAACGGCATAGGCGCGCAGCACATCCAGCGGAACGACGTCGAGGGTGCGTTCATGGGTGGCGGCGAGCACCACCGGAGCTGCCCGCCCGTCACGATGCGCCCGAAGCCAATTCACCGCGGTGACACACCAGCGGTCACCGGGGGCCAGGCCCGGAAACCGATAGGCGGGCATCGGCGTGGACAGGTCATTGCCGATCGAGCGCTGGTGCTCGAGGAACTCGGCGGTAACCACCGCGCAAATGGTATGCAGCCCAATGTCTTCCGGACCCGACGAACAGCAGCCGTCCCGGTAGAAACCGGTGATCGGGTCACTGCCGCATGGTTGTAGCGGATCGCCCAATACGTTGCGCTCGGACATCCGGCCAGTTTAGTGGGCGGGCTACGGTGGGTCATGGTCAATCGCACACGTGACGCACTCTGGGACCAGGCCGCCGATATCTACCGGCGAATCTGCGCACACCCGTTCATCACCGGACTCACCGACGGGTCCTTGGGCCACGACCAATTCCGCTACTACATCGTCCAGGACGACCACTACCTGCGGGCCTACGCGCGGGCGCTGGCGGGCTGTGCGGCCAAGGCGCCGCTCGAGGCGGAGCTGACGATGTTCGCCGAGCACGTCGGCGTGGCGATCGCCGCCGAGACCGAGCTGCACGCCGGGCTACTCACCGACCTGGGGCTCGACGCCGGCGCGGCCGCGGCGGTTCCGGCCGGCCCGACCACCCAGGCCTACGCCAGTTACCTGCTGGCCGTCACCGCGTCCGGCTCTTACCCCGAAGCCGTCGCGGCGGTGCTGCCCTGCTACTGGATCTACGCCCGGGTCGGCGAACACCTGCAGCGTCACGGCTCGCCCGAGCCGCTGTTCCAACGCTGGATCGACACCTACGCCGGCCAGGAGTTCCAGGAGGTGGTCGATGCGGTGCTCGCGGTCACCGACCGGGTCGGTGCGGACGCGTCACCGGCCGAGCGGGAACTGATGCGCCGGCATTTCCACACCACCGCCCGCTACGAGTGGATGTTCTTCGACGCGGCCTACCGGATGGAGGACTGGCCGGTGTGACGGGGTCACCTAGACTTTCGGCCATGACCGCTGCTGTCGCCGAACTGCTCGACTACGACGACGTCGTCGCCCGCTTCGACCCGGTGCTGGGCCTGGAGGTGCATGTCGAGCTGTCCACGGCCACCAAGATGTTCTGCGGGTGCTCTACCGCATTCGGCGCCGAACCCAACACCCAGGTGTGCCCGGTGTGCCTGGGCCTGCCCGGTTCGCTGCCGGTGCTCAACGCCGCCGCGGTCGAATCGGCGATCCGGATCGGGCTGGCGCTGAACTGCGAGATCGCCTCCTGGTGCCGGTTCGCCCGCAAGAACTACTTCTATCCCGACCAGCCGAAGAACTACCAGATCTCCCAGTACGACGAGCCGATCGCGTTCAACGGTCACTTGGACGTGCCACTGGAGGACGGTTCGGTGTGGCGGGTGGACATCGAACGTGCCCACATGGAGGAGGACACCGGCAAGCTCACTCACGTGGGCAGCGACACCGGCCGCATCGAGGGCGCCAGCGAGTCCCTGGTGGACTACAACCGGGCCGGCGTTCCCCTGATCGAGATCGTCACCAAGCCGATCACCGGCGCCGGTGAGCGTGCCCCGCAGATCGCCCGGGCGTATGTGACCGCGCTGCGGGATCTGCTGCGCTCCCTGGACGTCTCCGATGTGCGGATGGACCAGGGATCGATGCGCTGTGACGCCAATGTGTCATTGATGCCTACCGGGACAACGGAATTCGGAACCCGTACCGAGACCAAGAACGTCAACTCGCTCAAGAGCGTCGAAGTGGCGGTCAGCTACGAGATGCGTCGCCAGGCCGCGGTGCTGACCGGCGGTGGCACCGTCATCCAAGAGACCCGGCACTTCCACGAGGCGGGCTACACCAGCCCGGGACGGGCCAAGGAGACCGCTGAGGACTACCGCTACTTCCCCGAGCCCGACCTGGAGCCGGTAGCGCCGAGCGCCGAGCTGGTTGAGCAGCTGCGCGGCACCATCGGTGAGCTGCCGTGGCTGGCCCGCAAGAAGATTCAAGACGAGTGGGGCGTCTCCGACGAGGTGATGCGGGATCTGGTCAATGCGGGCGCGGTCGAGTTGGTGGCGGCCACCGTGGCAGCCGGGGCCTCCAGCGAGGCGGCCCGGGCCTGGTGGGGAAACTTCCTGGTGCAGAAGGCCAACGAAGCCGGTGTCGAACTCGACGCCCTGGCGATCACGCCGGCGCAGGTCGCCGAGGTGGTGTCGCTGGTGGAGTCGGGCGAGCTGTCCAACAAGCTGGCCCGCCAGGTGGTCGAAGGAGTGCTCGCCGGGGAGGGGGAGCCGGCCCAGGTGATGACCGACCGCGGCCTGGTCGTGGTCCGCGACGACTCGGTGATCCAAGCGGCGATCGACGATGCGCTGGCCGCCAATCCCGATGTGGCCGAGAAGATCCGGGGCGGCAAAGTGCAGGCCGCCGGCGCCATCGTGGGCGCGGTGATGAAAGCCACCAAGGGCCAGGCCGACGCCGCCCGGGTGCGGGAACTGGTGCTGAAAGCCTGCGGGTAGTCCGGCCGCCTCAGTCGGCGGCGGCGGCGCCGGCGATCTGCGGCAGATGACGGACTCGCTGGTTGCTCCGGTGGTCGAAGATGAACTGCAGCCACCGCACGTCGATCAACATCGTGTCGTCGTCCTTTTCGCTAGGTGACTCCCAAGTTAAAGCCGATATTTAAGGCCGCGGGGGCGCAGTCGGTAAAGCTTCTGTGAGAACCGATCGCACGCTACCGACGACGAAAGTGGCCCCCTCCGCGATCGGAGGGGGCCACTCGTGGGCTGGAGAACGGGCCTACAGGCCGATCGAACCCATCAGGTCGGCGAGCAGGTCGGTGCCGACCGCGCTGCCACCGGCGGCCACATCGTCGAGCGGATTGCTCACGCCGTCCCAGCCGAGAGCGTGGGCGATGATCTCTTCCAGGCTTTGCCACGCGCCCAGCAGCCCGACGCCTTGGCCCTCAACCACCAGCGGGAAGCCCATGAGGCCGGTGGTCAGCCCCAATCCGTTGATGATCGAGCCGCCGATGCCGGGGGAGCTGCCGTCGGAGATCAGGTTGACGAAGCCCTCGACGTCGCTGCCGGTGAGACCGGGGGACAGCAGGCCGCCGAAGGTGTAACTGAGCGCGGTGACGTCCAGGTCTTCGGGCAGCAGGCCGGCCTCGGTCAGGCTGGGCAGCAGCGCATCCAGGTTGAGGGTGGCCCCGTTGAGGAGTCCGCCGAGCATGTTGGCCGGGAGGTTGGCCATGTCCTGCAGCGCCGCCGTCCAATCCGGGTTGTCGCCGGACAACGCGGTGCTGATCTCGGTAACGCCGTTGTAGAGCGCAACCAGCGGGCTGATGCTCGGGGCGAGCGCGCCGATCAGCACCCCGCTGAGCGGTGATGCCAGGAAAGAGAGAACCGGCGTGAGCTCATCGGTGCTGAGGGGGAAGTCGTCGGGCATGTACTGCGGCATCACCAGGGTGATCAGTGCCTGCAGCGCGTCGTTGCTCAACAGCAGCGGTGACATCGGCAGGTCGGTCTCCATGCTGGGCTGCACGACGGCGTCGATGACGGCCTGCGGGTCGATCGACACGCCGTTGATCAGGTTGGCGATCAGCTGCTGGCTGGCCATCATCGGAGCCGCCGACACGGCGTCCCACAGCGTGGTGGCGTTGGTCTTGGCGGTGTCGAACACGTCCTGCCAGGCTCCGAACGGATCGAAGTCGGCCGTCAGCGCCACCGCGGATGAGTGCGCGGCAGGCAGGGTCGGCAGCGGCGCGGTGACCGGGATGGCGGCGATGGCGCCGGCGCCGACGAGCGCCGCGCCGGCGACGATCCACGGTGAGCGAACAACGTATTGCATGGGTCTCCTCATTACGGTTTCTGTGACGGGTCGCACAGCTTACGAAAGGTTACTTGAAAGTAGTTTAGGAGGCCAACCACCGTCGGGATTGTGACGCGGCCGACGGGGACGCGTCGGACAGCGGTCTATATTTTCGGAGTCGACCCAAATGAATACCTGGTCAAACAGATTTTTAGTCGATTATTGCGGGCAGTCTGCGGACCGGCGAGAGCCGTGCCGTTCGTGCAATCCGTCCGACCTGCAGGGGTTGTCCCGTCGATTGCAAAGATTGCTCTGAGTCGACCTATTGCAAGCTCAGGTCAATGCGCGACCGGATCAGTCCTTGTCGTCATTGGCGCGCGGGAAGCCGCCGCCGGACGGGAACAGCGGGAACACGACGTCGTCGAGCTTCTCCGCGTCACCGGCGGTCTTGTTCACCGTCGCGCCCCAGACGTTGCCGTCCGGCGACATCTTGACGGCCCAGACGTGGCCGTGGGAGTCCTGGCGCATGACCTCCGGCTCGCTGGTGACCGAACCGGTACCCGACGCCATGCGCACGGCGACGGTCTGTTTGGTGTTGATCAGGTTGACCAGCACGATGCCGTCCATCGCGGCACACCCGGCGATGCCGGGCTTGTCCGGCCAGGTCCACACCGTCGACACCTGGGAGTCCTTGGTGATGCGCTGCAGGCGGTCGCCGCTCGGGCTGCGGTCGGTGACGTAGAGCGAGCCGTCGACGCGATCGACGCACAGGCCCCCGCCAGCGCCCAGCCCACTCAGCGCGGTGGTGGGGGCGGCCTGGCCGATTGTGGTGGGTTGCTCGATGCGCAGCACCTTCCCCGCCGTCGATCCCGGGTCGGCCGCCGCGGCCGGATTGCCCGCGTCGCCGGTCAGCACCACCAGGGTGGTCGGGCTGGTGAAGACCAGCGCGCCGGTGTTTCCGGTCGCGCCCTTGGGGATCCCGGTCAGGATGTCCTTGGGCACATCGCCGTCGGCGACCCGGATCACCCGGTTGTCGGTGGGGGTGCTGATGTAGGCGTACATCAACCGGTCCTGGGCGTACGTCGGCGACAGCACGATGTCCATCAACCCGCCGTCGCCGGCCGGGTCGACGCCGATAACGGTCTTCACCTTGGGTTCGGCGGTCAGCGAGATCTCCTTGACCGCGCCGGTGGTCCGCTCGGCGACCAGCGCCGATTTGCTGTCGGCGTGCATGATCAGGCCGCTGGTGCTCTCCAGGCACCCCTGCATCACCCCGGGCGCCGGGCACTGCTTGGGGAAGGGGTTGGCCGGCAGGGGTGGCGGCGGCGGGGGCGTCGTGGTGGGCGCCATCCCGCGGCGGGGCACGGTGGTGAAGGGCTGGGACTGCGCGTCGTCGAAGTGCGCGCAACCGGTCAGAATCAGTAGGGCCGCGCCCAAGACGACAGGCACCCGGTGAACCGCCCCGCGCATCCGCATGCCCGCCAGGTTACGGACACCGGGCCCGGGTCCGCCACGAAGCCCGTTGTAGCGCGGCGTCGTCGAGGTCGCACCGGGCCGGAATCGATTCGCTAACGAAGCCGTTCAAATCCCCAATCCCGCCGGGGTTGCCCTTACCCTTGCAGGGTGAAGAGTCAAGGTGAGGGCTCACACTGGCGTCGGCCGGGTGGAGCTGCCGACGCAGGCAAAGGACGTCCCGAGTCGGCACGTCTGGTAGATCCGGAGGACGACATGCCATCGCCGACTTATACCGGTGATTTCGAGACTGCGGCTATCCCGCCCTATGACCCGACCGGCTCGCGTCCCCTCGGCGGCGACTACAACCCGCTGCCGTATGCCGAACCGCAGGCCCCCGCCGGGCGGGTGCCCGGTCCGGTCGGCGCTGACACCGACGATCCATTTCGGGTGGTGGACCGGCGCGGAACCCAAGATCTGGGCCTGCTGATCCTGCGGGTGGGCCTGGGCGTGCTGCTGGTAGCCCACGGTCTGCGCCAGCTGTTCGGCTGGTGGGGCGGCCAAGGCGTGACCGGATTCAAGAGTTCGATCGCCGACGCCGGCTACCAGCACGCCGACATCCTGACCTACGCCGCCGGCGGCGGGCAGATCGCCGCCGGGCTGCTGCTGGTGCTGGGTCTGTTCACCCCGCTGGCCGCGGCCGGCGCCCTGGCGTACCTGATCAACGGCGTGCTCGCCGGCGTCTCGTCGCAGAGCCCGGGCCGCTTCGAGTTCTTCCTGCCCGACGGTCACGAATTCCACCTGATGCTGATCGTGGTGGCGGTGGCGATCGTGCTGGTCGGACCGGGCCGGTACGGGCTTGACGGGGACCGGGGTTGGGCCCGGCGCCCGTTCATCGGGTCGATCGCGGCGTTGCTGCTCGGGATCGCCGGCGGCGTGGCGATGTGGATCTTCCTCAACGGGGCGAACCCGATCGGCTGAACCCGGCTGGAACCGCCGTAGCACGGTTCAGCGATACGGGTTGGGTACCCGCCCGCCACTGGCTTCGGTGAGCAGCGGCAGGGTGGCGAAGCTGACCGCCGGCAAGCGCAGTTGCTCGCCGTCGTGCAGATGCGCCCGCGCCCACGACCCCCGGTTGAACCCCAGCCCGGCAATGTCGTCCCAGTCCACCGAGCGGCTGCCGAGCAGGTTCCGCACGGTGACCTGATGTGCGTCGGCTACGGTCCGCCACCGGGCGATCAACGCCGAGGCCAGCACTGGCAACACCAGTACCGGCGCGGTGACCGGCCAGGTCAGGACCGGTATCAGCAGGCCCAGGGCCAGGAAACCGACCGCGAAGTGGGCCATCGGCGAGAGTCGGATCACCAACGGTGCGGGATCGGGGGAGTGGGAGGCCACCCTCGCATGATGTCACCGCCGGTCCCGGTAGTGCGCTCGCAGCCGAAAGCCCCCATAAAAATATTGACTACTTATTTTAAGTAGCGCAGGATGGCCCCATGGCGCCGACCAGACCTCGCCGGACCCAGGCGGAGCGGACCGCGGGAACCCGGCACGCGCTGCTGGACGCGACGCTTGACGCACTGGTCGAGCTCGGCTTCAAGGGCACCACGACCACGGAGGTGGCCCGTCGCGCCGGGGTGTCGGTGGGGGCGCTGCAAGGGCACTTCCCGAGCAAGATCGGGCTGCTGACCGCCGCCATCGAGTTCGCGCTGAATCGCCGGATCGAGGAGTTCGAGATCTTGATGGCCGGCCTCGACCCCGCCGCCGACAAGCTCGACGAGGCATTCGACCTGCTGTGGTCGATGTTCTCCGGTCCCACCTTCACCGCAACGCACGAATTGTGGGTGGCGGCTCGGACCGACCCCGATCTGGCGCCGGCGATCATCGAAACCGACCGGCAGTTCGCGGAGGCCTGCGAACGGGTGTACGCCCAACTGCTGGCCCCCGCCGGCCCGGACAGTACCGCCACGCCGCAGTCGCGCGTCGGGCTGCAGATGGCTTTCGCGCTCATGAACGGCCTGGCGATGTCGCGCCTGATCGACGGCTACGAACCGTTGGCCGCCAACGACATTCTCGACACTTTCAAGACGCTGGCCCGACCGCTGGTGGCCGGCCCGGCAGACCGACAACCCGAGAGAGAGTCATGACCGCCAACGAGAACCGCCACCCGGCGGTACAGCCGCGTCGCATCCGGTTCAACTACCCGGTGGCGGCCCTGGATCGCCACTTCGTCCAGGGTGACCTGGTGATGAGCCACATGATCGCGCACCTGTCGGCGGTGTTCCCCGAGGGCGAGGACTTCTTCATTCGTTCGGTGCGTCGCTACGCCGACCAGATCACCGACCCCGACCTCAAAGATCAGGTCAAGGGATTCATCGGCCAGGAGGTCACCCACGGGCGCGAGCACCGTGCACTCAATGAGCGACTGCATGAGATGGGTTACCCGACCCGCAGGATCGACCGGCTGGTGAACCGCCGCCAGAAAGCCATCGAACGACGGTTCTCCCCGCTGACGTGCCTTGCCATCACTGCCGCGCTCGAACATTTCACCGCCGTGTTCGCCGAGACCCTGCTCACTGATGAGCGGGCCCAGGCCCTGCTCGGCAACACCGAAGTGCGATCCATGCTGCTATGGCACGCCATCGAGGAATCCGAGCACCGCTCGGTGGCCTTCGACGTCTATCGCGCGGTCGGGGGTGACGAGACCCGGCGCATCCGGACGATGCGGATAATCCGCTTCAGTTTTCCCCTCGCTGTCGTGACGAACACCCTCATCTCGCTCTTCGCCGACCGGGCCGCCTATCACCCGGTGCGACTCGTCCGCAGTTTTGCGGCCCTGCGGCACTCGCCGTTCTTGACTCGCGCAGTCTTCCGCCGGCTGGGGGAGTACATGCGGCCTGGCTTCCACCCCGACGACCACGACAACACCGCGCTACTGGAGCAGTGGACGGCGGCGCTGTTCGGTGAGCAAGGAGTGCTCGCCGGCCATTTGCACTGAAGTACACCGACCGAGTCATTTGACGCCCGGTCGGTGCAGCGACTACCGTCTTTGGCTATGGACAACGGCATGCTCGTAGTAACCCCCTGCGCGTTGGTTGTTGCCTGAGCTTTCAACCACCAACGCGCAACCCTCGTGCAGCAGCTGAGCTGGCGGGGGTTTTTTGTTGCCACCAGTCCAGTTCACCAGAGACAAAGAGGAAACCGTGAGCGCACCCACCACGCGACCGTCGCAGCGGTCGGCCGCAACCGAGGGGCCGCAGCCGGCCTACGGGGCCCCCTCCGCCGAGAAAGCCAAACCCGCGGTCCGGCGCGTCGCACCCGAGCAGCTGACCGGCGCCCAGTCGGTGATCCGGTCGCTGGAGGAACTCGACGTCGACGTCATCTTCGGTATCCCCGGTGGAGCGGTGTTGCCGGTCTATGACCCGCTGTTCGACTCCAAGAAACTGCGCCACGTGCTGGTCCGTCACGAGCAGGGCGCCGGGCACGCCGCCAGTGGCTATGCGCACGCCACCGGGCGGGTCGGGGTCATGATGGCCACCTCGGGGCCGGGTGCCACCAACCTGGTCACCCCGCTGGCCGACGCGCAGATGGACTCGATCCCGGTGGTCGCCATCACCGGTCAGGTCGGGCGGTCCTTGATCGGCACCGATGCCTTCCAGGAGGCCGACATCTCCGGCATCACCATGCCGATCACCAAGCACAATTTCCTGGTCCGCAACGGCGACGACATCCCCCGGGTGATCGCCGAGGCATTCCACATCGCGGCAAGCGGACGGCCTGGAGCAGTTCTGGTTGATATCCCCAAGGACATCCTGCAGGGCCAGTGCACCTTCGCCTGGCCGCCGAAGCTGGACCTGCCCGGCTACAAGCCCACCACCAAACCGCACAACCGGCAGATCCGGGAGGCCGCCAGGCTGATCGCCGCGGCGCGCCGGCCGGTGCTCTACACCGGCGGCGGGGTGATCCGCGGCGACGCCTGCGCGGAGCTGCGTGAGCTGGCCGAGCTGACCAACATCCCGGTGGTCACCACCTTGATGGCGCGCGGCGCCTTCCCGGACAGTCACCGCCAGCACCTGGGCATGCCCGGCATGCACGGCACGGTGTCGGCGGTGGCCGGCCTGCAGCGCTCTGATCTGCTGATCACCCTCGGCGCCCGCTTCGACGACCGGGTCACCGGCCAGCTGGACTCGTTCGCCCCGGACGCCAAGGTCATCCACGCCGACATCGACCCGGCCGAGATCGGCAAGAACCGGCATGCCGACGTGCCGATCGTGGGCGACGTCAAGGCCGTCATCACCGAATTGATCGCCGCGCTGCGCACCGAGAAGCTGGCGCTGGACCTGGATGAGTGGTGGGCCTACCTCGACGACGTGCGCTCCACCTATCCGCTGAGCTACGGCCCGCAGAGCGACGGCAGCCTCGGCCCGGAGTTCGTGATCGAGAAATTGGGCCAGATCGCCGGACCCGAGGCGCTGTACGTCGCCGGCGTGGGCCAGCACCAGATGTGGGCGGCGCAGTTCGTCAAGTACGAGAAGCCGCGCACCTGGCTGAACTCCGGGGGACTGGGCACCATGGGCTTCGCGATCCCGGCGGCGATGGGGGCCAAGATGGGCCGCCCGGACGCCGAGGTGTGGGCGATCGACGGCGACGGCTGCTTCCAGATGACCAACCAGGAGCTGGCGACCTGCGCGATCGAGGGCATCCCGATCAAGGTCGCGCTGATCAACAACGGCAACCTGGGCATGGTGCGGCAGTGGCAGACCCTGTTCTACGGGGAGCGGTACAGCCAGACCGACCTGGCCACCCACTCGCACCGCATTCCCGACTTCGTGATGCTGGCCGAGGCGTACGGCTGCGTCGGATTGCGTTGCGACCGTGAAGAAGACGTCGAAGACGTGATCAAGGCGGCCCGGGCGATCACGGACCGCCCGGTGGTGATCGACTTCATCGTCGGCGCCGACGCGCAGGTGTGGCCGATGGTGGCCGCCGGCACCAGCAACGACGAGATCCAGGCCGCCCGCGGTATCCGGCCGCTGTTCGACGACGAAGACAACGAAGGACACGCCTGATGACCACCGCCTGGAAGACGCACACCCTCTCGGTGCTGGTCGAGGACAAGCCCGGCGTGCTCGCCCGGGTCGCCGCGCTGTTCTCCCGGCGCGGCTTCAACATCGAGTCACTGGCCGTCGGCGCCACCGAGACCAAGAACATGTCGCGGATGACGATCGTCGTCTCGGTGGAGGACACCCCGCTGGAGCAGATCACCAAGCAGCTCAACAAACTGATCAACGTCATCAAGATCGTCGAGCAGGAAGACGACAACTCGGTCTCCCGCGAGATCGCGCTGATCAAGGTCCGCGCCGACGCCGGTACCCGCGGGCAGATCGTCGAGGCGGTGAACCTGTTCCGCGCCAGGGTGATCGACGTCTCGCCGGAATCGCTGATCATCGAAGCCACCGGCACCCCGGCCAAGTTCGAGGCGCTGCTGCGGGTGCTGGAGCCCTATGGCATCCGCGAGATCGTCCAATCGGGTCTCGTATCGTTGTCCCGCGGTCCACGCGGCATCGGCACGACCAAATAGTCCCCCAGAAAAGATAGAAAGAAGTGACACAAAGTGGCAGTTGAGATGTTCTACGACGACGACGCCGACCTGTCGATCATCCAGGGCCGCAAGGTCGGTGTGATCGGCTACGGCAGCCAGGGCCACGCGCACTCGCTGAGCCTGCGCGACTCCGGCGTGCAGGTGAAGGTGGGCCTCAAGGAGGGCTCCAAGTCGCGGGCCAAGGTCTCCGAACAGGGCCTGGAGGTCGACACCCCGGCCGAGGTCGCCAAGTGGGCCGACGTGATCATGCTGCTGGCGCCCGACACCGCGCAGGCCGAGATCTTCACGAACGACATCGAGCCCAACCTGAAGGCGGGTGACGCACTGTTCTTCGGCCACGGCCTGAACATCCATTTTGGCCTGATCAAGCCGGCCGCCGACATCACCGTCGGGATGGTCGCACCGAAGGGGCCGGGGCACCTGGTGCGCCGCCAGTTCGTCGACGGCAAGGGCGTGCCCTCGCTGATCGCGGTCGCCCAAGACCCGACCGGCGCCGGTGAGGCGCTGGCGCTGTCGTACGCCAAGGGCATCGGCGGCACCCGGGCCGGCGTCATCAAGACCACCTTCAAGGAGGAGACCGAGACCGACCTGTTCGGTGAGCAGGCCGTGCTGTGCGGCGGCACCGAGGAGTTGGTCAAGGCCGGCTTCGAGGTCATGGTCGAGGCCGGCTACGCCCCGGAGATGGCCTACTTCGAGGTGCTGCACGAGCTCAAGCTGATCGTCGACCTAATGTACGAGGGCGGCATCGCCCGGATGAACTACTCGGTTTCCGACACCGCGGAGTACGGCGGCTATCTGTCCGGGCCGCGGGTGATCGACGCCGACACCAAGCAGCGGATGCGCGACATCCTCTCCGACATCCAGGACGGCACCTTCGTCAAGCGCCTGGTCGCCAACGTCGAAGGCGGCAACAAGGAACTCGAGGGGCTGCGCAAGGCCAACGCCGAGCACCCGATCGAGGTCACCGGCAAGAAGCTGCGCGACCTGATGAGCTGGGTGGACCGGCCCATCACCGAGACGGCCTAGTCACCCTCTGCGCCACCTTCTGCGCGAGCGTGCGTGTCCCCGGTCCGACACTCCGTGCCGAGACCGGGACTACGCACGCTCGCGCGGCGGTCGGGGCCGATTTTCTCGCTATGCACGGCGGCCGGTGCAGACTTGAGGGATGCACGCCGGTGGGTCGCAGCCCGAGCCGCGCCCCCCGCTGCGCGGGTTGTCCGACATCCGCGCGTTCTTTCACACCAACACCGTCCCGCTGTACTTCATCTCGCCGACCCCGTTCAACCTGCTCGGCATCGACCGCTGGGTGCGCAACTTCTTCTACCTGACGTACTTCGACTCGTTCGAAGGCGAGCATCCGCGGGTGTTCGTCCCCCGCCGGCGCAACCGGATGGACTTCGACTCCATGCAGGATGTGTGCAATTACCTGCTGCGTGATCCGGAGACACTCGAGTTCATCGCGCACCAAGGGCCCGGCGGCAAGGCCTGCTTCGTGATGCTCGACGAGGCGACCCAGGCTCTGGCCCACGAAGTGGAGCTGGAGGTCATGCAGCCGGGATGGGAGCTGCGGCATCGTCTGGGTTCCAAGATCGTCATGACGCGCCTGGCTCAGCAGGCGGGCGTGTCGAGCGTGCCCCATGTGATCGGGCGGGCCGGTTCCTATGACGACCTGTTGGCGCTGGCCCACGGTGCCGGGCTGGGGGAGAACCTCGTCGTCCAGGCCGCCTACGGCGACGCCGGCACGACGACGTACTTTCTGCGCGGCCAACGCGACTGGGACCGGTATGCCGAGGCCCTAGTCGGACAGGAACTCAAGGTGATGAAGCGCATCCGCAATGTCGAGGTGTGCCTGGAGGGCGCGCTGACCCGGCACGGCACCGTGGTCGGCCCGGCCATGACCAGCTTGGTCGGCTATTCAGAGCTGACCCCGTACAAGGGCGGGTGGTGCGGCAATGACGTGTGGCGCGGGGCGCTGACACCGCCGCAGACGCACGCCGCGCGGGAGATGGTGAGCAAGCTGGGCGGCTGTTTGGGGCGCGAGGGATACCGTGGCTACTTCGAGGTGGACCTGCTGCGCGACCTGGACTCCGGCGAGCTGTATCTCGGCGAGGTGAATCCCCGTCTGAGCGGAGTGAGCCCGATGACGAACCTGACCACCGAGGCCTACGCCGACGTGCCGTTGTTCCTGTTCCACCTGCTCGAATACCTGGACGTGGAATACGACCTCGACGTCGACGAGCTCAACTCGCGCTGGGAACGCGGCTACGGCGACGACGACGTCTGGGGGCAGCTGATGATCTGGGAGACCTCCTCGCACGTCGAGCTGCTGACCGCGACGCCGCGCACCGGGGTGTGGCGGCTCGACGACGACGGACGGGTGTTGTTTGCCCGTCCCGCCAACGACTGGGCTTCGCTGATGGACGAGTCGGAGGCGTTCTACATGCGCATCGCGGCGCCCGGCGATGTGCGCTGCAAGGGCGCCGAACTCGGCGTGCTGGTCACCCGCGGGCACCTGCAGACCAAGGACTATCGGCTCACCGAGCGGTGCCGGCGCTGGGTCGCTGGCATCAAGGCCCACTTCCGCTCGACTCGCCTGACCCCGGGTGAACCGACCGTCCCGCGGCTCGTGGCGAGGGCGTGACCGCCCGGCTTCGGCGTCCAGGCAGCCATCGTTAGGCTGTTCGGGTGACTCTGCCCGTGGTTCTGATCGCTGACAAACTTTCCCAATCCACCGTGGCCGCCCTGGGTGACCAGGTCGAAGTGCGCTGGGTCGACGGCCCGGACCGGGAGAAGCTGCTGGCGGCCGTCCCCGACGCCGACGCCTTGCTGGTGCGCTCGGCAACCACCGTCGATGCCGAGGTACTCGCCGCCGGCACCAAGCTCAAGATCGTGGCGCGCGCCGGTGTCGGCCTGGACAACGTCGACGTCGACGCCGCCACCGCGCGCGGCGTGCTGGTGGTCAACGCTCCGACCTCGAACATCCACAGCGCCGCCGAGCACGCGATCGCGCTGATGCTGGCCGCCGCCCGACAAATCCCGGCCGCCAACGCCTCCCTGCACGGCCGCGAGTGGAAGCGCTCGTCGTTCTCGGGCACCGAGATCTTCGACCACACCGTCGGCGTGGTCGGACTGGGCCGGATCGGCCAGCTGGTCGCGGCGCGCCTGGCCGCGTTCGGCGCGCACATCGTCGCCTATGACCCGTACGTGTCGGCCGCGCGGGCCGCCCAGCTGGGCATCGAGCTGCTGTCGCTGGATGAGCTGCTGGCCCGCGCCGACTTCATCTCGGTGCACCTGCCCAAGACCCCCGAGACGGCGGGCCTGATCGGTAAGGAGGCGCTGGCCAAGACCAAGCCGGGGGTGATCATCGTCAACGCCGCCCGCGGCGGGCTGATCGACGAGGCCGCCCTGGCCGAGGCCATCGCCGGCGGCCATGTCCGCGGCGCCGGCCTGGACGTGTTCGCCACCGAGCCGTGCACCGACTCGCCACTGTTCGACCTGCCGCAGGTGGTGGTGACCCCGCACCTGGGCGCCTCCACCTCCCAGGCACAAGACCGGGCCGGCACCGATGTCGCCAAGAGCGTGAAGCTGGCGCTGGCCGGCGAATTCGTGCCGGACGCGGTCAACGTCGGCGGCGGCGCGGTCAACGAGGAGGTCGCACCCTGGCTGGACCTGGTGCGCAAGCTCGGCCTGCTGGCCGGCGTGCTTTCCGATGGGCCGCCGGTCTCCCTGAGCGTGCAGGTACGCGGCGAGCTGGCGTCCGAAGATGTTGGAATACTGAAGCTTTCGGCCCTGCGCGGACTGTTCTCGGCGGTCATCGAGGACCCGGTGACGTTCGTCAACGCGCCGGCCCTGGCCGCCGACCGCGGGGTGGACGCCGAGATCGGCACCGCCTCCGAAAGTCCCAACCATCGCAGCGTCGTCGAACTGCGGGCCGTCACCGCCGACGGGTCGGCGGTCATGGTGGCCGGCACGCTGTCCGGTCCGCAGCTGGTGGAGAAGATCGTCACCGTCAACGGCCGCAACTTCGATCTGCGGGCCGAGGGCGTCAACCTGATCATCAACTACTCCGATCAGCCCGGCGCGCTGGGCAAGATCGGCACCCTGCTGGGATCGGCGGGTATCAACATCCATGCCGCGCAGCTCTCCGAAGACGCCGAGGGGCCGGCGGCGACGATCCTGCTGCGGGTGGACCGCCCGGTGCCCGCCGAGGTGCAGTCGGCGATCAGTGCGGCCGTCAGCGCCAACGTGATTGAGCAGGTCGACCTGTCATGAGCGTCAAACTCGCGGTCATCCCCGGTGACGGCATCGGCCCGGAGGTCATCGCCGAAGCCGTGAAGGTGCTCGACGCGGTGCTGCCCGGCACCGAGAAGACCAGCTACGACCTGGGCGCCAAGCGCTATCACGCCACCGGTGAGGTGCTGCCGGACTCGGTGCTCGACGAACTCCGGGGCCACGACGTGATCCTGCTCGGGGCGATCGGCGACCCGTCGGTGCCCTCGGGCGTGCTCGAGCGCGGCCTGTTGCTGCACGCCCGGTTCGCCCTGGACCACCACGTCAACCTGCGCCCCAGCCGGCTCTACCCGGGGGTGACAAGCCCGCTGGCCGATCCGCCGGCCATCGACTTCGTGGTGGTGCGCGAAGGCACCGAGGGCCCCTACACCGGCAACGGCGGGGCGCTGCGGGTCGGCACCGAGCACGAGGTCGCCACCGAGGTCAGCGTCAACACCGCCTACGGCGTGGCTCGGGTGGTGCGCTTCGCGTTCGAGAAGGCGCGCGCCCGGCGCAAGCACCTGACCCTGGTGCACAAGAACAATGTGCTGACCTACGCCGGGTCGCTGTGGACGCGCACGGTGGCCGAGATCGGCAAGGACTATCCGGACGTCGAGACGGCCTACACCCACGTCGACGCCGCCACCATCTACCTGGTCACCGATCCCGGCCGGTTCGATGTGATCGTCAGCGACAACCTGTTCGGCGACATCATCACCGACCTGGCCGGGGCGGTGTGCGGCGGAATCGGGCTGGCGGCCAGCGGCAACATCGACGCCACCGGAGCCAATCCGTCGATGTTCGAGCCGGTGCACGGCAGCGCCCCCGACATCGCCGGGCAGGGCATCGCCGACCCGACCGCGGCGGTGACGTCAGTGGCCATGCTGCTCAACCACATCGGTGAGCACGCCGCCGCCGACCGGGTGGACGCGGCCGTCGAGAAGCACCTGGCTACCCGCGGCGGGCAGAAGCTGTCCACCGTCGCCACCGGCGACCGGATCCTGGGACTGCTCTAAGCATTCCGCGTTCGCTCTTCGGGGTCGGCGGGCACCACCGGCAGCGCGGCCAGCGGGAACAGCGCGCAGACCGCGAACGCCAGGGGATAGCCGGCCACGCCGATCAGGGTGCCGAACAACGGCGGCGCCAACCCGCCCGCGAAGTGTTGGCTGGTGTTCTGGGCGCCCAACGCCCGCCCACTCCAGAATGGGCCGGCGATCTCGGCGATCGCGGTGAACGCCAATCCGTTGTCCGACACCGTGATCACCGACGCCACCACGATGAGCGCCACACTGATCGGCGAGCCGGCCCAGGCGGCCACCGCGAGCGCCAGCATGGTCAGCGCAGCGGCGACGGCGATGGTGCGCACCGGCTGTAGCCGGGACCCGACCCGATCCGACCAGCGTCCGGCCCCGATCCGGCCTGCCGCTCCCAACAGTTGGCTGACGGTGACCAGGACGCCGGCCGCGCCAGCCGACCAGCCCCGCTCGGACATCAGCCACACCAGCATGAACGTCCACACCATGACCTGCGGCACCACCAGCAGCACCGACATCGCGTGGATCCGCACCAGCAACACCGACCCGCGGTAGGGGTTGGCCAGGTGCTCGGGCGGTGCGCCGGTGCGCGGTGGACGAGACGGGTCAGTTACCCCCACCGCGCAGGCCAGCGCCGCCACCGCACACACCGCAGCCGGGAACAGCAACGCCACGCCGATGCCGTGGTGTTCGGCCAGGCGCGGAATCACCAAGGCGCCCAGCGCGACTCCCAAGGGTTGTGCGGTCTGTCGGATGCCCATCGCCATGCCGCGCTGATGCGCGGGAAACCATCCCACCACCAGTCGGCCGCTCGCGGTGTTGCTGCTGGCCGCCGCCATTCCGCCCAGCAGCAGGAAGGCGCCGGTCGCGGTAAGCGAGCCCCCTGAAGAAGCGGTCGCGGCTCCGAATGCCGCCAGCGCGGTCAGCGCCGAGCCCGTTACCAGCACCAGCCGCTCACCCAGCCGGTCCACCAGATAACCCCAGGCGATCAGCGTCATCACCAAACCGAAGCTCGGCAACGAGGACAGCAGCCCGGCCCGAGCCAGATCCAGGCCGCGGTCGCTGTGCAGGGTGGGGATGAGGAACGCCACACCGTTGATGAACACGCTGGCGCACATGGTGGCCGTCAGTGCCAATCCCAGGATCGACCAGCGGCGCGCGCTACTTATCGCGTCAGCGGTCACCCGGTGATCGTCGCACGCCGCACCAGCAGCCGGCGGACCGCATCGTCCATGTGCTCCTCGATCAGCCGGATCGCGACGGCTTCGTTGCCGTCGCCGATCGCCTTGCGCAACACCACATGTTCGGTGACCTGTTCACCCAGGTCGGGGTAGGCCTCTTCGAGTTCGCCGAGCAGGATCCGGGTCTCCGACAACAGGGTGCGCATCGCCCGGTGCAACCGTGGGCTGCCCGCACAATCGACGAGCACCTCGTGGAACTCCTGGTCGGCGTCGGCCACTGCGGCCTCGTCACCCCGGGTGGCGGCAACCCGCATGGCCTCCACCGGTGCGCGCAGCCGGGTCGCGGCGGCCCCCGGATCGCCGTGCAGCACTTCGGTCACGGCGGCCCGTTCAATGGTCTTGCGTGCCTGGTAGACATCGCGCACGTCGTCGTCGGTGAGCTCGACGACGAAGATGCCCCGATTGCGTTCGCTGCGCAGCAGCCCCTCGGCCACCAGACGCTGCATCGCTTCGCGCAACGGACCGCGGGACACTTCGAACTGCGCGGCCAAACTCGCCTCGCCGAGCTGCTGGCCCGGCGCCAGCCGGCCGCGGATGATCGCCGCGCGGAGCCGCTCGGCAATCAGCTCCGGCGTGGAGGGCCTGCTCAACGGCTCGAACCCGGCGTCTCGTGACAGTGTCATGGGCTGACCTCGAACAACTTGCCGAGACCCGTTGCCCGCCCCGCTATTCCGGCGATGCGCAGACCCTCCCACACCGTCACCGCGTTGGCGGTCAGCACCGGCTTGCCGAGCAGCCGCTCGAGCTCGTCGACCTGGGCGATGGTGTGCATGGCGGTGTCGGGGATCAACAGCGCATCGGTGCCCGGCACGTCATTGCCCAGCGCGAGGTCCCGGATCTGCGACCGGGTGAGGCGGCCGACCTCGGCGGCGGTGGGGATACCGGCATCTCCCATCGCCGCAACGGTGACACCATGGGCGGCGATGAAATCCGCGAACAGTTCGGCGATGTCGCGCGGATAGCTGGCGGCGACCGCAACGCGTCGGCAGCCCAAAGCGGCCAGGGCGTGTACGAAGGCGAACGACGTGCTCGAGGCGGGCACCCCGGCCTCGGCGGCCAGCCGGTCGACCTGGTCGGCGGCGCCGCCGGGGCCGAACACGAAGCTGCCCGAGGTGCAGGCCCAGACCACGGCGGCGGGCCGCCGCGGCGCCAGCAGCGCGGCGCCCTGCGCGAGCTTGGCCGGGCTGCCGAGATCCATCAGCTCCGGCACGGCGTGCAGGTCGGTGCCGTAGATGTGCACGACGGGTAGTTCTATCCCGAGCAGCCGGCCGGCGTGGCCGTAGTCGGATTCCGCGGCGTGATCAGGATAGATAAAACCCACGCAGCCGACGCCGCTCATGGCGGGGCTCCGGTGAAGACGTCCCGCAGCCATTTGCCGGGGCCCATCATCGGCAGGTTCATCCGGCCCAGGCACGCCCACATCGTCAGTTGGTTCGCCGTCAGGATCGGCTTGCCGAGCATCTCCTCCAGCGGCGCGATGATGTCGTAGGTGCGCAGATTGGTGCAGCTGACGAAGATCGCCTGGGCGTCGGGACGGTCGGCGGCGAGAATCCGTTCGGCCACCGTCCGGTAGTTCACCTTCCAGATGCCGCCGCCCAGGCCGAGGTGATCCGAGTGCAGCACGGTCACCCCCAGCTCGGTCAAGAATGCCCGCAGCAGATCGGTGAGTTCGGCGTCGTAGGGGGTCAGCACGGACACCCGGGAGATGTCCAGCGCGATGAGCGCCTCGGCCAGTGCCCCCGAGGTGGTGACCGCGGCCTCGGCGCCCGCCGTTTCGATCGCGGTGACCAGGGTCTTCTCGTAGTCGACGCCGCGGATGAAGCTGCCCGATGCGCACAGGTAGGCGACCACCTCCGGCTCGACGTGCAGAACGTCGCGGGTGGCGGCCTGCAGGTGGTTGGTGTCGGAGACCAGTTCGGCCATCGCCCGGCTCACCGGCACCGGTTCGTAGTGGGTGCGCGCCAGGTGCAGCGCCACCTCGGCGGGGATCCAGCGCCACAGCTCACGCTCGATCGCCAGATCGAAGGGCGCGATGATGCCGACATCGCGCTGATCGACCAGCCCGTCGAAATCCGGCACTCCCGGAAACAGGGACAGATCCATGGGTTTCCCCATACTGACGTTCCACCCCCAGGCCAGCCCTGGATTGTTGACAATCATACGATCGGTTTTTACCGTGTCAATGTGGACGCGCGGCCGGTGGTAACCGTCCAGCACGGAGAGTCGGTTCCCGCCCTACTCGAATCGATCAGCGCAGACGCCGAGCTGCGGATGGTTCCGTCGGCGCGGCTGGCCGGGGCGATCACCGGCACCGACGTGCTGTTCCTGTACGACTTCTCCTCTCCGGCACTGGAATCGGTGTGGCCGGCCGTTGATGCGCTGCGCTGGGTTCAGGTTGCCGCCATCGGGGTGGACGCGGTGCTGTTCGACGGCCTGATCGACAGCGACGTCGTGGTCACCAATTCCCGCGGCATCTTCGAAGAGCCCATCGCCGAATACGTGCTGGGACAGATCCTGGCCTTCGCCAAGGACTTCCGGCGGTCCGGGGAGGCCCAGCGCGACCGGCGGTGGCAACACTTCGACACCGAGAGGGTCGCCGGTGCGTCGGTCACCATCGTCGGCCCCGGGCCGGTCGGCCGGGCCATCGCGCGGCTGCTGCGTGCGGTCGGAATGTCGGTACGCGGCGTCGGGCGTTCAGCGCGTGCGGATCCCGACTTCGGGGCGATCACCACCGACGTGCCGGCCGCGGTCGCCGATGCCGACTACGTGGTGCTGGCCGCGCCATTGACGCCGCAGACCCGCGGCATGGTCGACGCCGGCGCGCTGGCCGCGATGCGCCCGACCGCCCGGCTGATCAACGTCGGTCGCGGTGAGTTGATCGACACCGAGGCGTTGGTGTCGGCCCTGCACGCCGGCGCCCTTGCCGGCGCGGCGCTCGATGTCGTCGACCCCGAGCCGCTGCCGCCGAACCACCCGCTGTGGAGCGCTCCGGGCGTGCGCCTGACCCCGCACCACAGTGGCGACATCACGGGTTGGCGAAACGCCTTGCAGCAACAGTTCATTGCGAACTTCCGGCGGTACGTGTCCGGCCAGCCGCTGCACAACGTCATCGATAAACGCCGCGGTTACGCGCCGTCGACGACCACGCCGAACGGAACCGGTTGAGGAGGCGTGCACATGACTCATCCCACCGAACTGACCGCGCTGCAACTGGTTGCCGCCTACACCTCCGGTGAGCTCTCGCCGGTTGAGGCAACCGCCGCGGCGATCGCGGCGATCGCCGAGCGCGATGGCGAGGTCAACGCCTTCTGCCTGGTCGACGAGGAGGCCGCCCTGTCGGCGGCCCGTAAGTCCGAAGCACGCTGGAGCGGCAACTACACCAAGGGCCTGCTCGACGGGGTGCCGGTCGCGGTCAAAGACGTGTTCCGCACCGCCGGGTGGCCCACCCTGCGCGGATCGCTGCTTGCCGACGCCGCCGGGCCGTGGCCCGACGACAGCCCGGCGGTCGGCAAGATGCGTGACGACGGCATGGTGCTGCTGGGCAAGACCACCACCCCGGAGCTGGCGTGGAAGGGGGTCACCGACAGCCCCCGGAGCGGCATCACCCGCAACCCGGTGGACACCACGTGCACCGCGGGTGGGTCGTCGGGCGGCAGCGCGGCCGCGGTGGCCGCCGGGATGGCGCCGTTGGCGATCGGCACCGACGGCGGGGGCAGCATCCGCATCCCGGCGAGTTTTTGCGGCGTGGTCGGCTTCAAGCCCACCCACGGACGGGTCCCGATGTATCCGATCAGCCCGTTCGGGCCATTGGCCCACGCCGGGCCGCTCACCCGGACCGTCGAGGACGCCGCAGTGCTCATGGACATCATCGCGCTACCCGATCACCGGGACCCGACGTCGCTACCGCCGACCCTGACCACCTACCGTGGCGAAGTCCGGCGCGAGGTGGTCGGCCTGGACGTCGCCTACTCGCCGACGCTTGGCTATGTCGACGTCGACCCGCAGATCGAGGCCGCGGTTGCCGCGGCGGTGCAGGCGCTCGCCGTCGCCGGACTCAACGTCCTGGTCGCCGATCCCGGTTTCGCCGATCCGATCGATGCCTTCGAGGTGCTGTGGGCGACCGGGGCGGCCGGCAGCCTGCGCGGCCACGAAAAGGACCGCGGGCTGGTCGATTCCGGCCTGGCCGAGATGTGGGACCGAGGCCTGGCGGTGTCGGCTGTCGACTATCTGGCCGCCCGTCAGGTCAGCGTGGACCTGGGAATGGCCATGGGGCGCTTCCACGAACGCCACAATTTGCTGCTCACGCCGACGGTGCCGATCCCGGCCTTCGCCGCCGGGCACGACGTGCCGATCGATTCGGGCCTGCGCTGGTGGGCCCAGTGGACGCCATTCACCTACCCGTTCAACATGACTCAGCAGCCGGCGCTGAGTATCCCGATCGGTAAGACCGCCGAGGGTCTGCCGATCGGCCTACAGATCGTCGGTCCGCGGCACAGTGACGACCTGGTGCTGGCGGCCGGACTGTTCGCCGAGCGCGTGCTTGGCCTCTGACGAGTTCCCCTTTCACGCGAGCGTGCGCAAAAACGGTAAACCGCACGGCGTGTCGGCCGGGGACACGCACGCTCGCGGGAAGGGGGTAACCGGGAAGGGGGTAACTAGGCGCGGGCGAAGGCCAGTCGCTCGCCGACCGCGCCGGCCATCCACAGGTCGTTGCACGCGGCCGCCATCTTGGCCAAACCCTCTTCGATCGTCGCGAACACATTGCCGGGCACCCAACCGACGTCACCGTTGAGCAGCAGGTTGTTGCGGCCGTAGAAGATAGCCAGGTCGGTCGCGCCCATCGGTGATTTCCCTTGTCCGCCTTCGTCGTAACCGTAGGCGGGGTTACCGATGTCGCCGGCGTCGAAGCCGAAGAAGCAGACGTCGCCGGGGATCGGCGTCACCGTGGTGTTCTCCCGCCCCGGGTCGCCCAGCGGCGGCAACAGCGTGTAGACCTCGTTGCGGGCGTACTTGCCGTGGTAGGCCTGGCCGGCGAGCGGCAACGCCTCCCAGACCAGGGCGCAGGTCCGGGGCGCCTCGTCGTCGAGCAGCCGCGCGCGGCACGACACGCCACGGCCGGTCAGCGTGATCGACAGGAAACGCGCCACAGCAGTCCCTACACCGGGTCGAAGGTGCGGCTGGCGACGAAGGTCGGCCGCGGGGCGGCGGCGCCGAACGGCTCCACCAGAGTGTTCTCCACGCTGTTGTAGACGATGAAGACGTTCGAGCGCGGATACGGGGTGATGTTGCTGCTCGACCCGTGCATGCAGTTGCTGTCGAAGAACACCGCCGACCCGGGCGGGCCGGTGATCTGGCGGATGCCGTGCTGCTCGGCCATCCAGGTCAGGCTGTCGTCGTCGGGTGTGCCGATCTCCTGCTGCTTCAGCGACGAACGGTAGTGATCCGGCGGCGTCTCGTCCGGGCAGGACACGAACCAGCGGTGCGATCCCGGCATGATCATCAGCGAACCGTTGCTGTCCAGGTTCTCGGTGAGGGCCACCGAGACGCTGATCGCCCGCGGGGCAGGCATGCCGTCCTCGGCGTGCCAGGTCTCAAAGTCGGAGTGCCAGTAGAACTCCCGGCCGTTAAAGCCCGGCTTGAAATTGACCCGGCTCTGGTGCACGTAGACCTCCGAGCCGAGCAATTGGCGGACCGGGCCGACCAGACGCGGGTCGGCGACGAGCGCGGCGAACGCCGGGCTGATCCGGTGCACCTCGAAGACCGACCGGATCTGCCCGCTGTCCCGCTCGCAGATCGAGCGCTCGTCGGCCGCCAGCACCGGGTCGGCGCGCAGCCGGTCCAGCTCATTGCGGAGGTCGGCAACCACGTCGGCGTCCACCAGGGCGTCGACGGCCAGGAATCCATCGGCATCGAACGCCTCGACCTCGGCCGCCGGCAGCGGCCCGCTGTTGGCCGCCGCGCCCCAGACCACCGGGTCGTGTCGCGGCTCGATGCCGAGGGTGACGTTGTTGCGGGTGGGGTAGTGGTCGGTGACGGCCGTCGTCACGAAGCGGTCTCCTGGGTTTCCTCGGTGAGTAGGGGGTAGGCGCCGGTTTCGTCGTGTACCTCCTGACCGGTGACCGGCGGGTCGAACACACACACCATGCGCAGGTCGGTGTGGGCCGAAACACGGTGGTGTTCGTGCCCGTCGAGCAGGTAGAGGGTGCCGTCGCGCAGCGGGTGCACCTCACCGGTCTCCTCGTTGATCAGCTCACCTTCGCCGCCGACGCAGTACACCGCCTCGACGTGGTTGGCGTACCACATCGAGGTCTCGGTACCGGCGTACAGGATGGTCTCGTGCATGGAGAACCGTTGCCCGTCACGGGCCAGCAGCAACCGCTGGCTGTTCCAGGTCTTGGATTGCACGTCGCGGTCGGTGCCCTTGATCTCGGCGAGGGTACGAACGATCATCCTTTGGCTCCTGAGGTAGTGAGTTCTTTAGCGGCGACAGCCTCGATCGCATGGGCCGCGATCGTCAGGCCTTCGGCCAGGTCGTCGTCGTCGATGACCAACGGCGGCATCATCTTCACCACCTCACCCTCCGGTCCGGAGGTCTCCAACAGCAGGCCGCGAGCGAACGCCTCCTTCTGCACCGCGCCGGCCAACTCGGGCCGGTCGAACGCCACCCCGCGGATCAGCCCACGACCGCGGGTCTGGACCCCGTCGAAGGGCTCGATCACCTCGGTCAGCGCCTGTTCGATCTGCTCGCCCTTGCGGATCACCTGCTTTTCCAGCAGGTTGTCGGTCCAGAAGTTCAGCGCCGCGGTGGCGGTGACGAACGACGGGTTCTGGCCGCGGAAGGTGCCGTTGTGCTCGCCGGGCTCCCACACGTCGAGCTCGGGCTTGAACAGCGTCAGCGCCATCGGCAGGCCGTATCCGCTGATCGACTTGGACATGCAGACGATGTCCGGCTCGATGTCGGCCGCCTCGAAGCTGAAGAACGGCCCGGTGCGCCCGCAGCCCATCTGCACATCGTCGACGATCAGCAGCAGCTCGTGGCGCTTGCAGAGTTCGGCCAGCCCGTGCAGCCATTCCAGCCGGGCGACATTGATTCCGCCCTCACCCTGCACCGTCTCGACGATCACCGCGGCCGGCTCGTTGAGCCCACTGCCGCTGTCCTGCAGCAGTCGCTCGAACCAGATGAAGTCGGGGGTGACGCCGTCGAGGTAGTTGTCGTAGGGCATCGGGGTGGCATGCACCAGCGGGATGCCGGCGCCGCCGCGCTTCATCGAGTTGCCGGTGACGCTCAGCGAACCCAGCGTCATACCGTGGAACGCGTTGGTGAAGCTGATGATGCTTTCCTTGCCGGTGACCTTGCGGGCCAGCTTCAGCGCCGACTCCACCGCGTTGGTTCCGGTGGGGCCGGGGAACTGCACCTTGTAATCCAGCCCGCGCGGCTTGAGGATCACCTCCTCGAACCGCTCCAGGAACTGACCTTTGGCCACCGTGTTCATGTCGAGGCTGTGCACCACCCGGTCCGAACTGAGGTACTCCAGCAACGGCGCCTTCAGGTCCGGATGGTTATGGCCGTAGTTCAGCGCCCCGGCGCCGGCGAAGAAGTCCACGTATTCGGTGCCGTCGACGTCCCAGATCCGGGAACCTTTGGCCCGGTCGAATGTCACCGGCCAGGACCGGCAATAACTCCGTACTTCGGATTCAAGGCTTTCGAAAATGCTCATGGCTTCCTCCGTCCGTCGGTCACATACAACGGAACGGAACGACAGGTCGATTTAAAACTCGTGCCGCGGGTGATCTCGGCTCGACCTACCACCCCGCTCGGATGCCCCCGGCTGCCTTGCCGGGGCTCACTTTGCGCGGTCGCGACCTTACCGAGACCAAATTGTTATCTCAACCTTGTGATGCTGCTACCGACGTGGCGTGTCTACCCGCAACGGGCCGATCCGAAACAGCTCCTCGGCCAAGTGGGACTCGGGGAACAAACCCGCCCCGAACAGCTCGGAGCACTCGAGGGCGGCCTCCCAGCGGCGCGCGAAAGCGCCGAAAAGACGGCGGCTGGCCTCGTTGTCCGGTGTGATTGACGTCTCAAGGTGCGTGCCGCCGTCGGCCACCAGGTCGGCCGCCAGATGATCGAGCATCCGGCCGGCCAGGCCTATGCCGCGGTGCGCGTCGTTCACCGCCACCTGCCAGACCATCAGCGTTGCGGGCTGCTGCGGGCGGCGGTAGCCGGTGACGAAGCCGGCCGGCTCGCCGCCGACCTCGGCGATCACCGAGCTGGCGGCGAAGTCGCGGCACCACAGCAGGTAGGCGTAGGGCGCGTTGACGTCGAGGGTCGCGCTGTCGACGGCCATCTGCCACAGGGCCGGGCCGTCCGCCACAGTCGGTGTCCGAAGATGAATGTCAGCCGGGTCCGTCATCTGATCGACGGTACGGGGCAGGCGATCACGGATTCACCGACGGGTCGGGCGGCGGGCCGGGCGGCACCCGCAGCGTGCGCAGCGCCTCGAGCACCGAGCGGCCCTCGGGCTCGGCGCGGACCGGCACCAGCCGCCACGCAACCAGCGGGAACAGCCCGCACAGCGCGAAGGCCAAGGGGTAGCCGATGGCGCCGATCAATGCACCGAACACCGGGGGCGCGATTCCGGCGGTGAGGCGCTGGGTGGTGTTCTGCGTGCCCAGTGCGCGTCCGCTCCAGTACGGCCCGGCCATCTCGGCGACCGCCGTCGACGACAGCCCGTTGTCCAGCACGCTGATCACCGCCGCGACGACCATCGCGGCTTCGGCCAGGTGGGAGTGCAGATGATCGGTCACCCCGAGCACCACCATCGCCACCGCCCCGGCGACGGCTAGGCTGCGGATCGGTCGCAGCCGCGAGTGCACCCGGTCGGACCATCGGCCGGCCAGCACCCGCCCGGCGGCGCCGAGCAACTGCGACACCGTCACCAGGCTGCCGGCGGCGGCGATCGACCAGTCCGTGTCGACGATCAGCCACACCAGCATGAAGGTGGCCAGCACACACTGCGGAACCATCAGCAGCGCCGAGGACACATGGATGCGCCACAGCACCTTCGAGCCGCGGTAGGGGTTGGACAACTCGGCGCCCGTCGCCGCCGACCGCGGTCGCCGCGGCGGATCGACCACCCCGATGGCACACGCCACCGCCGCCACCGCGCACAGCGTCGCGGGGAACATCAGCGCCCGCGCCAGACCGTGCTCGGCCAGTTCCGGAATCACCTCGGCTCCCAGGGCGATTCCCAGCGGCTGCGCCGTCTGGCGGATCCCCATCACCAGCCCGCGCTGGTGCGGCGGGAACCAACCGGTCACCAGCCGGCCACTGGCGCTGTTGGCGCTGGCGGCGGCCATGCCGCCCAGAAACAGAAACGCGCCGACCCCGACCAGTGAGTGCATCGACGCGGCCCCGAAGGCGGCCAGCGCGGTCAGCGCGGAGCCGACGGACAACACGATCCGCTCGCCGATGCGGTCCAGCAGGGCGCCCCAGGCGAACAGCGTCAGCACCATGCCGAAGCTGGGCATCGAGGCCAGCAGACCCGCCATCGCGAGATTGGTGTCCCGCTTGGTCTCCAGCATCGGGATGACGAAGGCGATGCCGTTGATGAACACGAACGAGCACAGCGTCGCCACCAACGCCACGATCATCACCGACCAGCGTGCAGCACTGCTGATCGACTCCGTGGACACCTGGTCATGGTTCCACATGCCAGTCGGTGTCTGCTGGCCACGAACACTAGGCTTGCTCGAATGCGCCTAGGCCGAATTGCCAGCCCGGACGGCGTCGCCTTCGTCAGTGTGGAGTGTGACCCGGACCGGCCCGATGACATGACCGCGATGACCGCTCGCGAAATCGCCGAGCACCCGTTCGGCACACCGGAGTTCACCGGCCGGTCCTGGCCGCTGGCCGACGTGCGCCTGCTGGCCCCGATCCTGGCCAGCAAGGTGGTCTGCATCGGCAAGAACTATGCGGCCCACATCGCCGAGATGGGTAGCGCCGCACCGGCCAACCCAACCATGTTCCTCAAGCCCAACACCGCGATCGTCGGGCCGAACGTGCCGATTCAACTGCCCGCCAATGCGTCCCCGGTCCACTACGAGGGCGAGCTGGCCGTGGTGATCTCGCGGCCGTGCAAGGACGTTCCGGCGGCCCGGGCCTGCGACAACATCCTGGGCTACACCATCGGCAATGACGTGTCGGCGCGGGACCAGCAGAAATCCGACGGCCAGTGGACTCGGGCCAAGGGGCACGACACCTTCTGCCCGGTCGGGCCGTGGATCGTCACCGACCTCGACCCGACCGACCTGGCGATCCGCACCGAGGTCAACGGGCAGGTCAAGCAGGACAGCCGGACCTCGCTGATGATTCACGACATCGGCGCCATCGTGGAGTGGATCTCGGCGGTGATGACCCTGCTGCCCGGCGACCTCATCCTCACCGGCACCCCCGACGGCGTCGGCCCCATCGAACACGGCGACACCGTGTCCGTCTCCGTCGAAGGCATCGGAACCCTCACTAATCCGGTTATCCGCAAAGGAAAGTCGTGACCGCACCCGCTGTTCGCGTTCGGTTCTGCCCATCTCCGACCGGCACACCGCACGTCGGCCTGATCCGCACCGCACTGTTCAACTGGGCCTACGCCCGGCACACCGGCGGCACCTTGGTCTTCCGGGTGGAGGACACCGATGCGCAGCGCGACAGCGAGGAAAGTTATCTGGCGTTGCTCGACGCGCTGCGCTGGTTGCAGCTGGACTGGGACGAGGGGCCCGAAGTGGGCGGTCCCTACGGCCCCTACCGGCAGTCGCAACGCGCCGACATCCACCGCGACGTGGTTGCCCAGCTGCTGGCGGCCGGCGAGGCCTATGAGGCCTTTTCGACGCCGGACGAGGTCGAAGCCCGTCACCTGGCCGCCGGCCGCAATCCCAAGCTGGGCTACGACAACTTCGACCGGGACCTCACCGATGACCAGCGTTCCGGCTACCTGGCCGAGGGGCGCCGGCCCGTCGTGCGGTTGCGGATGCCCGATACCGAGCTGGGCTGGAACGACCTGGTTCGCGGGCCGACGACCTTCCCGGCGGGCACCGTTCCCGATTTCGCGCTGACCCGCGCCAACGGGGATCCGCTGTACACGCTGGTCAACCCGGTCGATGACGCGATGATGAAGATCACCCATGTGCTGCGCGGTGAGGACCTGCTGCCGTCCACCCCCCGGCAGATCGCGCTGTATCAGGCCTTGATGCGCATCGGCGTGGCCGACCGTATTCCGGAGTTCGCGCACCTGCCAACGGTTTTGGGCGAAGGAACCAAGAAGTTGTCCAAGCGCGATCCGCAGTCGAATCTGTTCGCCCACCGCGACCGCGGCTTCATCCCCGAAGGGCTGCTGAACTACCTGGCGCTGCTGGGCTGGTCGATCGCTGACGACCGCGACGTTTTCGGTCTCGACGAGATGGTCGCTGCCTTCGATGTGGCCGACGTCAACTCCAACCCGGCCCGGTTCGATCAGAAGAAGGCCGATGCGCTCAATGCCGAGCACATCCGGATGCTGGACGCGCAAGACTTCACCACCCGACTGCGCGCCTACTTCGACACCCATGGTCATGACACCGGGTTGCACGGCGCCGCCTTTGCGACGGCCGCGGCGCTGGTGCAGACCCGCATCGTGGTGCTCGGCGACGCCTGGGGACTGCTGAAGTTCTTCAACGACGACGCCTACGCGCTGGACCCGCGCGCGGTCGCCAAGGAGTTGGGGCCTGAGGCCGGCCCCGTCCTGGACGCCGCCATCGCCGCGCTGGAGGGGGTGGGGGACTGGACCACCGAGGCCATCGAGGCTGCGCTGAAGGCCGCGTTGCTGGAGGCTCTGGAGCTCAAACCGCGTAAGGCGTTCGGTCCGGTCCGGGTCGCGGTCACCGGCGGGTTGGTCAGCCCGCCGCTGTTCGAGTCACTGGAACTGCTGGGCGCAGAACGCAGCCTGGCGCGGTTGCGGGCGGCCCGTAACGGCGTCGGGTAAGCGCGATGAGTACTTCGCGGTAGAAGTTTGGTAGTCTGCACGTCGGCCCACAGCGGCTGGCTCGAAGTGCCCGACCGGCACTGTGACCAGCGGTTATGGCTAGCCAATGGGGTATGGTGTAATTGGCAACACAGCTGATTCTGGTTCAGCCATTCTAGGTTCGAGTCCTGGTACCCCAGCAAAAACCGGTCCGCCGCAAGCGATTAGGCGGGCCGTTGGGGTTGGGCTATGCTGACAACCCGTAAATGTTCTAGCCCCCGTCGTCTAGCGGCCTAGGACGCCGCCCTCTCACGGCGGTAGCGTGGGTTCGAATCCCATCGGGGGTACAAATCAAAGGCCCGCACCAAGGTGCGGGCCTTTGTGGATTTCGGGCGGGCTCAGGCGCTCGTCGGCGCGGTCGAACCGGCCAGCGGCATCGCCGGCAGCCCCAGCTTGCGGTGGTCCCAGGACCGGGCGCGCCGTGTGACGATGCGCACAGCCACCCGGTTGTTCATCATCGCCTCGACGCCCGGCTTCATCTCGTCGCTGTAGGGCCCGGTGTAGCGCTCCCAGACGCTGACGCCGACCCGGAAGCAGGTCTCCGGGTCGTCGACGATCTCGGCGACTCCTTCGAACGACACCCCGCGCAGGGTGTCGTAGGTCTGGCCGGCCTCCAACAGGAAGCTCACGCGCGGATCGCGGCGCAGGTTGACCGCCTTCTGCGACTTGGCCTTGGTCTCGAGCCAGATCTCGCCGTCGAGCACCGCGTACCACATCGCAGTCAGGTGCGGCTGGCCGTCGGGGCCGATGGTGGCCAGCGTTCCGGTGCGGTGGCTGGTGACGAAGTCGGCGACCTCGGCGTCGGTCATGACGATCTGCGCGCGCTGGTTGGTTCCCATCCCAGCAGTCTGGCAGGTGCGTGGCCAACGGCGTACGCGGCTGGGTCACAGCCGGGCGGTGAGTGCCTCGGCGGCCGCGAGCAGTGCAGCCGCCCAGCGCGCGCCGGGGCGTCGTCCCATCCGGTCGATCGGACCCGACACCGAGATGGCCGCCACCACCGTGCCGCGCTGGTCGCGCACCGGCGCTGAGACGCTGGCCACACCCGGTTCGCGCTCGGCGACGCTCTGCGCCCAGCCGCGCCGGCGCACGTCGGCCAGGGTGCGGCTGGTGAACTTGGCCTCCGCCAGCACTTCTTGCTGGAGCGCCGGTTCGGCGTAGGCCAGGAGAACCTTGGCTCCCGAGCCGGCCGTCATCGGCAGCCGGGCGCCGACCGGAACCGTGTCCCGCAGCCCCGCAGGGGGTTCCAGCGCTGCCACGCAGACCCGCGCGGAGCCCTCGCGGCGGTACAGCTGAACGCTCTCGTCGGTGATCTCCCGTAGCCGCGGCAGCACCGCGGCGCCGGCTGCGCGCAGCGGATCATCGGCGCGGGCCGCCAGTTCGGTGACCGCGGGACCGATCTGCCAGCGGCCGTCATCGTCGCGCCCGAGCAGCCGGTGCGCCTCGAGTCCGGCGGCCAGGCGGTGCGCGGTCGCGCGAGGCAGGCCGGTGCGATCGCACAGTTCGGCGAGCCCACACGGCGATTCGGCGACCGTGTGCAGCACCACCAGGGCTTTGTCCAAAACGCCGATGCCGCTATGCTGTCCCATATCTAGATACTAACGTCTCAGAATGTGAGAATGGTAATGACGCAGCAACCTCGCACCCTGGCCGAAAAGGTCTGGGCCGACCACGTCGTGGTCTCCGGCGGCGGAACCGAACCCGACCTGATCTACATCGATCTGCACCTCGTTCATGAGGTAACCAGTCCGCAGGCGTTCGAGGGTCTGCGCTTGGCCGGCCGCGCAGTGCGGCGCCCGGATCTGACCATCGCCACCGAGGACCACAACGTTCCGACGATCGACATCGACAAGCCGATCGCCGACCCGGTGTCGCGTACCCAGGTCGAGACGCTGCGGCACAACTGCGCCGAGTTCGGCATCCGGTTGCACCCGATGGGCGACATCGACCAGGGCATCGTGCACATCATCGGGCCGCAGCTGGGTCTCACCCAGCCCGGCACCACCGTGGTCTGCGGTGACAGCCACACCTCGACCCACGGTGCGTTCGGCGCGCTGGCGATGGGCATCGGGACCTCGGAGGTCGAACACGTGCTGGCCACCCAGACGTTGCCGCTGCGGCCGTTCAAGACGATGGCGGTCACCGTAGAAGGGGAAGGCGGTCAATTGCCGGCGGGGGTCACCGCCAAGGACATCATCCTGGCAGTGATCGCCCAGATCGGAACCGGCGGCGGCCAGGGCTACGTCATCGAATACCGGGGCAGTGTCATCGAGGCGCTGTCGATGGAAGCCCGGATGACGATCTGCAACATGAGCATTGAGGCCGGCGCCCGGGCCGGGATGGTCGCTCCCGATGCGACCACCTACGAGTATCTGCGGGGCCGCCCGCATGCGCCGGCCGGCGCGGACTGGGATGCCGCGGTGACCTACTGGGACCGTCTGCGCACCGACCCCGGTGCGGTGTACGACGCCGAGGTCTTCTTGGACGCCTCGGCACTGACCCCGTTCGTCACCTGGGGCACCAACCCCGGCCAGGGGGTGCCGCTGGGTGCGGCGGTGCCCGATCCGGAGACGATCACCGACGAGGCCGCGCGGCGGGCCGCGGAGAAGGCGTTGGCCTACATGGACCTTCGCCCCGGGACGCCGATGCGTGAGATCGCGGTTGACACGGTGTTCGTCGGGTCGTGCACCAATGGACGGATCGAGGATCTGCGCGCGGTGGCCGACGTACTGCGGGGTCGGCAGGTCTGCGAGGGGGTGCGGATGCTCGTCGTGCCGGGATCGATGCGGGTGCGTAACCAGGCCGAAGCCGAAGGGCTCGCTGAGGTTTTCACCGCCGCCGGTGCCGAATGGCGTCAGCCCGGCTGCTCGATGTGCCTGGGAATGAACCCGGATCAGCTCGCTCCGGGACAGCGCTGCGCGTCGACCTCCAACCGCAATTTCGAGGGCCGGCAAGGCAAAGGCGGGCGAACCCACCTGGTGTCTCCGGTCGTGGCCGCCGCCACCGCGGTCCGCGGGACGCTGTCGGCCCCTGCCGACTTGAACTGACTGCCACGGTATTTAAAGGAGTTTAGTCATGGAAGCTTTTCACACCCATACCGGAATCGGCGTCCCGCTGCGGCGGTCCAATGTCGACACCGATCAGATCATTCCCGCGGTCTATTTGAAGCGCATCACCCGGACCGGATTCGAGGACGGCCTGTTCGCCACCTGGCGCACCGACCCGTCGTTCATCCTGAATCTCAAGCCGTTCGACCAAGGTTCGGTGCTGGTTGCCGGGCCGGACTTCGGCACCGGTTCATCGCGGGAACACGCGGTGTGGGCACTGCTCGACTACGGCTTCCGGGTGGTGATCTCCTCGCGTTTCGCCGACATCTTCCGCGGAAACGCCGGCAAGGCGGGGTTGCTGGCGGCCCAGGTGGCCCAGGACGACGTGGAACTGCTCTGGAAACTCATCGAGGCAAGCCCCGGACTGGAAATCACTGTCAATCTTCAAGATCGGAATATCACCGCCGGAACGTCGGTGGTGGCGTTCACTATTGACGACTACACCGCCTGGCGACTGTCCGAAGGGCTTGACGATATAGGCCTTACGCTGCGGAAACTCGACGAAATCGATTCTTTTGAGGCGGCCCGGCCGGACTGGAAACCGCGGACCTTGCCGGCCTCGTGACCGTCTCGTGACGGTCTCCGGAAGCCTATTTCCGGTTGATTGAACGCCTCTCGTCAGCGGCCAAGGGCGGGAACCGGATTGCGGAATTGGCCGATAATCTCATCTGAAATTGCGCGTGGCTCTTGGATATCAGTGGTATCAGGGTTTACCGTGTGCTCTAGTCGGCTCAAGGAGGGCCACTGGTTTCGGAGGGATTGGATGAACAAAGCAGAGCTCATCGAGGTGCTCACAAAGGAATTGGACACCGACCGTCGGTCGGCGACAGAAGCCGTGGAGCATTTCGTCAATGCCATTGTGCGTGCCGTCCACAAGGGTGAGAGCGTCACCATCACCGGGTTCGGCGTGTTCGAGCGCCGCCGTCGCGCCGCGCGCGTGGCCCGCAATCCCCGCACCGGTGAGACGGTCAAGGTGAAGCCGACGTCTGTCCCCGCGTTCCGGCCGGGCGCGCAGTTCAAGGCGATTGTGTCTGGCGCGCAGCGCGTCCCGTCCGAGGGTCTCGCGGTCAAGCGTGGCGCCGGTGCCGGTACCACGGCCGCGAAGAAGGCGGCGAAGAAGTCGCCGGCCAAGAAGGCCACCAAGGCCGCCGCCAAGAAGACGGCTGCCAAGGCTCCGGCCAAGAAGGTCGCCGCCAAGAAGACGGCGGCCAAGAAGGCTCCGGCGAAGAAGGCCGCAACCAAGGCCGCGGCCAAGAAGACGGCGGCCAAGAAGACTGCGGCCAAGGCTCCGGCGAAGAAGGCGACCGCCAAGAAGACGGCGGCCAAGGCTCCGGCCCGCAAGGCCGCAACCAAGGCTCCGGCCAAGAAGGCCACCGCCAAGAAGACGGCGGCCAAGAAGGCTCCGGCCAAGAAGGCCACCAAGGCCACGGCACGAAAAGGCCGTAAGTAACCACGAATAGCCGGGGGGCGCGGGGGGGGGGCCCCCGGGCCCGGGGGGGGGGCCCCCCGGGGGGGGGGCCCCCCGCGGGGCCCGGGGGGGGGGGGGGGGAGCACCCCCCCCCCCCCGGCGCGC